>DRHT01000050.1 GCA_011053055.1 Halopseudomonas sabulinigri | reverse complement strand
GTACAGTGGCCTGGATGGCCGAAAAGGGGCTGCAACGCGCTGAAAACGCGACTGAGGGCGATGAAATCGTTCCTGAAATGTTTTTTTTGTGAGCCGAGGTCATAATCGCCGCCCATATGGCCGGTATTTCAGACCTTCCCTAAGCGCGCACTACTTCCTTACCGACAATTTACAGCTGTTTGCCGAAGCTCAAAACATTACCGACGAGAGATACTACGTCTACACCGGTGATCGCAGCTACAACGCGCAATACGAAGAGTATGGCCCTACCTACAAGATAGGCCTATCGCTGACCCACTTCTGATACCTCTGGGCGTGCGTCAGCGCGCCCGGTTAACCGAGTTGATGTGAGAATCTGAATGCGATTTACATTGCTGATCGCCGGCACCCTGCTGCCAGCCTGTTTTGCCCTGAGTGGTTGTTTCAATGATGAAGCGATCTCCGCTGAGAACCGTGACACCAGCGAGAAGGTGGTCGCTAGCGATACACAGCTGACGCCTTGGACCGCCCCGGAACTGCCTTCCGATCTGAACAGTTGGGTGTTACTGCCGGCCGGCAATAACGTTCCAGCGGATCGCGTCGCCGTAGGTACTTCGGGGCTCTGGTTGCTAGACGCTACCGGCAACCCCATAACCGAGCCGTACAGCGGTCGCTTTTCCGCGCTGGATACCCGGCCGTTGGGCAGCACATTGCTGAGCGCTACACTGGATGAGGAGCGCGATCAAACTCTGCTGTTAGGCTGGAATGTAGAACAACAGGTCTTTTCTGCGCCCAGCTGGCTGCCAGCGACCGACTATCCGGTTGAGAGCTTGTGCTTCTATCAAGACCCAAACGACTATCTGTACCTGTTCCTGATCGGTGAAGAAGGTAGCGGACAGCAATGGCTCGTCGCCGAGCAACAGCAATTGCTGACTAAGCCCCAACTGATGCGTGACCTGCATTTGCCCGTGGGCGCGCAATACTGCGCGGTTAACGACCAATTGCATACGCTCTTCATCAACGAGGAGGACGTTGGCATCTGGGCTTACCCTGCCAACCCGGAAACCAACGGCGAACGCCAAATTGTCGATCTAGTCGCACCCTATGGGCTCCTTCAGGACAGCGCCCAGGGCCTCGCCGCCAGTTCCGATGGCGTGCTAGCACTGAATGGCAATGCAAGCCTGCACCGATATCACATAGAAGCCGAAGGCTGGCAGGCAGGCGCCCCATTGGCACTGCCGCCACTGCGCGACGCCGAACGCGTATTCTCACGCCAGTCCTCCGCATCCACTGAAGTCTTGCTGGCCGACGCTGCCGACCAGCAGCTCTATCAGGCCAAAGTCCCCCAGGCTGCTTTGCCGGTAGCCGCACCGCCTATCGTAGAAATACCTGCGCAGGCTCAGACCGACTCGGTACCCCACGGCGGCGACGCGGCCGATGATCCAGCCATCTGGGTCAATCCCAGCGATGCCAGCCAGTCGCGCATTCTCGGAACCGACAAACGTGGCGGGCTAGGCGTCTACGATCTGCAAGGAAAGCAGCTGCAGTACCTGCCGGTCGGTCGCATTAACAACGTCGATTTGCGTAGCGGATTTACTCTTGGCGAGCAGCAAATAGATCTGGCCGTCGCCAGCAATCGGGATAGCAACAGCCTGGAGCTGTTCGCCATCGACCCGCAAACCAGCAAGGTAAGTAGCTTGGGGCGCATTCCCTTGCCGCTGTCCGATATCTACGGCCTGTGCATGGCCAAAGGGCCGCAAGGCGATATCTACGCCATTGCAAACGACAAGAGCGGCCGATTTTTGCAATACCGGCTGCAAGCAGAGAACGGTGAAGTCACCGGCGCGTTGGTTCGCGAGTTCAGTACCCAAACCCAGCCAGAAGGCTGCGTTGCGGATGATGCGCGTCAGCGTCTGTTCATTGGCGAAGAAGGTGTTGCCGTTTGGACCCTCGGCACCGATCCCAACCAACCGGGCGAGCTGAGTGAAGTGATTCGCGCTGAAGGCCCGCTGCATGCAGATGTTGAGGGCATGGCCATCTATCAGGCCGAAAAACCCTATTTGGTGATTTCCAGCCAGGGTAACGACAGCTACTTAGTACTGGACGCCGAACCGCCCTATCAGCTTCGCGGCGTTTTTCGAGTGGGCATCAATACCGCTGCTGGTATAGACGGTGTGTCTGAAACCGACGGTCTGGAGGTCAGTTCTGCCAACTTCGGCAGCGTATTTCCACGCGGCATGCTGGTGGTGCAGGACGGCCGCAAGCGCATGCCGCAGGGTAATCAGAACTTCAAGCTGGTGTCCTGGGAGCAAATAGCCAAGGCGCTGAATTTGCCCTGACAGCCGCTACGTCATCAAACCGAAATCTTGTTGTCATCCAATAGACAGGCGGGAGCTAGCTCAGGCCCGCCAGCGAGGAAAGCATGCCATCCACGAATGAAACACACACTATTTGGTCACTGGTGCTTGAAGCCAGTCTGCTAGTCAAAGGCGTTATGTTGATATTGCTGCTGGCCTCTGTGGCCACCTGGTTCCTGATTGCCCAGCGCAGCAACCTGTTTAATCATGCCAAGCGCGCCATCAAGTCATTTGAAGATCAGTTCTGGTCCGGCAAGGATCTGAGCCAGCTGTACAACACCAGCCAGGATCACGCGGGCGTCGAGCAAATCTTTCGTGCCGGTTATAGCGAATTCGCGCAGCTCAACCAGCACAATCGCAGCGAACCGGAAGCTGTTATGCAAGGCGTAGAGCGCGCCATGCGTGTGGCCATTGCTAGAGAGGAAGAGCGCCTTGAACAGCACTTGCCGTTTCTCGCTACCGTGGGTTCGGTAAGCCCCTACGTAGGCCTGTTTGGCACGGTGTGGGGCATCATGAACTCGTTCATCGGTCTTTCGCAGGTACAACAGGCTACCTTGGCGACTGTCGCACCGGGCATCGCTGAAGCGCTGATCGCCACAGCCATCGGGTTGTTTGCTGCGATTCCGGCCGTAGTCGCTTACAACAGGTTCAGCACTCGCAGCGAGCATCTGCTCGGTCAGTACTACAATTTTGCTGAAGAATTCAGCGCCATTCTGCACCGCCGCGTGCACAACCGCGCGGCGGGGTAACTCAGATGCGCCCTCCCCGCCAGAAACGCAAACCCAAGGCTGAAATGAATGTGGTGCCCTACATCGATGTGATGCTGGTGCTGCTGGTGATATTCATGGTGACCGCACCCATGCTCACCCAGGGTGTACAGATCGATCTACCCAAGGTCGCTAGCGAAACGCTGAACAATGAAGATCCATCAATAGTCACCCTCTCCATCGACAACGCCGGTAGCTACCACTGGAACCAGGGCAGTCACGTACAAACCGATAGCTACGAATACAGCGCCAACGCACTGGAAGAACTGACAACCCAACTCGCCCGTATTTTACAGCAGCAACCAGAGACCCAAGTGATGATCCGCGCCGACGCCGGCGTGGATTACGGCAAGGTAGTCAGCGGCATGGCAGCGTTACAACAAGCCGGCGTGACCAGCCTTGGCCTGATCACTGAATCGCCATGAGGGAGCGCAATGTCGAGCGATAACAGTCTGAACGACACCTTGAACGCGGCCGAGCGGTCAGTGCCCTCCAGCCCACGCGTTTGGCTCATGCCGTTAAGCGCGACGCTGTTACTGCACGCTGGCGCTGCCGGCCTTATCTACCTGGGCTGGCAGCCAGCACCGCCACCTGCACCGGAGGCCAGTCGTAGTATCAAGACGCAGCTAGTAATGATGCCCGCCCAAGCCGCTCCCACACCTGAGCCAACGCCCATAGTCGAATCGACGCCCGAACCCGTTCCCGTTAAACCGTTGCCGGAGCCCGTCGTACAAACACCGGCGGTACCCAGACCTGCACCTAAACCTACACCACAAGTTAGCAAACCCGATCTCGCCGCTATCGCACGCAAGGAGCGTGAGCAGCAACAACGGGAGGTGACGCAGCAGCGGGAAGATCAGCGAGCTGCTGCCGAAGCACAACAGGTCGCGCAGCAGGCAAGGCAACGCGCAGCAGAGCAGATGGCCGAACAACAGCGTGCGCAGCTAGCGGCCGCAGCTGCAGAAAAAGCAGAGATCCGCAGCTACGCACCCATTAACAAGTCCGCTCCCGACTATCCCAGACGCGCGCTAAGTCGCCAGCTGGAAGGTGATTGCACAGTAGAGTACACGGTGCTCCAGAATGGTCAGGTGAAGGACCCTCGAATAGTGCCCGGCGCTTGTGAAGAACAAATATTCGTTCGCCCTTCGCTCGCAGCAGCCAAAGACTTTATCTATAAACCCCGCATGATCAACGGGCAGGCGGTATCCGTACCAGGCGTGCGCAACACCTTCCGTTACCGCATGGAAACAGTGAGCAGACCATGAAACAGAATCAGTCCTTCCACGATGCACTGGAATCGTTGGACGATAAAAGCATCAATACCTCACGGCAACCAAGTCTTAACCAGTTGGTTAATGAGGGGCGGAGAAATCTGCTTAAGGGGGGCGCCGCACTCGCCATAAGCAGCCTCTTCCCCTCGTTATTCAGCCCTTTAGCGCATGCGATATCAGCTAATATAGAAAGAAATTCTCTTATTAATTTTCAATCAGTTGAAGCGGTAACCTCATCTGATTTCGACATTGTGAGCGTACCGCCAGGCTATCGTGCCCAAGCCTTTTTCAGCTGGGGTGATTCGGTCATGCCGGGCGCGCCTGCCTGGCGCGAAGATGCCAGCAATACCTGGCAAGACCAACTGCTGCAGGCCGGCGATAACAATGACGGCATGCACTTCTTCCCGTTTGCCGAAGCACCCAATGAACGTGGTCTGTTAGTTGTAAACCACGAATATGTGAACCCTACGTTGCACCCAGAAGGCATGCTGTTTACTGACAATCCAGATGGCAGTCGCACACGTCCGGCGGATCAGGTTCGCAAGGAACTGGCAGCGCACGGCCTCAGCGTGATCGAAATACATAAGAATGCCGATGGTCAGTGGCAACGCGTGACGGATTCCGGCTTCAATCGTCGTATTACCGGATTCAGTCCATTCAGGATCAGCGGGCCGTTAGCCGGTGACCCGCGTATGAAAACCGCAAGCGATCCCGAAGGCGATGAAATACTCGGCACCCTGAACAACTGTTCGATGGGCGTCACGCCATGGGGCACTTATTTGGCCTGTGAGGAGAACTTTCACAATTACTTCGTCAACCGAGACAAGAAAGATTACGCCAACAGACCAGAACACAAGCGCTATGGCATAGGGCTGGGAGGCAGCAGTCGTTATTACGCATGGGAGTCGACAGAGCCGCGATTCGACGCCACACCGGATCCCAGCCAAGCGCACGATGGGCATGTCAACGAGCCCAATCGGTTTGGCTGGGTAGTTGAACTCGACCCCTTCGCGCCTGAAAAATCCCCCGTCAAGCGCACTGCCATGGGTCGCTTGGGTCGCGAATGTGCGGTCTGTTCCTTGGGTGACGACGGACGCATGGCGTTTTACTCAGGCGACGACGCGCGCGGCGAATACTTGTACAAGTTTGTCCCGGACCAGGCCTATCGTCCAACAGACCAAGCACACAACCAGAACCTGCTAGACAGCGGCACCCTCTACGCCGCCCGCTTTATGGCCGATGGCTCGGGGCGCTGGCTGCCACTGCGGTTCGGCGATCCAGGGCTAACGCCTGCAGAGGGTTTTGCAGACGCGCAAGCCGTGCTGCTTAACTCCCGCGGTGCAGCCGATGCGGTTGGCGCAACGCCTATGGACCGTCCTGAATGGGTCGCAGTACACCCGCATACCCGAGAGGCCTACGTCACCCTGACCAACAATACGGATCGCGGCAAGCAGCAGCCGGTTGATGCCGCCAACCCACGTGAGCAAAACCTGCATGGACAGATTTTGCGCTGGCGTGAAGCCAGACGCGACCCAACTGCTGTCGAATTTGAGTGGGATATTTTCGTTCTCGCGGGCGAACGCCAGGATGCTGACCACAGCATTCCGGCTAACCGCGTCGGCACTATCAAAGGCGACCTGTTTTCATCCCCTGACGGCCTCGCATTCGACAGCGCCGGGCGCTTGTGGATACTCACCGACGCAGATGAAACCGCGCCCTACATGAACAAAATCGGCTCCAATCAGATGCTGTGCGCTGACCCGATCAGTCGCGAGGTACGCCGCTTTCTGGTCGGTCCTTGGGGTGCCGAAATTACCGGTATCACCTGGTCGCCAGATGAAAAAGCCATTTGGGTTAATGTGCAGCATCCGGGCATCAGTTATCCAGCCAGTGACGGGCACTCACGGCCGCGCTCAACCACGGTGCTGATAACCCGAGAGGATGGTGGCGTGATTGGTAGCTGAATAGGGCGAATGAACAAAACCAGTGCCACGGGGTCTCACATTCAGTGACGTTTATTAATCAACAAAAGGACTCTATGCCATGGATCTTATTCGCATTCTAATTGCCATACTGCTGCCACCTTTGGGCGTATTTCTCCAGGTCGGTTTTGGCGGCGCTTTCTGGTTGAATGTGCTGCTGACTATTTGTGGTTATATTCCGGGCATCATTCATGCCGTGTGGATCATCGCCAAGCGCTAAAGCAAAACCAATCTAAATTAAAAGACCGAGCTCGGTATTCACTCCGAGCTCGGTCTTTTTTTGCCCTCTCTTCCTGCATATAAGATGAGCCACGCGCCTCCATTTGCTGCCTTACCTCTTAGCTCACAGGCTCCGGCATCTTAGGCTGACCAAACCAACGCTCTGCGGTAGCCGCAGCTGTCGTTTTAACTTCGTCATCGATGTACATGGAAACCATAGCCAATGCGCCGGCGAATACGCCTAAATCATCGGTAAAACCCACAAAAGGCGTAAAATCAGGTAACGCATCAAGCGGGGCAATGAAATACGCCAATACGCTGACGATAACCGCTTTGGCCCAACCGGGTGTTTCTGGACGGCGAGCCGCGTAATACAGGCATAGGGCTTTTTCTACTACTTCACGCCCGGCGGTCTTAGCGTACTGCGCCAATTTCTGCCAAAAAGCTTTTTCACTGTATTGATGTGCCATGCTGCTCACCTCGCTGGCTGCCCGGTACGGCAGCAATTTCAGTGTGTGGGTAAAATCAGTATCTGTGACTAGAATGAGATATTAATCGCCATTTTACAATGACGATACATTCAACCACCCGATGGAGAACGTCCCCATGCTGAAGAAATTGCTGTTCATCGCTCTTTGCTTTAATGCCTCTGCAAGCCTCGCCGACCTAAAACCCGATATCATGGGTTGCGACGCACAAAAAGCCACGCGCAATGCGGCTATGGAGGCGACGGTAGGCGTGAGTGGCGGTTGCGATGCGAGCAAAGCCGCAGGCAACGCCAAGGATAATGCGGTAGACAACGTGACAGACCACGTCGATGACGCCCGAGACAGTCTGCCACAAAACCCAATGCACGATGACGAACGGCCTGCTGGCAAGGCCCTGGACCGCGATTGATCAATCTACTGGTGTTTCCAGTCCTTTGATCACAGTGCAGTTCCGGCCGGCGTCTTTAGCCTGGTAGAGGCAGACGTCGGCATCCCTCAGCCATGCCTCGCGGCTACCCTGATCTTCCAGCACGCAGCCACCAATTGATACCGTAACCGGCCAACCGGGAGAGCGGAGCTGATTGGCAACACTGCGCTGAATATGGGTCGCCGCTCCTGCCAGCGCTTGTCGATCGACCTTGGGGACCAGTAATACAAACTCTTCACCACCCAGACGAAATATGCGGTCCGAGGCGCGGCAGGCACTTTTTATTACGCGGACAAAATCGACCAAAACCTGATCGCCCACACTGTGCCCAAACTGATCATTCACTGATTTAAAGTGGTCGAGATCCAGGACCAGAAGGCCAAAGCTCATACCATAGCGCTGACTATCCGAGATGGCGATATCCAACTCGTCATCCATGGTTCTGCGATTGCCAATGCCGGTCAATGGATCGAGGGTGGCGAGCAGAGCCAACTGTCTACGTTGAAAGCGGCTGCGATATGCAAAAACAAAAGCAAACAAACTCGCCAACAAATAGGTGACCACAAAAGACATCATCTGATAATGACTTTCAAAAATGTCCCCCGGCTGCTGCCAACCATAGATACAGGTGGCAACCAGGGTCGTCAGCGTAGCGGCCAGGCTTTGCACAGGGGGCACTACAAAGAAATTGAATAACACCAGGCAGTAAAGCCAGAACAGACCATTGATGCCTAATTTGATAGTGACGAGAAAACCGCCGAGAGAATAAATAACTGCGAGAAACTGGCCGGGGCGAACCGTATTGCCAGTTCGCCAAGCATAGAACACCGCGAACGAGG
Source organism: Halopseudomonas sabulinigri (assembly GCA_011053055.1). Lineage (GTDB taxonomy): Bacteria > Pseudomonadota > Gammaproteobacteria > Pseudomonadales > Pseudomonadaceae > Halopseudomonas > Halopseudomonas sabulinigri_A. The sequence goes on along the minus strand of DRHT01000050.1, from coordinate 20,052 downwards.
TGCCGAGCACCAGAAAGGTATCAGTAAAACCGACTATCCAATTCTGTTGTTGGAGGCGATACACAGCATAGGGTGTTACTCCGAAAACGGAGCAGATGCCCACCAACGTCACTATCGATAGCTGGAAGTCGTTTCTCAGTCTTCCCCATAAACCGGACATCACGCGTTACCTTGGATAACTTATTGTTATTGTAGTTTCTATCTACAAAGTAGCGACGCGTTGAACAACACCTTAAACGCGACACCAATCCATCAACGCCTTTGTATCACGGAGGTGACCCCGAACGAAACGCGTCAAACAGTAACCATTGATTCGAGGAAAGACAACAGACTAATAGCAAAGTGACACTTATGCCGTGTTACGCAGCGAATATGTCGTATCAGCTGGCAGCGGCCGTGCCCTGAATGCGGGTGACCATGGCGCGAAGTCCATTGCCACGGGTTACGCTTAGGTGTTTTAGCAGGTTAAGTTCAGCGAAATAGGCCTCTACATCAAAGTCTGAGACTTCCTGCGGCGTTTTTGCGTTATACGCAGCTAGCACAACCGCCAGCAGGCCCTTGACGATGAAGGCGTCGCTATCAGCCTCAAAGAAGAGTTTGCCGTCACGCGCATCACTCACCAGCCAGACCTGGCTTTGGCAGCCGCGTACCAGGTTGTCTTCGGTACGGCGCGCCTCATCCAGCGGCGGCAGCTCTTTACCCAAATCGATGATGTATTTGTAACGATCTTCCCAGTTGTCGAAAAAAGATAGGGTATCGACTATATCGTCGCTGGTAATCTCGGTGCCAAATCGGCTCATGTGCAAGGGCCCTAGGGATCAGTTTGTCTAAATTGGTGAATCAACAGCGGCAATCAGCTCGCGTCAACGGGCGGATTACCGATTACTTGCCCGCGAGAGGCTAAAAAAACATGCCTGTTTCAAGCTGAGCTTCTTCACTCATCATCTCGCGCTGCCAGGGTGGATCGAATACGAGTTCAACCTGGACGATTTCCACGTTAGGAACCCGGCGCACGCGATACTCAACATCACCCACCAAAACGGGGCCCATGCCGCAACCCGGCGCAGTCAGCGTCATAGTGATGGTGACTGTGTGCTCAGATTGAGAAATTGCCAGCGAATAGATCAGGCCAAGGTTGACCAGGTCGACCGGAATCTCTGGGTCGTAAACGGTTTTCAAAGCCTCCCAGACCTGCTCTTCATTGATCTGGTCATCTGTGGGTTCCGGGAATGACAGCAGCTCAGGCTCTAGGCCCAACGCAGCGGCATCGGTTCCATCAACACGCACCATTTGCCCGTTATAGGTCACCGTGTAATTGCCACCCAGTGCCTGAGTGATGGTGACAAAAGTGTCTTTCGGGATGGTCAGCGGAGTGCCATCGGGCACCCGCCGCGCAGGACAATCAGCCTGCGCTACTACCATACGTCTTTCCATACTGATCAGCGCCCTGCCCTAGTTAACACTGAAGCTTTCACCACAACCGCACTCGTCTTTGACGTTCGGGTTAATGAACCTGATTTGCTGATTAACGCCTTCACGCACCAGATCAATCTGAGTGCCGGAAAGGACTTGCAAGCTACTGCTATCGATCAGCAACTCGACCTGCTCATCCAGCTGATAATGCAGATCACTGGCGCCCGCTTTCTCAACCAGGTCAATGGCATACATAAAACCAGTACAACCGCTTTTTTTGACACTCAGCCGCACTGACTTACCCTGCTCACTGCTCAGCTGGCGACGAAAATGCGCCAACGCTGACGGGCTTACTGTAACTACCTGACTGCTTGGGTCAAAAGATTCAACACTCATTTCATGCACTCCTAAACCAGGAATTGCCTTGCTTTGTCCAACGCTTCAAACAGCCGATCAACGTCTGCTCGAGTATTGTAAAAACTAAAACTCGCGCGCACCGTACCAGAGATACCAAACTGCTCCATGATAGGTTGTGCGCAGTGATTGCCGGTGCGCACCGCAACACCCTGCTGGTCCAGCAACAGACCCACATCGTTAGGGTGGGCGCCCTCCAACAGAAAGCTCATGACACTGGTCTTTTGTTGAGCAGTGCCGACAATACGAATGCCAGGCGTTGCCTTGGCGCGCTCTTCGGCATAGCTCAATAACGCTGCTTCATGCACAGCTGCGCCGGCACGATCCATACTTTGCAAGTAGTCTACCGCCGCGCCAAGACCAATAACCCCTGCGATATCTGGCGTGCCGGCTTCAAACTTATAAGGCAACTGGTTGAAGGTAGTACCTGCAAAGCTGACTGACTCAATCATCTCGCCACCGCCTTGGTAAGGCGGCATAGCGTCCAACAGCGATTCTTTGCCGTAAAGCACGCCTAACCCAGTCGGGCCGAACAGCTTGTGCGAGGAAAAGACGTAAAAGTCACAATCCAAAGCCTGCACATCAACCGCCCAGTGGCCCACTGCTTGAGCACCGTCAATCAGCGCGAGAGCACCAACCGCGTGGGCCATACGAACCACATCCTGAACCGGGTTAATGGTTCCGAGCGCATTGGAAACATGACCACAAGCCACTAAGCGAACCCGCTCATCCAACATGGCGGCAAAAGCATCCAGATCAATCGAGCCATCTTCCAATACCGGTACCGGTTCAACCGATGCGCCCTTCTCTTCAGCAATCAGCTGCCACGGCACAATATTGGAGTGATGCTCCATCGCAGACACTAAAATGCGATCGCCGGCCTTCAGATTACTCCGACCCCAGCTGCTCGCCACCAGATTAATACCTTCGGTGGTGCCGCGCGTCCAGATGACCTGCCGCGCTTGAGGTGCGTTAATAAAGTTAGCAACCTTCACACGCGCACCTTCAAATTTCTCAGTAGCGCGATCAGCTAGCGCGTGAGCGCCCCGATGCACGTTGCTATTATCGTGCTCGTAGTAGTCAACGATGGCTTGAATTACCGCACGCGGCTTCTGCGTGGTCGCTGCATTATCCAGATAAACCAGCGGATGACCGTTCACTTCCTGATTAAGAATCGGAAAGTCGGCGCGCACACGCTCTGCGTCAAAGGTGACGGGGTTGATCTGCTCACTCATAAGTAAGATGCCCTACCCGCTCACTGGCTTGACCAAATAAGGACGACAGTCGCGGGCGCAGGTAATCCTGGATCGCCTGTTCCGGGACTTGATTGAGCAGTTCATTAATAAAGCCAAAGCTCAACATGGTAGTTGCGTCAGCGGCGGAGATACCCCGGCTTTGGAGATAATAAAGGGAAGTCTCGTCCAGCTGTGAAATGGTCGCACCGTGGGCGCAACGTACGTCATCAGCGTAGATTTCCAGCTCGGGCTTGGTATTGATCTCGGCAGTACGTGAGGTCAACAGGTTTTTGTTGCTCAGCTCGGCCAGCGTCTTCTGTGCCTTGGGGTGAATATGGATTCGCCCGTTAAACACTGCCTTGGCTGAGTCACCAATGATGCCGCGAAACACTTCATTGCTGGTGCAATTTGGCACGCAATGCTCAACATTGGTGTGGTAATCGATAACCTGCTTGTTACGCGGCAGATACACCCCATTCAGCTCCATGTGGGCACCTTCGCCACGCATGTTGAGCTGATAGTCGATACGCTTCAGTCGACTGCCCTGGGCCAGGGTGAAGCCATGAAAGCGCGCATCACGGTGCAGGTCGACGTGCACGCCGCCCACATGCAGCAGATTCTCTTCTTCCAGGTTGATACGGTAATGCTGCAGACGAGCATTGGCGCCAATCACGACTTCAGTGAGGCTATTGACGAAGCCGTTCTGCTCCCGTGCATCCGAGGCAAAGTGCTCAATCACTTCAGCTTCGCTGCCTTCCTCCAACACCACCAATAAACGTTGGCTGGCCACCGCAGACTCTGCTTCTGGCGTAGCAACATTGAGAATATAAAGAGGCTTGTCGAGCTTCTTGTTGCGCGGTACATAAACCAGAATACCGTCTTCAACCCATGCGTTGCTCAAAGCAGCGAAGAGGTGCCGTTCGCTATCTACAACCTTGCCAAGATGCTGCTGAATCAGTGGCTGCTGCTCCGCGTTAGCATCAGAGAAACGCACGACTCCAGCCGGCAGTGCACTAGAGCGCGCCGCATTGAAACGACCATTGACGAAGACTAGACAGGTCGCATCCAACTCAACCTGCTCAACCGAATCAACGGCGCTGTCATCCGCGTCGGTGCCCCAACGTAAATTACTCTGCTGTTGCAAAGGCGCGAGCGAAATGTACTTCCACGCTTCAGTCTTGCGACCAGGCCAGCTGGCAGCTGACCAATTGGCCGCGCCCTGCTCACGTAACGGTTGCAACCAGGTCGCAGCCTGTTGCTTGTTTGCCAGTTGCAATGCGCTTTGTTGAAAATCTGTCATGTGTTCAGGCAACCTCGTTTTCCAACCAGCCGTAGCCTTTGGCTTCCAGCTCGAGTGCCAGGCTCTTGTCGCCGGACTTGACGATGCGGCCACCGGCCAGCACGTGAACATAATCAGGAATAATGTAATCCAGCAGGCGCTGATAGTGAGTTACTACCAGGAAGCTGCGGTTACCATCGCGCATAGCGTTGACACCATTCGCGACGATTTGCAGGGCATCGATATCCAGACCAGAATCGGTTTCATCGAGGATGCACAGGTCAGGTTCGAGCAACATCATCTGCATGATCTCGTTGCGCTTCTTCTCACCACCGGAGAAGCCTTCATTAACGCCCCGCTTGAGAAAGCTGGCATCCAAATCAACGCGCTTGCAAGTCTCACGTGCCAACTTGAGGAAGTCTACTGAAGACAAGTCAGACTGAGCATGGTGTTTGCGCTTGGCATCGACTGCTGCCTTAAGGAACTCCATGTTGCTCACACCGGGGATTTCCACCGGATACTGAAAGGCCAGAAATAGACCCTCACGGGCACGCTCTTCGGTGCCCATCTCCAGCAAATCCTGACCTTTGAAGGTCACGCTGCCAGCGGTGGCTTCGTAGCCAGGACGACCAGAAAGAATATTGCCCAAGGTACTTTTACCGGAGCCGTTCGGCCCCATAATGGCGTGAACTTCACCCGGCTTCACGTCAATCGATAGGCCTTTCAGGATATCTTTCTCTTCAACTTTGCCATACAAATCACTGATATTTAACATATTAATATCCAATAAATTACTTTAGCTGTTTGCGCTACTCGGTTGCTTGCGCAAGCTTTAACCTACTGAGCCTTCTAGGCTGACCTCAAGCAGCTTGCCGGCCTCAACCGCAAACTCCATGGGCAATTCCTTGAACACTTCTCGGCAGAACCCGTTGACGATCATCGACACTGCTTTTTCAGCATCTAGGCCGCGCTGCTGGCACAGAAACAACTGATCATCGCTGACTTTCGAGGTAGTGGCTTCGTGCTCAATTACCGCGCTGGGGTTCTTGCTTTCGATATAAGGGAAGGTGTGTGCGCCACAACGATCACCGATCAGCAGCGAATCACACTGGGTAAAGTTACGCGCGCCTTCAGCACCCGGGTTCATACGCACCAGTCCACGATAGGAGCTATTACTGCGGCCAGCGGAAATGCCCTTAGCGATGATGGTAGACCGAGTATTTTTACCCAGATGAATCATCTTGGTGCCGGTGTCAGCCTGCTGAAAGTTATTGGTTAACGCGACCGAATAAAACTCGCCGACGCTGTTATCACCTTTCAGTATGCAACTAGGGTATTTCCAGGTTACCGCAGAGCCGGTTTCGACTTGCGTCCAGGATATTTTGGCATTCGTATGCGCAATACCGCGCTTGGTAACGAAGTTGTAGATGCCGCCCTTGCCTTCCGCGTTACCTGGATACCAGTTCTGTACCGTGGAGTACTTGATCTGGGCATCATCCAGCGCGACCAACTCTACTACCGCAGCGTGCAGCTGGTTTTCATCGCGCATGGGCGCGGTACAGCCTTCCAGATAGCTGACGTAAGAGCCTTCATCAGCAACGATCAAGGTGCGTTCAAACTGCCCGGTGTTCATCTCGTTGATGCGGAAATAGGTAGACAGCTCCATTGGGCAACGTACGCCCTTGGGAATGTAGACAAAGGAACCATCAGAGAACACGGCCGAGTTGAGCGCGGCGTAGTAGTTGTCTTTCTGCGGCACCACACTACCGAGGTACTTTTTCAGCAGCTCGGGATACTTGTGTACCGCTTCGCTGATCGGGCAAAAAATGACGCCTGCCTCAAACAACTTCGCGCGGAAGGTGGTGACAACCGAGACAGAGTCGAAGACGGCATCAACCGCAACGCCAGCGAGCATTTCCTGCTCGTGCAAAGGGATGCCGAGCTTCGCGTAAGTAGCGAGCAGCTCGGGGTCGACTTCATCGAGGCTTTGCGGCTTGCTGTCCATGCTCTTGGGCGCGGAGTAGAAAGACACCGCCTGGAAATCGATTTCCGGGTAATGCACATGAGCCCAGGTAGGTTCTTCCATTTCCTGCCAGGCGCGGAAGGCTTTCAGACGCCATTCCAGCAACCACTCGGGCTCTTCCTTCTTGGCGGAGATAAAGCGGACCACATCTTCGTCGAGACCTGGTGGCAGCGTCTCTGACTCGATGGCGGAATGGAATCCAGCCGCGTAATCCTTCTTGATCAGGCTTTCGACTTGTTCAGTCACGGTATCACCTCAATCCTGCCGCCCCGGTTAATCGGGCAGCCACTTTCATATTCAGGCATTGCACTACCTGGCCGGTAATGCATCGATGGAAGGCTCTACGGCCTCTTTAGATAATGCGTTCCAGTTCGTTTACCGTCTGGCGTGCAGAAACGGAGCAACTGTCTTGGCGCGTTCTGATACGCTGAATGTCTTCACGGGAGACCAGGTCCGCCAGCGTGATATCACTCAAGAACTGATGCAGTCGGGCACTTAGATCCGACCACAGATGATGGGTAAGGCAAACTTCGCCATGTTGGCAGTCACCTTTGCCCAAACAGCGCGTTGCATCCATTGAGTCGTTAACCGCCTCAACAATCTGCGCTACGCTGATGGCTGAGGGGCCACCAGACAGTCGATAACCGCCGCCGGGGCCCCGAACACTCTCAACCAGCTTACTGCGCCTGAGCTTGGCAAACAGCTGTTCCAGATAGGAAATGGAAACACCTTGGCGTAATGATATATCTGCCAAAGTAATAGGTCCTTGGTCTTCGTGCAGTGCCAAGTCCAACATGGCTGTCACTGCGTAACGACCCTTGGTGGTCAGTCGCATAAGCGCTCTCAAGCGGTTGAAATCTGAGTGCAACTATGCAATATCCAAGCAAAACAGTCAAGTATTCGGCCCGCCCTACCGAGCGCATTATAAAGGGGAGATGGAACTGTCGGAAGCCATATGGCGTCGTAACATTTACATTGATTCAACACAAAACCATTCAAGCATTGACAGAGACAGTGCTAAGGTTTGAAGGTTTTGCACACCCATAAAAAGGAGCCACATCAGAATGAGCCATCACAAGCAGTTCTATATCAATGGTAAGTGGGTCGAGCCCAAGGGCGACAACACGCTGGACGTGATCAACCCCGCCACCGAAGAAGCCGTTGCGACCATCGCATTGGGCAACAAAGAAGACGTTGATTTGGCTGTCGCTGCCGCCAGAAGCGCTTTTGAGTCCTATTCCAGTACTAGCCGTGAAGAGCGCATTGCACTGATCGAGCGTGTTATGAGCGTTTTCCAGCGGCGCATGGGCGAAGTTGCAGAAGCTATCTCTATCGAAATGGGCGCGCCGGCCAAATTATCCAAAGTTGCTCAAGCACCTTCTGGACTTGGCCATTTCGCCGCCGCCCTAGACGCTCTGAAAGAATTTGAATTCGAAGAGCAGATTGGTAACACCTTGGTCGTTAAAGAGCCCATCGGCGTCTGCGGCCTGATTACCCCTTGGAACTGGCCGATCAACCAGCTGACGTGCAAAATCGCACCTGCGCTGGCTACCGGCTGCACCATGGTACTGAAGCCGTCCGAAGTCGCTCCGCTGTCCGCTTTGCTGCTAGCCGAAATACTCGACGAAGCTGGCGTTCCTGCTGGCGTATTCAACCTGGTTAACGGCGATGGCCCCACCGTGGGCGCGGCCATGTCTGCCCATCCGGATATCGACATGATGTCGTTCACTGGCTCCACTGGCGCGGGTCGTCAGGTGATGCAAAACGGTGCACAGACTATCAAGCGCGTCGCGCTGGAGTTGGGCGGTAAGTCGGCCAATATTCTGCTGGACGATGTCAATTTCGAGAAAATGGTTGCTCACGGTGTCATGTCTTGCATGAACAACAGCGGTCAATCCTGCAACGCGCCGACTCGTATGCTGGTGCCAAACAGCCGTATGGACGAAGTAGCCGCCATCGCCAAAGCCGTCGCCGCCAAGGTAAAGCCGGGCGATCCGAATGCTGAAGATACTGTCATCGGTCCAGTCGTCTCCAAAGCGCAGTGGAACAAGATTCAGGATCTGATCAGCGCCGGTGTTGAAGAAGGCGCCAAGGTAGTTGCTGGCGGTCCAGGCCGACCAGAAGGCTTGGACAAAGGTTATTACATCAAACCTACGGTATTCAGCCACGTAAACAATGAGATGAGCATTGCGCGCGAAGAAATCTTCGGGCCTGTGCTGTCTATTATTGGTTACGAAAACGAAGATGATGCGGTGCGCATTGCTAACGACACCAACTTCGGTCTATCCGGCTATGTGTCATCCGGTGATCTGGATCGTGCCCGTAAAATTGCTCGTCGCATCCGTACCGGCATGGTCCACCTCAATGGCGCAGCGCTAGACAACAAAGCCCCTTTTGGTGGCTACAAAGAGTCTGGCAACGGTCGCGAGTGGGGCCATTACGGCTTTGAGGACTTTCTCGAAGTTAAGTCTATCTTCGGCTACAACCCGAAGCAGGCCTGAGCTTTAGCGTAGCTATAAGCCAGACATAAAAAAACCCCGGCATACGCCGGGGTTTTTCTTGGCTTGAAGCTTACCGCTGGGCTTAACCCAGCGACTTGATCGCTTCAATCATCTGCACCATTACCTTCTGCGCATCGCCATACACCATCGAGGTGTTTTCTTCGAAGAACAGCTCATTCTCTACACCAGAATAACCTTTACCCTGGCCGCGCTTGACTACATAGGCCTGACGCGCCTGATCCACGTTCAGAATCGGCATGCCGTAGATAGGGCTAGACTTGCGGGTACGCGCCGCGGGGTTAACCACGTCGTTGGCACCGAGTACGATGGCAACATCGGCCTGCGGGAAGTCTTCGTTGATGTCTTCCAGGTCATAGATGATGTCGTAAGGCACGCCGGCTTCAGCCAGCAGTACGTTCATGTGACCGGGCATACGCCCAGCTACCGGGTGAATCGCAAAACTCACCTCGACGCCCTGCTTCTGCAGCAGCTTCACAAACTCGTACAGCTTGTGCTGCGCCTGCGCTACGGCCAGACCGTAACCCGGCACGATGATTACCTTGCTGGCGTAATACATGGCAATGGCCGCGTCAGACGCGTCCGCTGCTTTCATGCTGCCGCTGATTTCGCTGTCATCGCTATCATCACCGCCACCGAAGTCACTGAAGATGATGTTGCTGACATTGCGGTTCATCGCTTTGGCCATCATTAGCGTCAGCAGCGTACCCGCAGAGCCCACTACAGTACCGGCGATGATCATCGCAGGGTTCTGCAGCACAAAACCTTCAAAGGCTACAGCAAGGCCTGTAAATGCGTTGTACAGCGAGATAACCACCGGCATATCAGCGCCGCCAATGGGCGTAGTGAGCATCACACCCAGAACCAGAGCAACAATGAAGAACAACGCAATCACAAATACCGGCGCTTGAACCACATCCATCAAACCCATAACTACCAGCGCAGCGCCCATTGCGAGCGCAGCACAGAACAGCCCCAAGTTAACGTATTGCTGATTAGGCAAACGCCAGGTCTTGTTCATTCGGCCATCAAGTTTGGCCCAAGCAATCAGCGATCCTGACAGTGCAACTGCACCAATCAAACCACCCAGCACTGCTAGTAGCGTCACTACCGGCCCATGTGCCAGTGCGTTGCCCGAGAACAGCTCAGTCGCGGCAATCGCAGCAGCAGCACCGCCACCCATACCGTTATACAAGGCAACCATCTGTGGCATATCGGTCATCGCTACGCGCTTACCGCTGTACCAAGCCCAAGACACACCAAGCCCCAGTGCAATTACCAGGAGCAGTAGGTTCATGCCCAGATGAGGCTGCGCCCGCGGGCTGACATCAAAGCCATACAAGAAAGCCGCGGCAACAGCCAAGACCATACCACCGCCAGCAATAACAATACCGGAGCGTGCAGTAACCGGACTGGCCATCCGCTTGAGACCAAACAAAAACAGAAAAGCAGCGATAAAGTAGGCCGCATCAATCAAAAAAGCGCTGAACATGGCTTACTCCTTATCTTCCGTGGATGGCGCAACTTTGGTGCTGGGCTTGAACATCTCCAGCATGCGCTCGGTGACCACGTAACCACCCGCCGCGTTACCCGCGCCCAGCAGTACCCCAAAAAATCCGATTACCTGTTCCAGTGTGGAACCCGCATTAAGCAGCGCCCACATCGCACCAACCACCACAATACCGTGGATGAAATTGGAGCCTGACATCAACGGCGTGTGCAGAATGGCTGGCACTCGGCCGATAATTTCATAACCAGCGAAGGCCGCCAGCAAAAAGATATAGAGGGCTACAAATCCGGTAATGGTTGTAGTGATTTCCATTAGAGAGCTCCTTCTGACTGGTTCTCGACTGCTTCACGGGCAGCATCATTGCGGATCTCACCCTCGTGGGTGAGCACGCTCTTGGCCAACACTTCGTCTTCCCAGTCCAGCTTCAACTCGCCGTCTTGGACCATCAAGGTGACCAAGGCAAGCAGGTTGCGCGAGTACAGTTCAGATGCGTGTTCAGCCAGATGGCTGGTGATATTTAGCGGCGCGATAATCGATACCGGACCCACTTCAATCGTTTCGCCTGGCTTGGTCAACGGCGTATTACCGCCGCCTTCGGCTGCCAGATCGATAATGACCGCGCCGTCCTTCATGCCCATAATCTGAGCTTCAGTAAGGATCTTGGGGCTGGGCTTACCGGGAATAGAAGCTGTCGTGATAACCGCATCAGCTTGTTGAACATGACGAGTCAGTACAGCTTCAACCTGCTGCTTCTCTTCGTCAGTCAGCTCACGGGCATAACCGCCTTCGCCTACCGCGTTAACCCCGGTATCAACGAACTTGCCACCGACCGACTGAACCTGCTCTTTTACTTCAGGGCGCACGTCGTAACCTTCAATCATGGCACCCAGGCGTTTGGCAGTCGCCAGCGCTTGAAGACCGGCTACGCCGGCACCCATAACCAGAATACGCGCGGGGCGTAATGAACCAACGGCGGTCGTCATCATTGGCAAAATACGGTTCAGCTGAGTTGCTGCTAGCAACGCAGCATAGTAGCCAGCCAGAGCGGCCTGCGAGGACAGAGCGTCCATCGCCTGCGCACGAGTGATGCGCGGAATCAGCTCCATGGCAAAGCAGGTAATGTTGCGTTCCTGCAAAGCCTTAACTACCGCAGGTTCACGCTGCGCATAGATAAAGCTGCACAGCACAGCACCTTCCGGCATCTGCGCGATGTCTTCGAGGCTAGGCGGTTGAACCCGGAAGATCAACTTGGCACCCTCGACAGAACCCAGACTGACGCCTGCATCGGTATAGGCACTGTCGGGGATCCGCGCTGCCTTACCAGCACCGGACTCCATGGTAATTTCCAGTCCCAGCTTCTGCAGCTTGGCAGCTACAGAAGGCACGAGCGCAACACGCTTCTCGTGTTCCTTGGTTTCTTTGGGCACATATAAAGGAAGGGGCATATTGACTCCTTATCGACAAAATGGCGCACATGATAGCCTAGGTTTTACACATAATGCGACAAATTACCCTGGTGTCTCAGGCAGCCACTCCCGTCTCAGCCACAGCAAATTCCTTCTGATACTCGCGCATCAGCTGTTGATTATCATGCTGCCATGGATGGAAATCTTCGCGGTAAAAATCGCGGTAAGCCCCAAAAAGGCTGGAAAAAAAGCCTCCCTTGCCCCACAACCAGCCTAGGCCCTGGCGCCACATGCGTAGATTGGTCAACTCCCCGTCGCGGCGTAGCATGTGCCACATGCCAAGCGTCACATCCTTAAGGAAAAAGAAAGTGGATTGCCGCATCGCGGCGCGCAACATTTTACGATCACCACAGACCTTCATATAAACATCGAAAGCGACTGCTTTATGCTCGGTCTCTTCCAGTGCATGCCAGCGCCAAATACGCTGCATCGGCTCAATCGCACCATCGAACCAGCTTCGTTCGCGCAATATTGAGTCAGCCAAAATGGCAGTGAAATGTTCCATGGCGACCGTGCCAGCTAACTGCCGCTCCGGGCTGAAATGCTTTTGCACATAGCGAATCCGTTTCTTGACGGGTTGCATGAGTTTTTCCACGTCATAGCCAAGATCACTAAGCCGCTGGTTGTATTCAATGTGCTCGCGACTGTGATGCCCTTCCTGGCCAATAAACCCTTTAATCAGAGCGAGCTGTTCGGGGTCGTCAATTTCAGGTCGATAGTGGCGTACCGAATCAATAAAGAATCGCTCGCCATCCGGAAACAGAATGGACATCGAGTTAAAAAAATGGCTCTTGAACGGGTCATTACCGTGCCAATGACGCGGCAATTGATCTGGCAGGGAAAAATCGATACGTCGGGGCTGGATTGTCAGGCCTTCCGGCTGTTGTGCATTCATGTGTCACCTCGTACTAATCTGCTTTCATTATTGTTGGGGAGCAACGAGATTCATCAACTTTCTATCCTCTGCTCAGCGCAGCGGAAACACAAGTCTGTTTCATTTCGCTTACGGCTGGCACAATCGCTGCGAACATCTACTGTTACTAAACATTTCCGCAGTAGCCATTTATACTTGGGGGGTCCGCGATGGATGCAGTAATCGGCTTTTTGAACACGGTTTTCTGGGGCTACGTACTGATTTACGGCCTTCTCGCTGTCGGTATTTTCTTCACCATTAGATTGGGCTTTCTGCAGTTTCTGCACTTTGGCGAGATGGTTCGCTCTATTCTGGGATCAAGAAAAAGTGACAAAGCGGGCATTTCGCCCTTCCAGGCCTTATGTACCAGCTTGGCCTCCAGGGTAGGGACCGGAAACCTCGCTGGGGTGGCAGTAGCCCTTTATCTTGGCGGTGCTGGCGCGATTTTCTGGATGTGGATGGTGGCGTTGGTGGGCATGGCGACAGCCTACTCTGAGAGCAGTCTCGCTCAGCTGTATAAGGTGCGTGACGGCGAAGGCCAATACCGCGGCGGGCCAGCGTTTTATATCTCCAAGGGGCTAAAGGCACCTTGGGCCGGCAGTATCTTCTCGGTCTGCCTAATTATTTCGTTCGGTCTTGTATTCAACGCGGTACAGGCCAACTCGATTGCTGACGCGATGGAAGGTGCTTTCGGCTTCTCCAAGCTGGCGGTTGGTATCGTAATTGCGATATTGGCTGGTGTAGTGATTTTCGGTGGATTGCGCTCCATCGCCCGCTTCGCCGAGATCATCGTGCCCTTTATGGCGGCCGCTTACGTGTTAATGGCGTTGTATGTGTTAGCGATGAATATCAGCGAAGTGCCCGGCGTGATCGCACTCATCTTTAAAAGCGCCTTTGGCCTGGAGGAAGCTGCTGGCGGTGTTGCCGGTTCAGTTACCGCGGCTATGCTCAACGGCATCAAGCGAGGTCTGTTTTCCAACGAAGCCGGCATGGGCTCGGCTCCTAACGTTGCGGCAACAGCCACCCCAGCACCGCATCACCCTTCGTCACAAGGCTTCGTGCAGGCCATGGGCGTGTTTATTGATACGTTGGTGATCTGCACCGCCACCGCAATAATGATTTTGCTCTCTGGCGTACTAGAGCCCGGTAACGGCGTCACCGGCACTCAGTTGACGCAACTGGCAATGGAAGCCCATATCGGCGTTGCCGGTAAGTATTTCATTGCCGTCGCCATTCTATTCTTCGCTTTCACCTCCATCGTCGCCAATTACTCCTATGCAGAGAACGCCATGATATTCCTGGGCATAGGTAACAAAGCAGGCATGCTGACATTACGTTGCGCAGCATTAGGCATGGTTGTATGGGGTGCATATCAGGCTGTCGGCACTGTATTCAACGCCGCCGATGCGTCTATGGGGCTGATGGCGACGATCAACCTGATCGCAATTCTGATGCTATCCGGGACGGTGGTGAAGCTAACCAAAGACTATATGGCACAGCGCAAAGCCGGTGAAGAACCCACTTTCAAAGCGGCTGACTATCCTGAACTGAAAGAGAAAATCAGCTCAGACATCTGGTACTAAGATGAAAAAAGGCCAGCACCCCTGATTCGGGTACTGGCCTTTGCTAACCAATGTCTAATCACTGGTCAGCCTTTCATTTCCTGCAGCGAATTCCCGCCATCGACCACCAACATCTGGCCGGTCATATAACTACAGCCCTCACTGGCAAGAAATAACGCAACGCGCGCGACTTCTTCAGGTCGTCCAGGCCGCCCTATAGGTGTGCGCCGCCCCGCATCCAACTCTGCTGGCATACTTGAAGGGGTTTCTATCCAGCCTGGCGCAATCGCGTTAACAGTAATCCCTTGCCCCGCCACCTCATGCGCAATTGAGCGGGTCAGACCCACCATAGCGGATTTTGCCGCGCTATAGCCGGCGGTGCCAGGGAAGGTAACCAACGGCCCTGTAACAGAAGCAATATTGATCACTCGGCCAAACCCAGCCTGTAACATATGTTGCAGCACGAGCTGACTGATATGTACGCAGGTATTGAGATTTAAGTCGAACTCACGCTGCCAGTGCTGGAAAGGCATTTTGTGGAATAGCTCTCCAATCGGCGAGTCGATGCCCGACTGCGCCATCCCCGCGTTATTGAGCAAAATATCCACCCGTCCAAAACGCTCCATCACTTGATCAATGAGCTCAGCTGCCTGCTCCGGGTGCGTCAAATCTGCGACCAGTGCCAAGCTGCGCTCGCGGTCGGGATCAAGTTCGTTCTGACGTTGAAAGATGCGGTTGGTGGTCGAAGTGAGCACCACCTTTGCGCCGGCTGCATAAAACATCTTCGCCGTTGCAAAACCGATACCGTCAGGACTGCCGGCACCGGTCACCAGTGCCACGCGCCCAGTGAGGTCTGTCATGCTATGTGGCATCACTATTCAGCCAGCCGCCAGGTCGTACCGCCCTTGCTGTCTTCCAACACAACACCCATAGCCGTCAGTTCGTCACGGATGCGGTCAGACTCAGCCCAGTTCTTATCGGCGCGGGCCTGCAGGCGTGCTCGAATCAGCGCATCGATGGCAGCTGCGTCAACTTTACCGTCGGCACCCGCCTGCAGAAAGGCGTCAGGTTCGAGTTGCAGTACGCCCAATACTTCAGCCAACTGCTGCAAACGTGCGGCCAGCGCCGCAGCTGCTAGCATATCGGTGTCTTTGAGGCGATTGACCTCGCGCACCATTTCGAAGAGCACCGCGCACGCCTCGGGCGTGTTGAAGTCATCGTCCATCGCCGCCGCAAAGCGCACTGCATACTCATCACCGCCGAAAGCTTTAGCCTGTGGCAAGCCTTTGAGGGCGTGGTAAAACCGCTCCAACGCGCCCTTGGCTTCCTTTAGGTTGTCTTCGGAATAGTTAATTGCGCTGCGGTAATGGCTCGATACCAGCAGATAACGCACCACCTCGGGGTGGTACTTTTCCAGCACCTCGCGAATGGTGAAAAAGTTGCCCAATGATTTGGACATTTTCTCGCCATCTACGCGCACGGCACCGGCGTGCATCCAGGATGCAGCATATTGCTCGCCGGTTGCTGCTTCGCTCTGAGCAATCTCATTTTCATGGTGAGGAAAAACTAGATCCGGACCACCACCATGAATATCGAAGGTATTACCCAAGCAGCAAGTCGACATCACCGAGCACTCAATGTGCCAGCCTGGCCGTCCTTCGCCCCAAGGTGAAGCCCAGCTAGGCTCGCCAGGCTTTACTGCTTTCCAGAGCACGAAATCCAGTGGATCTTCTTTGGCCTCATCAACATCAACCCGCGCACCACTGCGCAGATCTTCAGTCTTCTTGCGTGACAGTTTGCCGTATTCGGCAAAACGACTGACCCGGTAATACACGTCGCCATTACCCGGCGCGTAGGCAAAGCCCTTATCGACCAGCGTTTGGATCATGCTGTGCATGCCCGGAATATGCTCGCTGGCCTTGGGCTCTTGATCCGGACGCAATACGCTCAAACGGGTTTCGTCTTCGTGCATGGCGTCGATCATGCGGCCGGTCAGCTGCTGGAAGGTTTCGCCGTTCTCATTTGCCCGGCGGATAATCTTGTCGTCGATATCGGTGATATTGCGGATGTAATTCAGCTCGTAACCGCTATGCCGAAACCAGCGCGAAACCACATCGAAAGCCACCATGACCCGCGCGTGACCGATGTGACAGAAGTCATACACCGTCATGCCACACACGTACATGCGCACCTGATTACCAACCAATGGCTTAAAGGTTTCTTTGGTTTTGCTCAGCGTGTTGTAAATCGTCAGCGCCATCAGTTACCCCAAGAGTCGCGCAAGGTGACGGTGCGGTTGAACACCAATTTATCAGCGGTAGCGTCTTTAGAATCCAGGCAAAAATAGCCCTCGCGTTCGAACTGGAAACGCTCGTCCGCGCTGGCTGAAGCCAGAGATGGCTCAGCACGGCACCCTTTAAGAACAACTAGGGACTCGGGGTTAATGTTTTCCAGAAAGCCCGCGCCCTCCTCGCCTTTATCCGGATTGGCCGTCTTGAATAGACGATCGTACAGACGTACTTCACATTCGATGCTGGTACTCGCTGGCACCCAATGCACGACGCCCTTAACCTTGCGGCCTTCAGGATTCTTGCCCAAGGTTTCGGGATCGTAAGAACACAGCAGTTCGACGATGTTGCCGTCGGCATCAGTTATCGCTTCATCGGCACGAATCACATAGCTGCCGCGCAGACGCACTTCGCCACCCGGAACCAGGCGCTTGTAGCCCTTTGGCGGCTCAACCATGTAATCGTCCTGATCGATATAAATTTCACGTTCGAAAGGCAATTCGCGCACGCCAATATCGTGTTTCGGGTGGCGCGGCAGACTCAGCAGCTCGGTGTTACCTTCCGGGTAATTGGTAATAGTCACCTTCAGAGGCTTGAGCACGCACATCGCACGCGGCGCACTGGCATCCAGATCATCACGAATGCAGAACTCGAGCACACCCATATCAACCACGCCGTCCGAGCGAGTCACGCCAATACGCTCGCAAAACTCCCGGATAGAAGCAGGAGTGTAGCCACGACGACGGAACGCACTGATGGTCGACATGCGCGGATCATCCCAACCATCCACGTGCTTTTCGTCAACCAACTGCTTGAGCTTGCGCTTGCTGGTTACCGTGTAGTTCAGGTTCAAACGAGCAAACTCGTACTGGCGCGGAGTGGCTGGCACAGGCAGGTTGTTTAAACACCACTCATACAGCGGACGGTGATCCTCAAACTCCAGCGTGCAAATGGAGTGAGTCACGCCCTCGATTGCATCAGACTGACCATGGGTAAAGTCGTAGCTCGGATAAACGCACCATTTGTCACCGGTCTGATGGTGATGCGCATGACGAATACGATACAAAATGGGATCGCGTAGATTCATATTAGGCGCGGCCATGTCGATCTTCGCCCGCAGCACTTTGACGCCGTCGGTGAACTCACCCGCTGTCATGCGAGCAAACTGATCGAGGTTATCGTCCACACTGCGATCGCGGAAAGGGCTGTTCTTGCCAGCCTCGGTCAGAGACCCGCGATACTCACGCGCCTGCTCAGGCGACAATTCGCAAACATAAGCTTTGCCAGACTTGATTAGCTCAATCGCCCAAGCATGCAGCTGATCGAAATAGTCAGAGGCGAAGCGCACTTTACCGGCCCATTCAAAGCCAAGCCATTCAACATCTTGCTTGATCGCATCGATGTACTCCTGCTCTTCTTTGGCGGGATTGGTATCGTCAAAACGCAAATGGCAATCGCCGCCAAACTCGCGGGCCAGACCAAAGTTCAAGCAAATCGACTTTGCATGACCAATGTGCAGATAGCCGTTGGGCTCAGGAGGAAAACGGGTAACTATGCTGCTGTGCTTGCCGTCATTTAGATCCGACTGGACGATCTGACGCAAAAAATGACTGGGCGGCGTGGCTTCGGGTTTGTTCATAAGGTCAGCAAAACTCGCTACGGGTGAAGCCTGAGGCATCACGGATTTTGGCTAGGCCGAATTGGCCAAAACCCGTATCATACCCGAAACTGTCAAGCGCCTGAATGCGACAACGCACTCAGCGCGACTATACCCACGAGATTTTCTGCCCGAGGACTGCCCCATGGTCAAGCTGCACACAAACTACGGCGTTATCACCCTTGAACTGTTCGCCGACAAAGCCCCCGCGACAGTCGAAAACTTCAAGCAGTACGTTAAAGATGGCCACTATGACGGCACCATCTTTCATCGCGTCATCAGCAACTTCATGGTCCAGGGCGGCGGTTTTGAACCCGGCATGACGCAGAAAGACACCCGCGCGCCCGTCAAGAACGAAGCCGATAATGGTGTCAGCAACGCCGTTGGAACTGTCGCTATGGCTCGCACCTCTGATCCACATTCCGCCAGTGCTCAGTTCTTCATCAACGTGTCTGACAACGACTTCCTCAATCACAGCGGAAAAACAGCCCAAGGCTGGGGTTACGCCGTATTTGCCAAGGTCACCGATGGCATGGACGTGGTCGAGAAGATCAAGGCAGTTAAAACCACGTCACGCGGTGGCCACCAGGATGTCCCTGCAGATGACGTCATGATCGAGCGCGCTGAGCTGGTCGACTGAGCTAGTTTAAGTAGATGCGCTATCTATTTATTTCTGATCTGCATCTCGAAGCAAAACGCCCGGATATTACCCGGGCGTTTTTGCAATGCCTGCGTGATCAAGCGCGTGGTGTCGACGAGCTCTACATTCTCGGTGATTTTTTCGAGGTATGGCTTGGCGATGACGCGATAGATGAATTGGGTCGACAGGTGACCGACGCCTTGGCCGCCCTGAGCGATCAAGGCGTTCGTGTGTACGTCATGCACGGCAATCGCGACTTTTTGCTCGGCCGAGCCTTTTGTCGCCAGGCAAAATGTACGCTGCTACGCGATCCCAGCATCGTTGATCTAAATGGCGAACCCGTTTTGTTGATGCATGGCGATAGCCTGTGTACCGATGACCTCGACTACATGCGCATGCGCAAGTGGCTACGCAACCCGCTAAGCCGCTTCACCTTACGTAATCTTCCGTTGCGTACTCGACAGAAGATCGGCCGTAAACTGCGCGATGAAAGCCAGAGCAGAACCCGCTTAAAGGCCGCGGACATCACCGACGTAAATCTGGGCGAAGTTGCCCAAGTAATGCGTAATGAAGGTGTTCGCACCCTAATCCATGGCCACACCCACCGCCCTGCCCGCCACGAATTGGTTATCGACGGCGAACCTTCGCAGCGTATCGTGCTGGGCGATTGGGATCAGGCTGGCTGGTATTTGTTGGTGGATGACGAAGGCTATCACTTAGAGTCATTCGCGCTAAACACGACAGACTCCAGCGGCACGCTATAAGCACCACGTTAAAATAAGCACAAAAGCAAAAAACCCGGCACGAGGCCGGGTTTTTTGTAGCACAAAGCAGCCTATTACAGCTTGGCTTCCAACTCAGGTACCGCTTCAAACAGATCTGCAACCAGACCGTAATCAGCCACCTGGAAGATGGGTGCTTCTTCGTCCTTGTTGATCGCAACGATCACCTTGGAGTCTTTCATACCGGCCAAGTGCTGGATGGCGCCGGAGATACCGACCGCGATGTACAGCTGCGGTGCAACGATCTTACCGGTTTGACCCACCTGCATGTCGTTCGGTACAAAGCCTGCGTCAACCGCGGCGCGTGATGCACCCACAGCAGCGCCCAGCTTGTCGGCCACTTTGTAGAGC
>DRHT01000049.1 GCA_011053055.1 Halopseudomonas sabulinigri | reverse complement strand
GCTGAGATAATACCCGTTGAACCTGAACCGGTTAGTACCGGCGTAGGAATCGAGATATGTGCCTGCTGGCCTGCCGTGTTTACGGACGGGCGCGCACGCCTTTTCGGTTCCCTGCATATTTCAACGCAGTGGAGCACAACAATGAACAACAGATTGCCTGATACCGCCATCGCCACTTCTGGGGCTGATGGTGCCGCTACCCAGCCTTTTCCCAACTCGCGCAAGATATATGTCCAGGGCTCACGCTCTGACATTCGCGTACCCATGCGCGAAATCAGCCTGGCTGACACCCAGACCGACAAAGGCAATGAGCCCAACGCACCCGTGCTGGTATACGACACCTCCGGTCCCTATACCGACCCAGATGTGCAAATCGACCTGCGCTCCGGGTTATCAGATGTGCGCGGCGCTTGGATCGACGCGCGCAGCGACACTGAAGTGCTGCCTAGCCTAAGCTCCGCTTTTGGCAGCGAGCGTTTGGCTGATGCATCGCTCGATCACATGCGCTTTGCCCACGTGCGTACCCCGCGCCGTGCGCTGGCAGGCCGCAATGTCAGCCAGATGCACTATGCGCGTAAGGGCATCATCACCGCCGAGATGGAATATATTGCTATCCGCGAGAACATGAAACTGGAGCAGGCGAGGGCCGCTGGATTGTTGACGGATCAGCATGTGGGCCAGAGTTTTGGCGCCGTCG
This sequence comes from Halopseudomonas sabulinigri, assembly GCA_011053055.1. Taxonomy (GTDB): domain Bacteria; phylum Pseudomonadota; class Gammaproteobacteria; order Pseudomonadales; family Pseudomonadaceae; genus Halopseudomonas; species Halopseudomonas sabulinigri_A. The sequence goes on along the minus strand of DRHT01000049.1, from coordinate 198,083 downwards.
TACCCAAAGAAATTACCCCAGAGTTTGTACGCGACGAAGTAGCACGTGGTCGCGCGATCATCCCAGCCAATATCAATCATGCCGAGTTGGAGCCGATGATCATCGGCCGTAACTTCCTGGTTAAAATCAACGGCAACATTGGTAACTCGGCGCTTGGTTCTTCTATTGAAGAAGAAGTAGAAAAGATGACTTGGGGTATCCGCTGGGGTTCAGATACGGTGATGGATCTGTCTACGGGCAAGAATATCCATGAAACTCGTGAATGGATAATCCGCAACTCGCCAGTACCTATCGGCACTGTGCCTATCTACCAAGCACTGGAGAAGGTCAATGGTGTTGCCGAAGACCTAACCTGGGAAATCTTCCGTGACACGCTGATAGAGCAGGCGGAGCAGGGCGTGGACTACTTCACTATTCACGCCGGCGTGCTGCTGCGATACGTACCGATGACCGCTAAACGGGTCACCGGGATTGTTTCGCGCGGTGGCTCGATCATGGCCAAGTGGTGTCTGGCGCACCATCAGGAAAACTTTCTGTACACCCACTTTGAAGACATCTGCGAGATCATGAAGGCTTATGACGTCTCCTTCTCGTTAGGCGATGGCCTGCGCCCCGGTTCTATCGCTGATGCCAACGATGAAGCGCAGTTTGGTGAGCTGGAAACCCTGGGTGAGCTGACCAAGATTGCCTGGAAGCACGACGTGCAGTGCATGATTGAAGGTCCGGGTCACGTACCCATGCAGTTGATCAAAGAGAATATGGATAAGCAGCTGGAGTGCTGTGACGAGGCGCCTTTCTATACTCTGGGGCCGCTGACGACTGATATTGCTCCGGGTTACGATCACATTACTTCTGGTATTGGAGCCGCGATGATAGGCTGGTTCGGCTGCGCCATGCTCTGCTATGTCACACCTAAAGAGCACCTAGGGCTACCAAACCGTGATGACGTGAAAACCGGGATCATTACCTATAAAATCGCTGCGCACGCGGCGGATTTGGCTAAGGGACACCCTGGCGCGCAGATACGCGACAACGCGTTGAGCAAGGCGCGTTTTGAGTTTCGTTGGGAAGACCAGTTCAATCTTGGGCTGGACCCGGACACTGCGCGCGCTTTCCATGACGAGACGCTGCCGAAAGACTCGGCCAAAGTCGCCCACTTCTGTTCCATGTGTGGCCCCAAATTTTGCTCGATGAAAATCTCGCAGGAAGTACGTGATTACGCCGCTGCGCAGCGCATCGAAACGGTGGATTTGGCGGTCGAGGAGGGGATGCAGGCTAAATCTCAGGAGTTTCGCTCCCAAGGTTCGCAGTTGTACCAGAAAGTCTGAATCTTTCGGCAGCCAGCTTGGTGCTGGTCGCCGAAAGCTTGCCGTCACCCCCGCAGATATGCGAGTTTAGAGGCTTGGTCGCAGGTATGGGCAGCCTTGCCCAGGCCTTTTGCGACAGGATTTCTATGCATGTTGTGGTGTTGCCCTAGGCTCACCACAACCCTTGGGGGCCACGTGACCGACTTTACCCGTGCCGATGTCGAAGTGCTGGATCGACAAAACGGCTTCAAGGGCTTTTATCGACTGGACGTGCTGACCTTACGCCACCGTTTGTTTAATGGTGGCTGGGGCCCGGCGCTACGTCGTGAGCTATTTGTGCGTCACGATGCGGTTTGTGTTCTGCCCTATGACCCTTGGCTTGATCAGGTAGTGCTGATCGAGCAGGTTCGTATAGGGGCTATCGACAAGAGTGAGCAGCCTTGGATGCTGGAGTTGGTTGCCGGCCTAATCGACAAGGATGAGTCGCCTGAAGAAGTCGCTCACCGCGAAGCGGAGGAGGAGGCTGGCCTCAAATTACTCGATCTCACTCCCATTACTCGTTACTTCCCTTCTCCCGGCGGCAGCGATGAGCGGGTCTATCTGTATTTGGCATTGGTAGACAGTCGCGGTGCAGGAGGCATCCATGGCTTGGAAGAGGAAGGCGAAGACATCCGTGTGAGTTGCTGGTCGCGTGCCGACGCCATGGGCGCGCTGAGCAGCGGGCGGATTGACAACGCAGCCACCATCATTGCCCTGCAGTGGCTAGAGATGAATGTTCAGCAATTGCGTGATAATGCAGGTCCGCAGCCATGAAAGTGATGCGTAAGCCCCGTTATCATGTGGATTTGATCGGCCTCCAGACCCTATGCGAGACCAATTATTGGCGCCTATTGAAACTCATGCCTGCAATGGCCGAGCAGGATGAGCGACGTATTACTCTGGATGCCGGCGATGATAGCCAGCAGGCCCTGCAGATGCGGGTGCTGGAGCGGTGCCCTTACACGTCTACCCTCATGCTTACCCATGAGCGACAGCATGAGTGGGTAACGCCGCCAAGCATGGAGGTTCGCCTGTATCATGATGCGGGTATGGCTGAAGTAGTAGCGGCCTACAATAGCCGCCGTTTTCGCGGCGTCTATCCCTACCCGAACGAGCAAATGCTGCAGCCAGATGAAAAATATCAGCTTAACCAGTTTCTTGGGGAGTGGCTTGGCTACTGCCAGCGCCATGGACAAAGTGCGCAGCCGTTCTCTTTTGTGCAGTGAAAACGGGCGCAGGAGCTGTGATCTAGTCGCTGGAATCAGCGAGCGGCAGGGTTCATGATTGGCGCCGGAAAGGAAATCAGCAATGGAGTCCCCATGTCGTTAGCCGAATCGGCAGGAACCGATTACGTCTGCATACTGCAGCTGACTGACAGTCATTTGTTCGCGGGTGATAGCGGCGATTTGTTAGGGCTGGATACGCTAGACAGCCTTAACTCGGTAATTGATTTAGTGCTAGACGAAATATCCCGTATGGATTTGGTTCTGGCCACCGGTGATATTACTCAGGATGGCAGCGAAGACGCTTATCGCAGGTTCATCGCCGCCAGCTTGCGCTTACCTGCACCCTGCCACTGGATTCCGGGTAATCACGATAATGCCGTTCTGATGCGGCAGCTGGGCGCGGCCTCAGGTTTGAGCAGGGATTGGGTGGATATTGGTAACTGGCGTATCGTGTTACTGGATTCCAGTGTGTCTGGCTCGGTGGCTGGGCGTTTGGCGGATAACCAGTTGCAACGCCTGGATGATGCCTTGGCTACCGCTGGGGAACGCCACATTTTGGTTTGCCTGCACCACCATCCGGTAGATATAGGCTGTGATTGGATGCAACCCATCGGATTGCAGAACGCCGATGCGCTATTTAGTCGGTTTACCGAACAGACTGCCGTTAAAGCAGTGCTTTGGGGGCACGTGCATCAAGAGTTTGATGGTAAGCGCGAGGGTGTTCGATTGCTGGCGAGCCCTTCGACCTGCGTGCAGTTCGCCGCCGACAGCGAAGATTTTGCTACTGATACGCTAGCACCGGGTTATCGTTGGCTGCGTTTGTACGACGACGGCCGGATCGAAACCGAGGTTTCGCGGCTGCCCCCCGGCAGTTACCTGCCAGAGCCTGGCGCGTCGGGTTATTAAAACCGCTATAGCTTGCGCCAGTGCTGTGCTCTAACGCTCATTCAGATTCTATTCTCCGTTTGGCTTTCTCGGCTTGCAGATAGGCGGGTGCGGCCATTGGCAGTGGTAGCGCCGGGCGGATACTATGTGTGGCAGATTAGGTGTCGCAGATTATCTTTTGCGCACGGCATTCATCGCGGCGGGAGCACTCCTGCCCGCTACGTGAATAATAAGGAATATCGCTCAGACCATGTCCCAATCGACCTACAACGCTGATGCGCTGGAAGTACTCAGCGGCCTGGATCCGGTACGTCGTCGTCCCGGTATGTACACCGACACCACCCGCCCGAACCACCTGGCCCAGGAAGTCATTGATAACAGTGTCGATGAAGCTTTGGCCGGGCACGCGCGCACCATCACAGTGGTACTTCATCCTGACAATGCGCTCGAGGTTAGCGACGATGGCCGGGGTATGCCGGTGGACATTCACCCAGAAGAGGGTGTTTCAGGTGTGGAGTTGATCCTCACCCGGTTGCACGCGGGCGGTAAGTTCTCGAATAAGAACTATCAGTTCTCAGGTGGTTTGCACGGGGTGGGTATTTCTGTGGTTAACGCGCTCTCGTTGCGGGTTGATGTGCGGGTCAAGCGCGATGGCCAGGAATACTCCATGGGCTTTGAGAGTGGCGAGAAAGTGCGCGAGCTGGAGGTGATTGGCACCGTCGGCAAGCGTAACACCGGCACTACAGTGATGTTCTGGCCCGATCCCAGCTATTTCGATTCGCCCAAATTCAGCATTACCCGACTTAAGCATCTACTTAAAGCTAAAGCGGTGTTGTGTCCGGGTTTAAAGGTCGAGTTTGATGATCGCCAAGGTGGTGAACGCCACAGCTGGTATTACGAAGATGGCTTGCGTGACTACTTGGTGGATGCGTGCGCCGAATGGCCGAAACTGCCGGACGAACCTTTCACCGGTAGTCTGTCATCTAGCAAGGAGACGATCGATTGGGCGGTTTTCTGGCTACCTGACGGTGGCGAGTTGGTGCAGGAAAGTTACGTCAATCTGATCCCGACCGCTCAAGGTGGCACGCATGTTAACGGTCTGCGGGCTGGCCTGCTTGAGGCTATCCGCGAGTTTTGCGAGTTCCGTAACCTGCTGCCCCGTGGCGTTAAGCTTGCGCCGGAGGATATATGGGAGCGCGTGAGCTATGTGCTCTCGCTGAAAATGGCCGAGGCGCAGTTCTCGGGGCAGACCAAGGAGCGGCTGTCATCGCGTGAATCTGCCGCTTTTGTTTCTGGTGTGGTTAAAGATGCCTTCAGCCTATGGTTGAACCAGCATGCTGACATAGGGCTGCAGTTAGCAGAGCTGGCGATCAACCACGCCGGCCGCCGCCTCAAGGCCGGCAAAAAAATTGAACGCAAGCGCATCACTCAGGGCCCTGCCTTACCAGGCAAGTTAGCTGACTGTGCTGGCCAGGATACGCGGCGCTCGGAGCTGTTTCTGGTGGAAGGTGATTCCGCCGGCGGCAGTGCTAAGCAAGCGCGCGACAAAGAGTTTCAGGCGATCATGCCGCTGCGCGGTAAGATTTTGAATACGTGGGAAGTCGATTCAAGTGAAGTGCTCGGCTCTCAGGAAGTGCACGATATTGCCGTCGCCATCGGCGTTGATCCAGGGGTAGGGAGCTTGGAGCAGCTGCGTTACGGCAAGATATGTATTCTCGCCGACGCCGACTCAGACGGCCTGCATATCGCGACCTTGCTCTGCGCGCTGTTTGTTCGTCACTTCCGTCCGTTGGTGGAAGCTGGCCACGTATTTGTTGCCATGCCGCCGCTCTACCGAGTGGATGTGGGCAAGGATATTTACTACGCACTGGATGACGCCGAGAAACAAGGCATCCTTGATCGCATTGAAGCTGAGGGCAAGCGTGGCAAGATTCAGGTCACCCGCTTTAAAGGTCTTGGTGAAATGAACCCCTTGCAACTACGTGAAACTACTATGGCGCCGGATACCCGTCGCCTGGTGCAGCTGACCGTGGATGATACTCAAGACACTGAGCAATTGATGGATATGCTGTTGGCGAAAAAGCGTTCCGGCGATCGTAAAATATGGCTGGAGAGCAAAGGTAATCTGGCCGAGGTATTGCTTTGAGCCCGATTTTAAAAGGGCTGTTGCTGGCCTGTTGCTTGTTCGCTGCACTTCCTGTTACTGCTTTTGAACGTGCCCCGGAGCTAAGACTGCAGCAGGCTTTGCCAGTCGACGGCATGGCGCGTGGCAATCTATCGGCATTGCAATATTGTGGCGAGCAGTTGTTGTCATTATCAGACCGTGAAGATCAAACGTTGTTTGTGCTGAAGAGCACAGACGCGGGCTGGCAGGCCGCCAGCGAACAGTTTGAACTGCCAGATTCATCACCCAGCATGCTACCCGTGCAGTTGCTGGCCGGTGCTTGGTTACGCGGCCTGAGCGGGCGGGCGCTGGACTTTGAAGGGCTCGCTTGTGATGCGCAGGGCAATCGCTATTTGGTCAGCGAGAGTGAACTGGGCGTGCTTAAGTTACCACCCGCCGCAGACGCGCCGGTCAAGGGCGAATGGCTGGACCTGGATCCGGCGGTCTACAGCGAAGGCGAAAGCCAGGGGTTGTGGCAGCAGGTTAACGCGCTGGCCGAAGGGGTAGCGATTAACGCTGAGGCCGACACGTTATGGCTGGCAGCTGAGCGGCAAGGCCGTGGCCTGTTAAAGCTGCAGCGCCAAGGTGATCAATGGCGCTGCCCGCTGGCAGGTTGTGTGTTGCTGGCTGAACGTCGGTTTCTGCCGACCGACACTTTTGCGCCAGGCGTCCTGAACAAAGAGGTGTTGCCAGCGGATTTCTCTGATCTGGTGTTATGGCAGGGAAAGCTCTGGTCATTGGAACGTAATGCACACCAGGTATGCCGTCGTAGTTCATTATCCGGTAAGCGCGAGCGTTGCTGGTCATTCGCCCAAACGGTCCTATCTGAACCCTACTTCTATCCCGATGCACCTTACGGCCTGGCCGAGGCACTGCTGATCAACGAAGACGGCATCATGATCGGGCTGGACAATAACAATCGCGCGCGTCCGGATGGCGATAGCCGCCCTTGGATTTTCCAATTCGCGCTGCCGAGTGATTGGCGAGAGGATACCAAGCGTGAGTGATTCTCCGGCACCCGGCCAGCGCCGTCTCGGTACCGGTATGTTGATACTGGCCTGGGTGGCCGGTCTGTTGTTGGCTGCCTATTGGTTCAGTGGTGTGGAGGAGCGGCAGCAGAACCCCAATCAACAACCAGATTCGGTGCGTCTGAACGACGCAGTGGAAGTGCGGCTGGAGCCAAATCGGCAGGGGCATTTTCTGGTCGACGGACAGATCAATCAGCATGCGGTGACTTTTCTGGTGGATACCGGAGCTACTTTTGTTGCTGTGCCGGCAGAGCTGGCCGAGCAAATGGGGCTTGAGCAAGGGCGCGGCTTTATGGTCGAAACGGCCAACGGTACGGCGCCCGGTTTCAGCACCCGTCTGCGTAGCCTGCGTATTGGTGATATTGAGCTGCATGATGTGGATGCGGGCATAGTGCCGGGTATGGGCGGTGAAGGTGTGCTGCTGGGCATGAGTGCCTTGCGCCAATTGGATTTTAGTTCGCAGGGCGGTGATTTGTTGCTGCGACAGTATCAATGAACAAGCAGTAGGGCGACCGGCATCAGCACGGTATGCCATAACGGAGATTATGTATGAGTGATGGCCTGGATCTGAGTCTCGAAGGGGTAGAGCGCCGCACACTGGCGTCGTTCACCGAAGAGGCTTATCTCAACTACTCCATGTACGTCATCATGGATCGTGCCTTGCCCCATATAGGCGATGGCCTTAAACCGGTACAGCGCCGCATCATTTATGCGATGAGCGAACTGGGACTGTCGGCTACCTCGAAGCACAAAAAGTCAGCCCGTACGGTCGGTGACGTACTGGGTAAGTACCACCCGCATGGCGATTCAGCCTGCTATGAAGCCATGGTGCTAATGGCACAGCCTTTTTCCTATCGTTATCCGCTGGTCGACGGCCAAGGTAACTGGGGTGCGCCAGATGACCCCAAGTCCTTCGCTGCAATGCGTTATACCGAAGCTCGCCTGGCGCGTTACAGCGAAGTGCTGTTGACCGAACTAGGCCAAGGCACGGTTGATTGGCAGCCTAACTTTGACGGCACCATGGATGAACCCAGAGTGCTGCCGGCACGCTTGCCGAACCTGTTGCTTAACGGCACCACCGGGATTGCTGTGGGGATGGCGACGGATGTGCCGCCACACAATCTGCGCGAGGTTGCCGCCGCCTGCGTGCGCTTGCTTGATGATCCGGGCGCCGGTTTAGACGAAATACTCGAGCACGTGCAGGGACCTGACTACCCTACTGAGGCGGAGATCATTACTCCGCGTAACGAACTGCTGAAAATGTACGCTACGGGTCGCGGTTCCGTGCGTGCCCGCGCGGTGTGGAGTCGGGAAGAGGGTGATGTGGTGATTACCGCATTGCCGCATCAGGTATCCGGTGCCAAAGTGCTGGAGCAAATCGCTGCTCAGATGCAGAACAAAAAGCTGCCGATGGTGGCTGATCTGCGTGACGAATCTGACCACGAAAATCCGACGCGCATTGTCGTTGTGCCGCGCTCAAACCGTATTGATCTCGATGAACTGATGCAGCACCTGTTTGCCACTACCGATCTGGAACACAGCTATCGCGTCAATATGAATGTGATCGGTACCAATGGTAAGCCAGCGGTGAAAGATCTGTGGACCATGCTCAGCGAGTGGCTCGGCTTTCGTGTTGCCACGGTGCGCCGTCGTTTGCAGTACCGTCTAGATAGGGTCGAGGCTCGCCTGCACCTGTTGGAAGGTTTATTGGTGGCTTTCCTTAATATGGATGAAGTTATTCACATCATCCGCACCGAGGAGCACCCCAAAGCCGAGCTGATAGCACGCTTCGACCTTAGTGAGCTGCAGGCCGACTATATTCTGGACACGCGTTTGCGGCAGTTGGCGCGACTGGAAGAGATGAAGATCCGCGGCGAGCAGGATGCGCTGGTCATCGAACGTGACGCATTGCAGAAGGTGTTGGGGAGCGAACGCCTGCTGCGCAACAAGGTACGTGATGAATTGGTCGCCGACGCCGAGACTTACGGTGATGCCCGTCGCTCTCCGCTGGTTGAACGTAAAGAAGCACGGGCCCTGTCGGAAACCGAGTTGGTCCCTTCGGAGCCGGTCACTGTGGTGCTATCTGAAAAGGGCTGGGTACGTTGTGCCAAAGGGCACGATGTTGATGGCATTAGCTTGAGCTACAAGTCCGGAGATGGCTTTCTTAATAAGGCCTCTGGTCGAACCAACCAGCAAGCTGTGTTCATTGACAGCAGCGGTCGTAGTTACTCGGTACCTGCGCATACCTTGCCGTCTGCGCGGGGGCAGGGCGAGCCGCTGACTGGACGTTTTAATCCGCCACCCGGTGCTAGCTTTGAAACCGTACTGATGCCCGAAGACGAGGCGCTGTACTTACTGGCATCGGACGCTGGCTATGGTTTTGTGGCCGAGGGTGTAGACCTGTTGGCCAAAAACAAGAACGGTAAGGCGTTACTCAGCGTTCCCGAGGGGGGGCGCATCCTGCCGCCGCAACGTGTGCGGGACTTGAAGGGTAGTCAGCTGGCGGCGGTGTCCAACGAAGGCCGCTTGCTGGTCTTCAACCTGGCCGAGCTGCCACAGCTATCCAAGGGTAAGGGCAACAAAATTCTATCGCTGCCCTCGGCGCGAGTTAAAACGCGCGAAGAGTTTGTTGCTGGTCTGGCAGTGCTCCCACCGGGCAGCTGTCTGGTGCTGACAGCAGGTAAGCGCACTCTGACCCTAAAGCCATCTGATTTAGAACATTACTGTGGCGAACGTGGACGACGTGGCAACAAGTTGCCACGTGGGTTCCAGAAGGTGGATGCGGTGGCGGTAGAGCTGAGCAATACAGCTGAGCCAGCCGCTGGCGAATAAATGAGGTCGGCGCTGCCTATAAGGAAATAGGTCAGCGCTGGCAATCATTCTTGCCGCTGGTTGTACAGTTTGTTCAGCTGGCTCTCTACCATCGACTGATAGGGCTCGAGCAGGCGCTCAATGCAATAGATTCCTGGCTGGCTAGCGAGACGTCTGGCTACGGCGCTGTTAGCCAAATTGCCTGCCCCAGCCAGCTCGGCGTCTACCAGCAATAAATTCCGGCTGTGTTGCAGTTGATCCAGGGTGCGTTGACAGAGTTCATGCTCGCTCAATGCCGCGTCGCTAATGTTTTCTAGCCCTGGGGCGTGGCATAAGGCTAGCTGCAAGTGCAGCGCAATGCCGGTATCGGCGATTTCAATCTGTAAATCATGCCCCAATACGCGCAGCAGCTCACCGCAACAGAGGCCGTGTGCCAGTTCATCGCGGGTGTCCTCAGCGCCAGGGCTAAATAGAAGTACGCTGGTGCCGTCAAATAGGGTGTGCTGCTGGCCGGCATACAATTGCCCAGCGCGTTGCACGTGCTCTCGATAGCGTTCCAGCAAGGCCATCAAGCGTTGACGGGGTAGGCGGCGTAACGCTTCCTGGTTGCCAAGGCGCACCGCGAGCATGGCGTGGCGTGGTAGCGTGCTATTGTCTGTTGTTGCTGTGTCAGTAACGCTATCTACTTCTTTATTTGCCGCGTCAGCTGGGCTGCTCGTGTCGGCATCGGGTGCTACTGGTAATTCGTCGCCAAGGCCGTCTTCATCTGGCAATGCGCTGACGATGCTCGTGCTGTCTGCGTCAACTTCTTCGCTAGGCTGGGCGGGTGTTGCAGTGGAAATATCTGCAGTAACAGCGCTGATATCAATATCCTCAATCGGCTCCGGCTCCGGCTCCGGCTCAGGATAGAGGCCGCGCTGCTGGGTAAGGGTTCGAGCAAAGTCACCCAGCTCGTCATGGCGGGCGCTGGCCGGGGCAGGGTAAATGGGGGTAGCGTCCCATTCGGCAATAGCCGAGAGGTCGCGGCGCAGGCGTGCTGCCCAAAACCAGGCAGTCAAACCGCTAACCAAGGCGATGGCTAGCAAAGCCCAGATGAGTTGGACCATTAAGTTGGTACCCGGCTGGCGGAATGGTTGTGCGGCGAGAACCAATTGAATCTGCCCGGCCACTTGATCTTGCCGCAGCACCGCGGCCATATAGCGCCCTTGGCCTGGCGCGCGGTTGTGCGCGGCGGGCTTATTGCCAGCTTCGGCTATCACGCGGTTGTTAGGTGAGTAGAGGCTCACATGGGCAATCAAAGGGTTCTGATTCCACTCGGCCAACAGGATGTTAAGGCTAAGATTGTCGCCAGCTGCAAGGGGTTCGGCAGCGGTTGAGGCGATCTGGCGGGCAAGCGCAGTACCTACGCGATCAGCTTGCACGCCAATATCGCGCTGCAACTCGACTTTGCCAAACCAGAGCGTTAGCAATAACAACGCCAGCAAAGGCAGTAGTACCAATAGTGGAACCGCATAGCGGAAGTTGCTACAACGGCGCCGAAACTGGGTGTAGCTGCGTAGGAAAAGATTATCTTGGGTAGGACTTGAGCGGCTCAAAGTGGGACTCGAAATTGACAGGTGTGGGCGGTGGCAGGCCGTTGGCGGCTCGAGCGCCGAGTATAGCCATTCCCTCTGCAAGGAAAAAGGGTTCATCTGTGAGGCGGTTGCCAATTCCGGTTAGAATAGTGTTTTTAGCTAGGCGTATGAGGTTACCTTGAAGGAAATAGTCCTGATCAATATTACCGGCCCGGATCGCCCGGGCCTGACGGCGGCTATTACCGGCCTGCTGGCAAAGGCCGAGGTGAATATCCTGGACATCGGCCAGGCAGTCATTCATGACACCCTGTCTTTTGGCATTCTGGTCGAGATGACCGGTGATGAAGGCCTGTCAGATGTTTTGAAAGATGTGCTGTTTCGCGGCTACGAGCTAGATCAGCAGGTACGCTTTACCCCTGTCAGTGCCGAAGAATATGGTCGCTGGGTAACCGGGCAGGGCAAGCCAAGGCATATAGTCACTTTGCTAGCGCGCCGTGTCACCGCTGAGCATATCGCCCGCGTCAGTGAAATTACGGCACGTTACGATTTGAACATAGATCATATCGACCGACTTTCTGGGCGTATTCCAGAAGGCTTGCCGGCCGATCAAGGTAAGGGTTGCATCGAGTTCTCGGTGCGCGGTGAGCCCGCTGATCCAGCTGCGTTGCGCGCGGAGTTCCTGGCGATTGCCCAGGAGTTGAGTGTCGATATCGCCTTTCAGCAGGACAGCATTTTTCGCCGCAACCGCCGTTTGGTGGTGTTCGATATGGATTCGACCCTGATTGACGCTGAAGTGATCGATGAATTAGCTAAAGCAGCGGGAGTAGGTGAGGCCGTCGCTGAGATTACTGAACGAGCGATGCGAGGCGAATTAGACTTTAAGGCCAGTTTCCGCGAGCGCATGGCGCTGCTCAAAGGCTTACCCATTTCTACACTGGAAGAGATTGGTGAGTCGCTGCGCTTGACCGAAGGCGCGGAGACCCTGATTGCTCAGCTGCGGCGCCTCGGATACAAGACGGCCATACTGTCCGGTGGATTTACCTACTTTGCCGAGCGCCTGCAAAAGCGTTTGGGTATTGATTATGTTTATGCAAACGCGTTGCCAGTAGTCGATGGTTTGGTAACCGGTGAAGTGCTAGAGCCTATTGTTGATGGGCAGCGCAAGGCTGATTTGTTACGTCAGTTGGCGGAGCAGGAAGGGATTAGTCTGGAGCAAACTATCGCAGTCGGTGACGGTGCTAATGATTTGCCGATGTTGTCGATTGCTGGGTTGGGTGTCGCGTTCCGAGCTAAGCCGCTGGTCAAGCAGTCTGCCAAGCAGGCGATATCGACATTGGGGCTGGACGGCATTCTGTATTTGTTAGGTTTTCGCGATCGAGAAGGCAGCTAGTTTGACAACAATCTGCTAACAAAACGCCCGGTTATCCGGGCGTTTTGCATTGTAGTGCACTTGGCAGGGGGCTTTCGATGGTCTGTTATTCAGCAGAGAAGTCGTAGCTCATGCTGTCGCTAGGCGGTTGTAGATAGTGGCCTTGAATATAGTTCACCCCTGCCTGCCAGAGTGTTGGCATCATCGCGGCGCTATCGACGTAAGGCACTATAGTGAGTTTGCCTTGCGCATGCAGGGCGGAAACCATGACTTTCAATGCTTCCGCGGCGCTTGGGTCGGACAGGTCACGGGCGAATGAGCCATCAATTTTGATGTAGTCAGCATGTACATGCTTAAGCGACGCATAGGGGTTCAAGGCGCCGCCGAAATGGCTAAGTGAAACTTTACAGTGCATTGCATGCAGCGCTTCGGTGTGCGCTTTAGCCTGCTTTAGGTAGTTGTTCACGTCGGCATCATTGAACTGAAAGATGATTGCATCCGACGGCAGGCGAGCGTCTTTCAGCTGGCCGGCTATCCACTCAACCATATCCGGATTCTGCAGGCTCGCGCCACTGAGGTTAAGTAGTAGGTGAGTCTCCGCACCTTTTGCGCGATGACTACTCAATAGGCGGGTAGCTTGGGTAATTACCCAGCGGTCAATTTCGGCTGCTAAGCCGGCTTCCTGAGCGGCTGGCAAAAAATCGGCAGCAGGAACCTCTTCACCTTCGTGATTAAGCAGGCGCAGAAAGGTTTCGTAGTACTCGGCTTCGTCGCCGCGCAGGCTTATGACCGGCTGAAACAGTAGGCGGAAACCATTGGTTTCTAGTGTGTGTTTTATCAGCGCAATCAGATTGCCACGGTTGGCTTGGTGGGCAAGTTCGTCGAGCGGGTTGAACGCCTTCACTGCGTTACCGCCAGCATGACTGAGTTGATCAGCAAGTCGGTGTGCGCGATTCACGGCTTCGGTAGGGTCCGCGCTAGTCTCGCTGATGGCGGATACGCCAATGCTAATTGTGATCTGTACTGTCCGACCGTTGGCCTCAAAGAGATTGCCCTCGATCTTCTGGCGCAACGCGTCAAGAGTGGTTACCGCAGATTCCGGCTCCTTGCCGGGGATGAGCACGCTGCAAGCGTCGTCGCCAAAGCGTGCAATCAGCGTGTCTTCAGGGAAGTGGTCGCGCAGCAGTTGGGCGATATCGGTTAACACCAAATCAGCACCGCCCAAGCCTATGTCGGCTTGAATGCTGTTGAATCCGTCAATGCTGATGTACGCGAGACTGCTGGACTGCCCAAGACGCACTGCGTTGTCGCGGATGGCCTCGAGCTGATCTTGAAAGTAGGCACGGTTGAATAGGCCAGTAACCAAGTCGCGGCTGGCCATGACTTTGAGTTTTTTTTCAAATTCGGCGCTAGCAGTTTCTGCACGTATCACCACTTGGGTGCAGGGCTCGCCGTCGTAGCTGGCGGGGCAAAAGCTGAGCATGATCGGAAATTGCTTACCACTGCTGTCCAGGCCTTTGCAGCGTATCTCGTTCTGACCGCCGTGCTGGATGTAGTTGCGTAGAAAGTCCTTGAAACGGCTTTGGTCATCACCTGAAATGAGGCCGACCATGGGCTCGGCAGCCAGATCGTCAGGGTCGTCATAACCGAATAGGTGAATATAGGAGCGGTTGGCATAAATGTGCATGCCGTCATGTACATAGGCGATGGCGTCAACCGAGCTTTCAAGTAGCAGCTGGCAGCGCTTTTCTGCCTCACGCAGGCTTTGCTCGGCAATGCGCCTTTGTCGGCGAGCTGCCAGATTGGCCAGCTCCCGATTGGCTACCAAGGTCAAGAGCGCGTCGCTTTCATCGCTTAAAACATCCTGCATTCCAGCACGCAGTGCGTCGATACGTAGTTCAGTGCCGGGCGCGGGCGTGAGCAGAATGAAGGGTATGTCTCGAGACTGACGGGAGATCAAACCGACGGCTTCGTGGGCTGTCATGAAGCTTGTTTCGGGTCTGGCCAGGCATAGGTCCCAGGTCTGTTGCAGGGACTCCTGCAGATCTTCCACCGAGGTAATGCGATGCGCTCGTGTTGCATGGCCAGCATTACGTAACAGGCTTACCAGACGTTCTGCGTTGTTTTGCGAGTCATCCAGAATAAGCAGTTTGATCGCTTGTTTTTCTTTGCCCATGATCGTCCGCACAGAGCGGACTGCGCTGATGCGCAGCCCTTAGTAATTAGACGAATGAATTTACAGAGACTTCCAGAGGGAGTCAAAGTCATCCTCGGTGCTGACCGTTAAGGATGAGGGGTTAGTCTCAGATTTAGGCTTCTCTTCCTTGGTCTGTTCAATCAGGTGGTATTGAAATTGACTGAAGCTGCCGGTGGCAGTGATGCGCTCGGTGAGGTGCGCGCGCTGTGAGTGACCAGGCCGATGAATGATGACCTTGCTGTTGATCTGGAACGGCATACGCGGGGTGATTATGGTCGCTGGCCGGTCAATAGCCGAAACTTCGGGCAGCATCAGAGCACGCAAAAATTGGCTAGGCTCGCCGGTTTTACGCAGCAGTTTTGCAGCGCAAGGAGTGCAATGGGGCGCAACCAGTTCTATACCCATCTGAGTGCCGCCGCCACGCACCTGACGAATCCAGCGCACTACGGCCAAGCTCCAGTCCTGTTCGTTGGCTTCTTGAATGCCTAGCAGCTCACCGGCCTGCAATTGCTTTGGCACATCCTTGGGCCACGTAAGACAGAAGCCACCCGGGCTGTGGTTCACGATGGGTAGGGTATGGATTGGGTAGCTTTCGTCATCTTCTGTATCGACAACGCCGTTGGCACTGCCGTTATAGTCGATTTGTTCTACGCCACTGCCATTCCAGTCCACTGAATGAGCGCCGTCAAAGGCGCCGGTCCAGCCGCTCTGCTTGCTGCGTTGCGCGGCTTCGGAGAAGGGGTTGGTTTCCATTTCTTCGGCATCGACAAAACGAGCAAACGCCTTGCCAGCAATGCGGTAGTGGGTGGCGCTAATACCAATGCTGACCTTCAATTGGCCGCCGCTAGGGATGCGATTGAACGTGCGTTCCGCCAAATCTCCCCAGGATTGGCTGACGTGCTGCAATAGCTCGATGCCCATATTGTCGGGTATGCGCAGGTCGCCGCCATAGTCAGCGTTGCTGAGCATATAGGTCTTGATGCTCTCGACCAGCTCGCTAGTGTCCAGTCCGAGGCTATTGTCGAGACTCTCATCGCGAATCAGTGATTTGTAACGCGGCGGGCAATCCATGTCTGGGTTGATAATGAACAGTGCCTTGGCATCCGTCGGCGGCACAATATTGGCCACGCGGCTCCAGTCTTCCAAGGTTGAAAATAGCCGGCCCATAGCACTCTGGCGCATCTGGTTGGGACGCGCAGAGCCCATCAGCAAAGCTATGATGTAGCTTTGCTCAATGCTCAAAGGTTTTTTGCTGGCGCTTTCTTTATCAGGCACTGCGGTCAGGTGCAGTTTGCGTTTGCGCGCCAGTTGATAAAGTTGATGCAGCTCCAGCCAGACACCGTCTGCTACCGGGCAATACAGTTGGAAGGCGCGTAGCAGTGGGCCGCACAGGCTGCGAATGGAACGTTGCAGCGCTAACGTCATCTGACTGGCGTGGTCGCGTGACTTGATGCTGCGCTCCTGCGACACGACTATCTTATAGCCGTTAGCAAGGTGGTTTTGCAGCGATTGCGATAGGTTGGCAACTTTGCGCGGCTTGTCCTCAAGAACGATTGACTGTCCGAGGTAATACTTGGAAAGCGCAGAGCAAACGTAGTGTACTTCTGGCCTTATGCGCTCGAGCATGGCCAGTCGTTTGTCGGCAGCGACCTCAAACTGGTTCAGCTCGATCAGGCCTTGATACAACTGACGGGCAGTCTCACCAATGTTGGCTTTTGGGAGGTTAGCCAACCAATGGGTGATGCCCTTTTCCGTGCCTTCAGCAAAACTCAAGCTACTTAGAGTTTGCTGAGGAATACGCAAATGCAGTTTTTGCGATGTGCTATCCATAACAGTCATATCCAGTACAAGCGGTTCCGGCCAAAACTTGACAATCGATGGGCTGTCAAACTTTGGCGCTTTAAGGGTCAAGTCTTCTTACTTGAAGACACTGTAGCAGCTTAGCCACTAACTGGCTAAACGCTCTGTCTAGCCGCGGCGCTGGCTATTACAGTGCCCTGGCAGCGCTCTTGTTATCGGTGTTCTGGTTTGTTCACGGGTTGACCAAGTCGACATGAATCGGGACCTTCCCGAGCTCGCCGGCAACTTCTTTCACCAATCGCGGCACCAAGTATCCAGGCAGTCGCGTCAGCAACTGGCCAATCAACTGCTGGCCTTCGCTGTCCGAGCAATGAAAGTGGCTCGCGCCTCTGACATGGTCAAGCAAGTGTAGATAATAGGGCAATACGCCATTGTCGCCTAGTGCCTCGCTGAGGGCTATTTGTGCCTCAAGCCTGTCGTTGACGCCGCGCAGTAGAACGGCCTGATTGAGCAGGGTGATGTTCGCCCGCCGCAAGCGGGCAATGGCGCCCAGCATCTGGGCATCAACTTCATTGGCATGATTGCAGTGCAATACCATGGTTACCGGAAGACGTGTGCCGCAAAGAGCGTCGATCAACTCGTCGGTTACCCGCTGAGGAATCACTACGGGCAAGCGAGTGTGCACCCGCAGCCGTTTTATGTGGGGGATATCGGCGATCTGGCGAGTCAGCCAGGCGAGGCGCCGGTCGTTGGCAGCCAAAGGGTCGCCGCCGCTGTAGATGACCTCGTTGATTGAGCTGTCCTGGCGAATGTAGTCTAGCGCCTGTTCCCACTCGGCGGTGCTCAGGTTGTTGTCAGCATAGGGAAAGTGACGGCGGAAACAATAGCGGCAGTTGATCGCGCAGCCTGCGGTAACCACTAATAGAAGACGGCCATGATATTTGTGAATAATGCCGGGCCGCGTGTTGCTTTGTTGCTCGCCAAGGGGGTCGGCTACATAGCCTGGCTGCTCGTTGAGCTCTTCGCCGAGCGGCAGCACTTGACGTAGCAGTGGGTCGTTGGGGTCGCCTGGCTGCATGCGCTGCAGGTAGGGCTCCGGGACGCGTAGCGCAAACTCCCGGTCAGCTGCCAGGGCGCCCTCGAGTAAACTGCTGTCGAGCTGCAACCGCGTCAGCAACACCCTTGGGTCGGTAATGCTGCTGGCCAGCAGATTTTGCCAGCTGGCAGACTCAACAGGGACTGAAGAACCATGTATCATTAGGGTTTTTCCGCGCATGGGTGTCAGGGTATCCGACTGGCTGCCTTCAACTGTTGTCAGAACGGCGCGTTGTCGGATTATCCGTTTAATTGAAAGTGGGAATGTCTGTATGGCCAATTATTCTACCAATGAATTCAAACCGGGTCTTAAGGTGATGCTCGACGGCGACCCTTGTTCCATCCTGGAAAACGAATACGTCAAGCCAGGCAAGGGTCAGGCGTTCAACCGCGTTAAGGTGCGCAACTTGAAGAATGGTCGTGTTAACGAGCGTACTTTTAAGTCTGGCGATTCGCTGGAAGGCGCGGACGTGATGGACCGTGAAATGGAATACCTCTACGCCGACGGTGAGTTCTGGCACTTCATGGCGACCGATGGCTCTTTTGAGCAGGTTGGCGCTGATGAGAAAGCGGTAAGCGATTGCCTGAACTGGATGAAAGAGCAAGTCATTTACCAGGTAACCCTGTTCAATGGCGCCCCGATTGCTGTTAGCCCACCTAACTTCGTGGAATTAGAAGTAGTGGAAACCGATCCAGGTGTGCGCGGTGATACTTCAGGCGGCGGTACCAAGCCCGCCAAATTGGTTACCGGTGCGGTAGTTAAGGTTCCGTTGTTCATTAATACCGGTGATGTGCTCAAGGTTGATACACGTTCTGCCGAGTATGTTGGCCGCGCCTGACCTATTGCCTGTATCAAAAAACCGGAGCCTGGCTCCGGTTTTTTTGTGTCTGATCGGAGACTCTTCATGACTGTTGACTGGAAGCCCAGTGCTTCAATTGCGGCGTTGCGCCGTCGCGCTGAGATTATCAATCATATCCGAGGGTTCTTTGCCGAGCGTGACGTCCTGGAGGTTGATACGCCTAGTTTGTCTGCCGCAGCGGTTAGTGATCCACATCTGTTTCCGTTTTCTACTGACTATGTGCCGGAAGGTGGAGGCACAGCGCAGCGCCTCTACCTACATACCTCGCCGGAATATCCAATGAAACGCTTGCTGGCAGCCGGCAGTGGTGCGATCTGGCAGCTGTGCAAGGTGTATCGTAACGGCGAGGTTGGCGGTAGGCACAACCCCGAGTTCAGCATGTTGGAGTGGTATCGCCCCGGCTTTGATCATCACCGCTTGATGGATGAAGTGGATGCGCTGGTAGGGCTGGTACTGGGCTCTAACCCGGCTCGACGAGTTAGCTATGCCGCGATTTTTGCCGAACACACTGGACTGGATATTCACAGTTGCACTGACCAGCAGCTACAGGCTCTTGCCAGTGAGCGCTGCGGCTTCAGCGGCGAGCTGCTGCGCGATGGTTGGCTTAATCTGTTGTTCTCGCACTGCGTGGAGCCTAAATTGCTCGAGCCGACTATGGTTTATGCCTTCCCAGCATCGCAGGCCGCACTGGCGCGCATCGTGGTAAATGATGATCGAGTGGAGAGCGCTGCGCGTTTCGAGTTGTTTGTCGCAGGTATGGAGTTGGCGAATGGCTACTTTGAACTGACCGATGCCCAAGAACAGGCGCGGCGCTTTGCTGCAGACCAGCTGCAGCGCCGTGCGCTGGGTTATCCCGAACTCCCGCTGGACCAGCCATTGCTGGCGGCGCTGCAGTCGGGTTTGCCTGAGTGCGCTGGCGTGGCGCTGGGGGTGGATCGTCTGGTCATGCTGGCGCTTGGCGCCAGTCGGATTGATCAGGTGATTGCTTTCGATCTGGCGCGAGCCTAATGCCGCAGCAGGTCCTAGGCCTGCGCGGTGCCGAGTAGTTCGCCCATGCGGACAGTGCTACCGGCTTTAAGGTCAGCATGCCAGTTGGCTACGTCGGGTCCGAATAGCACTACGGCGGTTGAACCTAGTTTGAAGCGGCCCATTTCCTCGCCCTTGGCCAGGCTCGGTGCGGCTTGACCGTATCCCGTTGTACGTAGCTGCCGGCTGGGCGGTGCAACCAGTCCAGCCCATACTGTTTCCACCGAGGCAACGATCATGGCGCCGACTAACACTACAGCCATGGGGCCCACTTCCGTTTCAAACAAACAGACTACGCGCTCATTGCGGGCAAATAGCTCTGGCACGTTCTCGGCCGTGGTCTGGTTGACCGAGAACAGCCTGCCTGGCACGTAGACCATTTCGGTCAAGGTGCCAGAGAAGGGCATGTGTACCCGGTGGTAATCACTTGGTGATAGGTAAACAGTGGCAAACTCGCCGCCTTGGAATGCCGCTGCATGGGCTACGTTGCCGCCGAGCAATTCGGTCACACTGAAACTGTGGCCCTTGGCCTGAAAAATCCGGCCATGCTCGATCTTGCCCAATTGACTGATGGTGCCGTCTGCAGGGCACAGTATGCCTTTCTCGGCGGTGTCTAATGGGCGAGCATCGGCTTTCAGGGCGCGGGTAAAAAACGCATTGAAGCTAGCGTAGGCGGTTGGGTTCTCTTCCAGCGCCAAGCTCATGTCTACTTTATAGTGGCCAACAAACCAATTGATGAACGGGTTTTTTACCCAAGGCCAAGTGCAGTTAGCCAAACAGCCGGCTAGACGAGATAGCAGGTGATGGGGAAGCAAGTACTGCATCAAGATGAATAAGCGCGCGGGCATGAAAGCTCCTCAAAGTTCGACGGGTGTGTCTGGATGGTTGCCCCATTCGGACCAGGATCCGGCATAGGCTTTTACGTTGGGATAGCCAAGCACCTTGGCGGCCAGATAGGTGAAGCCGGAACGGTGGTGAGTCTGGCAGTGGGTGACAATTGTCTTGTCGGGCGTGATACCCAGTGCGCGCAGCTGTTCTGCAAGGTCGCTGCGTAATCGCAACCCGCGTTTAGAGTCCATGCCGGCGGTCCACTCAAAGTTGACCGCTCCGGGGATGTGCCCACCCTTGGTAGCCACTACTTTCGTGCCGAAGAACTCCTGTGGCGAGCGTGCATCCCAAATTACTTGCTGCGGATTATTGAGATCAGCCTGGAGGCTATCGAGATCAATTGTGTGGTGGTTATTAAACGACAATTTCGGTTGGCTAGGTAATGCCTTGTTTTGCTCTTTTTCAAGCTCCATGCCGGCTTGTTGCCAGGCTTTCAGGCCGCCATTGATATAGCTGTAATGCGGATGGCCTATGCTGTCTAGCAGCCAGATAAAGCGGCCTGCCCAGCCGCCCCCTTCGTCATCGTAAACAATGTAATGCAGTTCATCGTGATGCCCCAGCTCGGAGAACATACTGTGCAGCTGCGCCTCCGATGGCAGTAGGCCTGGGCGCGGCGCTGGCGCCGCGGTCCGTGTGGGGGCAATGTGCACGGCACCTGGGATATGACCAGTTAGGTATTGTTCGGTGCTGCTCAGGTCTACCAGTCGATAGTGTTGCTGATCGACGGGCAGTTCGAGCGCCTCTGGCTCAATGAGTAAAGGCAGATGGGTAATCGTCATGTGTGACGCCTCTCCGGACAAATGGGGTTCGCGGCAAGGGCTGGGCCCAGTGCGCGTATTGTAGCGGATTGCCGTTCGGGGTCTATTAACGGATTGCCGCCAAGTGCCATATAGCCCTAGCTGCGTTGCTTAAAATTAAGCAGCCCTTTGAGGGCGCAGGAGGCAGTTTTGACCAAGGCTTTTTGACGCTGCTGATCAATCAACTGCTGGTTGCCTGGATTGCAAACAAATAGCAGGCCAAGCACCTGATTATTGTGGATGATAGGTACCAGTTCGAATGCGCTATCAGGTGCGATGGTTTTCAGTGAGCCCGGTAGCAGTGGCCCCAGGCTAGTTACCCGTTCAGTGTTGAGATGATGACAGGACTCACTGATGAGCCAGTTACCCCAAGCAGAACCGCGCGGGTTGCCTAGCTTAGTCCCTATGAGTCGCTGGCCAGACTCAAAGCCCAAGGCAGCGCTCACTACTAATTGTTGTGCCTTGCCGTTGAATAGCGCGATCCAGCATTGCTGCGAACCAAGCCCATCATGCATAGCTTTGAGTGCGCAATCCAGTAGCTCCGGTAGGGTAGTGAAGGGGCTTGGTTGGGTGCTCAGCATTAAACAAAGCTGGCGCCAACGCTCGGGACGAATGGGCGCCGGCGGAATAGGGGTGAAAGGTTTGCTGGCAGTCTTGGCGGCCGGCTCTGTTGTGGTGGGCGAATAATCTGCAGGCCAGGCTAGCGATGATGCGGGGAGCCAAGGCTGCCCGGGGGTCAGTTGGTGCTGGATGCGCGCGCTGGCGGCAGCGCTCTCATGGTTGATACGCTGCACATCTGCAACGCTGCAACCCAGATAGAGAGCGCTGAGTTGTTGCCAGCGTAGGGTATGGATCGCGTACCAACTGTGATGTGAGCCCAATGCTATGCCGCTTGCCATCAGCAGGCTATTAGCCGGTTGGGTAAGCCAGCGATATAGGTCGCGGTCAGCATCTAGTCGAGCTTGTTGATCCTGCGGATTGCTCGCGTTGCGCGCTATATGTAGAGCCTTGACCATGGTGCGGCGGCTGGTGTTCAGAGAGCGATAGCCCTGCAGTATCCAAGGTGGCAGCCACCAATCCTGAGCGACCTGCTGAACCAGCAGAAATCCCATGGAGGTGGTTTCAGCAATTTGTTTTTTGCTGACATTTTCGGGCAGAACGCCGCGGTTCAATTGATCCCATTGCTCGAAAATGTGGGGCTTTATGTAGGTCAGAGCCCAGAGTGGTGAGAGAAACAGCAAGGTTGCCAACGACATTTCATGCCACAGACGGGCTATACGGTGCGAGAACAGCCCCTGCGCCTGGCTGACAGCGTGTTCGCTGATACTCAGCAATTGTAGATACGCCTTGGGGAGTCGGTCTGCTTCGACCACCGGGATGTTGCCAAGTAAGGTGCCAAGACGCTGGGTGCCAAGTAGGCCGCAAGCCTGCTCCAGAGTAAGAATGTCGACATCTTTATTGCGCGCGGCATCGCCTGCGGCGCGACACACATGTAACGCTGCCACCGGCACGCTCATTATTTCTTGAGTTAGCTCGTTCAGGCTTAACATATCACTGTCGAGCTGCAGCAGCAGGCGCTCGCGCTGGGCCGGGGTGATTGGCAGTACCGTGGCATTCAGCTTCTCGCGCAGGCTGCCGATAATGTCTGTACTACCGTTACGGTGAGGCTGGGCTGTGCTCATAGGGCTCGCGGCTTTATACTTGTCGTTTGCGCGACTATAACTCGAACTGCGGTGGTTTGCCGCCCTTGCATACCACGTGTATGCATCCTGCTATATCGGGATATTCTGATTTATGCTGAAAATCGCTGGTTTTCTTGTTGTTATCGGTTCTGTGCTCGGCGGTTTTCTTGCGTCCGGCGGCCATATTGGCGCGCTCTGGCACCCGTTTGAAATATTGATTATCGGTGGCGCTGCCTTCGGTGCTTTTATGGTAGCTAATAGTGGTGCAGTGGTTAAAAAGACGCTGGCAGCAGGCCCGGCGATCATGTTTGGCCATAAGTTCAGTAAGGCCTACTACCTCGATGTGCTGGGGTTGCTGTATGAGGTACTGAACAAGAGCAGGCGCGAAGGCATGATGTCTATTGAGGTAGATATTGAAGAGCCGTTGGAAAGTCCGATTTTTAGCAAGTATCCGGCGATCCTAAAAGACAAGCACATGACCGAGTTCATCTGCGATTACCTGCGCATTATGTCCACCGGCAACATGGCGCCGCATGAGCTGGAGGCCTTGTTCGATGTGGAGATTTCCAGCTTGACTGAAGAGTTGCTCGAGCCCTCCCATGCCGCTACTCGGGTGTCTGATGCGTTACCCGGTTTTGGTATTGTCGCAGCGGTGCTGGGTATCGTGATCACCATGGGTATTCTGGGTGATGCAGAAAAGTCCGAAATCGGTGAGAAAGTCGCAACCGCATTGGTCGGCACCTTCTTGGGTATTCTCGCGGCATACGGTTTCGTCGGCCCGTTCGCCAGTGCTATGGAGCATGAGGCGCATGAAGAAGCCAATACATACGAAGCGATCAAGATGTCGTTGGTGGCTAGCGCTCAGGGATTGCCGCCAGCGCTAGCGGTGGAGTTTGGCCGTAAGTCGCTGCTGCCGGAACACCGGCCCAGCTTTCTGGAGTTGGAAGAGTCGGTCAAAGGCCGCTGATAAATGGATAACAATCAGCCGATCATCGTAAAGCGCATCTCGCGTAAAGCTGCGGGCCATCATGGTGGCTCCTGGAAGATTGCCTTTGCTGACTTTGCGGTGGCGATGATGGCGTTTTTTCTGGTCATGTGGCTGATTACGGTTGCTACGCCGGAGCAGCTGCGCGACATCTCAGGTTATTTCAACGATCCCGTGGGTTTCTCTGAAGGTGGCAGTCCTTACCCAATTGACCTGGGTGGCTCACCTCAAGTGTCGCCTGAGCGCACCCTGAACAAAGAGCAAGACCCGCAGGACGAAAATATGTTGGATGAGGCCACCGCCAAAGATGTGGCGGCTCAGGCAGAGCAATTTGAGCTAGAGATGCTGCTGCAGGAACTGCAAAACCAGATAGACGAAGAGCCGGTGTTACAGCGCTTTAAAGATCAAATTCTGATTGAAATCACCCAGGATGGTCTGCGCATCCAGATAGTTGATGCCGAAAACCGACCGATGTTTGCCAGTGGTAGCGCCGAGCTGCAGCCCTACTTCGAAGAGATTTTGCTGGCGCTGAGTGACACCATTGCCAAGGTCCCGAAAAAAATCAGCATCAGCGGTCATACGGACTCTGAGCCCTTTCGTGGGCGTCGTGGTTACGGTAATTGGGAGTTGTCATCCGATCGAGCCAACGCTGCGCGGCGTACTCTCTTGGTCGCTGGCTATCCGGAACCGCAAGTGGCCCGAGTGGTGGGCTATGCTGATTCGGCGCTGTTTGATCGCGCAGATCCGCTCAGTGCTACCAATCGCAGAATTGACATTGTGGTGCTGAACCATCAGGCGGAAACGCAGTTGCGAGAGTCCGCCGAAACTGAGCCGCAAGCAGCGGCTGCAATGGAGCGGGTATTGGAGCAGGCGTCCGAGCAAGCGCCCGAGTCATCCCCTGAACAAGCCCCCGAGCTTTTGCCAGAAGCAGAGCTTAGCTCGCCAATAGAGTTTGAATCGGTGCTTGAAGATGCGGTGCCGGCAGAAGCTCCTGAGCAGGAGCCCTCGGCCACACCGCAGCCGCCGCGACGCTTGAATCTCTTTGATGATGCCGAGCCGACACGGCGCCTGCGCGACTAGTGTGTTGTTAAACAGCAACCAATCGCCAGATTTACCTGCTTTCAGCCTTTAATAGCATTGTTAACGCGGGGTGTCGTTGGCGCTTAGCGTCGAGAGGATATATTTGTAACTGCCCATGCGCGCTTTTGCGATATTGCCATCGGCTACCGCGCCGAGCAGCGCGCAGCCAGGTTCTTGCTGATGTCTACAGTCGCGAAAGCGGCACATGCCGAGGTAAGGTCGGAACTCGATAAAGCCTTCCAGCAGCTCATCGTGGCTGATATGCATCAAGCCAAACTCGCGGATGCCGGGCGAGTCGATTAGGTCTCCGCCCGCGGGAAAGTGGAACAGCTTGGCGGTGGTGGTGGTGTGAGTACCCTTGCCGGTATGCTCAGACAGAGCGCCTACGCGCAGGTCTTCGCCCGGCAGTAGCACGTTGATCAATGATGATTTGCCAACGCCAGACTGGCCGACAAACACGCTGATACGGTCTTTCAGTGTAGCCTTCAGGTCGTCCATGCCGCTGCCGTCGTCGGCAGACAGGCTGAGCACCCGGTATCCCAGCTTGGCGTAGTCACGCAGCCACTGTTGCAGCTCGCTGTGGTCTTTATCGTTTAGCAGGTCAGATTTGTTCATGACCAGCAACGGTTCAAGCCCGGCCTGCTCGGCCGCGACCAGATAACGGTCGATTAAATTGGCATAGGGCGTGGGGAGAGGGGCAAACACAATAACCAGCAAGTCGACGTTGGCCGCGACCGGCTTGAGTTGGCCGCGATGATCCGGGCGGCACAGTTCGGTAGTCCGTGGTTGCTGAGCAACGATGACCCCTGAGCCTTGATTGTCAGCCCGCCAGATGACCCGATCACCCGTTACCAGTGCAGGCAGGTTGGCGCGTCGGTAGCAGCGGCGTATTTCTCCCGCATTGGCGCCATCGGTCGCTTCCACGTCCATCTGCACGCCAAAGTGAGCTATTACCAAACCGCTTTGCTCTGGCCCCAAATCGCCGCCGAGCAAGCTTTCTTCGGCTTTGTCGGCGCGTTTGTCGGCGCGTGCAGCGCGCTCGTCTTGAATTTTCTGGATGCGCCAGTTTTGGCGTCGTGTGAGGTGTCGCTTGGCCATGGAATCAGTGTCTGAAGAAACAGCCGCAGTGTAGCACGCTGCAGTTATACTGGCGGCAGTTGATCCAGCGTATAAATAGCTAGCCGCGCTGGTTCTGATCATCTTCCCATCAGGCAAGCGCAGGAGTCAGCATGCAGAGCCCCGATAACCTTATCTGGATTGACCTGGAAATGACCGGGCTGGACACCGACAATGACGTCATCATCGAGATCGCCACCATAGTGACCGACTCTAACCTAAATGTGCTGGCCGAGGGCCCGTCCATTGCGGTCAAGCAGCCTGATGCCATGCTCGATGGTATGGATGAGTGGAACACCCGGCAGCACGGCGGCTCTGGGCTCGCCCAGCGCGTTCGTGACAGTCAGGTCAGTGAAGCCGAGGCTGAGCAGCAAACCATTGCCTTCTTACAGCAATGGGTGCCGAAGGGTCGCTCGCCGATGTGTGGCAACAGCATCTGTCAGGATCGCCGTTTTCTGCATCGTGGCATGCCCGAGCTGGAAAAGTTTTTTCACTATCGCAATCTCGACGTGTCGACACTGAAAGAGCTGGCTGCACGCTGGGCGCCGGAAGTGAAAAATGGCGTGAAGAAACAAAGTAGCCATTTGGCGATGGATGATATTCGCGACTCGATTGCCGAGCTGCAACACTACCGCGAGCATTTCATCAAGTTTTAACGTCTCAGACGTTGTGTCGCTTCAACGCCCACTCAACATGTTCGCGCACCAACTCGGAAGGATGGGCGCGACGTGCCTTCAGCGCTTCGATGACCGGAATGCTGCTGGTTGCGTTGCCTAGCCCGACCGCCAGATTCCGCAGCCAGCGCTCATGGCCAATGCGGCGGATCGGTGAACCTTCAGTGTTGGCTAAGAAGGTAGGTTCGTCCCAGCTGAACAGCTCGGCTAGGCTGGCTTGATCGAGCCGGTGGCGTGGGCTGAAGTCGCTTTCTGTGGTGGGCTTGGCGAAGCGGTTCCAGGGGCAGACGAGCTGGCAGTCGTCACAGCCGAATACGCGGTTACCCATTGGCTCACGAAGGTCTACGGGGATAGCGCCTTTTAACTCAATAGTCAGGTACGAGATGCAGCGCCTTGCATCCAGTATTTTGTCGCCAACAAAGGCCTGAGTCGGGCAGCGCTCCAGGCAAGCGGTGCAGCTGCCGCAATGCTCGCTCTGATAGGGTTGATCTACCGGAAGAGGCAAGTCGGTGTAGAGTTCGCCAAGAAAAAAGTAGCTGCCAGCCTTACGGTTGATCAGCATGCTGTTCTTGCCGATCCAGCCGAGCCCTGAGCCGGTCGCCAGCGCGCGTTCCATGACGGGGGCACTGTCGACGAAAGCGCGATAACCAAAAGGTCCGATCAGCGCTTGTATCGCATCGGCGAGTTTCTGCAGGCGGCGACGAATTAACTTGTGATAGTCGCGGCCCAAGGCATAGCGCGAAACATAAGCCGAATCAGGTTGGCCCAAACGCTGCGCCATGGCGCTATCGCCCGGCAAGTAATCCATGCGCACGGAGATAACCCGCTGCGTGCCGGGCACCAGCTCGGCTGGCTGGGTGCGCTTGCTGCCGTGACTGGCCATCCACTCCATCTCGCCGTGATAGCCAGCGTCTAGCCACTGCCCTAGCCATTCTTCATGCTGTCCGATATCAGGCGCACTGATGCCCAGCTGCTGGAAGCCAAGTTGGCTGGCCAGGCTGCGAATCTGTTCTGCGAGGGAGTGATAGTCGGTATCTTCAGGCATCTTGTTTGGGTGCAGTGCTGGTCTGGGTTTAGGGATGCGGCAGTTGATCTCGTATAATTGTGCCAGACATCCGCACGTGGAGCCTATTTTATGCCGCACCCTCTGCCCGACAAGGTTTACAGCACTGCTCAGATAAGGAAGCTGGATGCATGTTTGATCGCTGCTGGTACGCCCGGTATTGAGTTAATGCAGTCGGCCGCAGACGCTTTGTGGCTGGCGATTACCCAGCGCTGGCCGAATGCTCAACGCATGAGCGTGCTATGTGGCAGTGGTAATAATGCCGGGGATGGTTATCTATTGGCTCTGTTGGCCAAGCTGGCGGGCTGGCAGGTGCAAGTGTTTACTCTGGCCGACCCGGTAATGTTGCGCGGTGATGCTGCTACTGCCCATCGGCGAGCGCAAGAACTAGGTGTGAGTATGCAGCCCTGGGATGCACAGGCTGAGCTCTTTGGCGTCATAGTTGATGCTCTGCTCGGGACCGGACTGCGCGGCGAAGTACGCGCTGAATATCAGCAGGCGATTAAGGCGATCAATGGGGCGGTCGGGCCAGTCGTCGCGGTAGATCTACCCAGTGGGTTGGATGCGGATCGAGGTGTGGTGCTGGGTTGCGCCGTGGTGGCTGAGCTGACGGTGACCTTTATAGCTCTCAAACTCGGATTATTGACAGGTGTGGGGCCTGATTACGTGGGTGAGCTGGAGTTTGTCCCGCTGGCTAGTAGCGTCCAGCACGCACCAGCGGCCGCGTTTGAGCGCCTCAGTCTGGACGGGTGGGCAGGTACGCTGCCGCCGCGCAAGAAAGCCGCGCACAAAGGTCACTTCGGCCATCTGCTGTTGATCGGCGGAGGTCATGGTATGGGAGGCGCCATCATGTTGGCAGCGGAGGCCGCCTTGCACAGTGGCGCGGGCAAGATCAGCGTGGCGACTCGTGCTGAATATGTCGGGCCGTTGCTGAGCCGTTGTCCAGAGCTGATGGTGCATGCGATCAATGATACTGAGCAGCTCCGACCGCTGCTTGAGCAGGCTGATGCAGTGGTTATCGGTCCTGGATTGGGGCGCGATCAATGGGCGAGGTCATTGTTGCATGCGGTGCTGAGCTGGAATGGCCCGCGAGTGCTGGATGCCGATGCACTGAATCTGATAGCCGAGCACGATGTTCTGCCGCGATTAGGTGAGGATGCTGTAATCTCGCCACACCCGGCGGAGGCAGCACGGTTGCTGTCGTCGTCGAATGACGAAGTGCAGGCTGACCGGCCGGCGGCTTTACAGCGGCTGGTGACGGCGCTAGGTTGCGCCGTCATTCTCAAAGGCGCCGGCAGCTTGGTCGCTAGCGAGGATGCAACACTAGCGGCGGTCTGCAGTGATGGCAATCCGGGTATGGCTGTCGGCGGTATGGGCGATGTGCTGTCGGGTTTATTGGGCGCGTTGTTGGCCCAGCGGATTCCTGCTGCCAAAGCGGCACGTTATGGGGTGCTGGTGCATGCGTTAGCAGGTGACGCGGCGGCAGCCAAGGGTGAAGTAGGAATGCGGGCGAGCGATATGTTCGTGCCAATCAGGCAATACCTGAATCAACGGGAAGGGTAATGAGCTACGCAGTAGAGGTTGAGGGTGAAGAGGCCATGCAGCAATTAGGCGGCGAAATTGCTCGGGCACTTGTCGCCCGGGGTGTGGTCTACCTCGAAGGAAATCTGGGGATGGGTAAAACCACGCTCAGCCGCGGCATGATTCGTGGGCTAGGCCACGTAAGCGCAGTGAAAAGCCCGACCTTTACCTTGGTTGAGCCCTATGAGTTGCCTGCCGCGACTGTTTACCATTTTGATCTGTACCGGTTGGTCGACCCTGAAGAGCTAGAATTTCTTGGTGTGCGCGATTATTTCTCTGCAGACAGTCTTTGTTTGGTGGAATGGCCGGAAAAAGGGCGGGGTGTTTTGCCAAGACCCGACCTGACGATTACCATTAGCGTAGAAGGGGCTGGCAGACGCCTTTTGTTTACCGGCCAAACCGAACATGGCCTAGCCAGCTGCCAACGATTGCAACAAGAACGGAGTAAGACCTAGCATGATCGGGGGAAAATGCCAGATGCTGCTGCGTTGGTGCGCTGTCAGCCTATTGTGTCTTGTTACCGAGGCTTCTTTCGCCGCTGACATTAAGAGCGTGCGCCTCTGGCGTGCGCCGGATAACACGCGGCTGGTATTTGATTTGAGTGGTCCGGTAGAGCATTCGTTGTTTACGCTTTCCAATCCCGAGCGGATCGTTATCGACATCAGTAATGCCACCTTCAACGCCAATACCACTGATCTCGCGCTGGCTAATACACCGCTGACTGGCATGCGCTCGGCGCCGCGTGATGGCAAAGATCTTCGCGTCGTGCTCGATCTGTCGGCCCAGGTCAATCCCAAGAGTTTTGTGCTGCCGTCTAATCAACAGTATGGCGATCGTCTGGTGATTGACTTGTTCGATCAGGATGGCGAGTCGAGGGCTATTGATCCGCCGCAGGCGCCTCAGGCTTCACCATTACCGCAGACGCCCACGCGCTCTGCTACCGAGGCTGGCGTGCGCGACATCATTATTGCCATTGATGCCGGCCATGGCGGCGAAGATCCTGGGGCGATTGGTTATGGCGGCGCGCGTGAAAAAGAAGTGGTGCTGGCCATCGCCCGTGATCTGAAAGGCATGATTGATGCCGAGCCGGGCTTTAAGGGGCAGTTGGTGCGCACGGGTGACTACTTTATTCCGCTGCGCAAGCGCACGGAGATCGCCCGTCAGCACAATGCCGACCTGTTCGTTTCCATCCATGCTGATGCTTTTACTCGCGCGAGCGCTAATGGTGCATCGGTCTTTGCCTTGTCTGATAGAGGCGCAACGTCAGAGACAGCGCGTTTGCTGGCTGATCGCGAGAACCGCTCTGACCTGATTGGTGGTGTTGGTGGCGTAAGCCTTGGCAACAGGGATCAGGTGTTGGCCAGCGTACTGCTTGATCTTTCTATGACAGCAACGCTGTCGGCGAGCCTGGATGTAGGCCAGCAGGTGCTGTCTTCGGTCGGGCGAGTTAATTCGCTACATAAACCACGGGTTGAACAAGCGGGTTTCATGGTGTTGAAATCGCCGGATATCCCCTCGATTCTGGTAGAAACCGGTTTTATCTCCAACCCTGGTGAGGCGCGCAAATTGGTCACGCGCAGTCACCAGCAAGCCTTGGCACGTTCCATTCATGCGGGAGTAAAGAGCTACTTCCATCGTAACCCACCGCCAGGCACACGTGTTGCGGCGCTAAAGGCAAGCGGCAAGCTGGCCCAAGGGCCGCGTGAGCATGTGGTGCGCCGAGGCGATAGTCTGTCGATGGTTGCGGCTTTGTATCAGGTATCGCTTAGCGGTCTGCGGAACGCCAATAACTTGTCCAACGATGACTTGCGAGTGGGCCAGGTATTGAAAGTGCCAGCCAGTAGCATGCTCGTACAGAACCAGCCCTGATATGTCTCGAATTCAACTCTTAAGTCCACGTCTGGCCAACCAAATCGCGGCGGGCGAAGTCGTCGAGCGTCCCGCATCGGTTATTAAGGAGCTGTTGGAAAACAGCCTGGACGCAGGTGCTAAGCGCATTGATATTGATATCGAACAGGCAGGCGTTAAGTTGCTGCGAGTGCGCGACGATGGTAGCGGTATCGCGCAGGATGATTTACCGCTGGCGTTGTCACGGCACGCAACCAGTAAAATCCGCGATCTTGATGATTTGGAACGGGTCGCTACCTTGGGTTTTCGCGGCGAAGCCTTAGCGTCGGTTAGCTCAGTTTCAAGGTTGACGCTTACCTCCTGTCCGGCGGGCAGCGATCAGGCTTGGCAGGTCGAGACGGAAGGGCGCGATATGGCGCCCAGCCTGCAGCCTGCAGCGCACCCGCAAGGCACCACGGTTGAAGTGCGTGACTTGTTTTTCAATACGCCGGCTAGACGCAAATTCCTGCGTACCGAAAAGACCGAGTTTTCTCACCTTGAAGAGGTGGTTAAGCGGCTGGCTTTGTCGCGCTTCGATGTGGCCTTCAACCTGCGCCACAATGGCCGCAGTGTATTCAGTCTGCGCCCTGCACATACTGAACAGGAAGCACGGCGACGAGTGGCTACCGTCTGCGGGGCGGCTTTTGTGGAACAGTCGCGATCAATTGACAACGAGCGCGGCGGGCTTCGGCTCTGGGGTTGGGTGGGCTTGCCGACGTTCTCTCGTAGCCAGGCCGATCTACAGTACTTTTTCGTCAATGGTCGCATGATCAAAGACAAGCTGGTTGCCCACGCGGTGCGACAGGCTTATCGCGACGTGATGTTTAATGGTCGTCATCCGACCTTTGTGCTGTTTATGGAGCTGGATCCCGGTGTGGTCGATGTGAATGTACACCCGACCAAGCACGAGGTGCGTTTCCGTGATGGTCGTATGGTCCACGACTTTTTGTTCAGCACCTTGTATCGCGCACTGGCGGATCAGCGGCCTGGTGATCAGTCCGAGCAGGCCGAGGCGGGCACTCAAGTAGCCGCGCCGCCGCCCTCTATGCAGCCATCAGTCAGTGGTTTGGATGCCGGGGTGTTTTCTGGTCAACAGTACATGCCATTGAATGAACCCTCCGCCAGCTTGCGGGTGGAGAACGCTGGCGTTGCGCCGGGCTCTGGTTATACCGCCACACCGCCGCCTTCGGTAGAAGCTGTCGCTGCTTATGCCAGCCTGTATGGCGCGCAACCAGCCGGCCTACAGTTGCCACAGGAGGAGGGCAATGTCCCGCCCTTGGGGTATGCCGTAGCACAATTGCACGGGGTTTATATCCTGGCGGAAAACAGCGCAGGCATGGTGGTAGTAGATATGCACGCGGCGCACGAGCGGATTACCTATGAACGCCTCAAGCTGGCGATGGATCAGGAAGGACTGCGCAGCCAGCCGTTGTTGGTGCCGGAAAGCCTGGCTGTCAGTCAACGTGAGGCTGATTGTGCAGAGGAACATGCTGAATGGTTTACGCGGCTGGGCATGTCGCTCCAGCGCGTTGGACCAGAGTCGCTGGCTATTCGCGAGGTGCCAGCATTGCTGCGCCAAGCGCACGCCGAGCAGTTGGTACGTGATGTTTTGAGTGATCTGTTGGAGTACGGTACCAGTGATCGGATTCAGGCCCACGTGAATGAGTTGCTCGGCACCATGGCATGCCATGGTTCAGTGCGCGCTAACCGTCGGTTGACGCTAGCGGAGATGAACGGCCTGCTACGGGATATGGAGCAGACCGAGCGTAGTGGTCAATGCAATCATGGGCGGCCAACCTGGACGCAGATGAGCATGGTAGAGCTCGACAAGCTGTTTCTGCGGGGGCGCTGAATCGACCGATGAACGGAAACTACCTTGATTGCTGACAAGCTACCGCCGGTCATTTGCCTCATGGGGCCGACCGCGTCGGGTAAAACCGAGCTGGCCATGCACTTGTATGATCATTTTCCCTGTGAGTTAGTCAGCGTTGACTCGGTGCTGGTGTATCGCGGCATGGATGTTGGCTCGGCCAAACCGGATGCGCAAACTCTTGAGCGTTACCCTCATCATCTGATCGATATTCTTGATCCGGCTGAGGCCTATTCTGCTGCGCGTTTTCGCGAGGACGTAACGCCCCTGTTGGCGGATATCACTGCGCGTGGCCGTATTCCGCTGTTGGTAGGCGGCACCATGCTTTATTTTAAAGCGTTGGCCGGCGGCCTGGCGCAGATGCCATCCGCTGACACAGAGGTGCGCGCCCGTATCGAAATGATGGCCCAAGCAGCTGGGTGGGAGTCAGTGCATGCAGAATTGGCGCGGGTTGATCCAGTAGCGGCTGAGCGCATACACCCGAATGATCCGCAGCGGATTCAGCGCGCTTATGAGGTGTTTCTGCTAACTGGTATTACACTGACACAAATGCATGCCCGGCAAAGCGCAGAAAAAGGCGTTGGTGGGCCGTCGGAAGCGGGGGTTTTACCTTATACTATGCGCTATCTGGCCGTTGCTCCACAGGATCGAACTGTGCTGCATGAGCGAATTGCTGAACGTTTTGTCTTAATGATGAAACAAGGGCTGGTTCCCGAGGTCGAAGCTTTGCGCAATCGTGGGGACTTGAACTCAGCCATGCCGTCCATCAGAGCTGTCGGTTACAGGCAGGTCTGGGATTATCTGGATGGCAAGCTGGACGAGTCAGAGATGGTTCAACGTGGCATTATCGCGACACGGCAATTGGCCAAACGTCAGTTCACTTGGTTGCGCGGCTGGCACGCTGAAATTGAATGGCTTGACAGTTTGGACCCGAAAAGATTCGAGCAGGCCTTGAAAGCGCTGCAAGAGGCCGCAATATAGAGTTCATCGGTGCTACTGCCTCCCTTGGGTGCGCAGCTAACTTGCCTGCTGGTCTTCTGGATAATGGACAAGCCGGCCAAATCGCATTATTACAATGCTTAAAATTATCGGTTTCCATTAAAGGAGTGAGGCAATGTCAAAAGGGCATTCACTACAAGACCCTTACCTGAACGTTCTGCGCAAGGAACGTGTCCCGGTATCCATCTATCTCGTAAACGGCATCAAGCTGCAGGGCCAGATCGAGTCATTTGACCAATTTGTCATTCTGTTGAAAAACACAGTAAGCCAGATGGTCTATAAGCACGCGATCTCTACAGTCGTTCCTGGCCGTCCGGTGCGTTTGCCGGTTGTTGCTGGTAGCGATGAGGCTGAAGCTGAGGTCGGCAATCCTTAATGCAAAAGGAGGCCTGATTGTTTTTTGAGCGTCATGAAGGGGGTGAACGTGCGGTTCTCGTTCACCTCGAAGGCCTGGATGAACAGCGCCGTGAAGACCCGCAGGAATTTCTTGAACTGGTGCGTTCCGCCGGTGCAGAAAATGCGGCATTTATGACTATTCCCCGGCACCAACCCACACCCCGGTTCCTTATTGGTAGCGGCAAGGTGGAGGAGCTGCGGGCGCTGGTCAAGGCTAATGAGGGTGACGTGGTCATCTTCAATCACACCCTGACGCCCAGTCAGGAACGAAATCTGGAGCGCGAGCTGGAGTGTCGGGTAATCGACCGTACCGGCCTGATTCTGGATATCTTTGCGCAGCGTGCGCGAACCCATGAAGGCAAGTTGCAGGTTGAGCTGGCACAGCTCGATCATCTGAGTACACGTCTGGTGCGCGGCTGGACACACCTTGAGCGACAAAAGGGTGGTATCGGTTTGCGTGGTCCAGGTGAAACTCAGCTTGAGACCGACCGGCGACTGCTGCGGGTACGCATCAAACAGATTACCCGCCGCTTGGAGAAGGTGCGCAGCCAGCGCGATCAGGCTCGGCGCGCTCGACGTCGAGCAGAAATCCCGGTGGTATCTTTGGTGGGTTACACCAACGCCGGCAAATCTACTTTGTTCAATACGCTTACCTCATCCGACGTTTATGCGGCAGATCAGTTGTTTGCCACGTTGGATCCGACGTTGCGACGTATCGAGTTACAGGATATCGGGCCGGTCATTCTGGCGGACACTGTAGGCTTTATTCGTCACTTGCCGCACAAGTTGGTTGAGGCATTCCGCGCTACGCTGGAAGAGTCCGCCCAGGCTGACCTGCTTATGCACGTTATCGATGCGGCTGACCCGGATCGCCAGGAAAATATTCAGCAGGTGCATTCGGTGCTTAGCGAAATTGGCGCCATTGAGCTGCCGATGCTTGAGGTCTACAACAAGATAGATTTGATCGACGGATTTGAGCCGCAGCTGCAGCGAGATGAGGGCGGCAATATCGTTCGAGTCTGGATTTCTGCGCAGCAGGGGCTTGGGTTGGATCTGCTTCAGCAGGCGGTTGCTGAACGCTTGGGTAATGATTTAGTGCAAGAGCGCTTCGTGCTTGAGCATGCTGAATCGCGTTTGCGTGCGCAGTTCTATGCGGCTGGTGCAGTGCTAGCTGAGCAGACTGCTGAGGATGGTCGCCTGCAACTGGATGTCCGCCTGCAGCGCAGTGACTTTAATCGATTACTCAAACGTGAAGGTTGGCAACCGGACGCATTTTTGCAACAACATACTTTGCAATGAAAGCCTCCAGCTATGGTTCGCGCATGCTTGCTGGTTTACGGTAGGATTGCACCCTGATCTGACTGCCTACTTGGCAGTTGGAGCTTCGAATAGTTACAGACAACGGAGAACGCTATGGCCTGGAATGAGCCTGGTGGCGGAAATAATTCAAACGACCAGGATCCCTGGGGTAGCGGCGGCAAAAAAGGCGGCGGCAAACAAGGTCCGCCGGACCTTGATGAGGCGCTACGCAAGTTACAGGATAGCCTGAACAGCCTTTTTGGCTCAAAAAAACGCGGCAAAGGCGGTGATGGTGGCGGTCCTGGGATCGCTGGTGGTGGCATCCCGAAGGGGTTGTGGGCCATTGCTGGTTTGGTTGTGTTGGGCGTTTGGTTATTTAACGCCGTGTATATGGTCGATGAGCAAGAGCAAGCCGTTATTCTTCGCTTCGGTGAATATAACCGCACTGTCGGCTCTGGCTTGCATCTCTATTACCCTCCGGTTGAGCGCAAGCTTCAGAACAATGTTACTCAGGTGCGCTCCTACCGCCAGCAGGGTCAGATGCTGACCGAAGACGAGAATATCGTCGAGGTCCCGGTTGCCATTCAGTATCGTATCTCCAATTTGGAGAATTTCGTGCTGATGGTCGAGGATCCTGAAACCAGCCTGCGCCATGCGACTGAAAGTGCGGTCCGCCATGTGGTTGGTTCAACGCCGATGCACCAAGTGCTCACAGAGGGTCGTGAGCAAATGGCGGTCGAAGTGACCGAGCGTCTACAGCGTTATTTGGACAGCTACAACACAGGCATCACGGTTACTCAGGTGAATATTGAGAACGCTCAAGCGCCGTCTGAAGTGCAGGACGCGTTTGATGACGTGATCCGCGCCAAGGAAGACGAAGTGCGTGAGCGTAACCAGGCTGAAGCCTACGCTAATGGCGTGATTCCTGAGGCGCGAGGCAAAGCTCAGCGCATGCTGGAAGAAGCCAATGGTTATCACGACGAAGTGATCGCCCGTGCAGAAGGTGAAGCTAAGCGCTTTGATCTGCTGGTCGAGCAATATCGTTTGGCACCCGACGTACTGCGTGAGCGCCTCTATCTCGATACCATGCAGGAAGTGATGAGTAGCACCAGTAAGATTCTGGTTTCTGGCGGGGAGGGTAATAATAACTTGCTCTATCTGCCGTTAGACAAGCTGATGCAGCAATCGTCTGCTTCTTCTGGCTCTGCCAGCAGCAGTGCGCCAGCGATTACTCAGAGTGATTCATCTCGCACCACTACTACACAGCAGCGCGATCTGCGTTCCAGGGAGTCCCGCTGATGAGCAATAAATCCTTGTTAGGCATCATTGTGTTGCTGGCAGCGATCATCGTCGGCTGGAACAGCTTCTTCGTTGTGAACCAGACCGAGCGCGCCATCGTTCTGCAGTTTGGGCGGGTGGTCGATAACGATGTTACCCCCGGTCTGCACTTCAAGCTGCCTTTTGTGCAGGAGGCGCATCAGTTTGATGGTCGTCTGCTGACGCTCGACACGGCTACCCAGCGCTATCTAACGCTGGAAAAGAAAGCACTGATGGTTGATTCCTACGCTAAGTGGCGGATCGCCGATGTTCAGCGTTTTTACACCGCAACCTCCGGGCTGCGGGCGATAGCAGAAGAGCGTTTGTCACGTCAGTTGGAATCTGGTTTGCGCAACGAAGTAGCGCGTCGCACGCTGCATGAAGTGGTCTCCGGTGAGCGTGATCAGCTGATGGCTGATATTACCGCTACGTTGGATGAGAGTGCGCGGCGCGAGCTTGGTATAGAAGTGGTGGACGTGCGTGTTAAGGCGATCGATTTACCGAATGAGGTGAATCGTAGCGTGTTTGATCGCATGAGCAGCGAGCGTGAGCGCGAAGCGCGTGAGCATCGCGCTAAGGGTCGTGAGTTGGGCGAAGGTATTCGTGCCGATGCGGACCGACAGCAGCGTGTGCTTATCGCAGAGGCTTTCCGGGAATCGGAAAAAATTCGCGGTGACGGCGACGCAAAAGCAGCTAAGATCTATGCGCTTGCTTACACTAAAGACCCGGAGTTTTACGCGTTTTCACGTAGCCTCCACGCATACCGCGAAAGCTTCTCTAGCAAGTCTGATGTCTTGGTTCTTGATCCAAAAAGCGACTTCTTCAAGTATCTGCGAGGCGAAAGCAGCCAGCCTTGAACGTTTGTCGAAACCCAGGGGTTGCCCGCTAGGCGGGCAGCCCTTTTGTTTGTCTAAACCTAGTGTCTAGGCTGATAATGCGAAGGGTGTAGCAAAGGGAAAACGTGTTACACTTGCGCAGCCGGGAATTCCCGGCTTTTTTGTGACCGGTCTATTCTGTTTTGTGCTGCCGATCCTCTGCATGAAACCGTTATGGCTGGTCCGCGGACTTGAGCTGCCAGCTCGAATCCGACCGCAAGCCTAGTTCACTGTGTATGGAAAGGTTGTCAAAATGCCGACTGTAGATCGCTGGCTGTTGCCGGATGGTATTGACGAGGTGTTGCCCGCTGAGGCCGCCCGTATCGAAGCTGCCCGCCGACAGTTGCTTGATCTGTTCTCCTGCTGGGGCTATGACCTGGTCATTACGCCGCACATCGAATATTTGGAATCCCTGTTGACCGGTGCCGGTCACGATCTTGAGTTGCAAACCTTCAAAATGACTGATCAGTTGTCTGGTCGGATGCTCGGTTTGCGCGCAGATATCACGCCCCAAGTGGCGCGCATTGATGCGCACA
Source organism: Halopseudomonas sabulinigri (assembly GCA_011053055.1). Classification (GTDB taxonomy): domain Bacteria; phylum Pseudomonadota; class Gammaproteobacteria; order Pseudomonadales; family Pseudomonadaceae; genus Halopseudomonas; species Halopseudomonas sabulinigri_A. Next base: position 159,657 of record DRHT01000049.1, on the reverse strand, counting down.
CGCTGGGTGCTGAAGGCCCATCGCGGCTGTGTTATTGCGGAAGCGTGCTGCATACGCGCCCGCGTGCTTTGTCCACCGCGCGCAGCTTGATTCAATTGGGTGCTGAGCTATACGGCGATGCTTCCAGTACCAGTGATATCGAAGTCATATCGCTCATGCTGGAAACGCTTGCGAGCTGCGAGGTGCCAGGCGTGCACCTGGATATCGGTCATGTAGGTATCTACCGTGGCCTAATACAGGCTGCTGGTGTCGATGAGTCGACCGAGCGATTGTTGTTTGATGCGCTGCAACGAAAAGCTGCAGGCGAGGTTACCCAGTTGGCTGCCGGTCTCGAGCATTCCTCGCTGGCTGGCATGTTGTGCAGTTTGGTTGAGTTGTCCGGTGGTGTTGAGGTGCTGGATCGTGCGCACGCACTGCTCGATGGTGCGCCAGAATCAGTTATGGCAGCGTTGGATGATCTTGCCGAGATCGCGCAAGTGCTGGCGCGTCGTTACCCACATATTCCGCTGTATTTCGACCTCGGCGAGTTGCGTGGCTATCATTACCACACAGGTGTGGTATTTGCTGCTTTTGTTCCCGGTGTTGGGCAAAGCGTCGCCCAAGGTGGTCGCTATGACGATATTGGTGCTGATTTCGGGCGTGCGCGCCCGGCGACCGGCTTTTCCACTGATCTGCGCTGCCTGGTGCAGCGTGGCAGCTTGGGGCTGGATAAAAAATCCTCGGCAATCTGGGCGCCACACAGCAACGAATCCGGTCTGCATGACCAGATTGCTCAGCTACGCCAGCAAGGTGAGCGGGTGATTGTGGCGCTGCCAGGCCAGTCAAGTACTGAGGCTGCTGATTATGGTTGTGATCGATTGCTCGGCTTTCAGGCTGGCAGTTGGACGGTAGCTGAATTGAATTCGTGATTCCCTGACCTAAGGGTCAATTAATTTCTAGCGAGGCATGGGCTGAACATGGGTAAGAATGTTGTCATCCTGGGGACCCAGTGGGGCGATGAGGGTAAAGGCAAGATCGTTGATCTGCTGACCGATCAAGTTGCTGCGGTGGTGCGTTATCAGGGCGGCCATAATGCCGGTCATACGCTGGTAATCGATGGCGAAAAAACCGTACTGCACCTGATTCCTTCCGGTATTTTACGTGAAAATGTCCGATGCTTTATTGGTAACGGTGTCGTGCTTTCACCTGAGGCGCTGCTCAAAGAGCTGAAAGAGCTTGAGGCTAAGGGTGTTCCTGTGCGCGATCGTTTGCGTATTAGCCCGGCTTGTCCACTGATTCTGCCTTATCACGTAGCGCTAGATCAGGCGCGTGAAAAAGCTCGGGGCGAAGCAAAGATAGGTACCACCGGGCGCGGTATTGGCCCTGCTTACGAAGACAAAGTGTCGCGTCGCGGGCTGCGTGTAGCAGACCTGTTTCATCGCGAGCGCTTTGCTGCCAAGTTGGGTGAGGTGCTGGATTATCACAACTTTGCCTTGCAGCACTATTACAAGGTTGAGCCAGTCGACTTCCAGAAGACGTTGGATGAAGCGCTGGGCTATGCTGAGTGGCTAGCCCCGCTGATGACCGATGTTACTGCTCGCTTGCATGAGTTACGCCGCGAAGGCTCGAACATCATGTTTGAAGGCGCGCAGGGTTCGCTGTTGGACATTGATCACGGTACTTATCCCTTCGTGACCAGTTCTAATACCACGGCTGGCGGCACCGCTACTGGTTCGGGTTTTGGTCCGCTGTACCTTGATTACGTGCTGGGCATTACCAAGGCTTATACCACTCGCGTGGGTTCGGGCCCTTTCCCTACCGAGCTATTTGATGCAGTGGGTGCGCGTTTGGCTGAGCGTGGTCACGAATTTGGTTCGACCACCGGTCGCGCGCGCCGTTGTGGCTGGTTTGATGCGATCATTCTGCGTCGTGCTATCGAAATTAACAGCATTAGTGGTCTGTGCCTAACCAAGCTGGATGTGCTGGATGGTTTGGATGTGATTCGCATCTGTGTCGGCTATCGTAACGAGCATGGTGATGTGATTGAAGCGCCTACCGATGCCGACAGCTATATCGGCCTGGAGCCGGTGTATGAAGATATGCCCGGTTGGGAAGAGTCAACTTTAGGTGTAAAAACCTTGGAAGGTTTGCCTCCTGCTGCGCGTGCTTATATTGAACGTATAGAAGAGTTGGTTGGTGCGCCGATTGATTTGATTTCTACCGGCCCCGATCGTAATGAGACGATCATTCTGCGTCAGGTTTTTAAGGCTTGATATGAGTGGTTGTGACAGAAAAGGCGCCTGAGGGCGTCTTTTTTGTTTCAAGAGTTGCGAGGTTTTAATCTTTACGGGTGGCTTGCAGTGGTTTTTGGCAAGCATAAAAAAACCGAGCATAAGCTCGGTTTTTGAATTGGTGCCCAGGAGAAGACTCGAACTTCCACGGCCGTAAGGCCACTAGCACCTGAAGCTAGCGTGTCTACCAATTTCACCACCTGGGCGCGCCTTGCGAAACAACTGCTATGCTAAACCAGAGGTTCTAGTTGCTGTCGTTTCGTGCTGACGGCGCGAATATTACGTAGCAAGCAAGATCTTGTAAACCCCCAGCGAGAAAAAAAATTTGTTGGAGGAAACAGGTGCATACAGACTTGATTCGCGGTTCAATAGGCGTCTATGACGAAAAAAGATCAATCCAAAGTCTCGGCTAAGCAGTCGAGCACATCTTCATCCTCCCAGGCCACTTCCATGACCAATGAATGGATCCAACAGGATCCGGAAGCCAGGCGCGAAGCGGAAAAATACGACAACCCCATTCCAAGTCGTGAGCTTATCCTGCAATTGTTGGAGACCCGTGGCGCGCCTGCTACGCGCGCGCAATTGCAGCAGGAGTTCGGCTTGCAGGATGAGGACGCTATTGAAGCATTGCGTCGCCGCCTGCGCGCCATGGAGCGTGATGGGCAGCTAATATATACCCGCCGTGGCGCCTATGCGCCGGTCGATAAACTGGATCTGATTCGGGGCCGTGTTCAAGGTCATCGGGACGGCTTTGGTTTTCTGGTGCCAGACGAAGGTACTGAGGATCTGTTTCTTGGTCCCTCACAAATGCGTTTGGTATTTGATGGTGACCGCGTATTGGGTCGCATTACCGGTGTTGATCGTCGTGGTCGCAGCGAAGGCGCGGTGGTTGAGGTGCTTGAACGCGCGCATGAGATCCTTGTTGGTCGCTATTACGAAGAGAACGAGATCGGCTTCGTCGTTGCCGATAACGCCAAGATCAACCAGGACGTGTTAATCCCGCCGGGCGCCAAAATGGGCGTCAAGCACGGACAGTACGCCGAAGTTCGCATTACCCAATGGCCGACTATGAGTCGGCAGGCGCAGGGTGAAGTCATTGAAGTCGTGGGCGACTACATGGCGCCAGGTATGGAGATCGAAGTTGCCCTGCGTAGCTACGACATTCCTAGCGAATGGCCGCCGGAAGTAGTTGAAGAGGCAAGCAAGCTCAAAGACTTCGTTGAAGAGAAAGACAAGCATAAGCGTGTTGATCTACGCCACTTGCCGCTGGTCACCATTGATGGCGAAGATGCGCGCGATTTTGACGATGCACTCTACTGTGAGCCCCATAAAGCAAGCGGCTGGCGCTTGTTCTCTGGTGGCTGGAAGTTGTATGTCGCTATCGCTGACGTGTCGCACTATGTTCCGTTAGGTTCCGCATTGGACCAGGAAGCCGAGCTGCGTGGTACCTCGGTTTACTTCCCGAGCCAGGTGATTCCCATGTTGCCTGAGGCGATTTCCAACGGTCTGTGCTCGCTTAATCCGCATGTTGATCGTTTAGCTTTGGTTTGCGAAATGACTTTGTCCAAGGCCGGCGAGCTGACGGATTATCAGTTTTACGAAGCGGTGATCCATTCGCACGCACGGCTGACCTATAACAAAGTCTCCTCAATGCTGGAGCACGGCCGTAGTCGCGAAGGTAAAGCGTTGCGCGACGAATACAGCGAAGTAGTGCCGCACATCGAGAACCTGTATGAGCTTTACAAGGCGCTGGCCAAGGCTCGTCAGGGGCGCGGTGCGATTGATTTTGAGACCACCGAAACGCGCATGATTTTTGGTGATGATCGAAAGCTAGTCGAGATCAAGCCCACTACTCGCAATGATGCGCACAAGATTGTTGAAGAATGCATGCTGAGTGCCAACGTTGCTACGGCGCGCTTCCTTCAAGATCTGGAGTTGCCAGGCCTGTACCGCGTGCATGATTCCCCTCAAGCCGAAAAAATTGAACGTTTGCGGCAGTTTCTTAATGCGCAAGGCTTGAGTTTGACGCGTAAGAAGGGTGATCCCACACCGGAAGACTACAGTGCCGTACTGGCTAAAATTCAAGGCCGGCCGGATGCGCAGTTGATTCAGACGGTAATGTTGCGCTCGCTCAGTCAGGCCGTTTACAGCCCGGATAACGCAGGGCACTTCGGTTTGAATTACGAAGCTTATACCCATTTCACTTCCCCGATTCGTCGCTATCCCGATCTGTTGGTGCATCGCGCCATTCGCAGTGTCGTGCGTTCGCGCCGCAATACTGAGGCGGTCAAACGTTGTGGTGCCTCGGTCCTGCCGAAGGCAAAAATCTATCCCTATGACCATGCACGATTGGCGGCTCTGGGTGAGCAGTGCTCGCAGAATGAGCGTCGCGCCGATGAAGCGTCGCGTGATGTGGTCAGCTGGCTCAAGTGCGAGTTTATGCAGGATCGCGTCGGGGAATCCTTTGACGGCTTGGTGACTGCTGCAACCAGTTTTGGTCTGTTTATTGAGCTTAAAGATATTTACGTAGAAGGTTTGCTGCATATCACTGCGCTGCCAGCTGACTACTACAACTTTGATGCTGTACATCATTGTCTGACCGGTGAGCGGTCCGGCCGCAAGTTCCGTCTTGGTGATCCGGTGCGGGTCCAGGTGGCGCGTGTTGATCTGGACGATCGCAAGATTGATTTTGAGATGGCAACCGATCAGCCACAGGCTCAACCAGAGCCGGATCGTAAGGTCTCTGCTAGCCGGGCAGTGCGTGAAAAGCTGCTTGCCGAAGCGCGTCAAGCGGCTGGCGATGGTAAAAAGTCGGCTAAGTCTGGCGCGCGTAGTCCAGCTGGTAAGCCTGCTCCGCGTGCGGCTCGCAATCCAGCCGGTTCACCCGCTGGAAGCAAGGCTGCGCCACGCAAGCCGGCCGGCAGTAAAAGTGACGCCGGTTCGCGCGATGGGCCGCGCAAGCGCAAGCCGAAGCCTAAGCCTAAGCAGTGAGTGAGATAGCAGTATGAGTGATTTTGAGCGGGTTTTTGGCGTGCATGCGGTGCAGGCTTTGCTGGAACGTAGCCCAAAGCGGGTAAGGCGGTTGTTGTTGCCGGCTGGCCGGCTAAACGAGCGTCAGCAGGCTTTGCTAGATCTAGCCGTTACTGCCGTCATTACCACCCAGCGCGTTACTGGGGAAGAGCTGGATAAGCTTGCTGACGGTGTGCACCAAGGAGTGGTCGCTGAGGTGACGCCTAGTCAGTTGTGGTCCGAAGAGATGTTGACGCACTTGCTGGATCGGCTGGACAGCGTGCCTTTGTTGTTGGTGCTGGACGGGGTGACCGACCCCCATAACTTAGGCGCTTGTCTGCGCAGTGCAGATGCAGCTGGAGTGCAGGCGGTCATAGTGCCGCGTGACCGCTCAGCCAGTCTTTCCCCGGTGGTGCGCAAGGTTGCCTGCGGTGCCGCTGAAACGGTTCCTCTAGTCGCGGTAACCAATCTGGCGCGCACTTTGAAGCAATTGCAGCAACGCGGCTTGTGGCTAGTGGGTACCGCTGGCGAGGCGGAGCAGTTCATATATGACGTTGATCTCAAAGTGCCCTCGGTCATCGTGATGGGTGCCGAGGGTGCAGGAATGCGCCGACTGACCCGCGAGAACTGTGATTACCTCGCGCGTTTGCCGATGGCAGGTGCTGTCAGCAGCTTGAATGTGTCTGTTGCTGCTGGCGTGTGTCTGTTTGAGGCCGTGCGGCAGCGTCTGCCTGCCTGACATCTTTTCATGCCCGGTTAGCTGCAATCTCGCCGGGCTGCGTAAATAAACTCCATTTAGCTTGCCTCTACCTGGCGCCTTCACTAGAATGGCCGCCCCAAACCTATGTTCCACTCCTTGCCAGACCATATTTGGATGGCTGGCTATAACCCGTAAGGAGCTTTTATGCGTCATTACGAAATCGTTTTTCTGGTTCATCCAGACCAGAGCGAGCAGGTTAGCGCGATGGTTGAGCGTTACACCAAGCTGATCGAAGAAGACGGCGGCAAAATTCACCGCCTAGAAGATTGGGGTCGCCGTCAACTGGCTTACCCAATCGACAAGATCCATAAAGCACACTACATCTTGATAAATGTTGAGTGCAGCGCTAAAGCGTTGGAAGAACTGACTGAAAACTTCCGTTACAACGATGCTGTTATCCGCAACATGGTAATGCGTCGCGATGAAGCGGTGACTGAACAGTCCGAGATGCTCAAGTCCGAAGAGAGTGGTCGTGGTGAGCGTCGTGAGCGTCGTGAGCGCAGCGATGAAAATGACGACAACAGCTCCAACGATGACGCTGACAACAGCGACGACACCGATGATAGCGGTGACGACGAGTAAGTTTTCCCAGTTCACATTCCAGAATTAAGGAGACGCTGCCATGGCACGTTTTTTCCGTCGCAGAAAGTTCTGCCGTTTTACCGCTGAAGGCGTTAAAGAGATTGATTACAAAGATCTCAACACTCTGAAAGCCTATGTCACCGAGACCGGCAAGATTGTTCCAAGCCGCATCACAGGTACCAAGGCTAAGTATCAGCGTCAGCTGGCTGTTGCTATCAAGCGCGCCCGTTACCTGGCTCTGCTGCCTTACACCGACGGCCACGGTCGTTGATTGGTAGCCAAAAGTAAGTAATCAGGAAACTGGATTCAGATGCAGGGCTTGGCGGAATACATAATGCGCGGCCGCCGACAGGCAACCTTGGTGGTTGGTTTGTCGGCCGCAATTCCGCTGCTGTTCTGGTTCGGTGCAGTGGTGTTGGCGTTGGTTATCCTGCGCCGCGGCCTGTCGGAAGGCCTCCCAGTGATTGTTTGGGGTGGTTTGCCGGCGTTGGCTTGGGCTATGTTGGGCGATCCGACACCACTGTTGCTGCTATTAGGTACCGCACTGCTGGCTGGTTTTTTGCGAGAACGCAGTAACTGGTCTCTTGTGGTGCTGGCATCGGCCCCGTTAGGTCTAGTGTACGCGCTGCTATTATTGGCAATGTTGCACGAGCCCATGGTGGCTCTTGCTTCCGAGCTGCAGAAAGTCATGCCGCAGGTGCTAGGCGAGCTAGGTAAGGATCTGAGCGAGGCCGATATGGCTCGACTACAGAGCTTGATGTTGCCGATACTCGCGGGTCTTACCGGTGCAATACATGCCGTAATGACGCTAGTCTGCCTGATTTTGGCCCGTGCTTGGCAAGCGAGACTGTTCAATCCAGGTGGTTTCCGTGAGGAGTTCCATCGGGTGCGGCTTAAGCCGTGGATGTCAGTCGGTTTGTTGCTGCTGGTCATTGTTGGGCCGCAGTTTGGCGATATGGCGGTAGTGGCACCGGTGGCTACTGTGCCGCTGTTACTAGCTGGTTTAGCGCTAGTGCACGGCATAGTTGGCATCAAGCAACTGAGCCTGGCTTGGCTGATAGCGCTGTACGTTGCGCTGTTGTTTGCTTCGCAAGTAGTTGTGCCCCTGATTATGCTTTTGGCGTTTATTGATAGTCTGTTTGATTTCCGCTCCCGCCTGACACCACAAACCGGTGTGGATGGCGACGATGATTCAAACGGTCAAGGTTGAATTTAAGAGGTCATCGCAATGGAAGTTATCCTGCTCGAAAAGATCGCGAATCTGGGTAACCTGGGCGACAAGGTCGCCGTTAAGGCTGGTTACGCTCGCAATTTCCTGCTGCCTTTTGGCAAGGCTACTCCGGCTACTTCAGCCAATGTAGAAGCCTTTGAAGCGCGTCGCGCTGAACTGGAAAAAATCGCTGCTGAGAAAACAGCTGAAGCCGAAGCGCGCGCCGCTAAGCTGGCTGAGCTGTCAGTTACCATCACCGCCAATGCTGGCGAAGAAGGTAAGCTGTTCGGTTCTATCGGTACTCGTGATATCGCTGACGCAGTGACTGCGGCTGGTGTAGAACTCGAGAAGAGCGAAGTTCGTCTGCCTGAAGGTCCGCTTCGTAACGTCGGTGAGTTCGATGTTGTTGTGCAACTGCACAGCGATGTAGAAACTACCGTCAAGCTGATCGTCGTCGCTGGCTAACAGCGGCTGCAGCGCTGACTTAGGGCTTTCGGGCCTCGGGTGATTTAACAGCGCTTTGCAGTTAGACTCGTCAACACGGCGCTTGTCATAGACAGGCGCCGTGTTGTTGTTTGTGCCTATGCCGTCCAGAGCCCAAGCCCATGACTGAATCGCAGTACTCAGAACGTCCCGAGCTGGATTTGCAAACGTCCGCGTTGAAGATTCCGCCGCACTCGATTGAGGCAGAGCAGGCCGTGTTGGGTGGTGTGATGCTGGAGAATACTGCGTGGGAGCGCGTTGCTGAGTTACTGAGCGAAAGCGATTTCTATCGACATGATCACCGGCTAATTTTCAAGGCGTTGCGACGACTGGCAGAACGCAATCAGCCTTTCGATGTGGTGACCCTCGCCGAGGATCTCGATAAGGAAGGTCTGAATGATCAAGTCGGTGGCCTGGCGTATTTAGGGCAGCTGGCAAAAAATACTCCTTCAGTTGCCAATATCAGTGCCTATGCCCAGATCATTCGTGAGCGGTCCACGCTGCGCCAATTGATCAGCGTGAGTACCGATATTGCCGACACTGCGTTCAATCCAAAGGGCATGCAGTCCAGCGAAGTGTTGGATGATGCGGAACGCAAGATTTTTGCGATTGCAGAAAGCCGGCCAAAAACCGGTGGACCAGAAGGCGTCAACGCGCTGCTTGCAAAGGCAATCGATCGTATTGATACACTGTTCAACAGTGAAGGCTCCATTACAGGTCTATCTACGGGGTTTACCGACCTCGACAATATGACCTCAGGTTTGCAGCCATCTGATCTGATCATTGTTGCTGGTCGTCCTTCAATGGGCAAAACGACGTTCGCCATGAACTTGGTGGAGAACGCGGTCATGCGCAGCGAAAAGGCAGTTTTGGTGTTCTCGCTGGAAATGCCAGGTGACTCACTGATCATGCGTATGTTGTCTTCGCTCGGTCGTATCGACCAGACCAAGGTGCGCTCTGGCCGCCTTGATGATGAGGATTGGCCGCGGCTGACCTCGGCGGTCAACATGTTGAATGATCGCAAGCTGTTCATCGACGACACAGCCGGCTTATCACCTATGGAAATGCGCGCTCGCGCTAGACGGGTGGTGCGCGAGCATGGTGATCTCGGCTTGATCATGATCGATTACTTGCAGTTGATGCGTGTCGGTGGTGCTGCGTCTGAAAACCGTACCAACGAGATTTCGGAAATCTCGCGCTCATTAAAGGCGCTCGCCAAGGAATTCAATGTCCCGGTGGTCGCCCTCTCGCAGCTTAACCGCTCGCTGGAACAGCGCCCCAATAAGCGTCCTATCAACTCTGACTTGCGTGAATCTGGCGCAATCGAGCAGGACGCCGACGTCATCATGTTTGTGTATCGGGATGAGGTTTACAACCCGGATACGCAAGACAAGGGTATTGCCGAACTAATTATCGGCAAGCAGCGTAACGGTCCCATTGGGACCACGCGCATGGCATTTCTGGGCAAATACACCCGTTTTGAAAACCTGGCGCCTGGCTCTTATGCCGGCTACGGGGACCTGGAGTAATCATGGCAGTCAGCATTCCGGTGGCTAAGCAGCAATTGTTCGATCATCCACGTTATTGGGCCGAATGTTTTGGTCCGGCGCCGTTTCTGCCGATGAGTCGGGAAGAAATGGACCAGTTGGGCTGGGACAGTTGCGATATTATCATCGTGACCGGCGATGCCTATGTGGATCACCCGTCCTTTGGTATGGCGATTATCGGTCGGCTGCTGGAAGCCCAGGGCTTTCGCGTCGGGATTATCAGTCAGCCGGATTGGCAGAGCAAAGATGACTTCATGAAGCTGGGTAAGCCGAACCTGTTTTTCGGTGTTGCTGCGGGCAATATGGATTCGATGATCAACCGTTATACCGCTGATCGTAAGGTCCGCTCTGATGACGCTTATACGCCTGGCGGCAGGGGTGGTAGCCGCCCAGACCGAGCCAGCCTGGTATACAGCCAGCGCTGCCGCGAAGCCTATAAGGATGTGCCCCTGATCTTGGGTGGTATCGAAGCCTCCTTGCGGCGCATCGCGCATTACGACTATTGGCAAGATAAGGTTCGGCACTCGCTGCTGATCGACGCCAAGGCTGACATTCTTTTGTACGGCAACGCCGAGCGCGCAGTGGTAGAAGTGGCGCATCGTCTTAGCCGCGGCGAGTTGATTGAGGATATAACCGACATTCGAGGTACCGCTTTTGTGCGCCGTGATACGCCACAAGGTTGGTTTGAGTTGGACTCAACCCGTATCGACCGTCCGGGCAAGATCGATAAGATCATCAACCCTTACGTGAATACGCAGGATACCAATGCGTGCGCTGTGGAGCAGGCCAAAGGGCCGGACGACGCCGACAATGATGGTGCGCAGGTTGTGCACCTGTTGCCACACCCTCGTCTGGAGCGTGATCGCACAGTGATTCGTTTGCCTTCTTTCGAGAAGGTGAAGGGCGATTCGGTACTCTATGCACATGCTAACCGTGTTTTGCACCTGGAAACCAATCCCGGCAATGCACGCGCATTAGTACAACGCCATGGTGAGCGTGACGTATGGTTTACGCCGCCGCCGATTCCACTGACGACCGAAGAGATGGACTATATCTTCGGTCTGCCCTATGCGCGCATCCCGCACCCAGCTTACGGCGACGCCAAAATCCCGGCCTACGACATGATTCGCTTCTCGGTGAATATCATGCGCGGCTGTTTCGGCGGCTGTACATTTTGCTCCATTACTGAGCATGAGGGACGGATCATCCAGAATCGTTCGCATGACTCCATTATTCGTGAAATCGAAGAGATACGGGACAAGGTGCCGGGCTTTACCGGGGTTATTTCAGATCTTGGTGGGCCTACTGCCAATATGTATCGGATTGCTTGTAAGACCCCAGAAATTGAAGCAGCTTGCCGCAAACCGTCCTGCGTGTTCCCTGGCATCTGTGAAAACCTGAATACAGATCACTCCTCGTTGATTGGGCTGTATCGCAAAGCGCGTGAGTTACCTGGGGTCAAGAAGATCTTAATTGCCTCGGGTCTGCGCTACGACCTGGCTATCGAGTCGCCTGAGTATGTGAAGGAGCTGGTGACGCACCACGTTGGTGGTTACCTGAAAATCGCTCCGGAGCACACCGAAGAAGGTCCGCTGACCAAGATGATGAAGCCGGGCATTGGTTCTTATGACCGCTTCAAGCAGATGTTTGAGAAGTTCTCTAAGGAAGCGGGAAAGGAGCAGTATTTGATTCCTTATTTCATCGCGGCGCACCCCGGTACGACCGATGAAGATATGATGAATTTAGGTCTCTGGCTCAAGCGTAATGGTTTCCGTGCAGACCAAGTGCAGGCTTTCTATCCGTCTCCTATGGCCACAGCGACTGCCATGTACCATTCCGGCAAAAACCCGCTACGCAAGGTGACCTACAAGAGCGACAGTGTGAATATCGTCAAGGGTGATCGCCAGCGTCGCTTGCACAAAGCATTTTTGCGCTATCACGATCCGAAAAATTGGCCGCTGCTGCGCGATGCGCTGAAAGAGATGGGGCGCAGTGATCTGATCGGTAATGGTAAACAGCAGCTGGTTCCGACGTTCCAGCCGGCAGTAGAAGGCTACCAAAGTGCGCGTCGCAAGAACTCTACGCCGGTTGGCAGCAAAAAAGCAGGGCGTGTGCTGACTCAGCATACCGGCCTGCCACCGCGCGAAACTGGCGCGGCGCGCAAAGGTGTCCGCAAGGGTAATCGTCCAGCGCGTTGATGAGGATGGCTATGGGGGTTATGCAGGTTAACTAATGGCCGGCGTGAACAGGCTGCTCTAGTCTAAACCTCTGCTGGGCCTGTGATGGATGGGCTCAGCTATGAGCCTGGAGGCCCCCATGACGTCCTATGTACTGATTCTCAGACAGTTGATGATTGACTATGCCGCAGCAACTGGCGGCGCGGCGGAGCCTGCGATCAGGATAAGCTGATGTTGCGGCTAGCCTTTTGAGCACGCCAATGCTGTACCTGCTCGCGGAGTTGGCTTAACTCAACCGGTTTTGCCATGTGGCCGTTCATTCCAGCCTTGCGCGCACGCTCGCGGTGCTCCGGCAGTATATGTGCTGTAAGAGCGATGATAGGCACAGGCTGACTGCCGTTTTTGCTTTCCCAAGCGCGGATCTCTTCTGCGGCGGTGAAGCCATCCATCTCCGGCATTTCGCAATCCATGAACACCAGATCAAACTGCTCCTGCTGCACCGCTTCCAGTGCACGTCTGCCGTTGTCGACACTGTTTACGCCTACCTTTAGTTTGGCGAGCATGCCTTGAATCACCTTGGTTGAAATGGCGTTATCTTCCGCAACCAATACGCGAAACTCCCCCGGGTTTGGCATGGGGGCGGGCGGAATGACGCTCTCTGCCACCTCTTCGGCGGTGCCGTTGCGCAATTGAGTCCACTCATCCACCAAGGTGGTGCGCAGCGTGTAGCCAGCCACTGGTTTGCTGAGGATTCGGCGGATACCTGCGTTGCGTGCAATGACGCGGCTGGGCACCTGATTGATCCCCGTCAGCATGATGATCAAGAGGTCGTTGGATAGCACTGGATCGTCCTTGATGCGGCTGGCAAGCTCGACGCCACTCATACCGGGCATGGATTGATCTAGCAGTAGTATCTCGAAGGGGCTGCCGAGATTGGCTTGGGTGCGGAGGATGGCCAAGGCTTCGCGACCGCTTGCTGCACATTGGGTGCGCATGCCCCAAGCAGCGGTTTGTTGTTGTAGCACCTTACGGCAGGTCGCATTATCATCCACGATAAGCACGTTGCGGTCCTGTAGGCAGCGTCCACTGGTGTCTGCGGCGATGCTGTTGTCCAGATTGGCAGCGGGCAGGGTGAACCAGATGGTGGTGCCTTGTTCGCTACCATACTTTATACCCAGTTGGCCTTGCATCATGGCAACCAATTGGCGAGCAATTACTAGCGGCAGATAACCATCGCTGTCGGCTTGCTCCAGCAGACGCGTGGTGCTCAGGTTACTGTGGATCAAGTTGTCACGGGCTTGCTGCGGCATGCCACTGCCGGTGTCCTGAATCGCAAAGCGCAGTTGCTGCTTGGCATTCTTGCGATCAAGGCCGACTACCAGAACAACTTCGCCTTCATCGGTATATTGCAACGCATTAGCCAGCAAATTCATCAGGATCTGGCGTAGCCGTGTAGGGTCGCCTTGCATAGTGCGAGCAACATCGGGGTGAACAAAGCCGATCAATTCTATGTTTTGGCCTTCCGCGCGTGAACGGTAGATATCGAGGCAATCGTTGACCAGGGCGTGCAGATCGAATTGCACTTTTTCCAGCACCAGTTGCCCGGACTCCAAGCGTGAGACATCGAGAATTTCGTTAATTAGGTTGAGCAGATCATTGCCAGATCCATGAATTGTTTGCACGTAGTCACGCTGCTTGGCCGAGAGCGCTGTATCCAGCAGCAGCTCGCTCATGCCCAATACGCCATTCATAGGAGTACGGATCTCGTGGCTGATGCGAGCGAGAAACTCGGCTTTGGTGCGCTGCTCAGCATGCGCAGTGGCCATTTCCTGACGTACGCGTGCGCGGGCATTTAACTTGCCTTGCAAGCGCCGATAGAGGCTCCAGCTATAGCTGACAAGTGCGCCCCAGAGCAACATATCGGCTAGGTAAGCTATGGATGGTAAGCCATTCAGATAGTGATCTACCAAGGCGTTGCTCAGCAATAGTAGGTGACCAATACAGAAAGGGATGTTGAATGGAGTGCTTTGTAGCCGTAGGTAGAGTGCTAGCCCCAAACCCAGCATTGGCACGCCAATACGCAACATGTCGGATATCAGTTGGAATTGCGCGGGAAAGCTGGCAGCTATCGCCAGCAGAGCGGTAGCTGCCACGCTAAGACCGATGATGAATCTGCGCTGGCTTTGGAATTGCTTGGCCGGTAGGCGGCTAAGCATAAGCAGAGCCAGCAGTGGGTAGGCACAGAGAAATAGCACCTGCGCCAAGTGGCCGTGTAAGGTCAGGGTATTGCTGGCCGCCCAGCTGAGGTTGTCGAGATTGCTGATAGCTAATATCAAACTGACGGTGGCGAACAACAGGTGATAGGGGTCACGCCCCAATAAACCCTGCAAGGTGCCGTGCAGGCAGAGCGCCAGCAATAATCCGATGAGTATGCCTTGCAGGCTTTGCTGCAGATCATGCTGGACAGCCGCGCTGCGAGCGTCTGTAACGCTGAGTCGGGTAACGAGGGGGTAGTCGCTCTGCAAGCGTATCAGCAGGGTTGCGCGTTCAGAGGGTAAATCAGTGAGCGGCAGGGCGAAACCGCTATAGGGCAATAGTCGATCATCCTGGGCGCCATTGGTACCGGCCTCATACAGCGGTATTGCCGTTTGTGCGCTGAGGCGATAAACCGCCAGTTGCGCAATGGCAGGATTACTCAACGACAGCAGTTTGTTTCGTGCCTGCTCCAACGACAGCTCGACCCACAGTACGGCTCCATCGCCTGGCAGCGTAAGCGGAGTGTCGGGTGCGGGAATAAAACGGTTGGCGTAACGATTGGAAAGGATGTCGGCCAGTTCAAGTTGGCCGGTAGGATCAACAAACGTTTTGTAAAAAGGCGTGGCGCTGGCGGCGAACGTCGTCCAGCTCATCAGAGTGAAGGCCAGGCCCGTGAGCAGGGCTAATAGCAGCGAGCTAATGTGCTTCACAATCGATGATGTCCTGTCCTTGGGCGATGATACTAAGATTGCTACCGTTTCAGTTGATAGTCGGGCCAGTATAGACCAAGGCCTGCGCTCCTGAAACGGGCCAAGCGAGACAGCAGACTGTCCCGGTTGGCCTGTTTTGGTTACTTTTGCTCGGTGGCGTGGCGCGCAATGGCGCGATAACCGATGTCACTGCGATAAAAACTGCCATCCCACTGGATTTGCTCGGCCAATCGGTAAGCGGCTTGCTGCGCTGCCTGCACGTCGTCACCGAGCGCGGTTGCACAGAGTACTCGGCCACCGCTGGTGACAACTTGATCGCCCTGTAATGACGTGCCAGCGTGGAATACCTTGCCGTCTTTGGCCTGTGCCTGTAGCAAGCCGTTTATCGGTAAGCCTTTGGTATAGCTACCCGGATAACCGCCAGCCGCCAGTACTACACCGAGGCTGGGGCGAGGATCCCAGTGAGCTTCGATCTGATCCAGTGTGCCAGCTTCGGCAGCCTCGATTAGTTCTACCAGGCTCGACTGCAAGCGCAGCATGATCGGTTGGGTTTCCGGGTCGCCAAAGCGGCAATTAAACTCGATCACCTTGGGGTTGCCGGCGGTATCGATCATCAGGCCAGCATAGAGAAAACCGGTGTAACGGTTGCCCTCGGCGGCCATGCCTTTGACGGTCGGCCAGATAACTTCATCCATCACCCGCTGGTGCACTGCGTCTGTCACCACCGGGGCAGGCGAGTAAGCACCCATGCCACCGGTATTGGGGCCAGTGTCAGCATCACCGACGCGCTTGTGATCTTGGCTGGTAGCCATTGGCAGTACGTGTTCGCCGTCGACCATGACAATGAAGCTGGCCTCTTCGCCGTCAAGAAACTCTTCAATCACTACGCGTGAGCCGGCCTCTCCGAAGGCATTCCCGGCTAGCATGTCGCGTACAGCGTCTTCCGCTTCCTGCAGAGTCATGGCAACAATGACGCCTTTGCCCGCAGCCAAGCCGTCAGCCTTAACGACGATGGGCGCGCCAGTTTGCTGCAGATAAGCCAGTGCGGGCTCGATCTCGGTGAAATTCTGATAATTGGCGGTTGGAATCTGGTGACGCGCCAGAAAATCTTTGGTGAAGGCTTTGGAGCCTTCCAGTTGGGCGGCGCCCGCAGTGGGGCCAAAGCAGGGCAGTTGCTGTTCGCGGAAGCGATCTACCACACCGGCTACCAGCGGTGCCTCGGGGCCAACAATGGTTAGGCCAACGTTGTCACGGGCAAAAGCTATCAGCTTGTCCAGCTCCATCACGTCGATTTCAACGTTCTCGCACTTGGCTTCGATCGCGGTGCCGGCGTTGCCGGGGGCTACAAAGACTTTCTCTACTCGTGTGTCTTGCGCCACTTTCCACGCCAGGGCATGCTCGCGACCGCCACTACCGATAATCAATACATTCATTTATCTCTCTCCTAATGGAGGCAGGCTAATGGCCCGTTCAGTGGATAAACAGCGGGTCATCCACCCTACGAAAATCTTGCTTTAGCGTTATATCGGGTCGCGATGGAGCGGGTGGATGCTAGTCGTGGATGGCTTCGATAAGCGCAGTTGCCGATTGGCAATGAGCATTAGCGGAGTCATCCGCAACAACGCAGACGCCTGCTACAGTGCGGCCTTACCAATCAATGCCTGAAATGGCGCATACCGGTGAACACCATCGCCATACCGGCTTCATCTGCGGCGGCAATCACTTCAGCGTCGCGCATTGAACCACCGGGCTGAATGACGGCACTAATGCCATTGTTGGCTGCATTGTCGATCCCATCACGGAATGGGAAGAAAGCATCCGACGCCATGACCGCGCCCTGAACCTGTAGACCAGCATGTTCGGCTTTTATGGCGGCAATGCGGGCAGAGTTAACACGGCTCATTTGACCGGCGCCGATGCCGACAGTCTGGCGCTTGCTGGCATACACAATGGCGTTGGATTTAACGAACTTGGCGACTTTCCAGGCAAATACCAAGTCGTTGATTTCTTGCTCGGTAGGGGCGCGCTGGGTGACCACTTTGAGATCGTCGGAGGTGATCATGCCGATATCGCGGCTTTGCACCAGCAGGCCGCCATTGACACGTTTGAAGTCCCAGTCGGCATTGCGTTCGTTGGTCCACTCTCCGCATTCGAGCAGGCGCACGTTGGCTTTGGCGGCAACCGCTTCGCGAGCCGCTGCGCTGATGCGTGGGGCAATGATGACTTCAACAAACTGGCGATCAACAATGGCTTTGGCGGTTTCGCCATCCAGCTCACGGTTAAAGGCGATAATGCCGCCAAAAGCAGACTCGCTGTCGGTGGCGTAAGCCAGCTCATAGGCCTGGCGGATGCCGCCTTCGGCGTCCGGCACCACGGCAACACCGCAAGGGTTGGCGTGCTTGACGATCACGCAGGCAGGCTTGGTAAAGCTTTTGACGCACTCCAGCGCAGCATCGGTGTCGGCAACATTGTTGTACGAAAGCGCCTTGCCTTGCAGCTGAATGGCGGTGGCAATGCTGGCGCCGTCTGGCTTGGCTTCTTTATAAAAGGCGGCGGCTTGATGCGGGTTTTCACCGTAGCGCATGTCCTGCACCTTGATGAATTGGCTGTTGAAAGTGCGCGGGAAGGCGCTACGATCTGCGGTGCTTAGGGTGTCGCGCGTTTGCTCGATGGTGCCGAGATAGTTGGCGATCATACCGTCGTACGCAGCAGTGTGTTCAAAGGCCTTCAACGCCAGATCGAAACGCTGAGCGTAGCTAAGGCCACCCTGTTGGAGGTTTTCCAGGATGCTGCTGTAATCATCGGCGTTAACCACGATAGCAACGTCTTTGTGGTTCTTGGCTGCACTGCGGACCATGGTCGGGCCGCCGATATCGATATTCTCGATGGCATCGGGCAGGCTGCAATCGGGTTTTGCCACGGTTGCTGCGAAGGGATAAAGATTGACCACCACCATGTCGATCGGTTGGATGCCGTGTTGCTGCATCACTTCGCCGTCCAGCTCGCGGCGTCCAAGAATACCGCCATGAATTTTCGGGTGCAGGGTTTTTACCCGGCCATCCATCATTTCCGGAAAGCCGGTGTAATCGGCTACTTCTACCGCGGCAATGCCTTGCTCGCGCAATAATTTGAAGGTGCCGCCGGTTGACAGGATTTCAGCGCCCAAAGAACTTAGCGCGCGAGCAAAATCGACAACGCCGGTCTTGTCGGACACGCTAATCAATGCGCGGCGTACGGGCAGGCGAGTGGTTTGGTCGGTCATCTTGGATCCAGTTTCAAGGTGGTGGGTATTGGCAAGTTACCGCCGGCCAGGACATACCAAGCCGGCATAATCGGGGTAGAGTCAGAGCAGTCCGTATTGTTTTAGCTTTTTTCGCAGAGTGCCACGGTTCAGGCCTAGGACTTCGGACGCGCGAGTCTGGTTGCCCTTAACGTAGTTCATGACGCTTTCTAATAATGGGGCTTCAACTTCTGACAGCACCATGTTGTAGACGTCGGTAACGTCCTGGCCTTCAAGATGCTGGAAGTAGTTGCGCAGCGCTTCGTCTACGCTATCGCGTAAAGGGCGCGGGTTACGGGCTTCGTCGCTGCCGATGGCAGGAAGAATGGATGGACTGCTGTCGCTCACGGTGGGATTTCCGTCAAAAAAGGTAGAGGTTTCGAGGTTCATGCTGCTAGATCTCCTTCCAGCAGGCGGCTGAAATACTGCTCGATTGCGTGGTGTTGCTGATCTGCGCAGGTAATGGCGTTGAAACTGCGGCGAAATTCGCCAGCGCCGGGCAGCGTTTGTAGATACCAACCAACGTGCTTGCGCGCAATACGAGCGCCGTGGTCGGCCCCGTAAAATTGGTGCAGTGCCGTCAGGTGCTCGCTGAGAATGCCTTGTTGGATCGCCAGCGCAGGTTCAGGCAAGACGTTGCCAGTACGCAAAAAGTAATCAATCTCGCCGAAAATCCAAGGTCGGCCCTGGGCAGCGCGGCCGATCATCACGGCGTCAGCGCCGGTTTGCTGCAGCACCTCACGGGCTTTCTGCGGGCTGGTTATGTCGCCGTTGGCAATCACAGGAATGGAAATGGCCTGCTTGATCGCTGCAATGGTGGCGTACTCTGCGTGCCCGGTGTACAGCTCTGAGCGAGTGCGGCCATGCACGGCCAGCGCTTGAATACCGCTGCCCTCCGCGATACGAGCAATGTTAAGACCGTTGCGGTTGGTTGGATCCCAACCGGTGCGAATTTTCAGCGTGACGGGCACTTGGACTGCGGCTACGACCGCTTCAAGGATATCTGCCACCAGAGCCTCATCGCGGAGCAGGGCAGAGCCGGCGGCCTTGTTGCAAACTTTTTTGGCAGGGCAGCCCATGTTGATATCAATGATCTGTGCGCCAAAATCCTGATTCATACGCGCGGCTTCGGCCATCATGTACGGATCACCGCCGGCAATCTGCACTGAGCGTGGCTCCGGCTCGCCCGTGTGGTTGAGGCGTAACTGGGATTTGCGGGTGCTCCAAAGGCGGGTATCACTGGTAACCATTTCGGATACTACTAGGCCCGCACCCAGCCGTCGGCAGAGCTGCCGGAAGGGCTGATCTGTAACGCCGGCCATCGGCGCCAGAATGACAGGATTGGGTAGTTGGTAAGGTCCGATACTGAGCACTGCCAGGTCCATCCCTGTGCGATCCGGTCTTGTCCGGTGGTCTGTTCTGCGGAGTCACTCCACCCGCGCCGAGCCAGTGGTTCGATCACTGAGAGGAAGTGTGAAAAGGGCGAACATAATACCTGCAAAGTATGACTGGTTAAAGACTGATCTGGCTGTTTTTTGTACAGTTTCGCATTGACTAATTATCCAGGAACATCTAAGGCGCAGCGGTTGATCTGCGCCTGGGGATTGCTTTAGGGACTAAGAAAGTCGAGTGCGTAGCTACTCGCCCGTGGCCCAGGAGCGACCATGCTCAAAGCAATGTGGATGGGGGTTTGCGGTGGCATCAGGTTGCGCCCTGCCAGCTCACCACCCAGATATTCCGCTGGTCGGAAACGCTTCTCGCTGACACTGTCGCCCTGATTGTCGCTGAAGGTCATGCGTACCACAGGAAAAGGTTGGGGGTAGTCGGCGCGATTGTAGATGATCACGTCGATGGCAACGGCATTGGGAAACTCTGGATGTGGACGTACCAGCAGGTTGCTGCTGCGTACCTGACTGATATCCACCCGTACTGGCAGCTCACAGCCAGCTAGCAGGCAGACGCTTTCAAGCGTCGGGCGCCATTTGGCGTCGCGCGCCCAGGCATCAAGATTGTAAGTAACTGCTTGGGCCAGCAGGGCTAGCACCGCTATCGCACATAACAGTGTCCAGACCCAGCTGTGCCTTGGGCGGCGTGATGGGCGGGGCACTTCGTCGACTAGTAGCGGCTCTTCTTCGATATCCGGCAAGGTCAAGTCGTCATCCAAACGCGGCTCGGTGCGATGTTGCTTGCGGGCGTCTGGCTCGTCGAGCGGGATATCGGCTACTTCAGGTGCTCCGTTGTGGGCTGAGAATCCGGCTTCCAAAGGCTCTTGGTCGATCTCTGCGGTCATGTTCGGAGCCGGGCGGTCGCGCAAAAAAATGCCATTTTCCCTGGCGTCATCCTGCAGGGGTAGCAGGCGCGCGGTATCTGATAACTTTGCTGTTGGCGGTGGCGCGGCTAGCTTCTCAGCGCTCTGTTCTGGCGGCTGTTGCGGTTTGATGTCGCGCGAGGGTGGCGTGGCGATGAAGTCTTCATGTAGGTCGAGGCTGTCGTCGTCATCAATGGCGCTAAAACGGTGCAGTTCGTCTGGATCATGCAGCTGCGCAGTTTCCGCTAGGCTCAGCGGCGGGTCGTCGTCGAAGAGGTCGTCATCGGCGGCGCTGAAATCCTTTTCGATTATCTCCGCGGGCAAATGCTCGTCTTCGCGGCTGGCGGATAGCGGCGGATTGACCTCCTCGACAATTGATTCATCCAGGCCCAAGGCTTCCAAGTCTAGATCATCCAGTTCGAGGTCGTCATGAATTAGCAGTTCACCAGCGGCGTTATGGCGCTCGATGATCTTCTGTTTGGCTGCTGGCGGATGGCTGCTCAGCGCATTGAATACTTTGAGGCAGGCGCCGCAACGCACATTTCCGGCGGCGGCACTCAGTTGTTCCTGAGACAGACGGAAGTGAGTTTTGCAGTAGGGGCACTGCGTTACCTGCAATTCGCTCATGGTGTACCGGACGTCCTGTGCGCGTGGCGATTCGATTGCCTATTCTGCCTACAAGCGGGCTAGGCTGTCACTGTCTGCGGCGGCCGCTGACACGAATCCAGCCATCCTGCTCGGCGACCGGATCGAGCTCGAAATAATCCTGATATGCGGCGAGGATATCCGCTGTCTGTTCGGCCAGAATGCCCGACAGCGCAATCAGCCCGCCCGGTATAACCAAGCTGGCGAGCTGAGGCGCCAGGCTGACCAGCGGGCCAGCCAAAATATTCGCAACCACCACCTCTGCCGGCTGTTGTGGCATGTTTTCCGGTAGATACAAGCTGAAGCGTACATCGGCAATCTGATTGCGCTGAGCATTATCGCGGGAAGCCTCAAGCGCTTGCACGTCGATGTCTGTTCCAACCGCATGGCTCGCACCCAGTAATAGTGCGGCAATGGCTAAAATGCCGGAGCCACAACCGAAGTCAATCACTTGCTTGTTCTCTAGCTGCTGACCATCCAGCCATGCCAGGCACAACGCAGTGGTGGGGTGGGTGCCGGTGCCAAAAGCCAGGCCTGGGTCGAGCAGCAGGTTTACCGCCTCGGGTTCAGGCGCGGTATGCCAACTCGGCACTATCCACAAACGCTGACCAAAGCGCATCGGATGGAAGTTGTCCATCCAGCTGCGTTCCCAGTCTTGGTCTTCAATCTGCTCTAACTCGTGGTCGGGTAGTTCACCTTGATGCAGGAGTTTCAGGTGCTGAATCAATGCCTGTGGGTCGGTGTCTGCCTCGAACAGGGCGAGCAAATGGGTATTGGACCACAGTGGTGTGGTGCCAAGGTCTGGTTCAAAAATGGGTTGGTCTTCGGCATCCATAAAGGTGACCGACACTGCGCCAAGCTCCAGTAATTCATCTTCCAGGCACTCGGCCTGATCCGGGGTAATGGCGAGACGTAGTTGCAACCAGGACATGTTGAACCTCAAAAAGCTGGAAGCTTATAGCTTAAAGCTGAAATAAAAAACCGGGATACGATATTTCGTATCCCGGTATTGGTGCAGCATCGCGAGCGATTAGTTGGGTTATTTCAAACCCAACTTGTGCTCCAGGTAGTGAATGTTGACGCCGCCCTTACAGAAGCCAGGATCGCGAACCAGTTCGCGGTGTAGCGGGGCATTGGTTTTGATGCCGTCTACCACTAGCTCGTCGATGGCGTTGCGCATCCGTGCCAGCGCTTCGTCTCGAGTGGCGCCGTAAGTGATCAGCTTGCCAACTAGTGAGTCGTAGTAGGGCGGCACTTTGTAACCACTGTACAAGTGAGAGTCGACACGTACACCGTTGCCACCGGGCGCGTGGTAGAAAGTCACCGTGCCGGGGCTGGGCATGAAGGTTTTTGGGTCTTCTGCGTTAATTCGGCACTCTATGGCGTGGCCACGAATCACGACGTCGTCCTGAGTAAAGCTCAGTGGCTGGCCAGAAGCGACCAGTATCTGCTCTTTAACGATGTCGATACCGGTGACCATTTCGGAAACCGGATGCTCAACCTGCACGCGAGTGTTCATTTCAATGAAATAGAACTCGCCGTCTTCGTATAGAAACTCGAAGGTGCCAGCGCCGCGGTAGCCCAAATCAATACAGGCTTTTACGCAACGGGCCTGAACTTCGGCACGAGCCTTTTCGTCGATGCCGGGGGCAGGCGCTTCTTCAATAATCTTTTGGTGCCGACGCTGCAAGGAGCAATCGCGGTCGCCCAGATGAATGGCGTGGCCTTGGCCGTCTGACAATATCTGCACTTCAATGTGGCGCGGGTTAGTCAGGAATTTTTCCAGGTAGACCATCGGATTGCCGAAGGCAGTGCCGGCCTCGCTGCGAGTTAACTCGATCGATTTGATCAAGTCAGCCTCGTTGTGCACTACGCGCATGCCGCGACCGCCACCACCACCAGCGGCTTTGATGATGACTGGATAGCCAACGCGCTGCCCTAGCCGCAGGCATTCCTCGTCATCGTTCTCCGGCAGCGGACCGTCGGAGCCGGGTACCGTGGGTACACCGGTGGCCTTCATGGCAGCAATCGCGGATACCTTGTCGCCCATCAGGCGAATGACGTCAGCGCTGGGGCCGATGAAGGTAAAGCCAGAATTTTCGATCTGCTCGGCGAAGTCAGCATTTTCTGCGAGGAAGCCATAGCCGGGGTGAATGCCGTCGGCGCCCGTGACTTCGGCAGCGCTGATAATCGCTGGAATATTGAGATAGGAGTCAGTGGCACTGGGTGGTCCAATGCAGACGGTTTCGTCCGCCATGGCCAAGTGCATCAACTCGCGGTCAGCGGTGGAGTGCACCGCTACAGTCTTCAATCCCAGTTCCTTGCACGCGCGAATAACGCGCAGTGCAATTTCACCGCGATTGGCTATTAATACTTTATGCATCGAAGCCTCCGGGCCCGGCTCAGGCGATGCTGAACAGGGGTTGATCGAATTCCACTGGTTGGCCGTTATCTGCCAGGATGGACTGCACTACACCGCTCTTGTCGGCTTCAATGTGGTTCATCATTTTCATGGCTTCAACAATGCAGAGTACGTCGCCAGCCTTAACAGTGTGGCCTACTTCAACGAAGGAACCCGCGCTCGGCGAAGGTGAACGGTAGAAGGTGCCCACCATGGGTGAGCGTACCAAATGGCCGGCTGGTTCGGCTGGTGCCGCTTCAGCTACAGGCGCGGCTGGCGCTGGAGCAGCTGCTGGAGCAGGTGCGGCAGGCGGCGCGTAATATTGCGGCGCGACAGGCTGTTGGCTATGACGGCTGATGCGAACGGATTCTTCACCTTCGTGAATTTCCAGCTCGTCGATGCCAGACTCTTCCAGAAGCTCGATTAGTTTTTTGACTTTGCGAATATCCATTGATGCGTGCACTCCAGAGCAGGGTTAATCGTATTCAGGATTGTTCTATTTTGTGTATTGCTGCCTGCAGGGCTAGTTCGTAGCCCTGGGCGCCAAATCCGCAAATCACGCCTTCGGCAACGTCCGAAAGATAGGAGTGATGGCGGAAAGGTTCGCGTTTATACACGTTGGAAAGGTGAACTTCGATAAATGGGATGCTCACCGCGAGCAATGCGTCACGTATTGCGACGCTGGTATGGGTAAAAGCGGCCGGGTTGATCAGAATAAAGTCGATTGCCTCATCGCCTGCGGCGTGAATGCGTTCGATCAATTCATGTTCGGCATTGCTTTGCAGGCTCAGCAGATGATGGCCACGCTGGCTGGCAAACTCGCGCAGATGCTGATTGATCTGCTCCAGCGTTGTCGCGCCATAGACACCGGGCTCGCGGCTGCCAAGGCGATTAAGGTTGGGTCCATGCAGGACCAATATGCTAGCCATTTTATTTACTTATATTCCGTCGCTGAATCCGTGTGACCAGACGGTCAATGAATTACCCGGCAGTTTGCCGGAATCGGATTGGGCTGTCCATAACCTGAAGGTTAGCACCAAATGCCGGCATGATGCCTGCATTAAGGCGTTATGTTGCCAGCATCCGCATTTATCAGAACGCGCATGAAGTGAACCTTGTCCACTTCACCCTGAATACGTAGCTGTTTCAGCTCCTCACCGTTGCTATTGAAAAACAGGTAGGCCGGCGGGCCAAACAGCTGATGACGGGTGAGCCAAGCACGTTGAGCTGCGGTGTTGTTGGTCAGGTCGAGTTTGATACGTGCATAGCCGCTGAGTGCATCGCGTACGTCTGGTTTACTAAGAATTTCGCGCTCCATTACTTTGCAGCTGATGCACCAATCGGCATAGACGTCGATGATCGCGGGTTTTTGCTGCTGGGCGGCGCTGCGCAACGCTTGGTCGAGCGCTGCTGGGTCTTCAAGGGTGACAAACCAGTCGGTCGCGTCGTTGCTGCTGGTTTTAGCGCTGAAAGGCTGCAGCGGGCGTAGCGGGTCTTCGCCCCCGGCCAAGGCGCCAAACAGCGCAGCGCTCGCATATAGCGCAATCAGTAGCGCCAGTGTGCGCCGCAGGTAATTGTCATGATTGGCGCTGAACAGTCCTATACGCACTGCTAGCCCGGCAGCCAAAGCGGCCCAGAGCGCTAAAGTCAGTGGGCCGGGGAGCAAGCGTTCAAGCAACCAGATGGCAACCGCCAACAGACCAAAACCGAAAAGGTGCTTGACGGTGTTCAGCCAAGGGCCGGAGCGCGGCAGCAGTGTGCTGCCGAACAAGGCAACCAGTAGTAGCGGAACCCCCATTCCTAAGCCCAGCGCGAACAGCTTGAAACCGCCGCCGAGCGCGTCTCCAGTAGTGCTGATGTACACCAGTGCACCTGCCAATGGCGCCGAAATGCAGGGCGAAACCACCAGGGTGGAAAGTACACCCATACCGGCGGCGCCGGCCAGCGAGCCGCCTTCGGTCCGCTGATTGAGGCGCTCCAAAGGCTCGCGCAAAAAACGCGGAAGGCTAAGATCAAAATGACCGAACATCGCTAGTGCAAACAGCGTGAAGAAAGCGGCAAAAGCGCCCAGTACCCAAGGTGACTGCAAGCGGGCCTGGATATTTAGCGCTGCGCCAAAGCTGCCGATTAATGCGCCGACCACGGCCAGTGTAAGGGCCATGCCCAGCACGTAGGCCAACGCCAAGGCCAGCGCACGACCGCGGCCAATGGTCGAACGGCCGAGTACCAGGCTGGATAAAATGGGCAGCATGGGCAGTACGCAGGGGGTAAATGTCAGGCCCAGGCCTGCGACAAAAAACAAGAGTAATGCGAGACCGCCGGATTGCGCGCCAAGCAGTTGATTGAAGCCTCCGGCGTCAGTGGGGGTGGCGGTTCCTGCTGCTGCGCCGCTGTTGGGTAGTTCAAGCGTAACCACTTCAGGTGGGTAACAAAGCCCCGCGTCGGCGCAGCCCTGAAAGCCGACAGTTAACTGGCTGGCGCCGGTAGGTAATGCAGAGATATCGAGCACAACTTCAAGCTGGTTGTAATACACCTCGACGTCGCCGAAGTACTCATCAGTCTTGTGTTTACCCTCAGGCAAGCTTGGTGTAAGTGGTTGTTCTTGCTCGCCTTGCAAGCTGAAATGCAGTCGATGGCGATACAGATAGTAGCCGGGCGCGATGTCAAAAATGACGCGAATTTCCTGGTCATTTACATCTAGTAAGCCCGGGCGGAAGGCCTCGTGCACCGGTAAAAAATCGGCCTGATTGCTGCTGCCTTGCAACAACCCCGTCAGCGATCCGGAGGAGTTGGCTGTGCTCGGAAAAGCGGCTTGCGCGCTGCTCGCCAGCAGCAGAGACAGCAGGACAAAAAAACGGAAAAGTCGCATCGTGCACCCGGCCAGATAAAGGACAGCCATCATAAAGGCTGGCTGGGATCGGGGAAAGGCAGATGCCGAAGGATTCGTTGCTGAATCCTTCGGTGCTCAGATTTTGAATGCCGATACTGCTGACAAAAGTGCGCTGCTGCGTTGGCTTATCTGTTGGGTATGTTCGCGGGTTTGCGACACCATGCCGAGATTCTCTTCGGTCAGCTGGTGAATTTGCTGACTGTTCTCGCGGATGGTGCGTACTTGGCCGGATTGCGTGTCGGTGTGGCTGGCAATGTGTTCGGCCAGCTCGGTGATACGCAGGATGGCGCTGACAATGCTGCTCAGGGCAGCCTCCGCACGTTGGCCCTGCTCGGCCGTGTTCTGCGCATGACGGACCTGTTCGTTCATCTGTGTGGCTGATTGGCGGGCAACCTGTTGCAGGCTCTCGATCAGCTGACGAATTTCCTGGGTGGAGCCGGCGGTGCGCTGCGCCAACTGGCGTACTTCATCGGCGACCACGGCAAAACCGCGACCGGCCTCACCGGCACGTGCGGCTTCAATCGCAGCATTTAACGCCAGCAGATTGGTTTGTTCGGCGATGCCTTGAATCACCTGTAGCACGCCGCCGATGGTGTCCGATTCGCTAACCATACGGCCGATGGTGCGCGCTGTGGCTTCGACCTCGCTTACCAATTGCTGCATTTGTGCAATGGTGCCGCCGATGACTTCCTGGCCATCGCGCACTTCGCGGTTGGCTGAGCGCGCTAGCTCGGCGCTTTCTCCGGCGCTAGTGGCGACCAGGCGGACAGCTTCTTCCATGCCACCGATGTCTTGATTGATTTCTTGGGTGTCGCGCTGCTGCTGGGCAGCGCGATCATGGGTTTCAGCAGACAGCTGGTCTAACTGAAGGCTGGTGCCGTTGAGGGACTCGGCTTGCTGGTTGATGGTGGTCACCAAATCGATCAAATAGCTGCGCAATTGGTTGGCCGAGTGCTCTAGCTGAACCAGTTCGCGGGTCTTGCTATGGGTGTTTACTGGCTTGCGGAAATCACCGCTGGCATAGGTAGACAGCGCCGGCGCGAAGTGGCTGATTGCATTGGCAATCGAGCGTTGGATGCGATCGATCAGCAACGCAATAAGAATGATCAGTGCGATGATTGCCAGCTGCACGTTACGCACTTGATGAGTGATGCTGTCACGTTCAGCAGTGAGCGCTGGCCGAATCAGGTCGGCACCCTGTTGCAGGTTGGCGGTGCGTTCGCGGGTGATGTCTTGCAAGCGCGCACGCTCGGCAATGAGTTCGCCGGTGCGCTGCAGCTCAGCAGGGTAGCGCGTTAATAGCGATTGCAAAGCGCGTTTGTAGTCTGCGCCTGGATCGGTCTGAGTGGCTTGGCTGGCGCTATCGACACCTAATAGCGAAGCGAAAGGGTCTGCGCTGACGCTCGTCTCGCTGACCACACCAAGCAGCGGTAGCTGCTGTAGCTCCTCGGCATTATGTTGCGCAGTGGAGATTAAGCGTTTTAGGTTTTCCATTAATGCGGGGTCGTTCTGGCTGAATAGCCTGGCGCGAGCCAGACTGATACGCAGTAAATCAGACTGCAGGCTATCAAGCAGTGTGATGTATTGCAGCGCCGTGCGACTATTTTCTGCGGCACTTGCGTTGGCGTAGCTGGTCAGACTTTGCAGCTCAGCCATGATTTCGCGCTCAGCCTGCACCAATAGGGCCTGCGGATCGCCGGCCAGTTTGCCAACCGCCAGCAGATCTGCACCGACGAACTCGGTGAAGTCGGTCAGGGGTTGTTCCAGCGGCTGACGGATGTTGGCAGGTAGAAGCTGCAGGTTTTCAGCTACGGCAATAGCGGTGTTCTGCGCCTCTTGATGGCGTAGCGCATCACCGCTAATACGATAAGCTTCAGTATCGCGCTGCAGACTTTGTACTTGAGCGACTATATTCAAGTATGTGTCCATCAGCGCGTAAGGCGTTTTGAGCGCATGTTGAGACCACCACAGGCTAGCGCCAAGCGCGATACCTACGGCGACCAGCAGGCCGGTATTGAATAGAGTGAGTGATTTCAGGCGCATGGCAGACCCGTTAATGCTGGAAGGTGGGTAGAGCAACGCCTAAATCATAATGTCAGTTGTGTTACAGCTTGATGAAAGATGGCCATGTGCCTTACCCGGCAAGCACCCGCTGCTGGCCTTGACTACGCCCGCCCATGATATGCTGGGTGCAGATTTGAAACAGGAGTGCAGAGATGAAATTCGGAACGCGCACGGATTCGAGCGACGGCAGTAACGTGAAAGGTTCAACGGTCGGCAAGATCGTGTTGGGCGTTTTAGTGGTCTATCTGTTGATATGCCTGGTGATCGGGTGGTATTGGAGCCGCGAGCCGGATATGGCGCCTCTAATCGTGAGCGCTGAAAGAAACCAATTGGTTACGGGTGAGTACACGGCGCGCACCCTGGATTCTCTGATGGTCACGTTATTGAATAAGCCCGGCGGCTACATCAGTAACGATCGCTTCCCTCCCGGCTTGTGGCTAGACAATATGCCGAGCTGGGAGTTTGGTGTGCTGGTGCAAGTACGCGACATGAGCCGCGCGCTACGCCGCGACATGGCTCGTTCGCAGTCGCAGTCCACCGAAGACGCTAACCTGGCCAAAGCAGAACCCTTGTTTAGCACTAATAACAATCGTTGGATGTTTCCTTCCAGCGAGAGTGAATATCGCAAAGGCATGGATCAGCTTGATAGCTACATTACCCGCTTGAACAAGGGTGATGCGCAGTTCTACGCCCGCGCCGACAATCTGGCAAGTTGGGTGGGTGATGTGAGCACGCGTTTAGGTTCGCTGTCGCAGCGACTGTCCGCCAGTGTGGGTCGCGCGCCTCTGATAGAAGGAGGTAAGTTAGGCAAGACTACCCCGTGGATGGAAATCGACAATGTGTTTTATGAGGCGCGCGGCACCTCATGGGCCTTGGTTTATTTGCTGCGTGCGGTCGAGCACGACTTTCACGATGTGCTGGCCAAGAAGAACGCACTGATCAGCATGCAACAGATCATCCGTGATCTGGAAGCCACGCAGGAAACCCTGTGGAGCCCAATGGTGTTGAACGGCGGTGGATTCGGCATGTTGGCGAACCACTCGCTGGTGATGGCTAACTATCTGTCACGTGCTAACGCAGCGATGATCGACCTGCGTCGGTTGCTTGAACAGGGCTAGGTAGTGGATAGAGCAGCCATAGAAGCTTATCTGGCGGCTTCAGCTGCTGAGCGTGTGACTCATGTGGATGAGCATGATCAGCCGCTCGGCGCAGTGAGCCGCGGTGATGCGCAGGCGCGCGGGTTGATTACCCGCTGCACATTTATCTTTGTGTTCAACTCTGCCGGCCAGCTTTGTCTGCACCAACGTACTAACCACAAACGCTTGTATCCGGGTTTC
This sequence comes from Halopseudomonas sabulinigri, assembly GCA_011053055.1. GTDB lineage: Bacteria > Pseudomonadota > Gammaproteobacteria > Pseudomonadales > Pseudomonadaceae > Halopseudomonas > Halopseudomonas sabulinigri_A. The sequence goes on along the minus strand of DRHT01000049.1, from coordinate 129,728 downwards.
TGGGATGTAGCTGCAGGTGGCGTAGTGGGAGCAGGGGAGAGTTATGCGCAGGGCGCGGAGCGCGAGCTCGCTGAAGAGTTGGGTGTTGCCGGTGTGACCTTGACTGAGCACCTGCGTTTTTACTTTGAGTCGGCAGACAGTCGCCTGTGGGCGGGCGTGTTCAGCTGCTGCTGGGACGGTCCGCTGGAAATGCAGCCTGAAGAGGTGCAAGACTTTCGCTGGATAGATCCACACAGCCAGTGGCAGCGTAGTGGCGAGCAATACGCACCTGACTCAATGGATGCGCTGCAGCGGCTGTTGCAACAAATTTCAGTGGATTAAACATGGTAAAGAAGAACGGTCTGCAGGCCCTGGGTGGTTTGGTCTACTCAACCGACAGCGGGCGTATGTGTCCGGAGTGCAGCCAGCCACTAGCTGAGTGTCGCTGCGCTGAACAAGCCGTGCCTGAGGGTGATGGGGTCGTCCGCGTACGTCGCGAAACCAAGGGTAGGGGCGGTAAAACGGTTACCAATATCACTGGTGTATTGCTGGCAGCTGACGAGCTGAAGGCCTTGGGCAAGAAACTGAAGAACCGCTGCGGCTGCGGTGGCTCGGTCAAGGATGGTGTCATCGAGATTCAGGGTGACAAGGCTGAGCTGCTCTGCGAGCTGTTAACGGCCGAAGGTTTTAAGGTCAAGCGAGCCGGCGGCTAGCGCGTGGCGCGCGGCGGCGCTTTGCTGCAACTATGGCGCGATACCCCAACCCACAAGCGCGTGTGGGCTATCGCGTTGCCGATGATTCTTTCCAATATCAGCGTGCCTCTGGTCGGTTTGGTCGATACGGCGGTCATCGGCCATCTCGATGGTGCACACTTCCTTGGTGGTGTTGCGGTCGGCAGTACGCTGTTTACTTTTGTGCTCTGGGCGGCTGGTTTCCTGCGTATGGGAACCACGGGGTTCGCTGCCCAGGCCTGTGGCGCAGAGGACGGTAGCGCACTGCGCCGTGTGTTATTGCAGCCGCTGTGGCTGGCATTGCTGATTTCGTTATTGGTTTGGCTACTGCAGCGACCCTTGATTGACGTGGGCCTGCACTTTCTTGATAGCAGTCAGGCGTTACTTGATCAAGCGCGCCTCTACGTTGGGATTCGGCTTCACAGCCTACCCGCGGCTTTGGCTAATTTTGTGCTCATCGGCTGGTTTGTTGGTGCGCAGAATAGCCGCTCTCCCTTCCTTATTCTGCTGACGGTCAATCTGAGCAATGTTCTGCTGGATGTTCTGTTGGTAGTGGTGCTGGAATGGGGCGTTGCAGGTGCCGCCTGGGCAACTGTTATCAGTGACTATCTCGGTCTCATGCTGGGCTTGGCCCTGCTGGCGCCCATACTGCGCCGCTATCCTGGCCAGACAGATTGGTTGCAGGCGTTGTGGTTGCGAGGCGCAGGGCCTTTGATCAGGGTCAATCGTGACATTCTGATTCGCACCCTGGCGTTGGAGTCAGTGTTCTATCTGTTGGTAGTGCAGGGCGCGCGGCTGGGTGATGAGGTGGTCGCGGCTAACGCGGTTCTACTCAATTTTCTGTTGCTCACCTCGCATGGTCTGGATGGATTAGCACATGCGCTTGAAGCGCTCGGCGGGCATGCATTGGGCCGCCGCGACCCGGACGCACTGCGTAAGGTGCTGGTGGTAACAACGCTCTGGTCGCTGTTGCTAAGCTGCGCTTTTATGTTGCTGTTTTTGCTGTTCGGCAACGGGATTATCGCGCTGCTGACCGATTTGCCTGAGGTTAGGCAGCAGGCGGCTACCTATTTGCCCTGGATGGCGGTGATGCCGCTGGCAGCGGTATGGAGTTATCTGCTGGATGGCTTGTTTATTGGCGCTTCGCGGGCCCGCGCTATGCGGAACGCCATGCTCGCTGCCTTGCTACTTTATCTGCCGCTTGCCTGGGCCCTGCAAAGCTGGGGTAATCACGGCGTGTGGCTCGGCTTCTTCTGTTTTATGTGGTTACGCTCACTGTTACTGGGTGGTTGGTTTGTGCATTTATGGCGAACGAACCGCTGGATATCCTAGGCCTGATCAGCGATCAAGGCCGGGTGTGGGTCTTAGCCACCAGTGTAGGTAGCGGCCTAAATGCCGATAAGCCGGATGCTGGCTGTAATGCAGCTCTTGCTCGATCAGCTCCTCCAGCTTGGCTTCGCTCTTGAAAGGCTCTGGCATATAGTCGTAGAACACCCGCACGCCGCTTTCCCCGGCCAACCTGAACTTTGCCGCGCTGGCCCATTGGGCCATGTCTCGTGGGTCCAGTGGTTGTTGCGGAGTCAGGCTGCGCTTGCCTTGGCCTGCCAGTTGATTGGTCTTGAGTTTGCGAAATTGCCCTTTGATCAAATTTTTGTAGGCGAGGGCGTCGCGGTTGTAAAAGGCCAGTGACAGGGCGCCGGTAGGTGCTACCAATTGCGACAAATGTTGCAGCGCATCTGCTGGATCATCCAGCCATTCCAGCACCGCATGGCAGATCACCAAGTCGTACTGCTCACCTCTTTCCGGTAGTGCCTGTAGTGGCACTTGCAGATAGGTCGCCGGATACGCAGATTGCAATGCCTGCAGGCGCTCGCGTGTAGCATCCAGCATCTCTGTCGAGGGCTCACTCACGGTGAGCTGATGCCCACGCAGCAGTAGCCACTCACTGACATGTCCCAGCCCGGCGCCAACGTCCAGCACGCGGAGCCTGCGCTCGCCTTCGTTCAGCTCAGGCAACCATTGCTCCAAGTCACGGGTCAGCACCGCAAGGCGAATAGCGCCCTTGGGGCTAGCGTAAATCTTGCGGGCGAAATGTGCGCCTATATGGTCGAAGTAACGGTCAGTCATGCAATGCACTCTGCTGGGGGGGAGGATTAACAAGGTACAGGGTTGTTAATTTCCGGGCATAAAAAAAGCCAGCTTGTGGCCGGCTTTTTAAGGGGCGAAACGCTTATTTTTGGTAAGCGTTTACAGCCTTAACAATTTCCGCACGGGCTTCGTCAGCGTTGCCCCAGCGGTCAATCTTGACCCATTTGCCCGCTTCCAGATCTTTGTAATGCTCAAAGAAGTGCTGGATTTGCTGGATCAGCAACTCAGGCAGGTCGGTGTGTTCTTGGATGTCGCGGTACAGTGTGCTTAGCTTGTCGTGGGGGACAGCGATCACCTTGGCATCGCCGCCGCCATCGTCGGTCATGTGCAGCACGCCTACCGGGCGGGCACGAATGACCGCGCCAGGGGAAACCGGGTGCGGAGTCACAACCAGCACGTCAAGCGGATCGCCATCGTCGGCTAGTGTGTTAGGGATGTAGCCGTAGTTTGCCGGGTAGAACATCGGCGTCGCCATGAAGCGGTCAACGAACAGTGTGCTGCTGTCCTTGTCGATCTCATACTTGATCGGCGCGTGGTTGGCTGGAATTTCGATGGCGACATAGATGTCGTTGGGAATGTCTTTGCCTGCGGGGATCTGGTCGTAGCTCATGGTTTACCTGATTCGGCCATAGTTGAAAAAACTGGCCGGCATTATAGGTGTTTAGCCTGCGGATACCAAGCAAAACCCGGTGTACCTTGGTCGTAGACGAGCAAAATAAGGTGCGATTTCATAGCCAGCAGCTGTGCTGCCTGCCGGCGGCGACGGCTCAGCTGAGCTTGAGGGCGAAGTACATGAAATCATGATCGTTGCTGAAACCGAGCGAGCGATACAAGCTTTGTGCGGCGGTGTTGTCTTCTCCGGTCATAACTGTCATGCGTTCTACGCCAGCAGCACGAGCCAGTTCTTTCGCGTGATTGATCAGTCGGTCGGCGACCAGTTGGCGACGTGCGTCCTCCGTTACATAAATGCCCTTAAGCACCCACGCGGCTGACAGGGTAAGTGCAGAGAAGCTGGGAATGAACTGGCAGAAGCCCATGGCTTTCCCAGTGTCTTCGTCCTCAGCAATCAAAATAATGGCTTGCTCTTGCACCAGACGTGCTTCCAGAAACCGGCGTGAAGCTTCGGGTTTGGGTAGTTGCCCATAAAACTCACGATACTTGATGAACATGGGGGTTACTTCATCAAGGCGAGCTACATCTGCCTGAACTATGCGCATACGATTACCCGTGATTGGTCATTAAGTGGCTAGGAGGTTTTAATTGGTCATTTGCCTCATCCTGCATCAGCATGAGGCAATCTGCAATCAGCGGCCACAAAAAAACCGCCGCACCCGAAGATACGACGGTTTTTAGCACCCAGAAGCCTCTAAACCGCGAAAGGTGGCAGTTTTTTTGCGACGGTTTGGCGCTTCAAAGTAACGTAATCCGGCATGCCATTTTTGAAAGGCGGGAAGTCTTCGCCCTGAATTAGCGGTGACAGATAACGGCGGCACGCTTCGGTGATGTGGAAGCCATCTTCAGTAATGAAGTCGCGCGGCATGAACTTCTCGACATTGGCTACATCCTTCAGCGGTGCTTCGATGATGTCCCACTCGTAAGGGGCATCGTTCAAGCGGCGGATAGCCGGCATGATCGAGTTTTTGCCTTCCAGTGCGATTTTTACCGCCGCTTGGCCTAAAGCGTAGGCTTGGTCCACGTCTACTTTGGAGGCAATGTGCCGCGCAGAGCGTTGCAGATAGTCGGCGACCGCCCAGTGATATTTGTAACCCAGCTCTTCCTTAACCAGCTTGGCGATGGTCGGCGCGACGCCGCCCAGCTGCGCATGGCCGAAGGCGTCGGTCAGGCCTGATTCGGACAGAAACTTGCCTTCACTGTTCTTGATGCCTTCAGAGACGCCAATTACGCAGTAGCCGTAAGTTTTGACGCACTCATCAACCCGCGCGAGGAAGGCAGGCTGATCGAATTCGATCTCAGGGAAAAGCAAAATATGCGGCGGCTGGCCTTCACCTTCGTTAGCCAGGCCGCAAGCTGCGGTGATCCAGCCAGCGTGACGGCCCATGACTTCAAGAATGAATACTTTAGTAGAGGTGGCAGCCATGGACGCGACATCAAAACCAGCTTCACGGATCGAAGTGGCAACGTATTTAGCGACCGAGCCAAAACCCGGACAACAGTCGGTAATCGGCAGATCATTGTCTACGGTCTTGGGAACGTGGATCGCTTGAATTGGGTAGCCCAGGGTTTCTGCGAGTTGCGAGACCTTGAGGCAAGTGTCTGCGGAGTCACCGCCACCGTTATAGAAGAAGTAGCCGATGTTGTGGGCCTTGAACACTTCAATCAGTCGCTCGTATTCGGCGCGGTGGCTTTCCAGGCTTTTCAGTTTGTAGCGGCACGAGCCAAACGCACCCGATGGGGTGTGCCGCAGAGCGGCGATGTCGTCAACTGATTCCAGGCTGGTATCAATCAGCTCTTCGGTCAAGGCGCCGATAATGCCGTTACGACCGGCATACACAGTGCCGATCTGGTCGGGATGCTGGCGGGCTGTTTCGATCACGCCGGCAGCAGATGCATTGATAACAGCGGTGACCCCGCCCGACTGGGCATAAAAAGCGTTCTTGACGGTCATGCGTACTCCATGTGTTGAGACTGAAAAAGGCGTTTGCCGCACGTCCGTCGCTGCCGCAGCGCTTCAGGGCGCGGGCGTGGCAACTGCTTAAACGGGTGCAGACAGATGCGCGCATAATAGCCGAAAGCGGTGCCAGTTGCATGACAATCGGGCTGCAGCCCCTGCCGGTTGGCCTGTCGTGCTAGTATCGCCTCAGCGATCGCGCGACGCTTGAGAACGCAACTTTTGCGTTCTTTCGTGTGTCTGTATTGCGTGTTTTCGAATGACTAATAAAGGGTACAAGGCCTAATCAATGCATCTGCACATTCTGGGTATCTGCGGCACGTTCATGGGCTCGCTGGCGTTGCTGGCGCGCGAGTTGGGGCATCAGGTCAGCGGCTCGGATGCCAATGTCTATCCGCCAATGAGTACCCAGCTGGAGGCGCAGGGTATTGCTTTGCAGGAAGGCTATGATCCGGCCCACCTGCAGCCGGCGCCGGATCTGGTTATCGTCGGTAATGCGATGACGCGTGGCAATCCAGCAGTCGAGTACATGCTGGACCAGGGCCTGTCTTATGTCTCTGGTCCGGAATGGTTGGCGCGTTACGTGTTGCAGGAGCGCTGGGTGCTGGCGGTGGCGGGTACCCATGGCAAAACGTCTACCTCTAGTTTGCTGGCATGGCTACTGGAAGATGCCGGCATGGCGCCAGGCTTTCTGATTGGCGGTGTGCCACAGAATTTCGGCCTTTCTGCTCGTCTTGGCGATACCCCGTTTTTTGTGGTCGAAGCGGATGAATACGACAGCGCCTTCTTCGACAAGCGTTCCAAGTTTGTGCATTACCGGCCGCGCACGGCGATTCTGAATAACCTTGAATTTGATCACGCGGATATCTTCCCTGACCTGGCTGCCATTGAACGGCAATTTCATCATTTGGTGCGAACTGTGCCGTCGTCCGGCCTGATTATCAGGCCAGAGGGCGTTGCCGCGCTGGATCGGGTTATTGATATGGGTTGCTGGACGCCCTGTCAGACGACGGGTGAAGGCGGTAACTGGCAGGCGAAACTACTCAAGGCGGATGGCTCGCAATTTGAGGTATGGCTAGACGGTCAGTTGCAAGGGGTTGCAGAGTGGCAGCAGACCGGCCAACACAGCGTGGCCAATGCACTTTCTGCGTTGGCCGCAGCTCGGCATGTGGGGGTGACTCCGGCGCAGGGCATCGCTTCATTGGCTGGTTTCCGCAATGCCAAACGGCGCATGGAAAAACTGGCAGAAATAAATGGGATCATTGTCTACGACGACTTTGCCCACCACCCCACGGCTATCGCCACTACGCTGGCTGGTTTGCGTGCGCAGATCGGTGAGCAGCAGCTGATCGCGATTATTGAGCCACGCTCCAATACCATGCGCCTGGGCAGTCACATGCAGGCACTGCCGGACAGTGTGCGCGATGCCAGCGAGGTCATTTGGTATCAGCCTGCTGGACTGGATTGGTCGCTTGAGCCCGTGGTGCAGGGTAGCCCGGTGCCTGCTCGGGTGATGACTGATCTGGATGCGATAGTGCAGGAAGTAGTCGATCGCGCCACGCCACAGACACGGGTGGTCATCATGAGTAACGGTGGTTTTGGTGGTATTCATCAAAAATTGGTGCAAGCGCTGGAGGCTCGTCATGGGTGAGCAAGCAGCTGGGACCGCAACTCAGAGAGTAACCCTGGCGGTCACCGGCGCCTCAGGTGCGCAGTATGCGATGCGCTTGTTGGAGTGTCTGGTGCAGGCGGGCGTGGAAGTCTCATTCCTTATTTCGCAAGCCGCGCAACTGGTGGTGGCAACCGAGACAGATTGGCAACTACCCGCTAAGCCGCAAGCACTGCAAGCTTATTTGATGGAGCAGTTTGCTGCCCAGCCTGGGCAGATCAAGGTCTATGGCAAGCAGGACTGGATGGCGCCGGTTGCGTCTGGGTCAGGTGCGCCGAGCTCTATGGTGGTATGTCCTTGCTCTACCGGCTCGTTGTCAGCGATTGCCACCGGAGCTAGTAATAATCTAATTGAACGGGCCGCGGATGTAGCGCTTAAGGAAAGGCGCAAGCTGATACTGGTGCCCCGCGAAGCGCCGTTCTCGACTATTCATCTGGAGCACATGCTCAAGCTAAGTCAGATGGGCGCGGTGATTTTGCCGGCTAGCCCTGGCTTTTATCACAAGCCGGATACGGTGGCGGATCTAGTGGATTTTGTGGTGGCGCGCATACTCAATCAGCTGGGTATTGAGCAGACAATGTTGCCGCGCTGGGGTGAAGAGTTGCGAACAGAGGAATAAGAATAGAAAGATGTCGGGCAGGTGCGTGGTCTGCCCGACACTGCTTACTTTAAACGAAGTACAAAGACAGTCCTTCAGAGATGAAAGCGGGTTTTTCCACACCTTCGATTTCCAGCGTGTTGCGCGCTTTCATCAACCACTGCCCCGGATTCTTTTCGGTAACATCCAGAATGGTGGTGTGCAGGCGAACGCGTGAGCCGACGCGCACTGGCTGGATGAAACGCAGACTGTCCATGCCGTAGTTTACGGCCATTTTCAAGCCTTCAGGGCGGGGCATCAGACCGGCAGACAGTGCTGGCAGCAAAGACAGTGACAAAAAGCCGTGGGCGATGGTGCCGCCAAAGGGAGTCTGCTTGGCTTTTTCTTCATCCAGGTGGATGAACTGGTGGTCGCCGGTGCATTCGGCAAACTGGTTTACTCGCTCCTGATCGATTTGCAGCCATTCGGAATGGCCCATGTCTTTGCCGATCAATGAAGTAAGTTCGCTAACTGGTATTGCTGTCATGGCGTTCTCCGTGACTTTTATTTTGGCCCGCTGGGGGTGTGCGTAGCTGCCCGCTGCAATGCTAACCTTGCGGCGCAAGCGTTTCCGGGTGAATGGTTGCAAGCTCGAGGGTGGGGGTCAATCAGCTGCGACCTTATATTGGTTTGCTGAATGATCTGACCTTCCCTGTGCAGGCTATGCTCGGTAGTGATAGATGACAAGAGGATCGCATGGGCGAAAAGACCGCATTATTTCCGTTAAAAACTGTGTTACTGCCCGGTTGCACCCTGGATCTGCAGCTTTTCGAAGTGCGTTACCTGGACATGGTCAGCCGCTGCTTTAAGTCGGGTCAGGGTTTTGTGGTGGTGGCGCTGGAAAAGGGCCCTGAAGCAGGAGCAGGAGATCTGCGTTTCAGTGCGGTGGGCTGCGAGGCGCAGGTGGTGGACTTTCAGCAGCGCGATAACGGTCTGTTGGGTATTCGCGTCTTGGGTGCGCGACGGGCGCAGGTCAGTCAGGTGGAGGTGGCGGTCGATGGTCTGGTGCACGCGCAGGTTGAATGGCGGCCTGAGTTGACAGATCAACCGCTGGCTCATGAGCATGAAGAGCTGGAAAGTCTACACGCCACGCTGCTTGAGCACCCTTTGGCGTCGGGTTTGGGGTTGCCGCCGATAGGTAATAGTCAGCAGGCGCTGGCTTATCAATTGGCCTATCTGCTGCCGTTCAGTTTGGATCAGAAAACCCACTTGCTGGCGCTGGACCATGCTGACGAGCGGCTGCAGCAAATCAGTGAGTGGTTGGAAGTCCTACAGGCCTGAGCAGGTAGTACATATTGGCGCTACCAGAGTATCCAGGCGGCTGCGAGGAATGGCCAGCTGGCGATCAACCAGCGCTGATACCTTGCCAGTGGGGTCATTGGGCTGACCCGTTCCACTAGCCAGCACGCTAACAAACAGGCGCTAACGCCCACCAGCACGCTGCGCAACATTTCCAGTGGCAGTAGCAACGCGTGCTCCAACACATTGCTGGCGACCATCAGTAATAACGGCAGCAGATACAGCAACCAGGTACTGCGTACCCAGAAGTGTTGGCTGCGGCTGCAGTTGACCACCAGTGCACAGAGAATCGCCGTCAGTAGGGCGTTGATGCTGGCGCCGTCAGTCAGGTTTATGGTCCATGCCATTAACAGTGCCAGTGCCAGCGCGCTGACTTGCATCACGGCGTGATTCCAACGTCGGGCTAGCAGCAAGGCTGCGATAATAGGTACTGCTACCAGGACTACCGATGGAGTTAGAACCACGGCGTGACTATCGCCGGGCAAGCGCAGGTGGTCCGCGCTGCTGACCAGGGTGTTGTCGAAAATAGCCAGTGCGTGCTGGGTCATGGTTAGGGCTAGCAGCGAGAGCAAGCAGAATGCAGCGGCAACCAGGCAGCTCCAGCGCTTCTGTAGTTTCAGCACGTAAAGACAGCTGACGATCAAGATCGCAGCACCTATCAACAGACTCAGGGTTTGGCTCCAGAAAAATGGCGGTACCGCCCACTGCGCGGCGCGCCCGGTGGTGTAGCCTGGAATTAGATAGGCTGGCGCCCAGGCGAGTGCCGAGAGCAAATTGATGACAACGAAGCGCCACACCGGCATGTCGAACATGCCTGCAACCATAGGGATGATCGGACGAATGGGGCCTATAAAGCGACCTAGTACTATGCTAAGCCAGCCGTAACGACGGAAAAAGAATTCGCCACTGTCGATCCACTGTGGATTGCGGCGGAACGGTCCAAAGTTGCGGATATTCTGATGGAAGTACCGACCCAGAAAAAAGCTGATCAAGTCCCCTAGCACCGCACCGCTGAAAGCCCAAGCTACGGCTACTGTTAGCGGCATTCCGCCACCTGCGGCCAAGGCTGACACGGCAAACAGCATAAACACACCAGGCACCACTAGGCCTGCGACCGCCAGCGACTCGGTAAATGAAATCAGGAAGATGGCCAGCCCCAACCATTGTTGGTGGGTGGCTAGCCAGTCGGTCAATTCAACCAGCAAGGTGATCTCCAGAGGTGGCTTTTAGACGGGCCTGCTGCAAGGTTAGCAGGCGGTAATCGCGCCCCGGTTCACGCGTTCGGCCTAGCGGGTTGCGGGTGCAGTGAGCTGCAAATTCAGCGTCGACAAAGCGATAGGGCAGTGCTTCATCACGTCCGCTGGGAATGCCAAGCCGAGGAGCTTGAATAATCTGCACTGGCTGGTAGTCATCGTCCTCAATAAAAAGGGTTTCGGAGCAAAAGGCTTGAGCGTTCCAGTCTGGCACCTTGATGCCCAGTGAGCGGCACAGCAGGGTTTGTCCGGCGCAGAGACGATGCTGGCTGCGCAGGCTGCCATCGCGATTGGGATTGAGTTGCTGCATGCGTTGCAGGCTAGCCGAACTGCTCACGCTGTCGATGACCGGATAAGCAGACTTCAATAGCACGCCGTTGCCCGCACCTGCTGCGCTGCAATTCATCGAGTCGCCACCGCGCGCGTAGTACATGTAAATGATGCCGCCCTCCATAAAGAGCGCGCGCCGTGCTTCGGTAAATCCCAGCGAGGCGTGACTGCCTCGCTCTTCAAGCAAGTAAGCTTCAGTTTCGATGATGCGTGCGGATAACCAGAGGCCGTCCAGGCGTCTGCGGATGACTTTGCCCAGCAATGCCACGGCCAGGCTGCGGGCGTCTTGATCAAAGAAAGTCGCAGGCAGTGGGCGGTCTTGCGTTGAGGTTGGCTGGGGGTTAGGCATGGCTGTCATCTTATCAGCTTAGGTATTGCAGATTGAATTGGCGCAACGCTGCAGGATTCGGCGGAACGGCCCTGTCAAGTGCCCGGTGACCCGGCTATAATGCCGCATTTGCGCAGACAGGTAACAGGTAACAGCATGAGTGCGGAACAGGTGGTCGTTTACATGACCGAGCTGGGGCAGAACGCCAGGCGCGCATCGCGGGTAATCGCCCGCGCAACGACAGCGGTCAAGAACGCAGCCCTGCTGGCAACAGTCGATGCCATTGAGGCCGCCAGTGAGACTTTGGTGGCAGCCAATGAGCTCGATCTGCAGGCCGCTCGCGATAATGGCCTGGACGATGCGATGCTTGATCGGCTGGCGCTTACGCCGTCGCGTCTGCAGGCGATGGTTGAAGGGCTGCGTCAGGTTGCTGCCCTGCCAGACCCGGTTGGGGCTATCCGTGATATGAAGTTCCTCCCGTCGGGTATTCAGGTCGGTAAAATGCGCGTGCCCTTGGGCGTAATTGGCATTATTTACGAATCTCGTCCTAATGTGACCGTCGAAGCGGCTAGTTTGTGCCTGAAGTCGGGTAATGCCTGCATTTTGCGTGGTGGTTCTGAATCGATTCATTCCAACCGCGCCATCGCCGAGTGTCTGCGCGTTGGCTTGGCAGCGGCCGGCTTGCCAAACGAGATAGTGCAGGTGGTAGAAACCACTGATCGCGCTGCTGTTGGTGCGCTGATTACCATGTCGGATTACGTAGATGTCATCGTGCCTCGGGGCGGCAAGGGCCTGATTGAGCGCATCAGTAAAGATGCACGAGTGCCGGTGATCAAGCATTTGGATGGTATTTGCCACGTGTACGTGGATGATCGTGCCGATTTGGACAAAGCTGAGGCTATTGCCATCAATTCCAAAACCCATCGTTACGGTGTGTGTAACGCGATGGAGACTCTACTGGTACATGAGGCAGTGGCGGCAGAATTTCTGCCTCGCGTAGCGGCAATATATGCTGCTAAAGGCGTCGAGTTGCGCGGTTGCCCGGCGACTTGTGAGTTGTTGCCGGAGGCCTTGGCGGCTACTGAGGAAGACTGGTCTACCGAATATTTGGCGCCGATTCTGTCGGTCAAAGTCGTTGCTGGCATGGATGCAGCCATGGAGCACATCAACACTTACAGCTCGCAGCATACTGACGCCATGGTTTCAGAAGACTTTACCCGCGCTCGCCGCTTTCTTGCCGAGGTGGATTCGAGCTCGGTGATGATTAATGCGTCGACGCGGTTTGCCGATGGCTTCGAGTACGGTCTGGGCGCGGAAATTGGTATTTCTACGGACAAGATCCACGCCCGTGGCCCGGTGGGCCTGGATGGTCTGACCAGCGAAAAGTACGTGGTATTCGGCGACGGCCATATTCGTCAGTGATGCACGGATGAAGCGCAAAATAGGTTTGCTGGGCGGCACCTTTGACCCTGTTCATTTCGGTCATTTGCGCAGCGCAGTTGAGGTGCGTGAGCAGCTTCAGCTGGATGAATTGCGGCTTATCCCCAATGCTCGGCCACCGCACCGTGAGGTGCCGGGGGCCAATGCTGATCAGCGCTTGGCAATGGTGCAGTTAGCTGTTGGCGAGAGCAGTGGTTTGCGGGTTGATGACTGCGAACTACGCCGTACAAAGCCATCCTATACGGTGGACACGCTGGAGAAACTGCGCGCCGAGCTGGGTAGCGAGGTTGTGCTGTTTATGGTGCTGGGTTGGGATGCTTTCTGCGGGTTGCCGAGCTGGCATCGCTGGGAAGAGCTACTCAGTCTGGCGCACATCGTGGTGCTGCAACGTCCGGATTACGATCTGGATGTACCCGAGGTGCTCAAAGATTTACTAGCCGCACGCAGCGTAGACAATCCCGAGCGGCTGGCGCAGGCCAGTTGTGGATACATTATTTGTTTGTCGCAGACGCCCCTGGCGATCTCTGCGACGCATATTCGCGGCCTGGTGGGCAGCGGCGCTTCGCCGCGTTTTCTGTTGCCAGACGCCGTGCTTGACTATATTGAAACTGAAGGGCTGTATCGGCCCTGATATTGAGGATTTAAACGTCTTATGCAGATTGAAGAACTCGCGCAACTGGTAGAGAAAGCGCTGGATGAACTCAAGGCCAAGGATGTGGTGTGCATTGATGTGCGCGAGCACACCAGCGTAACTGACTACATGATCATTGCCAGCGGTACATCCAATCGCCATGTTAATGCGCTCAGCGATAACGTGGTCGAAAAAGCCAAGGCAGCAGGTTGCAAGCCTTTGGGTGTCGAAGGTAAGGGCTCGGGCGAGTGGGTGCTGGTCGACTTGGCAGATGTGGTGGTGCACGTAATGCAGCCAGCCACCCGTGAATTTTACGACCTCGAGCGTCTCTGGGAGAGCGCGGAATCGCGCCGCGAACAGCAGCAGCGGCCTACGGAGTAAGCTTCGTTGCGTATTCGCCTGATCAGCGTGGCTTCACGGATGCCGCGCTGGGTAGAACAGGGTTATCAGGAGTACGCCAAGCGCTTGCCACCTGAGCTACCGCTGGAACTGGTGGAAATCCCGCTAGCTACCCGTGGTAAGAATGCTGACGTCAGCCGGATGATGCGCCGCGAAGGTGAGCAAATGTTGGCAGCGGTACAGCCAGGGGAACGCATTGTGACCCTGGAGGTCACAGGTCGAGTCTGGTCAACTGAAACGCTAGCTGAACAGCTCGAGCAGTGGCGGCTGGACGCGCGTAACGTCAACCTGATGGTGGGCGGCCCCGAGGGCCTAGCCGAAGAAGTGAGTGCGCGGAGCGACCAGCGTTGGTCGTTGTCAGCACTGACCTTGCCGCATCCGTTGGTGCGTATTCTGCTGGCGGAACAGCTCTACCGGGCCTGGACCATTCTCAATCGTCATCCCTACCACAAGTGATTCATGGCCAAGCCCATCCACCTGAAAGACCACAGTAAAGACGCCGGAATAGTCCATCGCCGTTTGCTTGTGGCAGGTATATTTGTACTGGTATTGGTCGGTGCTCTGGTGGCGCGTCTTTACTATCTGCAGGTGATCCAGTACGAACATCACTCCACTCTGTCGGAAAATAATCGGGTACACGTACAGCCGATTCCGCCGACGCGTGGGCGCATTTATGATCGTAATGGCAAGGTGTTAGCGGAAAATCGTCCGAGTTACAGCCTGACCATTACCCGTGATCGGGTAGAGGATCTGCCAGCCACTTTCGAGCTGCTCAAATCGCTGCTGATGCTGAGCGATGAAGATGTCACGCAGGCCCAGCGCCGGCTTATGCAAGCAAGGCGCCCCTTTGAGTCGGTACCGGTGATGCTGGAGCTAACGCAGGAGCAGATTGCCCGTATTGCAATCAACCAGTTCCGCCTGCCAGGGGTCGAGGTGCAGGCCAGTTTCGTTCGCTATTACCCACTCTCGGATCATTTCGCGCACGCGCTGGGTTACGTGGGGCGTATTAATGAGCAGGAGCTGAAGTCGATCGATACCGTGGCCTATGCGGGTACCCACTACATCGGTAAAACCGGTGTTGAACGATTTTACGAGCAGCAGTTGCACGGCACCGTGGGCTACGAGGAAGTGGAAACCAACGCCCGTGGCCGCGTGTTGCGGGTTTTGTCGCGCACTGAGCCGGTTGCTGGCACCGATTTAACTCTGGAGCTGGATGCCGATTTGCAGCGGGTTGCCGAAGAGGCGTTGGGTGACCGACGCGGCGCTGTAGTTGCCATTGACCCGTCAACCGGCGGCGTACTGGCTTTTGTCAGCAAGCCCGGTTTTGACCCCAACTTATTCGTAACCGGCATCAGCTATGCCGATTACGGTGCATTGCGTGATTCGCTGGATCAGCCGTTGTTCAATCGTGTGCTACGCGGACAATACCCACCGGGCTCGACCATCAAGCCGGTAGTGGCCTTGGCGGGGCTGGATACGGGGGCTACTACGCGCAGCGCACGGGTTTACGATCCGGGATTCTTCCAGCTGCCGAATTTCAGCCACAAGTACCGCAACTGGAACCGAAGCGGGGATGGTTGGGTAAACATGTCTTACGCCATCGCGCGTTCCAACGATACCTACTTTTACGATTTGGCGAACAAGATGGGCATCGACAGGATGCACGACTTTATGACTCGCTTTGGTGTTGGTCAGCGGGTTTCTATCGACATGTATGAGGAAGCGGCTGGATTGATGCCGTCCAGCGACTGGAAGCGTACTAAGTACAAACAGCCTTGGTATCCGGGTGAAACGCTGATCGCCGGAATTGGTCAAGGCTATATGCTGGCGACCCCGCTGCAGCTGGCACAAACCATGTCGCTGATCGCCAGCCATGGCAAATGGAACCGTCCTCGGCTGCTGATGGATGCCGAAGGCGTGCCGCCCGATGAGTCGGATACGCCGGACGACATCAAACTGCGTAACGAGTCCGATTGGGATTTCATCACCCAAGCTATGCAGGACGTGATGCAATCACCGCATGGTACGGCGCGAGCGGCTGCGCAGGGCGCTGAGTACAACATGGCGGGCAAAAGCGGTACCGCGCAGGTCGTTGCTATAGCGCAGGGTGAGCGCTATGACTCCAAGAGCCTGCGCGAACGGCATCGTGATCATGCGCTCTTTGTTGGTTTTGCACCGACTGAAAAGCCCTTGATCGCGGTTGCCGCATTAGTTGAGAACGGCGAGTCAGGTGGCCGGGTAGCCGGCCCAGTGGTTCGTGCGGTATTCGATGCTTGGGTTTTGCCACGCCTGCCTAAGCCCGACGATGGCCAGGTTGAAATCATCGAACCGGAACAGGAGGCTGCGCCTTGAAGCGCCCGACGCCAATGCCAGCTGCCGCAGGGCTGAGCAGTCGCGACTCATTTTGGACGCGTATTCATGTTGATCCTTGGTTGCTGCTGCTGATTCTTGGGCTGGCGGCGGTCGATGCCTTTGTACTCTATTCTGCCAGCGGCAAGAGTATGGGTATGGT
Source organism: Halopseudomonas sabulinigri (assembly GCA_011053055.1). Lineage (GTDB taxonomy): Bacteria > Pseudomonadota > Gammaproteobacteria > Pseudomonadales > Pseudomonadaceae > Halopseudomonas > Halopseudomonas sabulinigri_A. The sequence continues at coordinate 113,743 of DRHT01000049.1, read as the reverse complement.
CTATCGGCAAATGGCGTACTTTGCCGTGGGTATTGCGGTGATGGTGACGATTGCCCAGTTCCAGCCGCGCTTTATGCAGCGCTGGGTGCCGGTTGCTTATGTTGGCGGCACCCTGTTGTTGGTGGCGGTGCTGGTGGTGGGTACTGAGGCCAAAGGTGCGCAGCGCTGGCTCACCATTCCGGGGGTAATGCGCTTTCAACCTTCTGAGATTCTCAAGCTGGTGATGCCAATGAGTGTTGCCTGGTATTTGGGTGCGCGTACCTTGCCGCCACGCTTCAAGCACGTCGCGATTGCCATGGCGATCATCTTCGTGCCCGTGGTGTTGATTCTCAAACAGCCTGATCTTGGTACGTCTTTGTTGATCGCGGCGTCCGGCATTTTCGCGTTGCTGTTGGCTGGCCTGCTATTGCGTTACATCATAGGCGCACTGCTACTGCTTGCACCCGCGGCGGCGGGCATGTGGTTCTTCGTGATGCACGGTTATCAGAAGCAGCGGGTGCTGACCTTCCTCAATCCCGAAAGCGACCCGCTGGGCTCCGGCTGGAACATCATCCAGTCCAAGGCTGCGATCGGCTCCGGCGGGGTGTTCGGCAAAGGCTGGCTGCAAGGTACGCAATCGCATCTGGATTTTCTGCCAGAAGGTCACACCGACTTCATTATTGCGGTGCTGGCCGAGGAGTTCGGCATGGTTGGTGTTTGCTTGTTGATGAGCGCCTACATGCTGCTGATCAGTCGCGGTATATTCATCACGTTGCAAGCGCAGGACGCATTCTGCAAACTGCTGGCAGGCAGTATCACGCTGACGTTTTTCGTCTATGTATTCGTTAATATCGGCATGGTTAGCGGCCTGCTGCCGGTGGTTGGGGTGCCGTTGCCCTTTATTAGTTACGGCGGTACTTCGCTGATTACCCTGTTGTCGGGGTTCGGTATTCTCATGTCCATCCATACGCACCGCAAATGGATGGCAAAAAGTTCATGATATCGGGTCGGGATTGAAACAAAATATGTATAAAAGCAACGCAAGCGGTCGCTGGCCGACTCGGATAAGTGCCGTATTGGTTTCTGCTCTGTTAGCCGGTGGCGCGCAGGCGCAAGATTATGGTGCTGCGCACGCGGATGTGCCGGCCTTTGTTGAAAAAATGCAGGTTGAGCACGGCTTTAATGCTGCGCATGTGCAACAGGTGCTGGACCAGGCGGTACGCCAGGAAGCGATCCTAAAGGCGATTGCGCGCCCGGCTGAGCGGGTCAAGCCTTGGCACGAATACCGCGCCATTTTTATTACCGATAAGCGCATCGAAGGTGGCGTGGCGTTCTGGAATAAGCATGCCGAGACACTCGCGCGCGCAGAAAAAGAGTATGGCGTTGAACCCGAAATTATTCTGGCCATCATGGGTGTAGAAACGTCCTATGGCGGCAACATGGGCTCCTATCGAGTGATAGATGCCCTGACCACGCTGGGTTTTGACTATCCACCACGGGCTGATTTCTTCCGCCGTCAGCTAGAGAGCTACCTGGTACTGACCCGTGAGCAGCAGATGGATCCGTTGGCGCTCAAAGGCTCTTACGCCGGTGCCATGGGTTACGGACAGTTCATTCCCAGCAGCTATCAGGCGTTCGCCGTCGATTTCGACGGTGATGGCGTAGTGGATATCTGGAATAACCCGGTGGATGCCATCGGTAGCGTCGCCAATTACTTTCATCAGCACAAATGGCAACACGGCGCGGATGTAGCCGTCGCCGCTGACGTTACAGGTAACACGTTTGCCGAAGGTATTACCCTGGAGCAGGGTTTAGAAGCGCGCAAAATGGTGGGCGAGCTGCGGAAGTTGGGATGGACACCCAGAGAGACGTTGGATGAAGACCGCGAAGTCATGGCGTTTGAGTTCGATGCAGGGGAACAAATGCAGTACTGGTTGGGTCTGGATAACCTGCACGTTATCACCCGCTACAACCGGAGCGTGATGTATGCCATGGTTGTGCACCAACTAGCCGATTTGTTACGCGAGGCCCGGCAGGAATGAAGCCAGCATCAATCTCCATTTTGCGCACAACCTTGAGCTGTGCTGTGCTGCTAGTGCTGACGGCCTGTTCTTCCAGCCCAAGTACCAGTCCGAGCGGCACTGTTAGTGCTCCAGCTGCTGGCGCGCCGGGGCCGGTGCGCACGGTGCATGACGGCCCGCCGAGCTACATGCAGGACGTGTCCCAGATTCCAGACGCCGTGCCAGTGCCGCACACAGGCCGCTATAAGGCTGCGCCCTATAATGTATTGGGCCGCGACTATAACCCCATGCAAGACGGTCGCGATTATCGCGAAGAGGGTACGGCTTCCTGGTATGGCACTAAATTCCATGGCCAGAACACGGCCAATGGCGAGCTGTATGACCTTTATGGCATGACTGCTGCGCACAAGACGTTACCGCTGCCGAGTTATGTACAGGTCACCAATCTGGCTAATAATCGCAAGATCATTGTACGTGTCAACGATCGCGGTCCTTTCTATTCCGACCGTATTATTGACTTGTCTTATGCGGCAGCTAAAAAGCTCGGCTATGCCGATAACGGCACGGCGCACGTGTTGGTCGAGGGCATTGACCCGATTGCTTGGCAACAGCAGAACAACCCCAGCTATCTGGTACAGAGCCAGCCTGCCCTCGCTAATCAGCCAGCAGAAATCTTACCGGCGGAGCCAATCGAGACAGGTCATACTGGCTATTATCTTCAGGTAGGCGCGTTTTCTAACGCGCAATCGGCAGAGCAATTGCGTCAGCGCTTGCGTGGCGTGGTCTCAGCCAATGTATTTGTCAGCCAAACCCAGCAAAATGCGCGTACGCTACACCGTGTGCGGCTTGGGCCGGTTACCAGTCAGGATGAAGCTAGACGCCTGATGGAGACCTTACGGTTGGCCAATATGGGTACGCCCACGCTGGTTACGATTAATTGATTCATCTGTTTGAACAAACGCACTCCACCATTGATTGTGAGTAACATGCTGAAAAATCTGATTTCCACCTTGTTTGTCACCGGCGCTACCCTGCTTTCCGTCAGCGCGCTGGCGCAAACGCCCACACTGAATTCCGCACCCACGCTGGATTCAGTATCCGCCGCCCAGATAGTGCCGGCGGCACCGGAATTGGCCTCTACCAGTTATCTTTTGATCGACGCCAATTCGGGCGCGGTGCTGGTGGAACACAACTCTGATGAGGCGCTGCCACCGGCCAGTCTGACCAAAATGATGACCAGCTATATAGGCAGTCAGGAGATTAAGCGCGGGCAAATTGGCGTAGATGACCTGGTGCTGGTCAGTGAAAAGGCTTGGCGCATGGGTGGCTCCAAGATGTTCATTAAGGTCGGCAATCAGGTTCCGGTGATTGATCTGATGCGTGGCATCATCATCCAGTCCGGCAATGATGCCAGTATCGCTCTGGCCGAACATATCGCCGGCAGCGAAGACGCCTTCGCCGATATGATGAATGGCCAGGCCAAACGTCTGGGTATGAACAACAGCCACTTCGTCAACGCTACCGGCTGGCCGGCTGAAGGGCATTACTCTTCAGCGCGTGACCTGGCAATTTTGGCCCGCGCGATCATTGATGATGATCCGGAAGAGCATTACAAAATCTATGGCGAAAAAGAGTTCGTTTGGAACGAAATTCGCCAGCCGAACCGCAACCTGATGCTGTGGCGCGATAGCACTGTGGATGGTTTGAAAACCGGCCACACCGAAGAAGCGGGTTACTGTCTGGTTGCCTCGGCCAAACGTGAAGACATGCGTTTGATCTCCGTGGTCATGGGCACCAGCAGCGAGGAAGCACGCGCTGCAGAAACCCAGAAGTTGCTGACCTGGGGCTTCCGTTTTTACGAAACCAAGAGCTTTTATCAGCCGGGCCAGGTGATCTCCACTGCACGAGTCTGGAAGGGTGCGCAGGACAAGGTCGATCTGGGCTTGCAGAACGGCTTGCAACTGACCCTGCCAAAAGGCCAATTGGATAAGTTGGAAGCTGGCATCACTATGCAAACGCCTATCCAGGCGCCGATCAAGGCGGGCGACGTGCTGGGCCAGGTTGAGGTTAAGCTGGGCGATAAGGTAGTGCATTCTGCTCCGCTGGTGGCACTGGCTGATGTTGAAGAAGCCGGTTTCGTTGGCCGTCTGTGGGATAGCATCCGTCTATTTTTCTACGGTTTGTTTAACTGATCCTGGGAGAGCTTGAAATGGCTGACCGTAGCGAACCGCAGGCGCCAAAAATTGAGTTTCCCTGCCAGTACCCGATCAAGATCATCGGTGCGGCGGGGGACGACTTTGCCGAGGTAGTCTGTACCGTGGTAGAGAAGCACGCGCCTGGGGTAGATACCACCAGCATCGAGATAAAGGACAGCAAGAACGGTCGCTTTCTCTCTTTGCGTATCGTCATCACCGCTACCGGTCCTGAGCAATTGGATGCCCTGCACAAGGATTTGAAGGCGACGGGTCGCGTGCAAATGGTGCTGTGATGGCTTCTGTGCCTGAGCTTCTAGTGCGCGAGTTGGGGCTGGTTGAATACCAGCCTACACTGGATGCTATGCGGCGTTTCACCGACGAACGTGATGCTGCAACCCCTGATGAAATCTGGTTATTGCAACATCCTGCCGTATTTACTCAAGGGCAGGCGGGCAAGGCCGAGCATGTGTTGGCGGCAGGCGATATTCCGGTTATTCAGGCTGAACGCGGTGGCCAGGTGACCTACCATGGACCGGGTCAGCTGGTGGCCTACGTGCTATTGGATCTCAAGCGGCTGAAACTGGGCGTGCGTGATTTGGTGACTGCAATGGAGCAGGCGTTGGTGGATGTGCTCAAAGAGTACGCTCTGGATGCAGCCCCCAAACCTGATGCCCCAGGCGTCTACGTTGAGGGTAACAAGATCGCCTCGTTAGGTCTGAGGGTGAGGCGAGGTTGTTCTTTTCACGGGTTGGCACTGAACGTGGATATGGATATGGAGCCTTTTCAGCGCATCAATCCATGTGGCTATGCGGGTTTGCGCATGGTGCAGTTACGCGATCTGGTTGCCGAGCCTGTTTCATTGTTGAAAGTAGAGCGGCAATTAGCCCAAGCGCTGCGTCAGCGCCTGGGCTTCAACGCAGGCTGATATCAGTTCAGATTCAGCGTTGGAATCAGACTCTGATCTATACCTTGTCCAGGCACCGCGACAGGGGCTGCCAAGCCTAGATTGTTCTTCTCGAACACCCGGTCTGCTCGATAGCTTGAGCGCACCAGCGGGCCTGCGGCTACTTCCATGAAGCCCTTGGCCAAACCAAGGTCGCGATAACGATTGAACTCTTCCGGGCTGACCCAGCGTTGCACTGCTAGGTGATTGCGCGTGGGTTGTAGGTATTGGCCCAGAGTGACGATATCCACGCCTATCGCGTAGAGGTCATCAAAGGTCTGTAGCACCTCTTCGTCAGTCTCGCCCAAGCCAAGCATCAGACTGGTCTTGGTCAGCACGTCAGGGCGATGACGCTTGGCGTGGGCCAGTACTTTCAAGGTCTTTTCGTAGCCGGCACGCGGATCGCGGACCACGTGGGTCAGGCGCTTTACTGTCTCAACGTTTTGCGCAAAGACTTGTAAGCCAGAATCGACAACCCGCTCAATAGCCGCCAGATCGCCATCAAAATCCGGTGTTAGCGCTTCTACGACGACGTGTGGCGTGCGCTGTTTGATAGCGCTGACACAGGCGGCATAGTGCGCTGCGCCGCCATCGGGCAGGTCATCACGATCAACCGAGGTGAGTACGATGTAACGCAGCGCCATGAGTTCGACCGACTTTGCGGTGTTCTCCGGTTCCTCAAGGTCCAGCCAGCCATTCGGATTGCCGGTATCCACCGCGCAGAAGCGACAGGCGCGCGTGCATACTGAGCCCATCACCATGATAGTGGCCGTGCCATTAGACCAGCACTCGCCCATATTCGGGCAGTGTGATTCCTGGCATACCGTGCTGAGGCGATGCTCGCTGACGTTACGCTTCACCGCTTCAAAACGATCGCCGCTGGGTGCCTTGACTCGCAGCCATTTAGGCTTGGGAGTAAACACTTGGGGTTCATTTGAGTTGCGGCGTTTTTGGCCATCTTTAATAGCGGGAATGCCTTGGGCATTACGAAACTTCTCGCCACTTGAAACGGTTTTTTGCGGGCTGTCGGACATCTGGGTCAGGGCTCCTGCGGGTAGCGGCTCCACGGGGGAATATGCGGCTTGTGGCCACGGCGAAGTTTATCACAGAAAGCCACTAGCGCACCGACCAAGGATGGCTCGGTGCGCTATCAGGGGTAACGAGAGAGTGACAGTAAGCTGGCTTTGGTGCGCCTGCAGAGTTACCTACAGGCGTCGAAGCTGCTCCAGCAGTTCAGGTGTGGGGTAGCCATCAGCCGGCCAGTTCAGCTGCTGTTGTATGCGCCGTATGGCGCTGCGAGTATTGGCACCAATGATGCCGTCGATACCACCGGGTTCAAAACCTTGCTCGCTCAATAGCGTTTGCAGCTCGGTGCGCTCACTGCGCGACAAGGGTCGATCTTCGGTAGGCCAGCTGCCGAGCACTTGGCCGCCGCGCTGGAAGCGCTCAGACAGCAACCCAATAGCCAAGGCGTAACTGGTTGAATTGTTGTAGCGCATGATCGAACGGAAGTTATTCAGCACTAGAAAGGCCGGGCCACGATGGCCTGCAGGCAATAGTAGCGCGGCTGACTGCTCGCTCAAGCTGGCGGGCAATGATGATCCCTTGGCGTCGGTAATGCCAAGCTCTGCCCACTGCTGCATCGGCTTGCGGATACTGCTGTCAGCCAAGGCGTAGTCAAAGTCTTTGGGTAACTTGACCTCTTGGCCCCACGGTTGGCCAGTTTGCCAGCCAGATTGCTGCAAGTAGTGTGCGGCGGAGGCTAAGGCATCGGGCGCGCTGTACCAAATATCACGACGACCATCCTGATCGAAATCCACCGCGTACTGGTTATAAGTGGTGGGAATAAACTGGGTCTGCCCCATGGCGCCTGCCCAAGAGCCCAGCATTCGCTCGGGCTCGATGTCGCGGTGCTGGAGGATATCCATGGCGCCGAGCAATTGATCGTGAGCAAAAGTCGGGCGACGACCTTCATGGGCCAAGGTGGCCAGCGAACGAATTACCTGACGGTTACCCATGTTCTGACCAAAGTTGCTCTCCAGACCCCAGATCGCGGCCAGAATGTGTTTATCCACGCCGTAACGCTGCTCGATACGGTCCAGCTGCGTGCGCTGTTCGTCGAGCTTACGTTGGCCGCTGGAGACACGCTGGTTGGATAAAGCGCCTTCCAAATACGTCCATACCGGACGGGAAAACTCCGGTTGGCTGCGGTCGGCCTTGATCACGTCAGGATCCGGTGTGACACCAGCGAACGCCCGGTCAAATAGTTGTGGATCAATCCCCTGCGCTAACGCCTCGGCGCGAAAATCGGCGCGCCAGTCATCAAAGCTACGCACCATGACGACAGGATCTACCATCACCTGTGCAGCAGTTTGAAGAGTGGTGGGTTTGGCAGGCTCTGCTTCAGCAATGGCTGGCGTGTCTGCGCAAGCAGTCAGACAGAACAGGCTGGCGGAGGCGAGCAAATGAATACCGGTGCGGCGGTGAAACGGATGGCGCATGCGTTAATTCCTGGAAGCGGTCTGGCACCGAATGCGGTGGCGCATTCTTGTTATCTGCCTTTGAGGATACTGGCGCGCGAAGGTTCCTGCTAGCCCTATGCAATAAAGCGTAGCAGGGCTGTGCGGTGGCCCGCATAGCGGCATTGTGCTAGAGTTTGCGGCCTTCTCCCCCAGTTGAATAACGGACAATCGATGTTGTGCCCCAGCGGCGTTACGCCACCTTAGGTTCGTTGTTTGCGTAATCCGTACTTTTGTTTGCGGACAAACAGCACGTCAATATTACCGCTAGGCTACGCAGACCTATTGGCTTGCGCGTAGAGCACGGCGGCAGTCGCCCGCACAGGGCAGTTAATTAGCTATATAGAACCGGCAGAAATAATCTATGACTTTGATCGAATCCGTTCGCCAGCAGTGGTTTTCCAATGTGCGCGGCGACCTGCTGTCTGGCCTGGTAGTTGCGCTGGCGCTGATCCCTGAAGCTATCGCTTTCTCCATCATCGCTGGTGTGGACCCCAAAGTGGGTCTTTACGCGTCCTTCTGTATTGCCGTCGTGATTTCTTTCACTGGCGGCCGTCCTGGCATGATTTCCGCGGCGACCGGGGCCATGGCGCTGTTAATGGTCACTCTGGTGCGGGATCACGGTCTGGAATATTTGTTGGCAGCCTCCATTCTGTGCGGGGTATTGCAGATAGGCGCAGGTTATCTGCGTTTGGGGTCGTTGATGCGCTTTGTATCGCGTTCAGTGGTCACCGGTTTCGTTAATGCCTTGGCTATTTTGATTTTTATGGCGCAATTGCCGGAGCTAACTGATGTGACATGGCATGTGTACGCCATGACTGCTGCGGGTTTGGGCGTGATTTACCTGTTTCCTTATGTACCCAAGATCGGCAAGGTGATCCCTTCACCACTGGTCTGCATCCTGTCGCTGACGGCCGTCGCTATCTACCTTGGGCTGGATATTCGCACTGTTTCGGACATGGGTGCGCTGCCCGACACGCTGCCTATCTTCCTTTGGCCTGATGTGCCGCTGAACCTGGATACGTTGTTGATCATACTGCCTTACTCGGCAGCCTTGGCTGTGGTCGGCCTGCTCGAGTCGATGATGACCGCGACCATTGTTGATGACTTGACCGATACCAGCAGCGATAAAAATCGTGAGTGTAAAGGGCAGGGGATTGCCAATATCGGCTCTGGTCTGCTTGGCGGTATGGCGGGTTGCGCCATGATTGGTCAGTCGGTGATCAACGTTAAGTCAGGTGGCCGCACGCGCCTGTCTTGCTTCGTGGCTGGCGTAGTGCTGTTGTTAATGGTGGTTTTCGCGAGCGACTGGGTTGGCCAGATACCTATGGCCGCGCTGGTGGCGGTGATGATCATGGTGTCCATCGGTACCTTTAGCTGGGATTCGCTGCGCAACCTGCGCAAGCATCCGCTATCGACCAATATCGTCATGGTCACCACGGTGGCGGTGGTGGTCGCCACGCATAACCTTGCCTATGGTGTGCTGGCCGGAGTGTTGCTGGCTGCGCTGTTTTTTGCCAATAAAATTGGCCACTTTATGTATATCTCCAGCGAAGCCAGCTCAGACGGTTTAGAGCGGCGTTATCAGGTGATCGGGCAGGTGTTTTTCAGCTCCGCCGACAAATTCACCGCCGGCTTTGATTTCAAGGAAGTGCTTGATAAGGTGACTATTGATCTTAGCCGCGCGCACTTCTGGGACATCACGGCGGTTGGCGCGCTGGACAAAGTAGTGCTCAAGTTCCGTCGTGAAGGTACTGAGGTGGTGGTGATTGGTTTGAATGAAGCCAGCGCTACTATCGTTGACCGCTTTGGCGTGCACGACAAGCCGGACGCCGTTGATCAGTTGATAGGGCATTGATCCGCGCTACCCCGATAACAGTAAGGAGATGTAGCAGATGAGCGATCAACCCAAAGTAGTGGCTTGTATTGACGGCTCGGGCGCTGCGGTCACAGTGTGTGATTACGCCGCCTGGGCTAGCCAGCGTCTACAGGCACCGCTGGAGTTGCTGCATGTGCTAGATCACAGCCAGTCTCCTGCGCACTCTGATCTCTCCGGAAATATCGGGTTGGGCAGCCGGGAGCATCTGTTGGTCGAGCTGGCTGAGCTGGATGAGAAGCGCGGGCGACTGTTGCGCGAGCAGGGTAAGTCTTTGCTTGAGGCGGCGGCGCGACGGGTTCGAACCGACGGTGTTGAGTCGCCGTTAACGCGTCAGCGGCATGGCGAATTGGTGGACACTCTGCGCGAGCTGGAAGGCGAAATTCGGCTACTGGTGATGGGACGGCAGGGTGAGGTCAGCGATTCGCTGGCGCGGCATGTCGGCAGTCATCTGGAAAATGTGATCCGCACCTTGCACCGGCCTATTTTGGTCACTACGGGTGAGTTCAGCTTGCCACGCAGCCTGATGCTGGCTTTCGATAACAGCCCTAGTACTCGCAAAGGGCTGGAACTGTTGGCGGAGAGTCCGCTATTTGCCGGATTGTCGATTCATCTACTGATGGTCGGCAGCGATAACGAGGATGCCAGAAACGCGCTTAACGCGGCGCAGCAGCACCTGCAACAGGCAGGCTTGCAAGTGACCACGGCACTGCGTGATGGTGAAGTTGAGTCAGTGTTATTGGCATATCAGCGCGACGAAAATATCGACTTGATAGTGATGGGGGCTTACGGGCACTCACGCATTCGTCAGTTTCTCGTCGGCAGCACGACCACTGGCATGTTACGCAATACGCAGTGTCCGCTGTTGCTGCTTCGCTGAGAGATCGATAACTCACCGAGGCCTAGCCTCAGAGCGCTAGACGTACACCTGCTGCTTCTACCAGAATGCGCGCTAAGCCGTCCCAGGGTGAGCCGAGCGCTTGCCCTTTAATCTGTTCATCCACTGTCTGCGCTTCGCCAAGCCAGCGCTCCCAAGCGCTCGCGGGATGGCGCTCCAGCGCACCTTTCATTACCGACTTGCGTTTATCCCAGACCGGTGGGCGTTGGCTGGAAAACACTTTTTCAAGCGGTATGCCACGCGCAGTGTCCTGCGCCATGCTAGCTAAGGTGCGCAGCTCGCGGGTCAGCGCCCAAAGCACCACGGGTGCCTCTACACCTTCGCCCTTGAGCCCCTGTAAAATCCGCAGCGCCTGCTGCGGCTTGCCCAGCAGCATGGCATCAGAGAGGTTAAATACGTCAAAACGGGCGCTGTCGGCGACGACCTGTTGCACGGTGTCTAGCTCCAGGGTGCCGCTGGAGCTAAATAGTTTAAGCTTCTCTATCTCTTGCGCAGCAGCCAATAGGTTGCCTTCCACCCGCGCAGACAGCAGTTCCAATGCGTCCGGGCTGGCTTGAATGCCGGCGGCCGCGAGTCGATCGCGCATCCAGCTGGGTAATTGGTGGGCCTCTATAGGCCAGATCTGCACAAAACGGCTGTCTGTATGCTCGACCAGTGCCTTGGCCCACTTACTGCGCATACTCGTACCATCGAGTTTGGGCAGGCTGACCAGCAGTGTGGTGTCGTCGGGTGGCTGCTCTAGATAGCCGAGCAAGGCTTTGGCGCCCGTATCGCCAGGTTTACCTGAGGGTAGGCGCAGTTCCAGCAAGCGTTGCTGTGCGAACAGTGACAGGCTGTGACTAGCTTCGTATAGCTGGGACCAGTCGAAGCTACGGTCGACGTGAAATACCTGTCGCTCTTCGGCACCGGCGGCGCGGCAGGCCTTGCGGATCAGATCTTCAGCCTCGCCGGTGAGCAGCGGATCGTCGCCGCTCACCACGTATACCGGTGCCAAGCCTTCCTTGAGCTGGCGTGGCAGTTGTGCCGCGTTCAGCTTCATAGGGTTATGGCGTCTGCTGTTCGTCGAGGGTCTGCTCGCGAGCAGACAGTTCGCTCTCAGTCAGGCTAGACAGACGGAACAGCAGTTGCCGCGTCAGGTCACCGCGCATCTCGCTACGCAACAGCTCCTCTTCTTCGGTGGTGCCGATGATGTTGTCTTTGTCGTTGACGTAGGTGCGACGCGTATTCAAGGTTTCCGGGCCAATCAGTGAGCGACCTTGGCGGTCGGCAATTTGAAAGGTCAGGTCGCTGGTCAGCTCATACTCTGCGGGAGTTGCCCGGCTGGTGTAGCTGACAGCGCGGCGCCCAGTAGACTCTTCCAGTAATTGCAACTGATAGGGCGCAGTCGAGCTAACGCGCACGCCGTCAATTTCCAGTGCTTCGAGCACTTGCTGATAGGTCTGGCCGTAGCGATTGCGGGCAGTCACATCCAGCTCGTTCAGGTCGACGTTGTCAACGCCAGTGCCGCGCAGTTGAAAGCCGCAGCCGGAGGCGAGCAGAGCCGCGCCCAATAAGGCGCAGCTCAGCAGCAGGCGAGGTGTGTTCAGGGACATCTTAGCTCTCCGTTGCATGAATCAATTGGCGACTATATTAACCAGCTTACCCGGCACCACGATCACTTTACGGATCGTCAGGCCTTCGGTATAGCGCTGTACATTTTCGTTGTCTCGTGCCGCAGCCTCAATGGCATCACGGCTAGTGTCGGCAGCAACGTCGATATGACCGCGCAGCTTGCCGTTCACTTGAATAACCAGTTGCAGGGTGTCCTGGGTCAGCGCGCTTTCATCTAGCTGAGGCCAGCGTGCATCGATCACCGCATTACTGTGACCTAGCGCTTGCCAGAGGCTGTGGCAGATATGCGGGGCAATGGGTGCCAGCAACAACGCAACCGTTTCCAAGCCTTCCTGCAGCAATGCGCGATCTTGCTCGCTGCTTTGCGGCGCCTTTTCAAGCACGTTCATCAGCGTCATTACCGCGGCGATGGCGGTGTTGAACTTGTGATGCTGGCCAATATCCTGGCTGGCTTGCTTGATAGCCAGATGGATGGCGCGGCGGATGGCTTTTTGCTCGTCGCTAAGGCTGCTCAAATCAAGCTTGCCAGCTGGGCCGCCATTGTTGGCATAGGCGTGGTTCAAGCGCCAGACGCGGCGCAGGAAGCGGAAAGCGCCTTCTACCCCGGAGTCGGACCATTCCAGGCTCATGTCCGGCGGTGAAGCAAACATCATGAACAGCCGGCAGGTATCGGCGCCGTATTGCTCGATCATGGATTGCGGATCTACGCCGTTGTTCTTCGACTTTGACATTTTTTCGATGCCACCGATGACCACCGGCAGGCCGTCGCTTTCCAGCTTGGCAGCGAGAATTTTGCCCTTGGCATCGCGCTCGACGGTCACATCGGCTGGATTGAACCAGCTCTTGCTGCCGTTGGCTTCCAGGCGGTAGTAAGTTTCGGCAATCACCATGCCCTGCGTCAGCAAGTTCTTGAATGGCTCGCTGGCTTCGATCAAGCCTTCGTCACGCATTAGCTTGGTGAAAAAACGAGCGTACAGCAGGTGCAAAATGGCGTGTTCGATACCACCAATGTATTGATCTACTGGTAGCCAGTGATTGGCCGCCTTGGGATCAACCATGCCCTGCTCGTAGTGCGGTGAGGCGTAGCGGGCAAAGTACCAGGAGCTTTCCACGAAGGTGTCCATGGTATCGGTTTCACGCTTGGCTGCGGCGCCGCATTTGGGGCAGCTGCAGTCATAAAATTCGGGCATTCTGGACAGCGGCGAACCGGCGCCATCGGGTACAACGTCTTCCGGCAGCACGACGGGCAACTGATCTTCCGGTACCGGTACATCACCACAAACGCGGCAATGAATGATTGGAATCGGGCAGCCCCAGTAGCGCTGACGGCTGATACCCCAGTCGCGCAGACGGAACTGAGTGCGCGGCACGCCGAGACTGTTCTGTTCCAGTACATCGCCGATGGCGGTGAAGGCACTGGCAAAATCCATCCCATCGAACTCTTCGGAGTTGATCAGCTCGCCTTTCTCGCCGTACGCATCCTGCCAAGGCGCAGGTGTGCTGTCGCCGGCGGAGGTGCGGATGACGGGTTTGATGGGTAAGTCAAACTTGCTGGCAAATTCGAAATCACGCTCATCATGCGCAGGCACGGCCATTACAGCGCCTTCGCCGTAGGTCATGAGCACGTAGTTGGCGACCCATACCGGCATTTTCTCACCGGTCAGTGGATGTTTGACGAACAGCGGGGTAGGCAGGCCTTTCTTTTCCTGGGTGGCGATGTCGGCTTCGGCTACGCCGCCGCGCTTGCATTCGTCAATGAAGCTTTGCAGTTTGCTGTCGTTCTTCGCTGCCAGTGTGGCTAGCGGGTGTTCAGCGGCAACGGCAACGTAGGTGGCGCCCATCAGGGTGTCTGGGCGAGTAGTAAAGACCTTGAGCTTGCCCTCTTCGCCGATGCTGGCAGTGTCATACGGGAAGTGCACTTCCATCCCAACTGATTTACCAATCCAGTTGCGCTGCATGGTCTTGACCTGCTCGGGCCAGCCTGGCAGATCGTCCAGCGAGCTGAGTAGCTCCTCGGCGTAATCGGTGATCGCGAAGTAATACATGGGGATTTCGCGTTTTTCGATTAAGGCGCCGGAGCGCCAGCCCTTGCCGTCGATGACCTGCTCGTTAGCTAACACGGTCTGATCGACCGGGTCCCAGTTCACTGTGCCGTTTTTACGGTAGATCACGCCCTTTTCAAACAGCTTGGTGAACAGCCATTGCTCCCAACGGTAGTAGTCGGGTTTGCAGGTAGTGACCTCGCGTGACCAGTCGATGGCCAGCCCCAGACTTTTCAGCTGGGTGCGCATGTAGTCAATATTGGAGTAGGTCCACTTGGCGGGGGCAACATTGTTGTTCATCGCCGCGTTTTCCGCGGGCATGCCAAACGCATCCCAACCCATGGGCTGCAGCACGTTTTTACCCTGCATGCGCTGATAGCGCGCGATCACATCACCGATGGTGTAGTTGCGCACATGCCCCATGTGCAGCTTGCCACTGGGGTAGGGAAACATCGATAGGCAGTAGAAAGTGTCCTGGTCGGGTGTTTCGGTAACCTTGAACGCCTCAGCGTTGTCCCAGTCGGTCTGTGCGGCGGCTTCTATGTCACTCGGTGAATACTGTTCTTGCATGGCGTGGGTCTGAAGGCTCGTTTGGGCGGATGATGCCGAATAGCGGCGAAAAAGTAATGGGGCAGGATACACCACCAAGCTTGTCACAGGTAGTCATATGCCATTCGTCGCCGAGGACCTTGCGCGTTGCGCTGCGGGTCTATCCTCAGATGGAGACACAAGGCTGCGCGACCCTGGGAGGGAGCCGATCTGACAATCACCTGATGGAGGTATGCATGAGCTGGAGAACACCTGAGACATTGGCAACCCGACAGAGGGACTGTGCATACGGTCGCATTCTGCGCCGCCTTGATCAGGCGTTGGACATGGCATATACGAGACAATGGCTCGCTGACTACCAAGGTGGAGGCGTTACCGAGCTGGAGTTGCAGGGTTTGAGTCAGGAGGATCTGACGTTGCTCTGGCAGATACTCATAACTCTGGATTCCCACGTTTCTTTACCGGGTGTGCTGCCGCCTGCGCTGCAGCACACAAACCAGCAACGCTAACACGACCAGCACGCCGAGAGGCGCGCTGCGCCAGCGTAGGTAGGGCGTAAGCCCTTGCATGGGCTGTACTTCGCCGATCAGCACCTCTTGCTGGAACTGTGGTATCCGGGTGCGAATCTGGCCATATTGATCGATCAGTGCAGTAACACCATTGTTGGTCGCGCGGATCATCCAGCGCTGGCTTTCAATAGCGCGCATCTGCGCCATTTGTAAGTGTTGCAATGGGCCGATGGAGCTGCCAAACCAGCTGTCGTTACTGATGGTGATCAGCAGATCGCTCTTGGCTGCCAGTTTGGCGGCAAAGTCGGGGTAGACGGCTTCATAACAAATCAGCGGCGCGAGGTTATAACCAGCCGCGCGTAGCGGTTGTTGATCTGCCGGGCCTCGGCTGAAGCTCGACATCGGCAGGTTGAAGAAATCGATCAAGCCGCGCAACAGATCTTCCAGTGGTACATATTCACCGAAGGGCACCAGCTTCTGTTTCAGGTATTCGCTCTGCGGGTCGCTGCCGCCGACCATGATGCCGTTATAGATTTTCATGCCGTCAGGCTGCATATCATCAACGGGAATCCCGGTGATCAGAGTGCTGCCGCGCTCTGCCAAATTGGCGGCAATGCCATCGACGAAATACTGGCCCTGGCTCTGCAGTACGGGAACCGCGGTTTCCGGCCAAACCACCAGGTCGGTAGCCGGTTGTGCGTAGGTCAGGTCGCGATAAAGCGAAAGAGTATGGGTGATGTAATCCGGATCCCATTTGCGGGATTGCTCGATATTGGCCTGCACCAAATTCACGCTCAGTGGCTTGCCTTTGGAGTGCGTCCAGTCCACTTGCTTGAGGCCGTAACCGGAAAGCCAGAGTGTGGCCACCAGTGCCAGAGCCAAGCTGGCCTGTAAGGGGCGGCCCACCAGCCGCCACTCGCTGAGCAGGCAGGCGATAAATACCGAAATACCGCCCAGCAGCCACACACCGCCAATCGGTGCCCACCCACTAAGCCAAGTGTGGGTATGCGCGTAACCGTGGTACAGCCAAGGAAATCCCGTCAAAAACCAGCTGCGGAATACTTCTTGTGCGACCCAAATAGCGGCGAAACCTAGGCTGCCAAACCAGGGGCTGTGGCTGCGAAAAAAGCGTACCCACACCCATGCCATTAGCGCGAAAAACAGCGATAGAATGAGCTCCAACCCGCCTGTCAGAATGCCTGCGAGTAGCGGTGATGCGTTGCCGTGCAGGTGAATGCTGATGTAGATCCAGGACACGCCCGAGACGAATAGGCCCAAGCCCCAGGCGCCGCCACGCAAGGCGGCCTGTTTGCCATTGACCTGCTGTAACCCTTGGTACAGTAAAGCCGCTGAAAGCATGCCAAGCGGCCAGAGATTGTAGGGCGCAAATGACAGCGTGCTGAGCGCACCGGCCAGCAGAGCGATCACGTGACCGATCAGGCCGGGGCCGCGTAGCCGGGCCAGCAAAGCAGTAGGCAGAGACATGCCGTTCCTTAGGTGTACTTAGGTGTTGACCAGCGTGACCCGCAGCAGATGCACGCGGCGGCTATCAGCGTTCAACACGCGCACGCGGAAGCCATCCAGCTCGACCACTTCATTGCGCTTGGGCAGGTGGCCGAACGCGTTCATTACCAGACCTCCGACGGTATCGAACTCTTCATCCGGGAAACTGGTTTCAAAATGCTCATTGAACTCTTCGATTGGCGTCAGCCCCTTGACCAGGTAATCGCCACTGGGCAACGGCTTGATCTGACTGTCTTCGTCCACATCGTGCTCATCTTCGATGTCGCCGACGATTTGTTCGAGCACGTCTTCAATCGTCACCAGTCCGGATACGCCGCCGTACTCATCAATCACCACCGCCATGTGATTGCGCGTAGCGCGAAATTCCTTGAGCAGCACATTCAGGCGCTTGGACTCCGGCACAAAGGTAGCTGGGCGCAGAATATCCTTGATGTTAAAGCGTTCCATGTGGTCTTCAAGCAACAGTGGCAGCAAGTCTTTGGCCAACAAAATGCCGAGCACGTCGTCAATGCTCTCGCCGGTCACTGGGAAGCGCGAGTGCGCTGCTTCAATGACTTCAGGCAAGAACTCACGCGGGCTTTGGCTGGCTTTGATGGTGGTCATCTGGGAGCGCGGAACCATGATGTCCCGTACCTGCATGTCACTGACCTGCAGGGCACCTTCGATAATCGACAGGGCTTCGATATCCAGAACTTCGTTGGCGTGCGCTTCGCGCAGCAGCTCAAGCAGTTCCTGGCGGTTCTTGGGTTCATGGACAAAAGCCTGGACTAGCTTGTCCAGCCAGGACTTGTGTCCATTGGTCGATCGATCTTCGCTCATTGATCCTTACTCATCATCGTCTAGATAGGGGTCAGCAATGCCAAGTTGCGCAAGCAGTTCGCGCTCCAGGGCTTCCATTTCGTCTGCTTCGGCGTCGTCAATATGGTCGTAACCCAGTAAATGCAAGCAACCGTGTATGACCATATGTGCCCAGTGGGCGTTTAGCTGCTTGTGCTGTTCGGTTGCCTCGCGGGCAACCACTGGAGCGCAAACCACCAGGTCGCCGAGTAGCGGTAGGTCAAGTTCAGGGGGCAGGTCGGCGGGAAAGGACAGTACGTTGGTGGCGTAGTCTTTGCCGCGATAGGTATGGTTGAGACTCTGGCCTTCGTCTATATCTACCAAGCGAATCGTCAGTTCACGGTCGGTACCGGCACCCAATGCCAGCCCGACCCAGCGTAAAAAACTGTCGTCGTCTGGTTGATCGGGCGCATCGGAGGCGCGCTGAATATCGAGCTCAATGCTCATTTTTGCGCTCCTGGCGCTCGATTTCCTGCTGCGTTTCAAAACGGTCGTAGGCTTCTACAATGCGCTGCACCAGTGGGTGGCGCACTACGTCCTTGGACAGGAAGTGGGTGAAGCCGATACCGGGTACATCTTTGAGTACGTCAATAACGTGGCTCAGACCGGATTTGGTACCGCGCGGTAGATCCACCTGGGTGATGTCGCCGGTGATCACTGCGGTAGAGCCAAAACCAATACGCGTGAGGAACATTTTCATCTGTTCCAGCGTGGTGTTCTGGCTTTCATCCAGAATGATAAAACAATTATTTAACGTGCGGCCGCGCATGTAGGCCAGTGGCGCGACTTCAATAACTTGCTTTTCAAGCAGCTTGGTGACCTGCTCAAACCCGAGCATCTCGTAGAGCGCGTCGTACAGCGGGCGCAGATAGGGGTCGATTTTCTGCGCTAGATCGCCAGGTAGAAAACCCAGTTTTTCGCCAGCTTCTACCGCTGGGCGTACCAGCAGGATTCGGCTGATCTGCTCACGCTCCAGCGCATCTACCGCGCAGGCTACCGCTAAATATGTCTTGCCAGTGCCGGCAGGACCAACGCCAAAATTGATGTCGTGTTGCTGAATCGAGCGCACATAGCTTTGCTGGTTTGGCCCACGCGGCTGAATAGTCATGCGCCGCGTACGCAGAATCACCGGTTTGTGGTCACTACTGCTGTTTAGCGCTTCGCTCAGGTTCTCGAGGCCGGATTCCTGCAGAAATAGATGCACGGTATCGGGGCTGAGGTCTTTGCTGTCGCGCGTTTCGCGGTACAGCTGACGCAGCACGGCCTCGGCGGAGCGGGTGAGGGTTTCCTCACCAATCAGCTCAAAGTGGTTTCCGCGATTGCGTACTTCAATGCCGAGGCGCTGTTCAATAAGACGGAGATTGTCGTCGAACTGACCGCAAAGGGCGGCAAAGCGCCGGGGGTCAACGGGTTCGATACTGAAACGATGGATATGTAGAGGTGCGTTCAAAATAGTCCGTAGGTCGCCAGATGGCATGGATGAAACGACAGAATAGCGCGCAAATTTAACCCTGCAAAGCACTGCCATTTTCCGGCGGTCGGAAGCCGAGCGCCGGAGTCAGACAGATCACTGCAGTGTGCAGGATAAATGGCGTTAATGCAGCGTCTCGCTGATCAGTGTGCCGCGCAGCGAGTGGGGCAGTGCTTCATCGATAAGCACGTCGACAAACCGGCCAATCAGCTGCGGGTTATTGCTGCGGAAATTAACAATACGGTTGTGCTCGGTACGGCCCTGCAGCATGCCAGGGTCCTTCTTCGAGTAGTCGGTCACGAGAATGCGCTGGGTGGTACCGGCCATGCGGCGGCTATTCTCAAAGCCCTGCTGGTTCAGCCGGGTCTGCAAGATCTGCAGGCGCTGCTTCTTGACTTCATCCGGGGTGGTGTCCGGCAGATCGGCAGCCGGGGTGCCCGGGCGTGAGCTGTAGATAAAGGAATAGGAGAAGTCGAAGCCAATATCTTCCACCAATTTCATGGTCTGCTCGAAGTCACGGTCAGTCTCACCGGGAAAACCGATGATGAAATCCGAGCTTAGAATGATGTCTGGTACTGCCGCTCTTAGCTTGCGAATTCGTGACTTGTACTCCAGCGCGGTGTGGTTGCGCTTCATGCCGGCCAATACCCGGTCAGAGCCAGATTGCACTGGAAGGTGCAGGTACTTCACCAATTCCGGCACTTCGGCGTGGGCCTGAATCAGGCTGTCCGAGAATTCCAACGGGTGCGAGGTGGTGTAACGAATGCGGTCGATGCCATCAATTGCGGCTACCACACGGATCAGGTCTGCCAGGTCGGCCACACTGCCGTCATGGGTTGCGCCACGGAAGCCATTCACGTTCTGGCCCAGCAGAGTAACCTCACGCACGCCGTTCTCAGCCAGGTGAATTACCTCGGCCAGGACGTCGTCAAAGGGTCGGCTGACTTCTTCCCCGCGGGTATAGGGAACCACACAGAAGCTGCAGTACTTGCTGCAGCCTTCCATGATGGAGACGAAGGCCGTTGGGCCATCCACGCGGGGCTCTGGCAAGCGGTCAAACTTCTCGATTTCCGGAAAGCTCACGTCAACCTGAGGTTTGTGTGTGGTCCGAGCGGCGTTGATCATCTCAGGCAGGCGGTGCAGCGTTTGTGGGCCGAAAACCACATCCACGTAAGACGCGCGCTTGCGGATGGCATCGCCTTCCTGGCTAGCCACACAGCCGCCCACGCCGATGATCAAATCAGGGTTTTTCTCTTTCAGCGGACGCCAGCGACCCAATTGGGAAAACACCTTTTCCTGTGCCTTCTCGCGGATCGAGCAGGTGTTGAGCAGAATGACGTCTGCGTCTTCTGCGCGGTCGGTTAGCTCCATTGCCTGGTGCTCGCCGAGCAGGTCTGCCATACGAGAACTGTCGTACTCGTTCATCTGGCAACCGTGGGTCTGGATAAAGAGTTTCTTGGCCATGGGATATACGCTGGGCATCACTTGAGAAAAGGGGCGATTATACACACAAGCGGGGGCCTTTGTTATGCCCTGCGCTGTGCTATCATGCGCGCCCGCCGAACGGCAGCCGCCGCGGCGTTCACGCGTTTTTCAAGGTGTTGGTTATCCCGCTATGAGTAAAGAAAGTCAGCCGGTCTTTCGGATTATCTTCAACAACCAGGGACAGGTGTTTGAACTCTACGCGCAGCAGATTTTCCAGAGCGAGCTGTGGGGCTTTATGGAAATCGAAGAGCTGATCTTCGGTGAACGCTCTCAGCTGCTCGTTGATCCGGGCGAAGAGAAGCTGAAGAACCAGTTTGATGGCGTCAAACGCAGCTTCATCCCTGTGCACTCGATTATTCGCATCGACGAAGTTGAGCGGGTAGGTACGGCCAAGATCAGCGAGGCTAAGGGTGATAGTGGTAGTAACGTGATGCATTTTCCGATGCCGCCGCGGTCGGATAGCTGATCAGGCTGGCGTGTACCGACGGCCAAGAGAACATCTGCAGCCAGTTTTTTACCTGCTCATCTGCGAATCAGATGCCAAAAAGCCCTATAGCCGTTTCGCTATAGGGCTTTTTTAGTTTTGGTAGTACTAAATATCAGTTATTTAACAACGCTTCAGTTGGGTACATCGGCAGTCGGTGGTATTCGTCAAAAAGCCCCATCAGCTTTGCGCTTTCGCCCGTAATAGTCGATTTGGACAAAAAATCTTTGGTGGACAGTTCGCCGCGGAAATAATCGGTGAAGATGTCGCTGTCGACTTTTATCGTGGCATCGACTGGGCGGTAGTGGCTGCCTGGGTTTGGTACGTACTCAGCCACCGAGTTGCGGACGTGCAAGGCCGATACGTTGCCATCAATGTTAAAGCTCAAGACACCCTCAGCCCCCGTTGCTAGCTCCGGGTTTAAACGGGTGCGCATCGAGTTGACTGCTCGATTGGTGTCCTCTTTGACCCAGGCTGCTGGCTGCACTACCCCAAGGCTGAAGTCTTGGTTGCCTTCGAGGCTAAGCGCGGCAGCGGTGTAAAAGTTACGCACAATTGAGCCTGGGCTGTACTGCGCCAGCGTCCGGAATACGTTGGCCAGTGCCTGGCGGTATTCAGCATTGTCGCGGTCGCTGTAATACAGCTCGGTGGCAAGATCTTTGGCCCAGAGATATTCACCTTTGGCCATCGCGTCTTTATATGCCTGCAGCACTTTGCCAGCGCCGCCCCCGAGCTTGATCAGGTTGTTTGCATATACTTCGCGTGGCAGGCGGTGCAGGTCTTCGGCATAGCCTGAGAACCAACCTTGACTGCGTTCGGCAATAGCTTCCGGCCAGGTTTCAAACTGGCCGTATAGCTCGTTCACGTACGGGTGCTTGCGCAGCGAGTCGGGCAAGTGGATGTTGTTGCCCAATTGATCCATTGGCACGCCGAGGTTGGTAAGGCGGATCGACTGGTCGTAGATGTAGGCCACAGAATCGTGCAGGGCATTGCCCGCTTCGGCGATGTTCTCTTTGCCTCGCAACGGTAGCGAGCCTCCGCCAACGCTAATTTCGATTTCGGGTTCAAGCTCACGAATTTTGCGCAGTGCCTTCATCCATTCTTGCGGGTCACGGTAGCGGTCGCCTCGCAACGTGTAGAGGTTAGGTACGATTGGCCACAAGACATTATCGATGACCATTTTGCTTTCTGGCAGCCAGAATGTCAGCGAATCCTCGGTATCTGTTTTGGCGTGAAAGGCTTGAATGGTGACGCCATCAACGGTCATGGTTTCGCCATCGGTCAGGGTCTTGGTAGCTGGCATCCAACCGCTCTCACGGCCTAGCTCAAGGTTTGTGCCATCCATACGTGCGTCGGGCCCGGTGGTTGGATGTTTGCTGCCGAAATGTATTTCCGCGCGGCCGTCGAGCGAGGGTAGTAGCTCCGGAATCAGCGGGTTAGTGAGCGAGCCAGACTCGCGCAAAATTTTATTGGAATCCGGGTGGGCTACGATCATGGCTTTGTCGCCGTCCAGCAGGGTGGAGGCGCCTTTGGCATAGTGGGCATGGTCGTAAAACAGCGCGATGATTGGCTTCGTGCTGATTTGTTCGCGAATAATTCGGCGGAAGTTACTGCCGTCTTCTGTGTTTTCGCCTGAAGAGAATACCAGTAGACCGTTTTCGGTCTCGATAATCACCGGGCCATAGAAGTAGCCGTTTATCACCCACGTGTTTTCGTTTACTGGAAGCGCTTTGGCATCAGCCATCGGGCCTATACGCAGCATAGGTTTTACTTTGAGCAATTCTTCTATATTGGAAATTGCCCCGGTGGGTAACGTCGTGGGTTGGAAGTCAGGGTTGCGGTCGTAATGTGTCCAATCCGCTGCGTAAAGCGGTGCGCTATTGAGCGCAATCAGCGCACAAAGGAGTTTGGAGGTGTTGGAGAAAGCCATGTTGAATCCTCATTGTTGTTATCTGGCGTAATTCACCTGTCGGATTAATACGCGCTGCGAATATCCCGGCTGGATCACATAAAGCTACTTACTTCTCTACCATCCGCTGTTTTCGGACTGTGAATCTGAGGCTATGCTGCTCTAATTGATCAATAAAAATTTGATAATTGGCGTCACGAATATTCCAATTGGCGACAAATTAACGCCGCTTTTTAACCATGGAGGGGCCCGGCATGGCAGTATTCGCTCGCGCTTCAGTGCTTTCTGATTTCTCCGCATTTGCTATCAGCCAAGGTCTCCAGCCGATGGAAATGTTGGCGAAAGTCGGTTTGCCCAGCGACGTAGAGCAACACGGCGATAACCTGATTCCATTTCGCAAGTTGGTTGCGTTGCTGAATAATTGCGATCTGCATAGCGGCAATCGCTTATTCGCCCTGCAATATGGGGTATCGCAGGATGTCAGCTTGTTTGGGCCCCTGTTTTACCTGATGCGTAATGCCAAGGATGTGCGAACGGCCTTGAATGAACTGACGCGTCAGTTTTACGTACACAGCGGTGCTGCAGCGGTAACGCTGGAGGAGCATGGCAGCCACGCGATTCTTTCCTATGCGATTACGGATACTGCTGTATTTGGTTCGCGCCATGCCGTGGAAAGGGCGTTGGGCGTAGGCATGCAAATGTTAAGCACGTTGCTTGGCAGCCGCTGGCGACCTCAGGCCTTGTTGTTCCAACATGCCGCAGTAGTTGAGCCACGCCATTACCGGCAAGTGGTAGGTATCTTGCCGAGCTTTAATTCGGTCTATAACGGATGGATGTTCGACGCTGCTTTGCTGGATGTGACCTTGGACACGGCAGACCCGGTGTTGCATCGCTTGATTCAAGGGCACTTGGATAATCTGGAGCACATGTCTGAGCAAGAGCTGCCGAGATTGATTCAGCAACTGATTCGCCGTTTTCTGCCGGATGCAAGAGCGAATATTGAGCAGGTCGCCGAGTATATGAAGGTTAGTACACGCAAGTTGCAGAGACAATTGGCCAGGGAGGGCACTAACTTCCAAAAGCTGCTAACGGAGGTTCGGCAGAATATGGCGTGCTATTACCTGCAAGACTCGACTATCAGTATCGCGCAGATGGCTGATCTGCTGGGTTACGCCAGCCAATCCGCATTCAGTCGTGCATTTCATGAGTGGTATCGACAAAGTCCCCGTGACTGGCGCAAAGCGCGCGAGGCTATAAAACGACATTCTCAGCACGCAAGCTCGCGAGCGACGACATGACAACATGCTCGGGTTGTAGATAGAGGAAAATAACAGCGTTTACTCCAACAGCTCCTCAATCTCTTGCGCATTCGAATCAGGCCGCTCTGGCGGTTCTTCCATCTTCAGCGTCCCATTCAACTGCTCTTCGCGAATCTGCGCCAAATAATCCCGAAACAGCGTGCCCAGCACATGCGTGGCGGCGTTCATTTCTTGTTGATTCATCTGTAGGGCGACGAGATCGGCGCTGTCCATAGCGGCGTCGTGGCCGTTGATGGAGGCCATTTTCAAAATGATGTAGGCCTGGGGTAGGTTGCGCCGCACGCCTTCGCCTTTGAAGTGCATCATACCGAGGCGATACTGCGCGCGGGGCTCGCCTTGAATTGAGGCTTGTTCCAACCATTGCAGGGCGGTGTCGTAGTTTTGCTCCACCCGATCACCACTGTAATAGAGCTGGCCTAGCTCGTATTGCGCTTTCATATCGCCGTCAGCTGCTGCGCCAAGACAGGTGTCGATTGCCAATGGCAGGCTTTCGTTGTCCACACGCTCAAAAGCGCAGCGGTCGTCTGCGCTGATCAGCAGCGGATTTTCAGTCTCGGCGTTGGCCTGGGTGGCAGGCAACAGCAGCAGGCTGATCAGGGTAAGCCTTGGCAGCAGGCGATACATGGTGTGTTCAGGTCCTCTCGGCGTTCGGTGCTTCGACACTTTCATTATGGCTATTGTGCGCCTGTTCGCTGAGCAGGCCAACTGCCAGTCCAGCGCCCAGCAAAGTGGGGAATAACCAGAGTGCCAACGGTGAGCTGCTAAGCAGGCCCGCTAGCGCGGCAGCACCAGGGCTGAATAGCGGGGCGCCGATGCCGATTGCAGCAAGGCTGCCGAATAACATGGGGCGCAAGTCGCGACGTAGGATCAGCGCGCCGGCAAGCAACAGCAAGGCAAGGCTCAGCAGATTAATGCTCCACTGGTAGCTTTGCTGCATGTCCATGCGCCGGGTCAGCTCGAAGGCAGCCATCAAACCGAGCAAAATGCGGCCCCAGTTGGCTGGCTGCCAACGCAGACCAAAAGCCATATAGAACGCAGTTAACCCGAGCAGTGGCAGGCTGATATTTTGCGCCGCCAAGCCAAGCATGCGCTGTATATGGGTCAGGGTTTCGCTCAATGCAAAGCTGTCCAGTGTGAGCAGCAGACTGCTGGCCGCGGGCAGCAGCAGTGCCAGCAGGGCTGCAGTGATCGCGCCGCGAGCGTTCTCGTTTAGACCGCCGCGACGGCGCCATAACCATGCGCTGATGCCAAACAGGGCTGCACTGAGCAGCCCATAAATCAGACTCATCATAATGCGGCGAACGCCTTCTCGGCGGCGTCCAGTGTCAGCTGGAGTTCGGTATCGCCGTGAGCTATGGATGTGAAGCCAGCTTCAAAGGCACTTGGTGCCAGATAGACACCGCCCTCCAGCATCAGGTGGAAGAAGCGTTTGAAACGGTCCGAGTCGCTGCCCATGACGTCGTCGAAGGTGACGATGTCGTCTGCCCCGGAAAAGTACAGACCAAACATGCCACCTGCCTGAGTAGTCACAAAGGGCACGCCCGCGGCGTCGGCACGTTGCTGCAGACCCGCAAGCAGGCGGCTGGTGTAGTCGGTCAGCTCGCTGTGGAAGCCGTCGCGGCTGATCAGCTTGAGCGTAGTGAGGCCTGCGGCCATGGCCAATGGATTCCCGGACAGGGTGCCTGCCTGGTAGACAGGGCCAAGTGGCGCAATCTGCTCCATGACTTCACGCTTGCCGCCAAAGCAGCCGACCGGCATACCGCCGCCGATGATTTTGCCGAAGGTGGTCAGGTCCGGCTTAACGCCATAGAGCGCTTGGGCGCCGCCGAGGGCAACCCGGAAACCGGTCATTACCTCGTCAAAAATCAGTACCACGCCGTGCTCGTCGCAAGCATCGCGCAGGCCTTGCAGAAAGCCGGGTGCTGGCGGTACGCAGTTCATGTTGCCGGCGACTGGCTCGACGATGATGCAGGCTACTTCCTGGCCAACGTCGGCCAGCAGTTGCTTGACTGCGTCAATGTCGTTGAAGGGCAATGTAAGCGTGTGTTTGGCGAAGGCAGCAGGTACGCCACCGGAGTTCGGTACGCCTTGGGTGAGTGCGCCCGAGCCGGCCTTGACCAGCAGGCTGTCGGAGTGGCCGTGGTAGCAGCCCTCGAACTTGATGATGCTGTCGCGACCAGTGTAACCACGGGCCAGACGGATGGCGCTCATGGTGGCTTCGGTGCCGGAGCTGACCATGCGCACCATGTCCATCGATGGCACCAGAGCGCAGACCAGGTCGGCCATCTCGGTTTCCATCGCGGTTGGCGCGCCGAAAGATAAACCGTGCTGCAATTGGTTGCGTACAGCCTCCAGTACTTCCGGATGGCCGTGACCAAGAATCATTGGCCCCCAGGAGCCAACGTAATCGACATAGCGCTTGTCGTCCTCATCGATAACGTAGGCGCCTTCGGCATGCTTGAAAAATAGTGGCGTGCCGCCGACGCTCTTGAAAGCACGCACTGGCGAGTTTACGCCCCCGGGAATGTGCTTTTGGGCGTTGGCGAACAGAGTTTCGGAGCGGGACTGAGACATGGAATATCCTCTCAACAGGCGTTAATGAGTTGGCTGAAGCTACTGGCGCGTGCTTTTACTGCGTCAGCGTCAGGGGCACCGAACAGGCCGTTGATTACGGCCAGGTAGTCGGCGCCGGCACCGAGTAATTGCGGTGCGTTGTGCAGGGTGATGCCGCCGATGGCGATGATCGGCAGTGTGAAGCGTTTGCGTGCTTGTTGCAGCAGTACAGGCGTGGCTGCCGGCGCGCCGGGCTTGGTGACCGACTGGAAGAAACGGCCGAAGGCGATATAGCTGGCGCCGTCAGTGACCGCTTGCTCAGCTAATTCCAGACTCGCATGGCAGGTAGCGCCGATCAGCGCTTGTGAACCAAGTTGTTGACGCGCCTCACGCAGCGAGCCATCTTCCTGTCCCAGATGCAGGCCAACGCCCAGGCGGCTCGCCAATGCCAGGTCATCATTGATGATCAACTGGCAGTCATAACCTTTGCACAGTTGCGCCAAATGGCTGGCTTCGTCGAGCCGCCGGCTTGGGTCTTTGCTCTTGTCACGGTATTGCAGCCAACGTGCGCCGCCCGTTATTGCAGCTTCCACGTAAGGCAGCAGTTTGCCATCCGCCAGCAACGCGCTATCGGTAATCGCATAGAGGCCGCGCTGGCTCACGAACAGAAATCCAGCGGCAGGCGGCGCGGCACGTACTGGCCGTGGCCGGGCTGCTCGGCGTCGCGCAGGGTGCGCCAGGTGTAATCGAGTGCTGAGCGAACGGCGCTGACCAACTCTTCGCCCAGTGCCAAACGGCCACTGAGGGCGCTGGCCAATGTGCAGCCGGAGCCGTGGTAGCTGCCGGGGAGGCGAGCACAGGTGAAATCATGCTGGCTGCCGTCTTTGCAATACAGGCGGTTGTGTATCTCGGCTTCGTCGCCGTGCCCACCTGTGATCAATAAATTTTGGCAGAACGGCATCAGCTTGGCAGCACATTCGTCAGCGCTACCCTCGGGCAGTTCGGCGAGGATGCGCGCTTCTGGCAGGTTCGGCGTGGCGATTAAGGCAACAGCCAGCAGGCGCTCACGCATAGCAAAGCCGACATCCTCTTTACCCAGCGAGCCGCCGCCGCCGGCGCGTAACACCGGATCGCAGACCAATGGCAAGCCGGGGTTGGCGCGCATCAGCTCGATGACGGTATCGACCATTTCTACGCTACCCAGCATGCCTAGCTTAACCGCCGATACCGGCATGTCGTTGAGTACGGCGTTGGCCTGGGCTAGTACCCATTCTTTGTCCAGTACGCGGAAGTCTTTCACATCCACGGTGTCCTGTACGGTGAGCGCGGTAACCGCTGGAGCGGCGTGACAGCCTTGCGCTAGCAGCGCTTCGATGTCGGCTTGCAAACCTGCGCCGCCGCTGGGGTCGTGACCGGACAGACAGAGGACGACCGGCTTGAAAGGATTTGGTTGTGGCATCGGTGTGGGTTCCGGCTCGTTGGCTATGCGGTGGGCAGGGCTTCCGGCATGGGGTGCGGCAGAAGCGCTGCGAAACAGTGCGCTAGCTTAACATCTCAGGCCGCTGGCGGGCAGCGGCGCGACGTCTCAGGTGCTGTGGTAATGCAGTTGCTGGTGCTCAGCGTGGTAACGCCAATGCGCCTTGGTGGGTGTCAGTTTGACACCACCCACCCAATAGGGCGTGGCGCGAGCGCTAAAACCGTCGGCATCGCCGCGCAGCACCGCTTCGCCTCGCGCAGTTAGCTGCAGTATGCGTTGCGGCCAATCCGGCTGTTGGTCCTCTATCTGCAGTAGCGGCGCTTCGCCAGTCAGTAGCGGTTGCAATAGCCACCAAAACATCATATCGCCAAGGTAGGGCAGAGGTTCACGCTCCATCATCAATGCGCGAAATACTTGCCCGGCGGTCAGCGGCCCCTGTTGTTGCAGAACTTGCAGGCTCAGCCGCTCGGTCAGCCCTAAACCATCTTGCTGGCCTGGGAGCTGCTGTAAATGACGATCTAGTGCTTTGCCCAGCATAGGAAGCGCGGGCGTGCCGCTTTTGATTAATGCCAATAAATGCTCTGGGCTTGGCTCGCTCAACGCGCGCCAGGCTTGTGTGCCTAGCTCGAGCAGTGCTTCTTTGACCAGCTTACGGCGGGGCCACAACCAACCAAGCAGTTCTGGAGCCAGCTGGCCTATGCCGATAAATCGCTGCACTCCGGGGATTTGATCTACGGCGATCAACTCTACCCGTGCTGTCGGGCGGATCTCGTGCAGCCGGTGCAATAGATAAGCAAGAATCAGCTGATCATAACTGTCATGTTCAAACCAGAGCACGATGCGTTGGTAATCATCCAGCTGTTGCAGCTTTCGGTAACTTTGCTGCTGACGGGCCAAGGCGTCGGCTGGTGCTATATCGAACGCCTTGGCAAGAAAATCAGCGCGTTGACGCAACAAGACTTCCGGCTCTGCGGCGCTCAGCGGGCCTATGCAAAAGGGGTCGGAGAACTCAAGAAAGTCGCCGCTGAAACCGGCGGTCTTCAGGCTGTGCTGAATATCGCTACCGCAGCGAATATGCAAAGTACGCAGTTCATGATCACCATGGCGCAGCAACTGGCGGCTGGCGTGGTCAAGGCTGTCGGTATGCTGCTTGAGCGCTGGCCAGCTGCTAAAACCGGCCTCGCGAGCGATAACTAACTGGGCTTCGGCCAGGCGCAATGGCTCACTGCGCGGCGCCAGCCAGCGACTGATGCGTAGCAATGCGTCGCTATCGCCAGCCTTGATCGCTTTGAGTAACTCTTTAGCGCGTTTGCGCTGTTGCTCAAGGTTGATACGGCCGTGGCTGATCGGGCTGTGTGGTACTTTGCTCGTGGACATACGATCCCCTTATCGGGCCTGTGTCCGCCTGGCAGGCTGGGTGTCGTATGGATAAACACATTGTGGGTACAGTGGGCGCAGCCCTTTCCGCGAACGGGGACGCCAATCGGCGCGAGTCAGAGCATCGCCGCTTGCTCGAAAGTTGTCAATGACACCCTCTCTGGCGCTTTGTGACACTGGTGCTGGAGCAGTGATTGGCTAAACTGGGCGTCAACGATCGACGCCTGATTAAACCGATAACAAAGGTGCTGTATGAAAGCGATTGACCAATGGTTCGACGAATATGGCGAAAGCCATCTCAACCCTATCAACAAACTCCTGCACTGGATTTGTGTGCCGCTGATCACGTTCAGTGTGTTAGGTATTCTCTGGGCCATTCACCCTTGGGTATCGATGATCGCGGTGGCCGCGGCGCTGCTGTTCTACGTGATGCTGTCTTGGCGGATTGCGGCAGTGATGCTGGTGTTGTCGCTCTTGATGTTGCTAATCCTAAGCTTGATGACTTATGTGTTTTGGCCCTGCGTGGCGATCTTCGTGCTGGCCTGGATTGGTCAGTTTATCGGCCACCACCTGGAGGGCAAGAAGCCTTCTTTCTTTAAAGATCTGCAGTTTCTGTTGATTGGCCCGATTTGGCTGATGGGTTTTTTGTTTCGGATGTTTGGGCTGCGTTACTAGGCCGTATTGCAGGGTGAATCGGGGCGTCGTTTGGCGCCCCGATTGCGTTATAGCGGCAGCTCACGCCACTGCCCGGGTTGCAACTCAGCCAATTGCCAGTCGCCAATACGCACTCGCACAAGCCGCAGGGTAGGTAAGCCGACTGCGGCCGTCATGCGCCTGACCTGGCGGTTACGGCCCTCACGGATGGTGATGGCCAGCCAACTGGTCGGTTTGTTCTGGCGAAAACGCACGGGTGGGTTGCGCGGCCACAGGTCGGGTTCTGCGATCGTCTCTACTTCGGCGGGTCGAGTTGGGCCGTCATTTAATATGGGTCCGTCGCGCAATTGCTTGAGCTGCTGCTCGCTGGGTTCGCCCTCTACTTGCGCCCAGTAGGTTTTGGCTAGCTTGTGTTTGGGGTCGGTAATGCGTGCCTGTAGTTGGCCGTCATTGGTCAGCAGTAACAGACCTTCACTGTCACGGTCCAGGCGTCCGGCGGGGTAGATGCCGGGTACGTCGATGAAGTCCTTGAGCGTGGCGCGGCCCTGCCCATCGGTGAATTGGGTCAGTACATCGAACGGCTTATTTAGCGCGATCAACTGTGGATTAGCCGGCGGCGGTGCGGGCTGGCGGCGCGGTTTCCCAGTTGGCTGCTGGCGTGGGCGTTGCGGCGGGCGAGGGCGTTGAGCCATTAATCTAACCTTAAAATAAAATCAGCGAGGCTGGGTGTCTGCGATCGGCATGACGGCGACGGTCACGGTTGCCTTGCTGAACAAACGCTTGGCGCCGTCCTTCAAGGCAAAAACCTCTGCCTCAACCACACATATATGTTTGCCGGCTTTGAGCACCTCAGCCCGGCACAGCAGGATATCGCACAATGCAGGACGCAGCAGATTGACCTTGAATTCCACGCTCAGCACGCTGAAGCCTTCTGCGACCGTTGTAGCGGCTGCAACGCCCGCCGTGTGGTCAGCAATGGTGCTTTGCACGCCGGCATGCACAAAGCCATTTTGCTGACTGTGGCGCGGTAGGATTGCCAGTTCGGTTTCTACCCAGCCCGGCCCGCACGCGGTGGGGCGAATACCCAAGTCACCACAAAAGGCGGCTTGGGCAAAGCCGGATTGCACAAAGGCTTCGAGTTGTTGCTGATTCATACTCATGGTTTATCCTCAGAAACTGGCGGGTGAGGAGCGAGCAACCAGCGCCGCAAGATCCAGGCCGCGTGGCAAAGTTCCGTAGGCCTGACCATGCTGGCCTAAACGGCTAGCGATAAAAGCGTCTGATACCGTTGCGTTGCCTGCCTCCAGCAATAACCTGGCTTGCAGCGCAACGGCCACATCTTCAGTTAGCTGGCGCGCGCGGTACTGAATCTCATCAGTGTCGCTGAACTGCTGTTTGAGCTGTTCGATACGCTGCTTGAGCAGAGCGGAGCCGTGGCCATCGCCCAGTTCGGCAAAGAGTACATCAAGCACCCCCGGCTCCTTGGATAGCGCGCGCAGTACATCCAGGCACTGAACGTTGCCCGAGCCTTCCCAAATTGAGTTAACCGGTGCTTCGCGGTAGAGGCGTGGAAGTATGCTGTCTTCTACATAGCCAGCGCCGCCAAGGCATTCCTGCGCTTCGTTGATCATTCCCGGCGCGCGTTTGCAGATCCAGTATTTGCCGATGGCGGTAACCAGCCGGGCGAACTTTTCTTCATGCTCGTTGTGGGCGTTATCCAGCGACTTGCCCATGCGCATGGTCAGCGCCAAGGCCGCTTCACTTTCCAGTGCCAGATCGGCAAGCACGTTTTGCATCAGCGGCTGTTCACTGAGCACGCGGGTACCGACTGTGCGATGCGCGCAGTGATGCGCCGCCTGGGTCAGTGCCTGACGCATCAGAGAGCTGGAGCCGATCATGCAGTCAAAGCGGGTCAGCGAGACCATTTCGATAATGGTGGGTACACCACGACCTTCCGCCCCGACCATCCAGGCCAGGGCTCCCCGGAATTCAACCTCGCTGGAGGCATTGGCGCAGTTACCCAGCTTGTTCTTTAAACGCTGGATGTAGAACTGATTGCGCGAGCCGTCGGGCCGGTGCCGCGGCAACAGAAAGCAGCTCAAGCCTTTGTCGGTCTGCGCTAGGGTGAGGAAGGCATCGCACATGGGCGCGGAGCAGAACCATTTGTGGCCAACCAAATCGTAGGCCTGTCCCGGCCCGCCGATACCTACCGGGTGCGCGTGAGTGGTGTTGGCGCGCACATCGGTGCCGCCCTGTTTCTCGGTCATGGCCATGCCGATGGTGGCGCCGGTTTTCTGCTCAATCGGTAGGTTGCGTGGGTCGTACTGGCGCGAGAGTATCTTTGGCAGCCAGTGTTCGGCCAAATCGGGCTGCAGCTTGAGTGCCGGGACGCAGGCGTAAGTCATGGTCATGGGGCAGCTGGTGCCGGCCTCAGCCTGGTTGTGCAGATACATGGTGGCTGCGCGGGCAACCTGTGCACCGGGGCGCGGGTCGGTCCAAGGGGCGCTGGTGATGCCCGCCGCGATGCCCGCCGACATTAGCTCATGGTACGCCGGGTGAAATTCAATCAGATCAATTCGGTGACCGTAACGGTCGTGACTCTTGAATGTCGGCTTGTTCTCGTTGGCGAGGAAGCCGGCTTCCATGAGTTTGCTGCCAGCCAGTTGACCATAGGCATTTAACGCTTCGTCTGCCCAGTCGCCCTGATAACGTTTAACCCACTCTTGCAGCGGCAGATCATCCCGATACAGGTTGATGTTATTGAGCGGCGGTACCTGATTGGTGACGTCGTGGGTTTCAGCACAGGTTTGGGCGTAATCATGCAGGTTCATTGTGGCAGCTCCTTGGCGCCCAGGGCGCGCAGGCAGAAACGGGTGATGGTGTGCGTGACGGCTTCGAGTGTCTCGCTGGGCAGGCCACTTTCCCGGTCGACTCGGGCCTGCGGAGAGAGCGGGCCCACCAGCGATTCTGCGATAGCGCCAACTAAGCACGCGGCGGTAAGCGGAATATTCTCAACCAAGAAACTGCCATCGCGCACGCCGTCAGCCAGTAGTTCTCCATAGATGGTGGCGTATGCCTGACGGTAGTACAGGCGCTGAGTTTCTACCTCTTCTTCGGCGGGTTCGGCGATCAACGCGTAGGCGAGTTGGCGGCTGTGCCACGCGCGGGCAGCAAATTGGGCAATGCCATTGCGCAGGCGATCGCTGGCCACGCCCGGCGCCAGGAATTGCTCTTTCAGAGTGTTCAATTCGATGCGCGTCGCCTTAACGAACACGTCGGCGGCCAGCGCTCCCTTGCCTGGAAAATGGCGATACAAACTACCGGTGGCGATACCCGCGTTGCGGGCGAGTCCGCTCATGGTTAGCGCGCTGAAGCCTCGTTCGGCAACCTGCTGCAATGCGCAGTCGAGGACATGTTCGCGCAGAACCTGATCGCGTTCCAAGCGGCTGGCGGTGGTGCGGTAAGCCATGATCTGAATCCATATTCATTATTTGATGACAGTGAATCAGGGTTCAGACTTTGATGCAGGTGGGAAATCGGCCAGATGTAGGGATGATTTGGCCGTGGAATGACGTTGCTCAGTTGCAGCGGCAGCTATCGCCGCCGCCGCAAGAACTCAGCCGACAACTACGATGACCACTTCTTTGATAACAAAAGCAGCGACGCCGAGGCCAAGCACCAAAAATAACATCAGAGTACCGTAACGACCTGCTTTGGATTTTTTGGCTAGGTCCCAAACGATAAAGCCCATAAAGGCAACCAGGCCGAAAATCATCAGCGGCATGGCGAGGGCTTCAAATTGTTGGTAAGTCATGGGGGCGTGCTCCAGACGGTGAAAAAGGGGCGTCAGTATAACGTCTATGCTAGACGCGCGCTGCTTCTGTTCAGTTCAGCCCCAGATGTTTCAATGGCAGTTCTGTGCTGGCCAGCACCTGGCTGAGTACGAAGCTGGAACGTACGCTGGAGACCCCTTCAATTCGGGTCAGGGTGCCGAGCAGTAATTGCTGATAATGCTCCATATCAGGCACCACTACGCGCAGGTGGTAGTCCGCATCCATGCCGGTAACCAGGCAGCAGTCGAGCACCTCAGGGCATTCGCGGATGACTGCTTCAAAACCGGCGAAACGTTCTGGGGTATGACGATCCATGCCGATCATCACGAACGCGGTCAGCTTGAGTCCGAGCATGGCTGGGTCAAGCAGCGCGACCTGCCGTTTGATCAAGCCGCTGTCTTCCAGCTGTTTGACGCGCCGTGAGCAGGGCGAAGGGGAGAGGCCTATGCGCTCAGCCAGCTCCTGATTGCTGATGCGTGCATCGTGTTGCAGGGCGGCGAGAATCTTTAGATCGTAACGGTCGAGATTGAGGGAACTCATGTTTTTCGTCCTGATTGCGCAATTTATTAGATTTTTAGCTATTTATTGCTAACTGCGCAATAGGATGTGCAATATTAGGTAAGTTATTTCGCTTTGATCTGCCTACTATAGTCAACAGTTTCAGCCAGAACCGATCGTCCAGCCAGCTCGCTTATCCGGCGAGCTGGGGCAAGACCACCTACCAGGTGTGCTGCCAATCGGTTACCCAGCCCACAAGGCACGGGAGCAAGGCAAGATCCCAAAAGGATGACAGAGGACATAAAAAAGGCGAGCTACTCATTGGGTGGCTCGCCTTTTTGCTGTCTGTAGTGATCAAAGGAGCGCAGTTGCCAGTCAGCCCGGATCTTTATGTACCAGCACCTCGGCTTGCGGGTAATGCTCGACTATCGCCAAGCGTACTTGCTCACCACGGGCATGGGCTTCAGCTAGCGTAAGGTCTGCTGGTAGCTCCAAATGTAGCTGCATAAACCAGTGCTGACCGGATTCGCGGGTGCGCAGATCGTGAATATCCAACACGCCGGGGATAGAGCGCGCAATTTGCAGAGCGTGAGCGCGCACCGTGTCGGGCAGCTCGCGGTCCATCAGAATTTGCACCGCCTGGCGGCCAATCTGCACGGCGCCAAAACCGATGAACAGCGCGATGCCCAGGCCGAATACAGCATCAGCTCGCTGCAGGCCTAGCTGCGCGAGTAGAAGCGCGGCGATGATGCTCAAATTAAGCAGCAAGTCAGAACGATAATGCAGTGCATCTGCGCCGATTGCAGTCGAACCCGTGCGCTGGATTACATGCCGCTGGATGGCCAGCAGGCCCAGCGTGGCGACGATGGAAAACAGCATGACGGCGATGCCGGCCCATGCTGTTTCCAGCGGCTGCGGATGCAATAATCGGTCGACCCCTTGCAGCAGCACCAATAACGCCGAACCAGTAATAAAGGCGGCTTGCGCCAGGCCGGCCAACGCTTCAGCCTTGCCATGACCAAAGCGATGTTCCTTGTCTGCTGGCTTGAGGGCATAGGCGACGGCAAACAGATTGATGATAGACGCGCCCGCGTCCATCACTGAGTCAATCAGGCCGGCCAGCAGGCTGACCGAGCCCGAAGCAAGCCAAACCCCGCCCTTTAGAGCGATCAACAGCAGCGCTACGGCCACCGAAGCACGCGTCGCCAGTTTAAGCAGGCGTGCGCGCTCGGTAGCATCAAAGGTCTGCTGGGTCATCAGGCGCGGGGCGTACCCTGCAGCAGGGCATAGTGACTGGGTAGTGGCTGGTTACTTTCCTCGGCCTGCTCAACCGGCAGATCAAGGTTCAGCTCGCGGTGCAGAATCGCCTGCAGCTTGCTCTTGTCGATCTTACCGTCGGCACGGATGGCTGGCTGCAATTGCTCAGGATTGATGCTGTAACGCGCGTCCGGTAGGTAGATGGCACCGGTAGCGAAATCGACGGCGAAGGCGATGACGCCAGGGAGGATGTAAAACAGCAAACCAATGCCGTTGAGGATGGCTACGCCGGAATCAATCTCGCCCGTAATTTGGCCGCGACGTTCAGGATAGAACACGGTACCGCAGGCGGTCAGTTGAGTGGTCAGAGTAGTGGCTAGCAAAATGCTGGCGAGGGGCTTCAGACGCATGACGGCGGGACTCCTGATGCAAGTGGACGGTAGCGTAGGTAATGGTTGCAACACCGTGAGGTGTGCGCTGCGCATAGCATATCCCCGAGCCGGGCTGACTGAAAGCCCGCAACCCGTATAATGCGGCTCTTCTCTTCTGTACGGTTGGCCCATGAGCGAATTACCCGTCACGCACATTTTGCCGCAATTGTTGCAGGCACTTGAACATAACCCTTCCGCAGTACTACAAGCGCCGCCCGGCGCCGGTAAAACCACGCTGGTGCCGCTGGCGTTGTTGCGTGCGGATTGGCTGGCTGGGCAGAAAATCATCCTGCTGGAGCCGCGGCGGCTGGCGGCGCGGGCAGCGGCTGAGCGGTTAGCGGAATTGTTGGGTGAGCCGGTCGGGCAGACGGTGGGCTATCGGATTCGGCTCGACAGCAAGGTGAGTGCGGCCACCCGTATCGAGGTAGTGACCGAGGGTATTCTGCAACGACTATTGCAGACAGACCCCGAATTGCCGGGTATCGGCCTAGTGATTTTTGATGAGTTTCATGAGCGCAGCCTGGATGCTGATCTAGGCCTGGCGCTTTGCGTGCAGACCCAACAATACCTGCGCGATGAATTGCCGCTGCGACTGCTGGTGATGTCTGCCACTTTGGATGCGGAGGGCGTCAGTCAACTGCTGGATGACGCACCAGTGCTTACCAGTATGGGCCGGCAGTATCCCGTAACAGTGAAGTACGGCGCGCCTTGGGAGCCACGCCAATTCATAGAACCATTGGTCTGTCAGGCGGTACTGCAGGCGCTGGATGAAGAAGGGGGCAGTGTGCTGGTGTTTCTGCCGGGCACCGCTGAGATTCGACGAGTGCAAGCGCAGCTTGAGCAGAGCCTGAGTAATAGCCCTGATGTGCTGTTGACGCCGCTCTATGGCGAGCTGGATTTTGCTACCCAGCGGCAAGCGATTCAGCCTGCTCCTGCCGGGCAACGCAAAGTGGTGTTGGCCACTGCCATCGCAGAAACCAGTTTGACTATTGAGGGTATTCGCGTGGTGGTGGATGCTGGGTTGTCGCGCGAAGCCGCCTTTGATCCGCAGTCAGGTATGACGCGATTACAAACGCGGCGGGTATCGCGTGCCGCCGCTGAGCAGCGCGCTGGCCGCGCCGGTCGCCTGGAACCGGGTATCTGTTATCGACTGTGGTCGGTGCAACAGCACGATCAATTGGCGGCGCAACGCGAGCCAGAAATTCGCCAAGCCGATTTAGCACCATTGGCGCTGCAGTTGGCGCACTGGGGCGTGCAAGAGACAAGCGAACTGGTCTGGCTTGACCCGCCGCCCGCGGCTGCATTACAGCAGGGCCGCGAGTTACTGCAACGCTTGGGCGCACTGTTGTCTTCCGAGCAAGGCTGGCAACTCACGCCACATGGCGAAACTCTGACTCGCCTGCCAATGCATCCACGTCTGGCGCACATGTTAGTCGAGGGGCAACGGCTTGGTTTGGGCCAGTTGGCTGCACGTCTGGCGGCGATAGTGGATGAGCGTGATGTGTTGCGACGTGCCCAGAGTGCCGATATCAGCCGGCGTCTGGCGTTGTTTGACGATCCTCGTGGCGCGGATGCCGATCGCAATGCCCTGCAGCGAGCGCGAAAGTTGGCGACGCAATGGCAAGGCCTGCTCAAGAAGCTGCCCGCCAATGCGCCGGTCAGCGATCCGCAGGATGAAAAATGGATAGGTGTGCTGCTGGCGCTGGCGTATCCGGACCGCATTGCGCAGCGCCGGGGCGAGGCGGGCAGCGACTACCGCTTGGCCAATGGCCGGGCCGCCGCTTTTGTTGAACCTGATTCTCTACAGCAGTGCGACTGGTTGGCGATTGCCGCGCTGGGCGGTCAGGCCAGCCAGCGCAACGCGCGTATCTTTATGGCGGCAGAGTTGGATATGCCCGCGCTGCTGGAGGTGCAGCCCGGCTTGCTCAATCAGCGCGACACACTCGCTTGGGATACGCGCACTGAAACCCTGCTGGCTGAGCGGCAACAGCGCATTGGCGAACTGACCTGGCAGCGCACAGCCTTACCGCAAATTGACCCTGAACAGCGCCAGCGTGCGCTCTGCGATGTGGTGCGTAAACAAGGCTTGGCGCTGCTGCCGTGGACCCCGGTATTACGCCAATGGCAGGCGCGAGTAGGTTTGTTGCGCGCACTGGATTTTGCCGACAAGGTTGAAAGCGAATGGCCCGACCTGTCGGATCAGGCGCTGCTTGATGGTCTGGAAAACTGGCTCGCGCCCTATCTGGATAAGGTCACCCGGCTGGCACATTTCGCTAACCTTGAGTTGCCCGGCATTCTCGGAGGGCTGCTGCCCTGGCCTTTGCCGCAGCAATTGGAAGAGCAGGCGCCCACCCACTGGACGGTGCCGACCGGCTCGCGTATTCGCATTGATTACAGCGAAACACCGCCGAGTATCTCGGTACGCTTGCAGGAGTTGTTCGGCAGCGCAGATAACCCACGTGTTGCCCGTGGTCGGCAAGCACTGAAACTGCAGTTGCTGTCACCTGCGCAACGCCCGGTACAGGTGACTCAGGATCTGGTCGGCTTCTGGCAGGGCAGTTATGCCGAG
Organism: Halopseudomonas sabulinigri; assembly: GCA_011053055.1. GTDB lineage: Bacteria > Pseudomonadota > Gammaproteobacteria > Pseudomonadales > Pseudomonadaceae > Halopseudomonas > Halopseudomonas sabulinigri_A. Next base: position 74,923 of record DRHT01000049.1, on the reverse strand, counting down.
GTGAAAAAGGATATGAAGGGCCGTTATCCCAAACACTACTGGCCGGACGATCCGTTGCAAGCAGAACCCACACGGCGTGCCAAGCCTCGTAAATAGCTTTTCCAGCAGCGCGAGAATGCGGTTGAACTCAGCCAGCAGAGGATATGCCGGGCCGGAGTTGTTGAGTATGTAGCGAAGTGATGGCAATTCACCTTGCTATAGCGGGGTATTGTTAAATACAATCAATCGCATTTAGCGAGCCTCTTTAACCTCTTCCGTTCAGGCCTCTTGATATGACTGAATTAGCCTCGCCGCAGGAGCAGAGCTTGCACGCCCTGTACCGTGACCACCGAAGCTGGCTGGAGGGCTGGTTGGGGCGGCGGATGGGTAATGCTTGGGATGCGGCCGACCTGAGTCAGGATACGTTCGTACGAGTGGCTACCAGCTCGCAGAAAATCGCTGATATTCAAGAGCCACGGGCATACCTGCTAACCATTGGCAAGCGCCTGCTGAACACCTTTTACAGTCGTCGAAATCTTGAGCAAGCCTACCTGGATGCGTTGTTGCAATTGCCTGAGCAGTGCGTGCCATCGCCGGAGCATCGCTGGGCACTGCTGGAAACCCTTCAAGCGCTTGACGAGTTACTTGATGGCCTGCCGGTGCTGGTGCGTCGGGCGTTTCTCTGGAGTCAATTGGAAGGGCTCGGGTATCGCGAAATCGCTGAGCGCTTGGAGGTTTCAGAGCGCACAGTTAAACGCTATATGTCTCAGGCTTACGAGCATTGTCTGCTGATGGACCTGGCATGAGAGCAGCCCCGGCAACCGGGGAGGTCCGCGATATGCTGCGCGCTGCCGCAAAGTGGCTGGCGTTGGTAGAGTCTGGTCACGCCAGCGAAGCCGATCACGCGCGTCTGCAGGACTGGCGTAGCAGTAGCGCTCACCACGAGAATGCCTGGCAAAGGGCGCTGCTATTACGCCAGCGCTTTTCTGGCTTGCCGACAGACCTGGCCATGGCTGCTCTGGATCGCCCGGACATGGCTCGACGTGCCGCGGTCAAACGTGCGCTTGGGGTAGCGGCGCTGTTGCCCGCAGCCTGGTTGGTGGGTAGACAGATGCCAGTCGATGTATGGCGTGCTGACCTGCATACTGCTACCGGCGAACAGCAGCAATTGACGCTGGCCGACGGTAGCTCGTTATTGCTGAATACCGATAGCGCGGTCAATCTTGATCTACTCGCGGGTCGACTGACACTGGTGCGCGGTGAGATGGCGCTCAAGGTATCTGCTAGTTCACCGCTGACAATTGAAGTGCCCTATGGCGGTATTGCGGTTAGTCATGGCGAAGTCTGTGTGCGCTTGAATGAGCAGGACTGCCGCGTCTCAGTAATTAGTGGGTCGGCGCAGTTGCAAGTTGCTCAGGCTGCAACTGCGCTGGTCGTAAATCAAGACCAGCAGGCGACATTGCAGCGCTCCGGACTTGGGCTTGTCGAGGCGTTCGATGCTTTGCTACCTGGCTGGCGCGAGGGCGTGTTGATGGCCGAGGATCAATTGCTCGGCAATTTTCTGCGCGAGCTAAGCCGTTATCGTCCGGGCATTTTGCGTTGGGACCCGGCGTTGGAAAGGCTGCGAGTCACCGGCAGCTTTCGCTTGGAAGATACTGATCGCGTACTTTCCTTGTTGGCCGCCAGCTTGCCGCTGGAGGTGCAATCGCGCACCCGTTATTGGGTCACTTTGGTGCCCCGCAAAAAAACTGCCTGAAGTGTGTCCCCTTTTTTTGTCTCGCCAGTCAGTACAGGTAAGTAAAAAAATGAGGACTTTATATATGTCTGCACTATCTCCTGGCGGTATCCGCCCGGCGCCTTTCAGTCTGCGCTCCTTGGCACGTTTCGGTTTTGTGATTGGCCTGAGCATCAGTCCGCTGTTGGCTTCGCCTAGCTGGGCGCAAGACGCCAGCCGGCGCAGCTATGAAGTGCCCGCGGGTAATCTGGGAGCCGCTTTGACGCGCTTTGCCGGTCAGGCTGGCGTTAGCCTGTCGGTTGATCCAGCGTTGATGAGTGGTCGCCGCAGCAACGGGCTGTCCGGTGATTACAGCGTGGATGAAGGTTTCGCGCAGTTGTTGCAGGGCAGTGGCTTGCAACTTCAAACGGTGGGGGCGGGCGCCTATACGCTGGTGCCGATGCCCGAAGGCACCGAGGCGATGCAAATTGCGCCTATCACGGTGATCGGCGTGCAGCCGGGGAGCCGCGCCGATGGCGAGCGTTATGCCGGTGGCCAGGTGGCACGCCGTGGCTCGCAGGGTCTGCTTGGCTCGCGTGATTTCATGGAAACGCCCTTCAGCATGACCACCTACACCAGCGAAACGGTGAAAAATCAGAACGCGCGCACCTTGGGTGATCTGATTGCCAGCGACCCTTCGGTGCGTGCGACTAACCCAGCCGGCGGGCGCTTTGAGCAGTTCACCATTCGCGGCTTCAGCCTGTTCAACACCGATGTGGCCTACAACGGTCTCTATGGTGTGTTGCCGACCTACTCGATTGATATGGAAATGGCCGACCGCGTGGATGTGATTCGCGGGCCGAGCCAGTTGATCAATGGCATCTCCCCGCGCGGCGCCGTGGGCGGTGGTATCAATGTGGTGCCCAAGCGAGCAGATGATAAGCCGCTTACCGAGTTCACTGGTAGCTACGCCTCGGACAGTCAGGTGGGCGGGGCGTTGGACGTTGGCCGCCGTTTTGGTGAAGACAACAAGTTCGGCCTGCGCTTCAATGGTGTGAAGCAGACCGGCGATACCGAGTGGGATCACCAAAGTGTCGATCGCGAGATGGCCGTGCTGGGGCTGGACTTTCGTGGTGAGCGGCTGCGCGTGTCGACCGATATAGGTCACACCGAACGTGACACCGATGCGCCGCAAGAGCGGGTGCTAATTGGCGCCGGCGCCAAGGTGCCGGACGCAGATAAAGTGCGTGACAACTATGCACAGGCCTGGAGCAAGGCGCGTACCAAAGATACCTTTGCCACTTTGAATGGCGAGTTTGACGTTAACGACTCAATCATGGTCTACGGCGCTGCTGGCGCCCGTGAAAGTGAGCACGAATTCCTACGGCACAACGTGTCTGTTATCAACGACGCTGGCGACTTCACCGTGCAGCCGCGTGATTTCACCCGTGATGAGAGCGTAAGAACTGTTACGGCCGGTGCACGCAACTGGTTTGACACCGGCTCCGTAAGCCATGAGCTGAACCTGGCTGCCAGCTACTTCTACATGGACTTCACCAATGGTGGTGCGCGCTACGCCAACGGCTCCAGCAACCTTTACAACCCGGTTGCAACGCCAACACCCACCACACCGACCCGTTTTGATAATGAGGTGTATACCGAAAACCGCTTTAGCGGCGTCGCGCTGGCAGACACCCTCGGCTTTATGGATGATCGCCTGCTGGTGACGCTGGGTGCGCGCTGGCAGCGGGTCAAGGTTGACGATTGGACCAGTGGCGTCAAAGGTAAAACCAATTATGATGAGGAGAAGGTGTCGCCCTCGGCGGGTATTCTGTTCAAGCTGAATCCGCAGTTGTCGCTTTACGCCAACTACATGGAAGGCCTGAGCCAAGGCAAAATCGCGCCTTCAACCTCGATTAACTCAGATGAGATATTCCCACCCTTCACCAGTCGCCAGGTTGAGGTCGGTGCCAAATACGATCAGGGCACCTTTGGCCTGACCGCTGCCGCCTTCCGCATCAAGCAACCGGCCTACGAGACCAACGATATCACCGGCCGTTTTGACCAGAACGGCAAGCGTGAGAATCAGGGTATAGAGCTGAGCACTTTCGGCGAGCCGCTCAAGGGCTTTCGTTTGCTGGGCGGCATTATGTTTATCGACAGTGAGCTGACCGATACCGTGGGCGGCGTCTCTGACGGCAACAGTGCTCCGGCCACGCCGGAGTACAGCGTAAACCTGGGCGCGGAATGGGATGTGCCAGCAGTCTCGGGCTTGACCCTGAGCGCGCGTGGCATTCATTCCAGCTCACAGTATCTGGATCAGCAAAACAGCAAGAAAATCGATGGTTGGGAGCGTTACGACGTAGGCGCACGCTTTGCGTTCAAGGCAGCGGAGAAAGACATCACGCTGCGCGCGAGCGTCGAGAACGTGATGGATGACCGCTCATGGACCTCCGCCGGTGCATCGGACGACAGCGCGGGTGGTCTGACACTCTCTACGCCTAGAACTTACCTGTTGTCAGCCACTATTGGCTTTTGACTTGAAAGAGCCGGTTCGCTTGGCATCGCATAAAAAGGGAGCGTGTTCAGCTCTGTGAGTACACCGTGACGTCTGAGTTCTACCCGCGACTTTCCCGGCGTACGCTACTGCGTTTGTCGCTGGGGTTACTGATTTTGCCCTTGCCAGTGTGGGGCGAGTCGCTGCGGGTGGTTACCCTGTTTCAGGGGGCGACGGATAGCGCCGTGGCGCTGGGTGTGCTGCCCTGTGGCGTGGTGGACTCCTGGAGCGAGAAACCCATGTACCGCTATCTGCGTCAGGCCTTAGCGGGCGTGCCGCATGTGGGGTTGGAAACTCAGCCAAGCCTCGAAGACATCGTGCTGCTCAGGCCTGATGTGATCATCGCGTCGCGCTTTCGGCATGAGCGCATCGCACCCTTGCTGGCGCAGATGGGCAGGGTGGTGATGCTCGATGAAGTATTCGAGTTCAAACAGACCCTGGTGGTGATGGGCGAAGCCTTGCAACGCCAACAACAGGCCAGCCTGTTGTTGGCGCAATGGCAGCAGCGGGTAGCGCAGTTGCGTCAGCAGTTGCAGGTGGCGTTCGCCGAGCGCTGGCCCATGACGATCTCAGTACTCGATATCCGCGAGGACCATATTCGCAGTTATCTGCCGGCCAGTTTTGCTGGTTCGGTGCTAACTGAGTTGGGCTTTGTATGGAGCCCCGCTGCCCAGGACGCTGCAGGAGTTTCTCTGAAGCTCACCAGTAAAGAAAGCCTGCCGGTAGTGGACGCAGACCTGTTCTTTATTTTCCAGCGCTCCAACAGTGAAGCATCACAACGTAACTATCAGCAGGTGCTGGACCACCCGCTGTGGCAGCAATTGCGAGCGCCGCAGCAGGGGCTGGTTTGGGATGTCGACAGCGTGGCCTGGAGCCTGTCGGGCGGCATTCTTGGCGCAAACTTGATGCTCGATGACATCGCCCGCATGGCAAACGCCAAGGCGCTACGATGAGTCATTCCCTGAAGCTGCTGAGCTTGTTGGCACTGCTGGTGCTGAGTGCGTTGCTGAGCCTGGCCTCCGGGGTCACCTGGATTGCGCCGGGGCAATTGATACGTGCTTTGCTTGGGCACGCCGACGACCTGGGTCAGGTGCATGATCTGGTGTTAACCACGCGTCTGTCGCGCACCCTGATGGGCATGGCCGTGGGTGCCAGCCTCGCCGTGGCAGGCGCGCTGATGCAGGCGCTGACGCGAAACCCGCTAGCTTCACCCGGCTTGTTTGGTGTGAATGCCGGAGCGACCTTTGCGATTATTCTGGGCATCACGGTTTTCGGCTTGACCGCGCAGCAGCACTGGTTATGGTGCGCGTTTGTCGGCGCTGCCTTGGCCGGCAGCCTCGTCTGGATCATCGGCAACAGCGGGCAGGGCAGCCTCAATCCGCTGCGTATTGTACTGGCAGGTGCCGCCATTACGGCGCTGTTTTCGGCGTTCAGTCAGGCGCTGTTGGTGGTCAATCAGGAAGGGCTGGATACCGTGCTTTTCTGGTTGGCTGGCTCGCTGTCTGAACGCGATTTAGCCGTGGCCGCGCCTTTGCTGCTCTGTGTGCTACTGGCGCTGATGGGTTCGTTGCTGCTGGCTGGGCACGTCAATGTGCTGAGTGCGGGCGAGTCTATCGCTGTCGGTTTGGGGCAGCGCACCGGGCTGATTCGTTTGTTGATGGGCATTCTGGTGATTTGTTTGGCGGGCAGTGCCGTGGCGCTAGCGGGCAGTATTGGCTTTATTGGGCTGTTGGTGCCGCATATGGTGCGCAAAGGAGTGTCAGTTGATCATCGCTGGTTGTTGCCGGGCTGCGCGTTGGCCGGTGCCAGCTTGCTGTTGTTGGCAGACACGCTGGCGCGGGTGGTGATTCTGCCCCAGGAAGTGCCCGTTGGCGTGATGACGGCGCTGTTCGGTGCGCCGTTCTTTATTGCGCTGATCCGCCGTGGCGGTCGCTATGCATAAGAGCCTGACGCTGCGCAGCGGCGGCTTTTCCCGGCGTATCGATCTGGCAATCTTGTGGCGTCTGCTGTTGGCCCTGGTACTAACGTTGCTGGTGATGCTGGGTGCCTTGTCACTCGGCAAGGTCAATCTATCGCCACTCAAGGTGCTGGAGCTGCTTTGGCATGGAGGCGATGAGCAGCTGGTTTTTATCGTTGAGCAATTGCGTTTGCCGCGTCTGGTGCTGGCGGCGTTGGTAGGCGCAGCGCTGTCGATATCGGGGTTGATTTTACAGAGCATCATTCGCAATCCGCTGGCGTCGCCTGACCTGCTGGGTATTACCAGCGGCGCCAGCGCAGCAGCGGTAATTTACCTTTCGTTCTTCTCGATGCTGTTCGGCTCGCAATTTTTGCCGCTGGCGGCCATGCTCGGCGCCGGGCTGGCAGCGCTGGCCATTTACCTGCTGGCTTGGCAGCGGGGAGCATCACCGCTGCGGCTGGTGTTGATCGGTGTTGGCGTCTCGGCATTGCTTATGGCCGTGACGACTTTTACGCTGGTATTCAGCCCGCTGACCACTACCCTGTCGGCGTATGTTTGGTTGACCGGCAGTGTCTATGGCGCTAACTGGTCTGAGCCTCGGGCGTTGGCCGGATGCTTGTTGATCATCATTCCGTTGCTGGTATTACTGGCCCGTCAGGTGCGCGTGCAGCAGTTGGATGACGCTTTGGCGCAGGGCATTGGCGTGCAAGTTCAATGGTTGCGGGCGGCCCTGCTATTAGTGAGTGCCGCCTTGGCCGGCGCGGCGGTGGCTTGGGGCGGCGCGATTGCCTTTGTTGGGCTGATCGCACCGCATATTGCCAAGCGTTTGGTGGCGCCCGGTTTCGCGGGGCAGGCGGTGATGGCGGCGTTGGTTGGCGCTAATGTGGTGATGCTCGCCGACTTGATCGGGCGTACCCTGTTTCTGCCGCTGGACTTGCCCGCTGGTATTTTTGTTGCCGTGCTGGGCACGCCGTATTTCCTGTATCTCTTGATCAATCAGCCACATTAAAGGATCCATGATGACCTCGATGGAGACCCAGCAATTGACCCTCGGTTATCAGCGTCAGGTCATTATCGACGCCTTGGATCTGCAGTTGCCGGCGGGCAAAATCTCGGTGCTGATTGGTAGCAATGGTTGCGGCAAAAGCACCTTGCTCAAATCCTTGGCGCGCTTGCTTAAGCCACAGCAAGGCTCGGTGATTCTCAATGGGATGGATATTCAGCGGCGGTCTACCGCTGCGGTGGCCCGTGAATTGGCGATCCTGCCACAGACGCCCAGCGCGCCCGAAGGCATCACGGTGCGCCAGCTGGTAGCACTGGGTCGCTACCCTTATCAGAGCTGGATGCAGCAATGGTCGGCGGATGATGAAGTCATGGTCGAACGGGCGCTGCGGCAAACCGGCGTTCAGGGCCTGGCCGACAGGCCTGTCGACGATCTCTCCGGCGGCCAGCGCCAGCGCGTCTGGATTGCTATGACGCTGGCCCAGGATACCGATATTGTTTTACTGGATGAGCCCACTACCTACCTTGATCTGGCGCACCAGATAGAAGTGTTGGACCTGCTGCGTGCCCTCAATCGCCAAGAGGGTAAGACGATCGTTATGGTGCTGCATGACCTCAATTTGGCCTGCCGCTACGCCGATCATATGGTTGCGGTGCATCAACGCACAGCCTTTGCTCAAGGGCGGCCCGCCGACATTCTTACCGAAGCGTTGGTGAAGCAGGTGTTTGATCTTAACTGCCGCATCATTGCCGATCCGTTCTTCGGTACGCCGCTGTGCATCCCATTTGGCAGGGAGCTGCCACAGTGAGTTTGAGTGAGGCTTTCAGCCCAGAGGCTTGGGCCGTGTTATCCGGGCCATTGCGTTTAACCAGTATGGATTTGCGCGACACGCAGCGTTCTGTGAGGGCGCGTGCGTTGCTGGATGGGCAGGTTTGCGCTCAGGTGCTAGAGCAGTTGGGCCCGGTAATAGGTTCACCCACTAGCGCGATTACGGCGTCACTTTTGGCCAAGCGTTTTTCGTTTCTTGCCACCGGCGCTTGCCTGTACGCCATGTCCGCCTGTGATAAAGGGCTGTTGCTGTCGCTGGATAACGTGGTGGTGGAATATGCCCACGACGACGGACTCTGGACGTCATCGATGCCGCTGGCGGATGATAATCTTTACGGTTACAGGGCGGGCGAAAGGGAAGCGTGGCGCGAAGCCATTGTGCGGTCGCTATTTGCCGGGCTTCTTGCGCCGCTTTGGGAAGTATTTCATCAGGTTAGCGGTGTTTCCCGGCGTATCCTCTGGGACAACACCGCGGTGCGCGTGTATTCGCTGTATGAAAAGCGCATGGCTAAGCTCGAAGACCCGCAGGTCCGCCAACGCGCGGAGGCAGACTTTCATTGGCTGATGCATGAAGCCGATCCGGCACTTTTCGGTTTGAGCTATAACCCGCTGGCGCACTTTCGCAGAGATCCCACCTTGCTGCCCGATGGCAAGAGTATTCGCTTTCGTCGCACCTGTTGTTTTTATTATCAGGCCAGCAATCCGGTTGAGTACTGCGCTGCTTGCCCGCTGTTGCGGCCAAAGAAGCTGAATGCACTTCGCAGCACCTGAATAGTTGATCCGCTCGCAACTGCGCTTACAATGCGCACTTTGCGCACTTTGCGCACGCCGCCAGTAGATCGCCAGGAGCAACCGATGGACAACACCAGCCAGATTCTTGAACGCAGCGCCGAGTTGTTCAGCGGCCAGCGCCTGCTGCTGGTCAATCCCACCGCAGACGGCCTTACCCGCAGCTTGCCGGCGGACTGGACCTTGTGGAGCTGGGATTTTGCTGTAACAAATGGCTTGTCTGGGCAGGTATCCGAGCAGCAATTGGTGTTTTCCCATCTGTGCCCTGCGGTGGAAGCGCTAGACGCTGTGATTCTGGTGATGCCTAAAGCTATTGAGCGTGCTGAGTACGCGCTGGCGCAGATAGCGCCACTGTTGGCGGTGGGCAAGCCAATCTATCTCGTAGGTGAGAAGAAGGGCGGTATTACCCGTGCCGAGCGCCTGTTGAGTCAATATGGCACGACGCCTGAGAAACTTGACTCAGCGCGGCATTGCCAGCTGTGGCGAGTGGTCACTGACCGTGTCGCGGCGCCGTTCAAGTTGGAAGGCTGGCAGGAGCGCTACAGCCTGGCGTTGGCCGATCAGCACGTTGAATTGCTGAGTTTGCCGGGCGTATTTAGCCATGGTCGATTGGACGAGGGCAGCGAGTTACTGTTGGCCGAAGGCAAATTGCTGCCTCGCGGAAAAGTGCTGGATTTTGGCTGCGGCTCAGGTGTGCTTTCCATTGCGCTGGCGCGACGTAACCCGGATTGTCAGTTTGAACTGGTAGATGTGGATGCGCTGGCGGTTTACTGCGCTCAGCAGTCGCTGCAACTGAATGGGGTTGAAGCGCAGGTTTACGCCTCCGATGGTCTCAGCGAAGTTCATGGCCGCTATGGGTCGGTGATCAGTAATCCACCGTTTCATACCGGCATTCGCCAGGACACCAGCATCGCTGAGCGTTTTTTCAATCAGGTGACGCGCAACTTGCTGCCACGCGGTGAATTGCGCATCGTGGCCAACGGCTTTCTGCGTTATCCGCCCTTGATAGAACAGCACATTGGTCCCTGCGTGGTGTTGCGAGAGAACAATCGCTTCAAGGTTTACTCCGCCGTTGCACCGGGTTGATTTTCAGTTGCCTGGTCATAACGATACTGGTAAATTTGCTCCCGTCTTAGGGGAGTAGTCTCTCCGGAAGCTTGCCTTCCATTGGCGAACGTCAACACAATTGATCCGCAGATCATGGCGTTCGCAAACCTCAGCCGCTCTGCGCGGCACGGGTTTGACGAGACCTATGACATACGAACACCAGCCGAGGGCGGGGGTGTCTGTATGTCATTGGTTTGTCTGACCCGCCCTCCGTTGGAACCTCCGTGGAAGCTTTTTTTGTATCAACCGGGATTGTCTCGCTGGCAGAGATCGGCGACAAAACCCAACTGCTGGCCTTGCTGCTAGCCGCGCGTTTCCGTCGGCCTTGGCCGATTATCTGGGGCATTCTTGTCGCGACCATAGTCAATCACGCCCTCGCGGGTGCGGTTGGGCAGATAGCCGCCGATATGCTCAGTTACCAGTGGCAACATGGCTTGCTTGCGGTGTCTTTTCTGGCCGTGGCAGCATGGACGCTGGTGCCGGACAAACTCGACGAAGAAGACACCCCACCGATCGGCCGCTATGGGGCTTTCATGGCGACGCTGGTGGCGTTCTTTCTGGCGGAAATGGGCGACAAAACCCAGATTGCTACCGTGGTACTGGCGGCGCAGTTTGATGCCTACGTCTGGGTGGTGATGGGTACGACACTGGGCATGCTGCTGGCCAATGTACCTGTAGTGTTGCTGGGTAACGCCGCCGCCGACAAGTTGCCGCTGACCTGGATTCGTCGGTTTACCGCGCTGATGTTTCTGCTGCTGGGGCTATACTCAGGCTGGCTGGTATTTCAGTCAACCTGAGTTGCCTAGCCCGGTACAGCTTAGTCGAGGCCGCTGACCAGCTGGTTGCGGCCACGCTGCTTTGCCAAATAGAGATTGCGGTCTACCGCGTCGATAAAGCTGCGGGTTTCGTCTTTCTGGGTGGGCACTATGGTGCCCAAACCCATGCTGATCGTGAGTATTTGAGCGACTTGGGATGAACCGTGCGTAATCTGCTCTTTGAAAACCAGGTTGCGGCAACGCTCGGCAACGCGTTCGGCGGAGGCCGCGTCGGTTTCAGGCAATACCAACACAAACTCCTCGCCGCCAAAGCGGGCGAAGAAGTCGCGTGAGCGAGCGGCGGCGGTATCCAGTGCCTTGGCAACACGCTTGAGGCAATCGTCACCCTTAACGTGGCCGTAGTGGTCGTTGTACTGCTTGAAGTAGTCAATATCGATCATGATGACCGACAGGGGTTGGCCGGTGCGTCGGGCGTTGGTCCATTCCAGTTGCAGTATGGAGTCGAACATGCGGCGATTGGCGACGCCAGTCAGACCGTCCTTGAACGACAACTCCTCCAGCTCCTTTTGCAGACTCAGTAGCTTCTCTTCGGTTTTTTTACGCTCACTGATATCGAACATAAAGCCAACCAGCGCTTCTACGTCGCCGTCGTCGTTACGCACCACGTGCACCACATCACGAATCCACACATAGTTGCCATCGCTGGTAAGTGCGCGATAGTCGGCCTCATGGTCGATACCGGCTTGGGATTGGGAGACGCAGAAGTTGACCACCCACTCTCGATCTTCGGGGTGCATGCGGTCTGACCAGTCGTTGACGGTGAGCCAGCTGCCCGGTGTCCAGCCCAGTAGAGCTTCAATCTGAGGGCCGATATAAGCAAACTGCATGCTTGCCCAATCGATTTTCCAGGGGATGGCCTTGGTGGATTCGAGCAGGGTCTTGTAGACCGCGCTGTCTTCTTCTATCTCTCGGGCTATGTCTGTCATCGTCCTTCAACTCTGTGTGTGTGAGTGCAGAGTGCAAGGCTCAGCCAGTTCCATGGCATAGGGGCGCTGATCCGTTGCGAGTAAAAGCGTCATGTTGAACCGTGAAAAAGTCCGCAGCTCCTTGTTTTAGCCCTACCTTGGGGCGGTTGTAAAGCATCAGCCGCCGAGTGGTTGCTCAGCTATTGCCACCGGCGCGCTGATACAGCGCCATCAATTGTGCGGGCTCGTCGTAAACAATGCGCTCGCCCGCGCGCAGATCGCGGCGCATCAGGCGGACCATTTGCTCCAGTACGGCTGAGGGAAAGCTGCTTGCAGGCAGACCAGTTACCTCGCTCAGGCGACCGGCAATGACGGCGGGATCACTGACCACCGGACAAATTCGAAAACCGTAACGGCCGCCAATAGCTTCCGGCACCAAGTCCATGAAACGATCTGCCCGCTGACGAAAAAAACTCAGCGTCAGGCGATAGGCGTTATGCCCGAGGATAGGCAGATCATCCGGCACGGCCTGCTCCTCATCCATGATCTGCAAGTTAGTCGCCAGCGGCATCAGCTGATTCAGCTGATAGGTGTTCTGCATATGTGGATTACCGACCCGCACCAGGTTGGCGATTAACTCACCGAGCGAGGCATGACCAATAATAGCTGCGCGCTTGGGTAGGCCTCCCCAGGCACCATCGGCACCGCTGATCAGAGCTTCCAGTACCGAAGCATTCTCAAAGCCGCCGCCGGCGTGCATGTGTACCAATAGCTTTAGCGGCCGCGGGAGTACACAGCGAATGGCCGCCACAAAGGCGCCAACCTGAAAGGGCAGGTAGGTGCCACGGTCATCCTCAATGCTGATGCCCTCAATAGGTTGCTGAGCAAGCATGGCAAAGACCTCACACGCGGTCTCAGGATCTTCAGCCAAGGCGTCGCAGCCATCCACTACGTTGATCAGGATGCGCGGTGCGCCGCCGTGATCGCCGCGCACGTTTTCCTGCAGCCATTGAATGCTGGCGGGCAGGCTGCGCAGCAAGGTAGCCAGATCGTACTGACCGGCCATGCCGTCCTTGCTCAAATAGATTTCGTGTAGCGTATTGGGCACTGCGTAATCGCGTAGCTTGAGCATGGAAGGTGAGGGCGTGAATTTCCCACTTTCATCTACCAAGCCTATATCGGTAAAGGCGTAACAACCTGTGGCATCTATCTGTTGATCGCGCAGATACATCATAAAGTCGTCATCGACCTCCAGCTCATCTGGCATGGAGTAATCGAGGGTGCCGAGCAGGATCTTGTCGAAACCAAAGGCACGAATTTTCGGCAGTATCGCCAGCTTGTCAGCCAGAGTTTGCCCGACGCGTGCGCCAACCGGGTTTTCTCGCAGGGATAGATCAATGAAGAACGGCTCGATCGTGCGCAGTTGCTCGATCTTGTCCTGCGCGCCGGAGAGAAGGGTCTTTATCTGGGTGATGGTAGCTGGGTTGAGTGCCATGTCTAATCCTGTCCGTGGATGTTAATGGCTCCTGTATAGCACGTATGTGTGTCGGCTTCGAGTTAACGCGCGGGTTGGATCACTCCTCGAGAATCCAACGCTGAGCGTCGGCCAGCTGAGTAAAGTCGAATGATTTTATCTCGGCTGCGATCAGGTGTGAGCCGAGTGCTTCTGCGACGTTGCCCAGATTAGAGTCGCTGGCAACGGCGATACGTTTTACTTTCTTGTGGTGGTTATGCACGAACGTCAGGTGCGAGATCATTGCACTGAAGGAATCCCAGCCGGGGAAGGAGTGCACATGAATAATCATGCCCCGCAAGCCTTGATGCAGTTCGATGAATGGATCAACCGCCGCGCGCACGCGACGAAAATCCTCTTCGCTCAGGGTGCCATGCGGTTCCAGCATGACAATGGCATTCTCGGGATCAAGAGTGATGTTGAGCATAAATTGGTTCTCCGGGCGGCGGTTTGTGCATGACGGCGGGCTGCTGGTGCAGCTTAGGCTTCAGCGTATCTGGCCACCTTGTGGCGTGTCGCCATAGGCCTCGGCGCTCAGCTGTTGCTGGATAGCAGAAGACAGGTTCATCACCCAGCGGTTGTAGTTGCGATGTATCTCGCCATCTTCATAATCCAGGTTTTCGCTGCTCTTGTAATGAATGCTGTAGCTGTTGGCGGAATAGGGGATTTCTACGGTCGCTTGGTGATCGCGCAATAAAATGCTGGCTTCAATCAGGCCAGGCTCCACCAGCCTTGGTTGCCAGCCATAGCGGGTCGCACCCAGCATAATGGCTTGTTCGACCTGTTGCTCTGTGGGCTGAAAGTCGTTGTTGTAGATAGACGTATTGTTATCGTCGACGTTGTAAATGGGCTGGCTGGAACAGCCGGCGATCAGCAGCAGCGCTGCGGCAATCAGTAGAGCGTGTTTCATGGTCGTGTCCCTTCAGGTTGATTTGACCAGAGCTTGCCAGCCCGGCATTACCGCCAGTAAAGACTCAGAACCCTTGTGCGGCCAATTGTTCAGCAATCTGCTGCAAAATCTCTACACCCTGCACATCGGTTTCCAACCAAGGCAACTGCGGACGCGGCAAATGCCCTAGCTCCTTATCTATGCGCTGCAGGTAGGTTGCTTCCTGCTCGCGTCGGCGCTGCAGAAACTGGCCGTCGGCGTCCTCGGGTATAACGCGGTTAACCAGCGCTGCTACCACCGGAATATCGACTGACTGTAAGGTGCTGACCGCCCGGGCTGTTTCCAGTATAGGCAAGCGTTCGGGGGTAAGTACAAAAAGGAAGCCGCTTTGTTTATGGTCTTGCAATACGCGTCTGGCTTGGTGGAATAGCCGGCGACGGGTCAATAACGTCTCGGCTACATCGCGGGTTTTGCGATCAAAATCGCTTAATGCATTGTCCTGCGGGTCATCAAAAGGGCTGTCGATATCACGCCCGCGCTTTGGCGTGAGATGCTGCAGCACCTTGCCGAGTTCTTCAGATTTGCGGTTATGACTGAGCAAGCCTTCAGTCCACGCGGCCATAGCCTCGGGCAACGTCAGTAGCCGCAAGGTATGCCCAGTTGGCGCGGTATCAAAAATGATCAGGTCATAATCGGGTTGTGGCGTGCTGATCAGCCGGGCGATACGCTCTAATAGCGCTGCTTCCTGAGTGCCCGGCGATTGCCTCGTCAGTTTTAGCTGGCGTTCGAGCTCAGGCATCATTTCGGCGCTGGCGAAGCTCCGCATCTGGGCTTTAACGCGCGCCAGATGAGCTTCCACCTCAACGTCAGGATCAATTTCCATGGCATCTAGGTTGGGCAGCAGGCGGCGCGGCTTGTCGTCCAACGTCTTGGCAAATACGTCGCCGAGGCTGTGCGCTGGGTCGGTGGAGACGATCAAGCAACGTTTGCCGCGGCTAGCGGCCAATACCGCGAGGGCAGCGGAAACGGTGGTTTTGCCGACTCCGCCTTTACCTCCCACCCAGATTAGGCGGCGGTTGAGCAGGTCAAAGCTTGGGGTAGTGATAACGGGTGCTCCAGATCAGCAGCAGCGAAAGTGATCAAGCGGGGAATGCTCCATGCCCATACGGCGATGCCAGTCATGGAAGCGCTGCAGCAATAGTGGCTGCAACTCAAGGGTGTAATAACTGGCGGGGTTAGGCACGCCCATCATTTCCGAGAAGACCAGCAGCATAAACAGGTCATCCTCGTCACGCCGCGCTCGCGCAATGGCGCCACGGTAACGGGTGCTGTAGGTCTCTTCCAGAAAAAAGCGCGCCTTGCTAAGCCAGGCGCGCCATTCTCCGGGGTGACGCTTAGGAGGCATTGCTGTCCTCGGCTGCTGCCAATGCACGGTGTCGTTTGAGCGCCGCTCCGCTTTCCATAGCCACCAGGATGGCAGCAATCAATACCACCACACCCAGGAACAGCAGGAAGAAGTTCCCCTGCTGATAGAAAGTGCGCAGTTGCAGAACCAAAGCAACCACGGTCATTACCATCAGGAAACACAGCGGCGCGAGGGTGTACCACATTGGACGCTTAAGGTGCACCAGCATCACAGTGATCACCAGCAGTGTCAGCCCGGCCAACAACTGATTGGTGGTGCCGAACAGCGGCCATATGATCATGCCACCAGAGCCATCGGCACCGGCGCCGAAAGCCAGCGCCATGCAGCTACCTACGGCCAGCAGGGTCGCAACCAGCGGCTTCTTCATCCACTCCTGATTATAAATCTCACCCCACTCCTGGAAAATGTAACGTTGCAGGCGCAGGCCTGTATCCATGGTAGTACCGGCGAACAGCGCGGCCATTACGGTCAGCAGTGTTGCCGCAGTAACCTCTGACAGGCCGAGACCGTTGTGGATGATGTAAGCGCCACCTTCAACGAAGGCTGTTACGCCGCCCTGACCAAAAGCCGAATACATGGCTTTCCAGTCAGTCAGGCTGGCAAAGCCGGCGGTGGCGACCAGAATCGCCGCCAGCGACAAACAGCCTTCACCGATAGCACCAAAGTAACCGACAAAGCGCGCGTCAGTTTCTTTATTGAGCTGCTTGGATGTTGTGCCCGAGGCCACCAAACCATGAAAGCCAGAAATCGCGCCGCAAGCAATGGTGACGAAGAGCAAAGGTATTATCGATGGCGTTCCCGGAGGTACAGCATCGTTGAACATCGGCGCGACCATGGTCGGATTCAGCAGCAGTATGGCGCCATAGAGGATCAGCAAGCCAACGAAAAGCTGCAAGCCGTTGATGTAGTCGCGTGGTTGCAGCAGCATCCAAACCGGCAGAATGGAAGCCACACCGGCGTAAATGAACAGCAATACGATCCAGACGGCGTTGCCGGATACCCCGGCCACTTCGGCAGGCATTTGAATCGGCATGGAGGGGCCCGCGAAGATCAATGCGTAGAGCGCAATGACGCCAATCACCGAAACGCTGACCAGATTTAGAATGCGGCGGTAGATTAACTGCCCAACAATTAGCGCCACGACAATAGCGCCCCAGACGGGCAGCACGGCAGTTGGAAATTTCATCATCAGCTTGGCAATGACAACGGCGAATACCGCATTGACCATCAGCAACACCAGGAAGATGACGATCATAAATATGCTGCGAGCACGCTTGCCGACTACGTCGCCGGTCAATGAGCCAACCGAGCGGCCCCGGTTACGCACGCTGGCCCAGATGGCACCCATATCGTGTACGCCGGCAAAAAAGATGGTGCCACACACTACCCACATGAAGGCAGGGGCCCAGCCCCAGATAACGGCGATGGCCGGGCCAACAATGGGCGCTGCGCCGGCAACTGACGTGAAGTGGTGACCCCAGAGTACAAACTTGTTGGTGGGCACAAAATCTACGCCGTCTTCGAATTCGTGCGCAGGTGTGCGGTAGTCAGGGTCGAGTCGGTAGATTTTTTCAGCAATGAATTTGGAGTAGATGAAATATCCTAGGCTCATCAGGACTAGACCTACCACCAACAGGATTACAGCGCTCATGCAAGACTCCCGGTTATCTCTTGTTTTTTTGCTAACAGACGCCAACCAGCCACTTACTAGTCTTGGTCAACTATAGACGACGCGACCGCAGAGGGTAGCCGGCTTTGGGAAGAAATAGGCAGCTATGTGACTAAAGTCTAAGTTCGGCATGCCTGTGCCCTAACAGCGTTTTTTTAACACCCGTTCAGTCGATGCTGGGTTGGCCGCCAGCAGCGCTTCCGGTCGAATTGGTCGCTCGACCAGGTTGCCGCCGCAATTTGGGCAGGTCAGCTGCAGCTGACGTTCTGCACAATCACGGCAGAAGGTGCACTCAAAACTGCAGATCAGTACATCGGAGGCACTGGGCGGCAAGTCTTTGTTACAGCATTCGCAGTTGGGGCGTAACTCCAGCATGGCGCACTCCGATAAAGGTTTGTATTGCCGCGGTGGCTGATGATCAGCCCGTGGCTATGGTGCTTACTGATCTAACAATCATCCAAGCCATCTTCCTTTTGAACTGCTTTGAGTATATGGCCCCAAGCCTATTTGGCACTATTCAAGATGTTGTCATAGGTGAAAGCGCGCTGCGGGGCGTGTAGGCTATGCCTATTGATAACGACTCAGAGTGAGACAGTCCATGAGCAATTTGCATATTGATATTGTGTCCGACATCGCTTGCCCTTGGTGCGCTATCGGTTATGCGCGGCTGGAGCAAGCTATGGCTAGTTTGGCGGGCGAGCTTGAACTTGATGTTGAGTGGCACGCCTTTGAGTTGAACCCTAATCCCGACAGTCAACCGCAGCCGATCTTGCAGGCATTGAGCCGCAAATACGGCCGTAGCGAGGCAGAGATGGAAGCCGCGCAGGCCAATATGATCGAAATTGCCACCGGTCTAGGGCTTAACTTCAGCAAGATGCAGGAACGCTATACCGCTAATACATTTAACGGCCACCGGCTGGTCAAGTGGGCGGCAGAGCAGGGCAAGCAGACGGCAATGAAACAGGCGCTGTTCGATGCTTATTTTGGCCACGCCGAGAATGTAGGTGAGACAGAAGTGTTACTGCGTTGCGTTGAGTCGGTAGGGCTGGATGCCGCTGCGGCGCGCCAGGTATTGGAGTCAGATGCCTACGTGGAAGCAGTGCGCAGCGATGAGGAACGTTACCAGCAAGCTGGCGTGTCATCGGTCCCGGCCTTTATCGTCAACGATCAATACCTGATCTCTGGCGCGCAGGAAGCGGATTACCTGGTGCAGGCGCTACGCGAAATTGCTCAGCAAAATGCCGCCGCTAACCCCGCCTAATCCACGGTTTTTCTAACCGCCGACTCAGTCCCGGGCCAGCCAGAATGCTGGGGCAGGTCATCGGTTATCTGATGCCAACTGGCCTTGGAGTCGGTAAAAAGGTGTGCTTGCGGCCGGCCGCTGATATCGCCTTCCAGCCCTCCCAAGGCTATACCCAGTACGTCGGGATGATCTTTATAGGTGCTTATCAGCGGCGAGCCACAGGTGCTGCAGAAGTAGCGGGTGACGTTATCCGAAGAGGCGTAGCTGGAAAGATTGTCAGCACCGCTCAACCAACTGAACTGCTCGCGCTTGAAAGAGGCACGAGTGCGAAAAGCCGCGCCATGCCAGCGCCGACATTTGCTGCAATGACAATTGTATATTGGCCCCAGACTGCCGCAGATGCGGTATTGCACCGCTTCACAGAGACACTTCCCACTTATATCGCCCATCGGTTTCTCCTTGGGATTCGCCGCATTTAATCGGTTTACTCTTTCCAGTTGGCTTTTTCAGGCCTCTGCTGTGGTGGATTTTGCGCCGCTTGCTGGCGATCTATTTCGGCGCAGGCCAACCGTAGCGCTACTTCCTGTTGAAATGCCGGGGAAGGTTCTACCCCATTGGGTGGAAAAAGCATGGCATAGCCATTACGCAGTAACGCCACCGGGGTTAGCAACAAGCCAAAAGGTATACCCCACCACCCAACCAGTGATGACAGCATGAAATCGCCGCCTTGCTTTTTTAACGCGCAAGTACGGCAGCTGATAAGTGAATGGCTGCCATGCCGGGTAAAAAGCACAAAAGACATTACGTAATGGGATTTGTATAGATCAATACCTCCACGCTTGTTGCACGTGGGGCAGGGGCCGCGAAACAGCGTTTGCGCTGCTCTTACTCGCTCCGCTTCCGGCATGCGAGCGGCCAGCAGTGCGGCTTGCCCGCGCTGTAAGCAAGGTTTGCCGCAGAAACGAAGACCTTCTTGACGAACGCCTCCCATAAGAATGATCTTTTTGCAGTTTGCACAGGTCGCCATTTTTTTATCCTTTTTGGTTGGCTGGTATTGGCTTTGGATATTTCATCGTTTTCAGTAACCGCGAGCAAGCGTGACCGGCAGCCTGAATCGCTGCCGGCCTTCCTCCTGGACTATTAGAGGTTGCTCTGAATCAGGCTGCATTCCTTAACACCTGAACGGCCTGTGCTTTCGTTTACCAGCTGCAGTTTCGAGCCGCCGGAAGCCATGCCCATTTTTACTTCTTGCCAGACAAAATAGTTCTTGTTTTTCTCGGTATTCAGCAGCAGCGAAGAGGCGCCATTTTGAGAGCTGATGGTGTGTTGGCCTTCAGATAGTTGAAACTTGAAGAACGACTTTGGGCCGGTAGTGCCTGCGCGTTGCCCGTCGACTGCAACCGGCATGGAGATCGCCGCGCCGAAGGTTTCGTTGCGGTAGACGTACACCTGAGCGTAGTCGGGGTGAGTATTGAATTGCTTGGCTTCGGCGTCCATGGCGCTGGGCGCCTTGTTGACGCTGGCGCAACCTGTGGCCATAACAGCACTGATGAGTACGGCAGAGAACAGCATTTTCCTGGCTAACATCGACTACTTCCTTTTTGTGGGTAATTCTCTTTGACGCAAAGCGCTGAGGGTATGAAGACCCATTGGGTCTCAGTATTTGCCCACGCGCGGGTGTCCGAAAAAAGACCGGATAAATACAAAAACAAGGCAGAGTGTCGAGGCATCCGTGCCGCAAGGTGGGGCCGCGAGGCAATGCCTGCGATGGCAGAATAATGCCTTCGCTTTATATTTTCGCCTAGCCCCATTGGCAGCTATTTTTCAAGAATATTGCAATCAGGTTGCAACCTGATTCTGGCATGCTGCGTTCTAGAGCCGATGTGCTATGCCGAACCGCTACGTAACATCTGAAAAGAGATTGCCAGATAAGATGCAAAACAGACCGACTTCCCTAAATCTTGATAGTGCTGCCCCGACCGCGCCTTTCTACCAGGCCATGCTGTTCTGGCTGAAGTTAGGTTTTATCAGTTTCGGAGGGCCGGCAGGGCAGATCGCGATAATGCATGAAGAGCTAGTGGTCAAACGGCGCTGGATTTCGGAGCGGCGTTTTTTGCATGCGCTCAATTACTGCATGATGCTACCCGGGCCGGAAGCGCAGCAATTGGCTACTTACCTCGGTTGGCTGTTGCACCGTACCTGGGGCGGTGTGTTGGCAGGGCTGCTGTTTATCCTGCCGTCGTTGTTTTTGCTGATCATACTCGCGTGGGTATATGTCGCATACGGCGATCTGCCTTGGGTGGCAGGTATTTTTTATGGCATCAAGCCGGCCGTTACTGTGGTGGTATTTCAAGCTGCCTGGCGAATTGGCGGGCGTATATTAAAAAATCGGTGGCTCTGGGCGATTGCGATAGCAGCTTTCCTGGCAATTTTTGTGTTGCAGTTGCCGTTTCCGCTGATCGTACTCGGCGCAGCTTTGCTCGGCTACTTGGGTGGTCGTCTGCGGCCCGCGTTGTTTCAGCCGGGCGGGGACGCGACGGTTAAACAGGTTGATCACCCTCCAGCGCTGATTGATGACACAACCCCTACGCCTGAGCATGCGCTCTTCAGATGGAGCTCTCTGTCACGTCTGCTGGCGGTTGGTGTATTGCTGTGGGTACTGCCGATGGCGGTGCTGACGGTATGTTATGGCTGGGCCGGTGAGCTGACCCAAATGAGCTGGTTCTTCACCAAAGCGGCGCTGCTTACCTTTGGCGGCGCTTATGCAGTGCTGCCTTACGTTTTTCAGGGGGCGGTGGAGCAACATGGATGGGTAACGCCAACACAGATGATTGATGGCTTGGCTTTGGGTGAAAGTACGCCGGGACCCTTGATCATGGTGGTGACCTTCGTCGCTTTTGTTGGCGGTTATGTGTTACAGGTGTTTGGCGCGGAGCAGGCGTTGTTGGCGGGTTTGGTCGCGGCGCTGTTGGAAACCTGGTTTACCTTCTTGCCCTCGTTTCTGTTCATTCTGGGGGGCGGGCCGCTGGTGGAATCGACCCATAACAAGCTCTCGTTCACCGCGCCGTTAACGGGGATCACTGCCGCGGTAGTCGGTGTGATTGTGAATTTAGCTTTGTTCTTTGCTTGGCACGTGCTCTGGCCACAGGGGTTTGCTGCGGGGCTGGACCTTGGGTCTGTACTGATCGCCGGGCTGGCAACATTGCTATTGTTCGTTGCCAAGCGCTCAGTATTACAAACGCTTGGGTGCTGCGCGTTGCTGGGGTTGCTTATCAGCCTTTGGTAACCGCGCCAGGTTGGCGCGGCAATTTGATCAATGGCTGGTGGCGGTATCCGGTCCAGAAAAACGCCGCAGTAGCGCTTTGAGTAACACGCCATACAGCGGCAAGAATAGCAACAGACTGATGCCCAGCTTGATGGCGTAATCGACGGTAGCGATCTCGACCCAATGAGTCGCCATGAACTCGTTGCTACTGCGCCAGAAGGCCACCGAGAAAAAGGCAAAGGTGTCGGCCAGGTTGCCCAGTACTGTCGACAGGCTGGGTGCAATCCACCACTTTTTCGACTGACGCAGGCGGTCGAATACCTGAATATCCAGTAACTGACCGATCACGTAAGCGACAAAGCTCGCCAGTGAAATACGCAGTACGAAGTCGTTGAATGACAGCAGTGATTCAATGCCGCGATAGCTGCCTTCCTGGAATACCACCGACACCGCATAGGACACCAGCAACGCTGGCAGCATCACCTTGGCAATGACGTTGCGGGCGGCGCTTTTGCCGAGCAAGCGCACAGTTAGATCGGTGGCGAGAAAAATGAAAGGAAAGCTGAAAGCGCCCCACGTCGTATGGTAACCAAACAAGGTGATAGGCAGTTGTACCAGGTAGTTGCTGGCAATGATGATGGCAATATGAAAAGCAATCAGCAACGCCAAGGCTTTTTGCCGGCGTGCGGAAGAGAGGGTCGTCATTTTGTGTCCTTTTTACGGATCCGGAAGCCGCTGCCTCCGCCGTTGTTTATAAATGGGGTTAGGGAACCCATGCGGTCAGAATGACCTTAAGCGGCGCACATTCTAATGATTTATTCGCAGACAGCCAGACATTTCCGGCACAACGGATGAACGGGACGGCCCAGCAGAAAGAGTAAAGTGAAAAGCCGGGCTGCTTTTCAGCTGCCCGGCCTGTGGCTTACTTATTGGCTTCGTACAACGCCTGCACGCGCGGTGCGGCGGCACGCAGAGCTTCAATACGGCCTGAGGATGATGGGTGAGTGCTCATGAACGGTGGTGGCTCGCCCTGCGAGGCGCCTGACATTTTCTGCCACAGGCTGACGGCGGCCTGCGGGTTGTAGCCTGCCCGGGCAGCGAGTTCGAGGCCAATCAGGTCGGCTTCGCTCTCGTTGGAGCGGCTGTTGGGCAGCGTTAGGCCATACTGAACAGCCATATCCGCTGCCTGCTGGCTGCCAGAGCCCAAGCCCAGTAGTGCGCCAGCCAATTGAGTGCCCATCTGAGTGGCGTACGCACGGGAGATGGCTTCGCGGCCATGCT
This sequence comes from Halopseudomonas sabulinigri, assembly GCA_011053055.1. Classification (GTDB taxonomy): domain Bacteria; phylum Pseudomonadota; class Gammaproteobacteria; order Pseudomonadales; family Pseudomonadaceae; genus Halopseudomonas; species Halopseudomonas sabulinigri_A. Next base: position 51,962 of record DRHT01000049.1, on the reverse strand, counting down.
CGCGTAGGGCGTGAGCAATCTCGTGGCCCATTATTTGGGCAATTTCGTCATCGGTTAAGTTGAGTTTATCGATGATCCCGGAGTAGAACAGGATTTTACCGCCGGGCGCGCAACTGGCGTTGAGCTGGTCATCCTTGATCAGGTTGACTTGCCAATCCCACTGAGCTGCATCCGGCCGAAAATAAGTAGCTTGCGCGGTCAGATCGTCGGCGATTTTGCGCAAACGGCGGACGGTCGCAGCATTGGTATTGAGCACGCCAGCCTTCTTGGCTTCCGCCAGAATCTCGTCGTAAGACTGAGCCGCCATTTGGTTGACTTCTTCGCTCGACAGGCCGCTCATCATGTACTGGGTACGGTCCACTCCAACGTTGCCGCCTTGAGTGGTTTGCACGCTTTGGCATCCGGCCAGGGCAATGACCGGCACACACAGTAGAAAACGCAATCGCATGGTTCTTTTATCCTTGAATGAACTGGGCGTGGCGGACAACCGCCACGCCGTTGTGGTGCTTATCGATCAGCTGAATCTTCTATACCATCGCCAACCTTTTGCACATCCTTGCCAAAGCCCTCAACGGTATTACAACCCGAGAGAACAGCGATACCAAACAGGGTTGCTACAAGCATCATCAGCGTCTTTTTCATTGCTTTGTATCTCCAGGATTATTGAACGCAATACAGACCAGCACTTTTAAATCTAGCAGAGCTGCAGATTTCGCGACGTTCTTTGCTTACGCAGGGATTCTCTGTTGAGATTGCTGCGCTGCCAGAACGAGGTAGTTCAGCTCAATGAAACACGGCTAGTATGGTATTGCCATCACCGGTTTCAGGCAATCAGACAGCGCAAACGCGCTAATGTCTTCACAGGATTGAAGTTTTTTTGCTGGTCGCCGATATAACAACAAGAACATGTATGCGCGCCTTTGTCTGGCGGCTAAGCCGAGGTAATTAATGAAATTCAAGTCGATTCAGCTATCCATCGCAGTTCTGGCTGGAGCTTGTCTGTTCATCGCAGTCGGGGTCATGACCCTTTTTTCCGTCTACTCCTCAGAGCGCAGCCAAGCTTATGTGCAAGATCGCAGTCAGGAGTTGCTCGAAGGTGTAGTGAAAGACCGACTCCTGTCGATCGCTAACGGTGAACGGGAGCAGATTCGCCGCCAGCTGGAATACCCCTTGGGAGTGGCCTCACAGTTGGCCAATCTGAACGTTATGTTGGGTGAGATACAACCAGACGGTATGCCTTCGCTGATGATGGGGCGCGAGGAAATGAACCGGGTTATTCGTATGACGCTGCAGGAAAATCCTGATCTGCTGGGCGCGTATGTTGGCTGGGAGCCAAATGCTTTTGACGATCTGGATAACTTCTTTCAGGGTATCGAGACCGACGGTTACGATGGTAGCGGCCGCTTCATGCCGTGGTGGTATCGCAGCGAAGACGGCAGCCTTGAGATGGATTCGCTGGCTGACCTGGAAGATGAAACTCTGCTAGATACCGGCGTGCGCGCTGGCGAGTACTATCTTTGCCCCAAGGATACCCTCAAACCCTGCGTGACTGATCCGGCACCTTACGAGGTCGGTGACAGAACTATTCTGTTGTCTTCCTTTACCGTCCCGCTGATCAGCGAAGGCGAGTTTCGCGGTATAGCGGGGGCTGACCTGTCCATGGACTTTTTGCAGGGCATGCTGCAGCGTGGCGATGATGCGTTATACGACGGCGTGGGCACCCAGGCGTTGGTTAGCAGTAGCGGACGGTTGGTTGCCTTTACCGGCGAGGGCGCCAAGCCTGGTGATCGCGCCGACAAAGTCCTGGACAGCAGTGACTTGGCCAATCTGGCAAAGCTACAAGATCAACCCATCTATTCGATAGATGAGGCCCGTGGCCATATTGAATTGGCCATGCCCATCACCCTAGGTAATACCAGTACGCGCTGGTCGTTGTTGATCATCTTGCCTATGGATGCAGTCATGGCTGACTTGATCGCGCTGGATGGCGAAGTGGCCGAGCAGAGCACTCAGTCTGCCTTGATGCTGGCTGTGGTTGGCTTTCTGGTAGCGCTGGTTGGTCTTGTTGTGATGATCTTTGTCGCCTATGGCTTGGCCAAGCCTGCACGTCAGCTGGTCGCCATGCTGGATGACATTGCCAAAGGCGACGGCGATCTAACCAAACGTCTGAATGTGGATCGCGCGGATGAGCTAGGTGCCATAGCGGCCGGTTTCAACGCCTTCCTCGATAAGTTGCAGGGGATGATCAAGGAAGTGGTTGGCTCGGTGCAGCAGGTTACCGATGCTTCCGAGCACACCGCCGATATTGCCATTCGTACTAACGATGGGGTACAGCGGCAGCTCAGTGAAATTGACCTGGTAGCCACAGCTGTTACCGAGATGACAGCGACTGCGCAGGATGTAGCGCGCAATGCTGCCCAGGCGGCAAGCGCTGCGCATAACGCGGACGGTTCTGCTAATCATGGCCGCGAGGTGGTCAAAGCGACTTCGGCCACTATTCAGAATCTTTCAGAGGATATTCAGCGCGCGGTCGAAAGTGTGCAGTCGCTGGCGCGTAACAGCGAGAACATCACTGGGATTCTCGACACCATTCGTGGCATCGCGGAACAGACCAATCTGTTGGCGCTCAATGCCGCCATTGAGGCAGCGCGAGCTGGCGAGCAAGGCCGTGGTTTTGCCGTGGTAGCGGATGAAGTACGTAACTTGGCGCAGAAAACCCAAGCCTCTACTGCCGAGATTCAGACGATGATCGAGCAGCTGCAGAACGGTACGCGCGAGACCGTTAAAGTGATGGAGCAAAGTCGCTCACGCACCGATCAGAGCGTACTACAGGCAGAAGAGGCGGATGCTGCGCTGACCTCAATCACTCAAGCGGTATCAGTGATTAACGATATGAATAATCAAATTGCTAGTGCGGCGGAGCAGCAGAGTGCGGTAGCTGAAGACATTAACCGCAACGTTACTACTATCGATACGGTGGCTAAATCAGTAGCGGCTGGCGCCGATGAAGCATCGCAGGCCAGCGCCTCGCTGACCAAGCTAGCAGAGCATCAACGCCGTCTGATCAATCAGTTCAAGGTTTGAATCGGGCCGCTGGGGTTGCAGCAATGCGGCCCCTTGGTCAGTGGCGTGCTGACGGCGCTGTTCACAGGGTGAATCATCTCTACCTGAGCGTCGGCGTTCAGTAGCAACGGCTGTAACGCGCTGACCGGTGTCGCATCTGCCAGCCAGATGGCCTGCTCGCCGCTATTGAGTGCAACCGGCATGCGCTCGGCCAATTTGGCCGGTAGGTCTTTGGACGGTGCAGTAATGATCGCGCAGCTGTCCCAATAGATCCCTTCGTCGAGCTGGTAACGCTCCCAGATGGCGGCCAAAGCCAGCCCGCCGTCGCGGCGACGCAGATACCATGGATGTTTGCGCGAGCCATTGCTCTTCCATAAATAATAACCATTGATCGGTACCAAGCAACGCCGCTGCGCGAAAGCCTGTTTAAACATGGGTTTCTCATGCAGGTATTCCGCTCGCGCATTAAAGCTGGCACGGCTGAGGTCCTTCAGCCAGCCCGGCGTCAGGTTCCACAACACCGGCACGCATTCCAGGCGCCCCTGCTGTTTACGCAAAATCAGTACTCGTCCGCCGGGTGGCAGATTCCATTCAGGTTGCCAATCGGCCGGGGTGCTGGGATGGGGAGGGGTGAATTGGGCAAGGCGGCCAGTCATGGATTGGTGGGATCCGGCGCTATAAGGTCGCTAGGTTCTTCGAGTGGGCTAGCGCTTAGATAATCATTAATCAGTTGGCTGCCGCGCTGAATATCTTCGTCGCTAAGCCAGATGGCGAGCAGGTCATGCGCGGGTAAATCGCCAACGGCGCCCTGCAAGTATTGACCGCTGATATGGCAGTTAATGTGATGGTCCGCCAGCATGCTTTGCAGCAAGGTGGCCTCGGCCATGTCGAAGGGGCGATATGCACACTGCATGCTCAGTCCTGCTCGCGGCGCAGGTCGACCTGATAATCGTCCTGCTCGGGGTCAATTGACAGGTTCACCTGGATCGGTTGGCAGCACACCTGACAGTCTTCGATATAGTCCTGAGAGCCGCCGGTGAGGTCGAGCAGCAAGGCTATGGGTTCGCCGCAATAGGGGCAGGCGAGGTTGGCTTCTTCAATGGCCTGCAAGAGGATGGCTCCAGTGGTTAACGTGTGGCGCCCAGTGTAGCCCTATCGTCAATTTGGCGAAACCGCCGTACACGTCGCATAATGCGCGGCTAAAGCTTACTAGATTGAGGAAAACATGGGCGCGTTTGATGCTATTCGGCCGTATGACGATGCTGAGGTTCCAGCCGTAATGGACCGCCTGCTAGGCGATCGGGAACTGATGCGGATGCTGGCTGCTTATCGTTTTCCGCGCCTGGCGCGCTGGTTTCCGGGCTTGATGCAGCGCGCAGTGGAGCTCGGGTTGCGGCGTGAGGCGCGCGGCATTGAGTGTGTTGATACCCTGCAGCACCGGATGGAGCCTTACCTCGACCGGCTAATTGAAAGCAGCACGTTGCAGGTCACTTATAGCGGTATGGAACATCTGCGCGATGGCCAGGCCTACCTTTTTTTGGCTAACCATCGTGACATCGTCATGGATCCGGCTTTCGTCAATTATGCGCTTTACCACGCCGGCCATCCGACGCCACGCATGGCGATTGGGGATAATCTGCTGCAGCGGTCTTTTGTTGCCGATCTGATGCGGCTGAATAAGTGCTTTATCGTGCACCGTTCGTTAACCGGTCGTCGGGAAAAGCTGCAGGCGTACCAGACCTTGTCCGCTTACATCAGCCATTCGTTGGCGCAGGGCGAGTCGATCTGGATTGCTCAGGCAGAAGGGCGAGCCAAGGATGGTGTGGACGAAACCGATCCGGCGATCATCAAAATGGTGTGTATGAGTCGTAAGGGTGAGGAGTTTTCCGGTCTGATTCAGTCATTGAATCTTGTGCCGGTATCGATCGCCTACGAATGGGACCCATGTGACAGCATGAAGGCGCGCGAGCTTGAACAAAAGGCGCGACTTGGCGAATACCGCAAGGAGCCTGGCGAGGACGATAGGTCCATCGCCAAAGGGCTGACTGGTTACAAAGGGCGTGTGCACGTGGCGTTCGGCGAGCCACTGCAGGATGATTACGCTGATGCGAAGGCAGTCGCCCGTGCGGTGGATCAGCAGGTGCTGACCCACTACCGGCTGTTTCCAAGTAATTATTTAGCGCTAGAGCAGCAGGGGGATATTCCTGCGGATGTGGCGGATTGGCGTGCATCCTTTACTGCGGCTGAGATAGCCGAAGAAGAAGCACGCTTCAATGCACGTTTGGCGGAGTGCCCGGTTGCACAGCGGCCATTCTGGCTATTGCAATACGCCAATCCAGTGCTCAGCCGCTTGCGAGTTTTGGCGCAACAATAGCTTGAATGCGCTCAGAGCTGGGTGCTGATTAAGCTCAGCAACAGTGCCAGCGTGAGTGCCACAGCACCCACGCGATAGAATAAACGGTTGCTGCGTTGAGTCGCCTGGTCATCGGTACTTAGCTCAGCACCCTGCGGCGCGGTGGCTATACGCTGAGCGTTGAGCACGCCACGTAGTTGGGTGGCAATCCACAGCCAGCTGCCATTGACGGCAAAAAATAACGCGAGACTATTGATAACCAACGCGGGATGCGCGAGGTAGTACATCCATGCTGCCTGCAACGGATACATGGCGGGTCCTCCGAACAACGGAATCGGTAACCTGCGGTACGCTAGCGGAGGCGACATGTGTTATCACGACGCTTTCAGTCCAGCCTGTACCTGTCTATTCTTGTGGTTATGGAGGGTTACAGCGATACACAAATGGGATGATGTGGTGGCGGCTTCTGCCATTCCACCGGTTCATAAGCAGGCGCGATTTTAGGCGATTTGGCGATTTAATTCGACCAGCGCTGTACAGTTCCCGATCAATGGTTGTGCCGACCACTGGTGGGGATCGCTCAATTTCGGCAAGCTGCGCAACCCTAGAATACAACCTTTTACACCCACCTTGAGGTTATTGATATGAACAAACAGCTGATAACGACCCTGCTGATTAGCGCATTGCTGACACTGGGCGGTTGTGCTTCATCGTTGACCGGGGACAGCTATAGCCGCGACGACGCACGTGCACCGCAAATTGTGCGTATGGGTACCGTGGAGTCGGTCAGGTTGGTGAAGATCGAAGGCACTAAAACCGTAATCGGGCCCGCTGCCGGCGCGGCAATTGGCGGTGTTGCTGGTAATAGTGTGGGCGGCGGCAGTGGTCGCGCAATCGCGACTATCATTGGCGCTCTGGCCGGTGGCGTGGCCGGCGCTGCAGCTGAGGAGGGTGTGACCCGTACTCAGGGTGTTGAGGTCACGGTAACCGAAGATGGAGGACAGACCCGAGCCTATGTGCAGGAAGTGCAGGAGGGTGTGGACTTTATTGTAGGGGATAGAGTGCGTGTAATGACGGTAAACGGCGAGTCGCGCGTAGTTAAGTGACCTCCAGTTTGCGCCAAAGCCTGTCGGCATCTCGCCGGTAGGCTACGCATTTTGTAACGCAATGCGCGTTCCGCGCAGCCCGCAGCAAGAGCTCCTGCCTTTATACTATCGATCTTTGCTTGCGCGCTTTCTTATATGAGCGCTGCGGCCTCTATGCCGCTACCGTGATAGGCTGGGCGGCCAGATTGAACCGTCGGCTTACCGCGCTCGGAGCGCGGAAATACCGGTAATAGCCTTCTTGGCCATAGATGGAGTGAGTCCTGCATGACCTTGGCGCTTATCGTCATCCTTCCACTGATCGGCAGTCTGCTGCCGTTATTGTTTAGTAATCATGGCCGCTCGCTTTGTGCCAGCATGACTATGTTGGCGCCGGTCATCGGCATGGTGCTGTTGTGGCAACAGGCGCCGGCAGTATTTGCCGGTGAAACGCTGGTACAAACTTGGCGTTGGCTCGACCTGCTCGGTTTGCACATCAGTTTCCGCCTGGATGGTCTGAGTTTTCTGTTTGCGTTGATGATTTTAGGTATTGGCCTGCTAGTGATTCTCTACGCGCGCTATTACCTTGCTAAAAACGACCCGATGGGTCGTTTTTTTGCCTACTTGCTGCTGTTTATGTCAGCAATGCTGGGTGTGGTGCTATCGGAAAATCTGCTGCTAATGATGTTCTTCTGGGAGATGACTAGCCTGTCATCCTTCTTGTTGATCGGTTACTGGTCGCACTCTACAGATGCCCGCAAGGGCGCGCGCATGGCTTTGGCGGTGACCGGCGCTGGCGGTCTGGCGTTGCTGGCAGGCGTGTTGCTGATTGGCCAAGTGGTAGGCAGCTACCAGCTGACGGATGTACTCGCTGCAGGCGATTTGCTGCGCGGACACGCGCTATACCCGGTGATGCTGATACTGGTGTTGCTTGGGGTGTTTACCAAGTCGGCGCAGTTCCCCTTCCATTTCTGGTTGCCCCACGCTATGGCGGCGCCTACCCCGGTGTCGGCTTACCTGCATTCTGCGACCATGGTCAAGGCTGGGGTATTTTTGCTGGCGCGGCTTTATCCGGCGCTGGCCGATACTGACCTGTGGTTCTATTTGGTTAGCAGTGCCGGCATGGCCACGCTGTTGGTGGGGGCCTGTACGGCGTTATTTCAGCACGATCTCAAGGGCTTGCTTGCCTATTCGACGATTAGTCATCTGGGCTTGATTACGCTGCTGTTTGGTTTAAATACTCCCTTGGCCGCAGTGGCGGCGGTGTTCCACATAATCAACCATGCGACGTTCAAAGCGTCCTTGTTCATGGCCGCCGGCATCATCGATCACGAAACGGGTACGCGTGATATGCGGCGGATTAATGGCCTGTTGCGCTTTATGCCGCACACCGCCACCCTGGCGATGGTAGCCGCCTCGGCAATGGCCGGTGTACCGCTGCTCAACGGCTTTCTGAGCAAGGAGATGTTCTTCAGCGAGACTCTGGAGCAACACATGCTTGGTAGTTTCAGCTGGCTGATTCCGCTGGGTGCGACTTTGGGCGGGGTGTTCTCTGTCGCCTACTCGCTGCGCTTTATCCACGATGTGTTTTTCAACGGCAAACCGGTCAACCTGCCCAAGTACCCGCCGCATGAGCCGCCGCGCTATATGAAGGTGCCGGTAGAAATTCTCGTGGCCATGTGTCTTATGGTTGGTTTGGCTCCTGGCCTGACGGTTGCAGGTCTGCTTTCCGTCGCAGCGCAAGCGACAGTTGGCGGCGCCTTGCCGGAATACAGTTTGGCGATCTGGCACGGTTTCAACTTGCCGCTGATGATGAGCTTTGTGGCACTGGTGGTGGGTGTTCTGGTTTACGCCGCACGTGCGCCCCTGTTTGCCTGGTACGAGCGCCAGCGAGAGCTGGATGCCAAGCTGGTTTTCGAACGCATGATTCAGTCTATGGTGCGTGGCGCCGGTCAGTTCACGCTGATGCTGGAGAATGCCTCGTTACAGCGTTACCTCACGTTTTTGCTGGGCTCAGCGCTAGTGGTAAGCGGTTACTGGCTGTTTAAACTGCCAAGTTTGCGTGGTGACGTAGCTATGTCACCGATTGATGGTACTAGCCTGGCCGTTACCCTCATCATGGCCGTAGCTGCCTTGGCGACAGTGTTCTGGCACCGGCAGCGGCTGGTTTCCTTGACCATGCTCAGCGTAGTGGGCTTGGGCGTGGTCTTGGCGTTTGCTCGTTTCGCCGCGCCGGATCTGGCTTTGACGCAGATATCGGTCGAAGTGGTCACCATAGTGCTGCTAATGCTGTCGTTATTTTTCCTGCCAGCGCGTACGCCACGCGAGTCTTCTTTATTACGCCGTGGGCGCGACCTGTTGCTGGCGTTAATGAGTGGCCTGTTGGTGGCAGCGCTGGCTTTTGCGGTGATGACACGGCCCTATGACAGTATTGCCGGGTTTTTCTTGGAAAACAGTCTTAGCGGCGGTGGCGGCACTAACGTCGTCAATGTGATTTTGGTTGATTTTCGTGGCTTCGATACCTTGGGCGAAATCACCGTGCTGGCAGTTGCTGCCATCGGTATTTACGCGCTGATCGATGGCTTGCGATTACGTTTGCCCGGCGGCGATAGTCTTGGCAAGCCTTGGGCGACACGCAGCGAGCAACTTATGTTGGTGAACCTGTCGCGGGTGTTGCTCCCGTTGGCGTTGCTGATCTCGGTGTTCATCTTCCTGCGCGGACACAATTTGCCGGGCGGCGGTTTCATTGCCGGCCTGATTACCGCTGTAGCGCTGATTCTGCAGTATGTTGCCAGCGGCGAAGAGTGGACATCCGAGCGTTGGCCGGTGAATTACCATTACCTGGCAGCTTCGGGCGTGTTGATCGCAGCAGCTACCGGTGCTGGCAGCTGGTTGTTTGGCTATCCCTTCCTGACCAGCGCCTTCGACCATTTCTATATTCCATTGGTGGGTGACATTGAGCTGGCGACCGCCATGCTATTTGATCTGGGGGTCTATCTGACTGTGGTTGGTGCAACTTTGTTGATACTCGCGAACCTGGGCAAGTTGTCCAAGGTGCCGCTGCGAAGGGGAGATTTCTAATGGAGCTGATGTTCGCGTTGCTCATTGGCTTGCTGACCAGTTGTGGGGTATTCCTGCTGCTGCGCGCCCGCACCTTTCCGGTGGTGGTAGGGCTTACGTTGATCGGTTATGCGGTTAACTTGTTTCTGTTTTCCATGGGGCGTATCGACGAGGCAGTGCCAGCGGTGCTTGGAGAGCATATCGATTACGCAGACCCGCTACCGCAAGCGCTGGTGCTCACCGCCATCGTAATCGGCTTTGCGATGACCGCTTTTGCGTTGGTGCTATCGCTGCGCGCCCAAGGTGAGTTGGACAGTGACCACGTTGATGGCAAGGGAGACCGTTGATGAGTCATCTGCCGATCCTGCCGGTACTGTTACCCATGATTGTAGGCGCAGTGCTGTTGTTGCTGCGTGGTAGCATGGACTTCAAGCGGGGAGTCGGGCTAATCGCGACCTTCCTGCAGATCCCTTTGGCAATATTGTTGTTGCTGCGTGCAAGCGAAGGGACCTTGGTTTATGCGCTGGGAAACTGGATGCCGCCGTTCGGTATCGTGTTGGTAGTGGACCGGCTCAGCGCCTTGATGCTGCTGATCACGGCGGTACTGGCATTCTGCGCATTGCTGTATGCCATACGCGGAGACGATGCAGCTGGACGCAACTTTCATCCGCTGTTTCAGTTTCAGCTGATGGGCATTACCGGCGCCTTCCTTACCGGTGACTTATTTAACCTGTTTGTTTTCTTTGAGATTTTGCTGATTTCTTCCTATGCATTGCTGTTGCATGGGGCCGGTTCCGCGCGGGTTCGCGCGGGACTACATTACGTCCTGCTTAACCTGACTGGGTCGGCGTTATTCCTGATTGCGGTAGGCACTCTGTATGGGGTGTTGGGCACCCTAAATATGGCCGATCTGGCCGTGCGGGTCGGTCAGTTGTCGGCTGAAGATCAGCCCTTGGTAGGCGCTGCTGGGATGCTACTGCTGGTGGTGTTTGGTTTGAAAACAGCCATATTCCCGCTGTACTTCTGGCTGCCGCGAGCCTATTCCTCTGCCAGCGCGCCCGTGGCAGCGCTGTTCGCCATCATGACCAAGGTAGGGCTGTATTCAATATTGCGTGTGTACACGCTGATCTTTGGTGAGCAGGCCAATACCTTAGCGCACATGGTTAATGATTGGCTCTGGCCGTTGGCGTTGATGACCTTGGCGCTGGGCGCCATCGGCTCGCTAGCCGCAGCCACCCTGACTGGCCTGGTGGCTTACCTGGTAGTGCTGTCGGTAGGCACCATGTTAGCGGGGCTGGCGATTGGTACTCCCGAGGCATTGCGCGCGACCTTGTTCTATCTAATGCATTCGACCTGGATAACCGGCGCGCTGTTTTTGTTTTCTGGCGTACTGCAGCGCGTGCGCGGGCCACGCTTTGCCGCTCGGCTGGTTGCTGGTCCGGCGCTGCCGTACCCGATGTTACTGGGCGGTATCTTCTTTCTAGCGGCGATGTCGATTGTCGGTATGCCGCCGCTGTCGGGCTTCATCGGCAAGCTGCTGTTACTCAGCGCGGCGGGTATGGGCCATCTGGCCGCCTGGTTGTATCCAGTCGTACTGGGTAGCGGTCTGCTGGCCCTCATTGCACTTAGCCGGGCTGGTACCACGTTGTTTTGGCGTCAAACCGAGGTCAGTGCGTCGGCTGAGCCGCTAGATGCCCTGCGTATGACTGCGGTGCTGCTGTTGCTACTGGCCAGTCCTCTGCTAGTGGTATTTGCCGAGCCGGTGCTCACCTATTTGGCCGCTACTGCAGACCAGCTACTCCAGCCACAAAACTATATAGATGCGGTGTTTCCCACTGCAACGGAGGCAAGCCCATGAGCCTGCTGAAGCGCGTGTTGCCGCACCCGTGGTTGAGCCTCTCTATGCTTATTGGCTGGCAGTTGCTGATGAACCAGGTGTCAGCGGGCAGCCTCATCATGGGCGCCATATTGGCCTGTCTGATACCGTGGATGACCAACGTCTTTTGGCCTAACCCGCCACGTGCTTGTCGAGTGGATCGTTTGTTTTTGTTTGTCTGCCGGGTGTTGATCGACATAGTGGTGGCCAATTTGCAGGTCGCCAAGTTAATTCTCGGCCCACGCCGTGAGCTTCGGCCTGCCTTTGTTTTGTTTCCGTTGACTCTCGAGCACGAATTTTCCATCAGTGTGTTGGCGAGCACTATTTCGCTGACACCAGGCACGGTCTCAGCTGATATCAGCGCAGATCGCAAAACACTGCTGATTCATGGGCTGGACGTGGGTGATGAGCAGGCTTTGATTGAGCACATCCGCCGTCGCTATGAGCAGCCGCTTAAGGAGGTGTTCGAATGCTCCAAACGGTGATTATTTTTTGCCTTGGGATTATGAGCGTGGCGTTGATTCTGACGTTTGTGCGGCTGATCAAAGGACCAGATTTGCCGGATCGGATACTGGCCATGGATACGCTCTACATCAACGGCATAGCCGTGATTATGTTGTTTGGGCTCTATCTGGATTCGAATCTATTTTTTGAAGCGGCGCTATTGATTGCGGTGATGGGGTTCGTGAGCACTGTTGCGATTGCCAAGCACCTGATGCGCGGCAACATCATTGAGTAAGAGGTCGTTATGAGTGAATCAAGTTGGGTTGAGTGGGTTATCGCGGCGCTGTTACTGATTGGCAGCCTGTTTGCCCTGATCGGTTCTATTGGGCTGGTGAAGCTACCCGATTTCTTTATGCGCTTGCATGGGCCGACCAAGGCTACCACTCTGGGCGTGGGCGCGCTGGTAGTGGGCTCCATGCTGTATTTCTCGCAAAAGTCCGGTGAGCCCAGCTTGCACGAACTGCTGATTACCTTGTTCCTGTTTCTTACCGCGCCAGTCAGTGCGCACATGCTGGCCAAAGCGGCCATGCATGAAAAGCTACGCCGTGAACCCAGAACCCGTGGCGAGCCCTGGGATCAGTAATCAAGAAGCTAACCGGTAGCGTCGTCGCCCCTGTTACAGGGCTTCCTGCTCTGGCGCTGGCGCGCTCGGTTTGATCCGCGGAAAGCCAAATACAATGGCCAGTACGGCCATCAAGCCCAATAACCAGCAATAATGAACCTGGCTGATCAGTGCTAGCGGAGATAACGCGGCCAAAGAGCCGGCCAAGAGTATCTGCGCTCCATACGGGATGAGGCCTTGCACCACGCAGGAAAAAATATCCAGTAGGCTGGCACTGCGCCGTGGATCAACCGCATAGTGCTCGGCCAAATCCTTGGCAACGCTGCCGCTGATGATGATAGCGACAGTGTTGTTGGCGACAAACAGGTTAGTCAGACCGACCAGCCCGGCGATGCCGGTCTCCCCGCTGCGCCGACCGGGTTTGCTGGTGCGGGAGGTCAATGCCTGAATGCGCAAGCGCAGCCAGTCCAGCCCACCTTCCTGCTTCATGATGGCTGATAAACCACCAATCAGCATCGACAGGACCATGATTTCCAGCATTCCGGCAAAGCCCTGATAAATATCATTACCGTAGGTCGCCAGCGCGTAATCCGGTTTGATTAGCAGCCCGGTGATGCCAGAAAGAACGATGCCCGCCATCAGCACGATCATCACATCCAGCCCGCTTAAGGCCAGCGCTAACACCACTAGGTAAGGCAGTACCAGCCAGGCGTTGTAATCTCCGGCTGGCGCGGCGTTGCTGCTGTCGCCCAGGACAAACAGCACCACTAGGGTCAGTAGCATGGCGGGCAGGGCAATCATTAAATTGAGTTTGAACTTGTCGCGCATTGCTACACCTTGGGTGCGGGTTGCGGCAATGGTGGTATCCGAGATGATCGATAGGTTGTCGCCGGCCATGGCGCCACCGATAACCGCACCAGCCGCCAGCGGAATCGACAGCCCCGTAGCCTCGGCAAAACCCAACGCAATGGGGATCAGCGCGCCTATGGTGCCCATAGAAGTGCCCATGGCGGTCGAAATGAATACGGCGATCACAAATAACCCCGGCAGTACCATGCTGGGCGGGAGAATGCTCAAGCCCAGGTTGACGGTAGCATCCACCCCACCAATCGCTTTAGCGACGCTGGAGAAGGCACCAGCCAACAGAAAAACCAGTGCCATGGTAATGATGTTGCGATCGCCAATACCGTCGATAAAGGTTGTCAGGCTCTCGCGATAGCTACGTTGGGTCAGTAGCATGGCCAGGATGATTCCCGGCAGAATAGCTACCGGCGCCTTAATTTGATAAAAGGCAAACTCGGTGCCCTGTAGGGTGTAATAGATGCCACTGCCGAGAAAAATGAGCAAAAACAGCAGGAGCGGCAACAGAGCGACGGCTCTGGGTGCCTGCGGAATAGGGGCCATGGGAAATCGCTTTTGGTTGAATACGGGTAACCGTCAGCCACGCATGACGGAATTAGTCGCTATTCTAGCAGCCGGATGGCGGAGATGCCCGCAGGGCGCGGGTAGCAAGCAGAGGAATAACCTCCTGGGCGATGAATCGCTCAGGAGGCTGTAAGAACGCGTTGAATCAGGGTGCTAGCGCCAGACTGGAAACTGACTGACGTGGTGTGATCGCGATTTCTATACGGCGATTCAGATCGCGGCCTGCTTCGGTATTATTATCAGCGCGGGGTTGCTCTTCGCCGAGGCTCTTCAACTGCATGTTGTGACGGCGTACCCCACCAAGTTGCAGCACACTGGCAACCGCTTGGGCGCGCTCCATGCTCAATTGCTGGTTGGTATCGTCCGCGCCTACGCTGTCACTGAAGCCGGTTACCGCGATGTTGCTGTCGGTTGCTGTACGCAGCACCTTGGCAACGCGCGACAGCGGAACCAAGCCTGATGGCAGCAGCAGCGTGCGCTTGGGGTGGAAGTTGTCTCGTACCGGGATCACCAGAAGAATCTCTTCACCGGTATTATGAATCTCGTAGCGTTCCTCTAGCGCGATGGCGGTCAGCTCTGCCATATGCGATTGAGCCCATGGCGTTGCTTCTGGCGGCGGCGGCGGTGGAGCGGGCTTGTTGGATGAGCAGGCCGTAATGGTGAGTGCTACGGTGCTGAGTAGTGCGGCAGAAATCATCTTCATTATTGTGCTTCCAACATAGTTTTTCTAACCAGACAACGTTTGGGAACCAAACCCGCCAAAATGAATCGCATGCGGGTGAATGTGGCATAGAGTACCACCGCAAATCGCATTTGTGATCAGCCGTACGTCATGATTTTGGCGGCTTCACCCTCATTTACGCAATGGAGTTCACAAATTGAGACCTTTTACACTAAATACCACGCGCATCCCCCTGATTGCAATAGCGTTGCTGGTCTCCGGCTGTAGCCTTTTGCGCGATACCTGGAGTGGCCCTCAGCAACGCCTGAGTGGTTTGCTGGAGCACAGAGGCGACGCTTTTGTATTGACTCAGTGTGGGAGTGATCACGCTCAACCGGTAAACGCCAGTAATTCATTGAATGAGGTGTTTGCAAAGGCCGCCCAGCCGGGGCAACGGGTTATCTTTGTCGACATGCTTGGGCAGGTTGATCGTTCCGAGCGAATTACCTCCGGTGAGGTATTGCGCATGCAGTCCCAGGGGCGCGGCTGTAGCGACCACAGCGGTGATGGCGCGCAGTGGGTTGCGCTGCAATACAAGCCTGCTTGGCGCGCTGCTCTGGCCGCCAATGGTTTGACACGCAGTGACGCAGAGCGGGGGTATCCTGCGCAACCGGTAGTAACGGAGCAGTCAGCTGACGGTTCGCTTAACGCGCGGAGTCTGCAGGGTGATGAACTGGAATTATGGTTGTATCCGCAAGCCTGCCAGGACCTGGTTACAGGTGACTACTTTCATATGAGCGCCACTTTGTTGGTCGATGGTGAGCGTTTCACCGGCTGTGCTTATCAAGGGCGCCAGACGGCGCCTTGATAACCTGTAGGCCTTTCAAGCCCAATTGTTAGCCGCCGAGATAGGCTTTGCGCACATCTTCATTGGCCAGTAGCGCGTCGCCGCTGTCCTGCAGAACGATGTGTCCATGCTCCATTACATAGCCACGATCTGCTAGCTTGAGCGCCTGATTGGCATTTTGTTCTACCAGGAAGACGGTCACGCCCTGTTGGCGTAGCTGCTCGATGATGTCGAAAATCTGCTGGATAATGATCGGCGCCAAGCCGAGCGAAGGTTCGTCCAATAACAGCAGGCGTGGCTTGCTCATCAGTGCGCGGCCAATCGCCAGCATTTGCTGCTCGCCACCGGACATGGTGCCCGCGCGTTGCTGGTAGCGTTCTTTCAAGCGTGGAAACAGCGTCAGGGTGGTGTCCAGCTGTTCCTGCTGCTCTTCCTTCTTGGTGAAAAAAGCACCCATGCTGAGGTTTTCTTCTACCGTGAGGCGTGAGAATACGCGTCGGCCTTCCGGCACAATGGCGATATCCTTGCGCATGATTTCAGCGGTAGTCAGTCCGGTCAGCTCATCACCTTCATAACGAATGCTGCCGGTGGTGGCGCGCGGATCACCACAAAGGGTCATCAGCAGGGTGGTTTTGCCAGCGCCGTTGGCACCGATCAAAGTAACGATTTCGCCGCGTTGAACCTCCAGGTTTACTTCATGCAGCGCCTGGATCTTGCCGTAGTGGGTCGATACGTTTTTCATGTACAGCATGGCTGGCAATTCCTCAGGTTTCACCCAGGTAGGCTTTGATAACGTCTGGATTTTGCTTGATCTGGTCCGGCGTGCCAGCGGCCAGCGGGCGTCCCTGGTTGATCACTACGATCTGATCGGAAATGCTCATCACCAGCTTCATGTCGTGCTCGATCAGCAACACGGTTAACTCATGGTTATCGCGCAGCTCGGCAATCAGTGCTTTGAGGTCATCGGTTTCCCGTGGGTTGAGGCCGGCGGCGGGCTCGTCCAGCATCAGTAGTTTGGGCTGAGTGACCATGCAGCGGGCGATTTCCAGACGGCGTTGTTGGCCATAAGACATAGTATTAGCGGGCCGATTGGCGAACTCGTGCAGGTTGGTTCGCTTCAACCAATACGCAGCGCGCTCCATCGCCTCGCGTTCACTACGGCGGTAACCCGGCGTCTTGAACAGGCCAGCCAGCATGCTGGTATTCATGTGTTGATGCTGGGCCACCAACAAATTTTCGACGACGGTCATCTCGCTGAACAGACGAACATGCTGGAAGGTGCGGATCATACCGCGGCGCGCAACCTTGAAGCCGGGTAAGCCTTGTATTTCACGACCATCGAAAATGATTTTGCCGCCACTGGGCTTGTAGAAACCGGTCAGGCAATTGAATACCGTGGTTTTGCCGGCGCCGTTAGGGCCAATCATCGAAACGATCTGGCCAGGCTGTACGCTGAGTTGCACCCCGTCGACGGCTAGCAGGCCGCCAAAGCGCATGGTCAGCCCGGATACTTCTAATAACGGGCGGCTCATGTGCGCAACTCCAGGTGCGGGCGGTTCATGGGTAGCAGTCCCTGCGGGCGCCAGATCATCATCAAGACCATCATCAACCCAAACAGCAACATGCGGTACTCGTTAAATTCGCGGGCCAGCTCCGGCAAGATGGTCATAATGATGGCGGCCAAAATGATGCCAATCTGCGAGCCCATACCGCCCAACACCACGATGGCGAGGATGATGGCAGACTCGATAAAGGTGAAGGATTCCGGGCTGATGAAGCCCTGTCGCGCGGCAAAGAAGCAGCCAGCGAAACCGGCGAAGCTGGCACCAATGGTGAAAGCGCCAAGTTTCACTGAAGTTGGGTTGATACCTAGCGCACGGCAGGCAATTTCATCTTCACGCAGGGCTTCCCACGCGCGGCCAATGGGCATGCGCAGTAGGCGGTTGATCACAAATAGGGTGATCAACACCAGCAGTAGTGCGAGCAGATACAGGAACATCACCCGGTGCTCGGAGCTGTAGTCAATCCCCACAAACTCATGAAACGTCTGCATACCCTCACTGGCCTTACGGCTGAATTCCAAGCCGAACAAAGTTGGCTTGGGAATGCCGCCAATGCCATTCGGGCCGTTGGTTAGCCAAGTCATGTTGTTGAGCAGGATGCGGATGATTTCGCCAAAGCCTAGCGTCACGATGGCCAGATAGTCGCCGCGCAAGCGCAGCACCGGGAAGCCCAGCAGAAAGCCGAACAACGCTGCCAGGCAGCCGGCAGAAATCAGGCCAGTCCAGAAGCCAACATCGAAATACATCGCCAGCAATGCATAGCCGTAGGCGCCGACCGCGTAGAAACCGACGTAACCCAAATCCAGCAGGCCGGCCAGGCCAACCACGATATTCAGCCCCAAGCCGAGCATCACGTAAATCAACACCAGGGTCGCCAGATCGGTACCGCCACGGTTTGAAATAAACGGCCAGAGAATCGCGAGTGCGATCAGAAAGCACCAGAACAGCCGCCGAAGAATGGGCTTTTTGCTTGCCTCGATGAGCTGCACAGGAGTCTTTGGCATGCCAGGCATGGCTTTCCACAAGGCTGCAAGGTGGTCGCGGAACAGGTTGTAGAAGAATATGAAGGCGGCGGCGATGGCGATTTTCCAATACACATCAGGGCCAGCGCCGACTAGCGTCAGGTTGGTGCCGTCCTGATTTAGCCGTACCCCCATCAACAGTCCGGATAGGACCACCACCACAACGGCGGAAATTACCGCCGGTTTTAGATTGGTACGAATCATACTTTTTCCACCTCCGGGCGGCCAAGAATGCCACTGGGGCGGAACAGGAGAATAAGAATCAGCAGGCCGAAGGAGACGACGTCTTTGTATTCAGTACTGAAGTAGCCTGCGGTAATGGCTTCGGTAACGCCGAGTAGCAAGCCACCCAGTACCGCGCCGGGAATGCTGCCAATACCGCCAAGTACTGCAGCGGTGAAAGCTTTGAGGCCGGCCATGAAGCCGATGTATGGATTAATTACGCCGTAGTACATGCCTAGCAACACACCAGCAATGGCTGCCAACGCTGCGCCGATGACGAAGGTCAGCGCGATGATGCCGTTGGTATTGATGCCTAATAGGTTGGTCATCTTCAAGTCTTCAGCACAGGCGCGGCAGGCGCGGCCCATACGCGAGCGAGAGATGAACAGGGTAAGCAAAACCATGCTGATCAGCGTCACTGCAAAAATGATCATTTGCATATAAGACAAGCTGGCATGAAAGGCATCCTGCGGACCGATATCAATACCGCCGGTTACCAGGGTGGGCATGGCGATATCACGCGAGCCTTGGGCGATGCGCACCAGGTTTTGTAGAAAGATAGACATGCCGATCGCTGAAATGAGCGGGATCAGGCGGTTGCCGCCACGCAGCGGGCGGTAGGCGACACGCTCGATACTGTAGCCGTAGGCACTCGTGACCAGCATGCTGATCGCGAAGGCAGCAAAAATCAGCAGCGGTACCGACTCAATTCCGAACATTGCCAGTGCGGCAATGACGATAAAGGCGATATAGCTACCAATCATATAAATTTCGCCGTGGGCGAAGTTGATCATACCGATGATGCCATAAACCATGGTGTAGCCAATGGCGATCAGGGCATAGGTGCTGCCGACGGTAAGGCCGTTCAGCAACTGTTGAAGAAAATAATAGAGGGACTCTGGCATAGCCACGACACCGAAAATACAAGAGGAGCAATGCAGGTCCGCAAAGACTGGCATCAACAAAAAAGACCGGGCCTGCCAACTAGGTTGGACAGGCCCGGAGTCAGTTCACTTACTCAGTTAGTGCGGTTTTGCTAGCGTCAGCGTGCCATTCATAGACAACGAAGTTGAAGTCTTTCAGGTCGCCTTTTTCGTCGAAAGCGAGGGTGCCGGTGGGCGTGTCGAAGCTATTGCTGCGCAATGCCTCAGCAACCGCCTCGGTATCAGCGCTGCCAGCTAGCTTGATGCCATCGGCAATGACTTGAACCGCTGCATAGGCAGGGAAGACGAACGGGCCGGACGGGTCCTCGTTCTTGGCTTTGAAGGCTTCTACCAGATCGGCGTTCTTGGGATCTTCATCAAAGGCCTTGGGCAATGTGACCAGCAGACCTTCGGAAGCTTCGCCAGCAATCGCAGAAATATCCGTGTTGCCTACGCCTTCAGGCCCCATGAAGCGCACGTCCAGGCCTTGTTCGGATGATTGACGCAGAATCAGACCTAGCTCCGGGTGGTAGCCGCCGTAATAAACGAAGTCGACGTTGGCTTGGCGAAGCTTGGCGATCAGCGCGGAGAAGTCTTTGTCACCGGCGGTGACGCCTTCAAACAGAGGCACGTCGATGCCAGCTTCGGTCAGTACGTCGCGTACTGCAGTCGCGATGCCTTCACCGTACTGCTGCTTGTCATGGATGACCGCCACTTTCTTTGGCTTGATCTGTTCGGCGATGTATTTGCCAGCAGTCGGGCCTTGCAGGCTGTCCAGACCGATAGTGCGGAACAGCAACTTATAGCCGCGCTCGGTGATTTCCGGGCTAGTAGAGGCCGCAGTTACCATCAGGATGCCTTCATCTTCATAAATGTCGGAAGCAGGCTGGGTAGAGCTGGAGCAGAGGTGACCAACGACGAATCGAATGTCATCGTTGACGATGCGGTTGGCAACCGCAACGGCTTGTTTAGGATCGCAGGCATCATCAAAAACGACGCCTTCCAGTTGGCTGCCGTTGACGCCGCCAGCTTGGTTGATCTGCTCAATGGCCATTTTGGCACCAATGAACTGCATATCACCGTATTGCGCGACTGGGCCAGTGACCGGGCCGGCCAGCGCGATCTTGATGGTGTCGGCGGCTAGCGAATAGCCGCTGAAGCCGACCAGCGCCGCAGCGGTGATAATCTGGGAAAGTGCTTTCTTATGTGCCATTTTCATATCATCTGCTCACTTGTGTTGTTATGCCGAAGTAGTCTTGGCTCGTTCCGGTTTATTATGGATTCACAGCCTGATCGGAACTGTACCGGCGCAGTTTAGCAACCCCCATCGGTACAGGGAATCGACCGTTGTCGATTTGTCAGTCAATGTCCGTTAACTGCAACATTGTGTCTGTATGGCGACATACCAAATGACAGAGTAGGCTGTTTTTGGCGACATTGCCGACGATTTCTTGCATGTCAGCTACAGCTCGCTACCATGCAAGCCTTTGATAGATGAAAGGACTTACTCCGATGCCCCTGTCTGAAGAAGCTTACGCGGCCATCCTTGGTGCCACCGGTAATATTGAATGGAAAACCCTTGAACCCCACTTTGCCCGTGGCGATTTGCTGGTGGTCGCGCCTGAGTTGGATTTGGTGCAGGCGGCTGCGGCCATGATGGAGGACAACGGTGAGCAGATTAAAGGCTGGATGGATGCCGGTCAGCTGCAGCTTGCGACGGATGCGCAGGCAGGGGATTGGGCGGAGCGGGAGCCCAGTAACTTGTGGGCGGTGGTGATTCGGCCTTGGGTTTTGGTGCAGGAGCGGAATAAAAGTTGACCCATTTTTTGCCCGCAAGTATGTTTTAAAGATAGCTTTATTCGGCTAGCTTTTTGACTGTTGGTCACTCAGACACTGATATCTGGTTTGGGACCGGTTTCGCCACTAGGCGAGCTAAGGGGGCATGCTTGCCCATGCCCCCTTAGCGATCCCCCAGGGCACCCAGCTGCGCGGCCCTTTGGGTTCGCTGCGTTGCTCAAGCTGCCGGGGACGCGCGCAAACTCGCTTCGCTCAGACACCGCGCACGCCTTTTCCCCGGCAGCTCTGCGCTACTCGCCCGCTCAGATGGGACTGGATGGTCCGCGTAGCATTGTCGTGAAGTGGCCGAAACGAAAAAGAAAACTGTGATTGCGATCGTTCCCACGCTCCAGCGTGGGAATGCCGCTTTGGACGCGCCGCGTCCAGTGGTGCGCGCTGCCTACCCTTGTTTGTGCCTCAGGCCTAACCCAGCCTCGCCCGCAACCACCCACTCAACGCATCCACCAACAACACCATCGCTAACATAGCCAAAATCACACTCATCGCCTTGGACTGCTGAAAAAGACTGAGCGTGACGTGGAGCATTTGGCCTAAACCGCCAGCACCAACAAACCCGAGCACCGCCGCCATGCGAATGTTGTTTTCCCAGCGATACAGCGTGTAAGCAAGCCACTGCGGAATAACGCCGGGCAGGGTGCCGTATAGGAAGGCGGTGGTGGCAGAGGCGCCTGCTGCGCGCAGGGCGTTGGCGGGTTCGGGTGGGGTGTTTTCCAGCGCTTCGGCAAAGAGCCGGCCGAGTACACCTGTGGTGTGCAGGGCAATGGCTAGGGTGCCGGCGAAGGGGCCGAGCCCGGCAGCCAAAACCATCAGAGCCGCCCAGACTAGTTCAGGTACAGAACGCAGAGCATTGAGCAGCAGCCGGCAGATGGCTTTGGCCACACCGCCCAAACGGCCTGCCGCCAAGAGGCTAAATGCCCCGCCAAAGAGTGCTGCCAGCAAGGTACCAATAGCGGATATTGCCAGGGTTTCCAGCGAGCCTTGCCATAGCTTGCTCAGCCAAGCGGGTGAGGTGTTGGGTGGGAAGAAGGAGGTGGCGTAATCGAGCATCTGTACGCGGCTGTCGCTGCTGACCAGACTGATGAAATCCAGTTGCAGGTATGCAAAGGAGGCCACGACCGAAGCGATGATAGCCAGCAACCAGAACGCTGCGCTGAGTGTCGGTCTCATGCCAGTCTCCGGCGCAATTGCAGGCTGATTTGGTCTGCTACCAGCACCAGCAGCAGGAAGGTCAGCAGTATGCTCACCACTTCGCCACCGGCGAACATACGAATCGACAGATCAATCATCTGGCCCAGCCCGCCAGCACCGACGAACCCCATGATCACTGAGGCACGCACCGCGCATTCCCAACGATACAGGGTGTAGGACGTCAATTCCTGTGCGGCATTAGGTAGCACGCCGTACAGGAACGCAGCTAGCCGAGAGCTGCCACTTTGCAGCAGCGCGCGGGTGGGTTGCGGGTCGACGGATTCATAAATCTCGGCGTAAACCTTGCCGAGCATGCCGCTGTAGGTGATGGCGATAGCCAGCACGCCCGCCGTCGGGCCCAAGCCTACGGCGCGCACGAATAGTAGCGCCCAGACAATCTCCGGAATGCTGCGTAGCACCACCAGCACCAGGCGTACGGGGTAGCGCAAAAACCGACCAGCCCAACTGGGTGTGCCGCTCAGTAACTTGGAAATGGATAGCGCGCGCGTGGCGATCAGGCTAAGTGGGATGGCCAAAAGCAGCGCCAGTACCAAACCTGCGGTCGCCATTGCGAGCGTTTCGAGCGTGGCGCGGCCAAGCAAGAGCAAAAAGTCGGCGCTGGTCTCCGGCGGCCAAAAGCCAGCCAGAAAACGGCCCATGACCTCACGGTTTTGCGCGTTGAACAGAATCTGTGGCCGAAACTCGGTCAGTTGCAGACCGGGCCAGAGCAATATCAGCAGCGCTAGGGTTAATAATGCGCGAGGTGTGGCGGCGGGATCTTGCCAACGCGCGCGGGAGCTAATCACAGACATCGGTTGGGTAGGCTGTTGGCAATGGCTGCGGCGGGTTGCTGCGCTGTGTCGCTGAGGCCGATGTTCACATAGAGCGCATCCAGATCCTGTTGGCTGACTGCATCGGCAGCTTTGTCGAACAACACCTCGCCAGCGCGCAAACCAATCACTCTTGGGAAATGCCGCAGCGCCAATTCGACCGCGTGCAAGCTGGCTATCAGCGGCACACCGCGCTCGCGGGCAATACTCCCGAGCACGCTGAGCGTGTGCTCTGCCAGTACCGGGTCCATCGCGGAGACAGGTTCGTCTGCAAGCATCAGGTCGGGCTGTTGGTAGAGCACGCGGGCGATGCCGATCCGTTGCTGCTGACCACCGGATAATTGATCGCAGCGGGCGAACAGCTTGTCTGCCAGATCCAGTTGAGACAGTTCGGCGCGCGCGCCTTCGATATCGCTCGGATAACACAACGACAAGCACGCGCGGCCCAGCGTCCATTGTCCCAGTCGGCCAGCCAGTACGGCAGTTACCACGCGTTGGCGAGGTGGCAGGGGAGGGCTTTGATGGATCAGGCCAATACGGCTGCGTAGGCGTCGTAAGGTGCTCGCACGCAGTTGCGCAGGGTTGTGCTGTAGTAACTGAATGTCGCCGGAGGAAGCCAGCAAGCTAGTCGCCAGCAACTTCAGCAGCGTGGTTTTACCCGCGCCGGAGGAGCCGATGATGGCGACTTGCTCGTCAGCAGCAATACTGAGATTGATATCCTTTAGCGCGCGCATCCCGTTGGGGTGGATATAACCCACCCCGTTCAGGTTGATGCTCACTCAAGCAGGCCAGCAGCACGCGCGGCTTCTTCGATGCCTTGGTAGTTCTCGGCACTGGTGGGTACAAAGCGTGAAGCGCGTTGCAAATCCAGGATCGCCTTGTGCTCTGGGTTGGCAGGATCAAGTGCCAGGAAGGCTGCTTTGATCTTTTCGACCAGTTCAGGCTCCAGACCACCGCGTACGGTCCAGTTGTAGTCGTAGTAGGTAGGGGTTACAGCGTAAACGCGTACCTTGTCGGTATTAACCTTATCTTCCTCGATTAGCTTTTCCCATACCGAGGAGTTGAGCACGCCAGCGTCAACCTTGCCGGATTCAACCCAGGCTACGGTCGCGTCATGTGCGCCAGAGAAGCCCACACGGCTGAAGAAGGTGTCAGCATCAATGCCGTCTTGCTGCAGAAAGTAGCGCGGCATCAGGTGGCCAGAAGTAGAGGACACTGAACCGAAGGCGAAGCTTTTGCCTTTAAGGTCAGCGTGGGTTTTCACCTCAGGGTCGGCGGTGATGAACGTGCTGGTGAATACTTCGTCCTGCTCGCGCTGAACCAGCGGGATAGCATCGCCGGTGCGCAGTTTTGCCTGCACATAAGTGAAACCACCCAACCAGGCCATGTCCAGACGCTTGGCGCCGAGGGCTTCAACCACGCCGGCGTAATCGGAAACCGGTTGGAAGGTCACAGGTATGCCAATTTGCTCTTCGAGATACTTGCCTAGCGGCTCGAATTTACGCATCAGCTCTGTGGGTGCTTCGTCAGGGATAGCGGAGACGCGCAGCTCGGTGGTTTCGGCCATAGCGGCGGTGGAGAAAAGGGTGGCAACAGACAGGCACAGGCCCGCCAGCACAGCCAAGGGGCGTTTGATCGTCGACATGTATTACTCCGGTTCAATAGCGGAAGACTACCAGTCGGCTGTCGTGGCCGAGCGGTGCGTGGCGGCAAGTGTAAAGAAAAAGCGCGCACAGGCGAAGCCCTGAAACGTTTAGCCTTGTCGCAAGCTGGATTACACTCGTTGGTTTACCTTGAGGAGCTTCATCCATGCGCTGGAAATTGGCCGCTAACCTGTCGCTACTATTTGCTCAATTACCGCTGATTGAGCGGGTTGGCGCTTCTGCCAAGGCAGGATTCGATGGTGTGGAGTTGCAGTTTCCCTATGCGTTGCCGGCTATCCAGTTGCGCGCCGAGTTGGAGCGTCACGCCATGCCGCTGGTGCTGTTCAACTTGCCCGCTGGCGATTTGATGACGGGCGGGCCAGGGTTGGCCGGCGTTGCAGGCCGCGAGACGGAGTTTGCTAGCGCCCTGCAATTGGCCGTGGAGTACGCGCAGGTGTTGCGGCCGGAAAAGGTAAACGTGTTGCCGGGTAAGTTGGCTGCGGGCGTCGAGCGAAAAGCTGCATTAGCGACACTGGCTACTAACCTGAACATGGCGGCGGAGGCCTTTGCTCCCCTGGGTATTGGCGTGGTGTGTGAAGCTATCAACCGATTGGATATGCCGGACTTTTTGCTTGCCGGTTCGGCGGAGCTCGCTGAGATGCTTGCGCGGGTCGACCATCCCAACCTATCGGCGCAGCTGGATTTTTATCACATGGCGCGGATGGATGAAGATTTGACGCATAGCGTGCAACGGCTGTCCGGTCGTATTGGTCACGTGCAGTTCGCTGATTGCCCCGGACGCGGCGCACCCGGCTCAGGTGAGATGGATTTTGCTGCTGCCTTGATGGCGCTTGAAAAGGCAGGATATGAGGGGTGGTTGGCTGCGGAGTATCGTGCCGAGACGGATGATGATTTGGCGTGGATGGCCGACTGGCGTAAAGCAGGTTGGGTTGGCGAGCGCTGAAAAGTGGCTAATAGTCGCTGGATTTTTACGCCGAACTCTGTGGGTTAGCGCGGTATCGCTTAACCCACACGCTGTGGTGGAAAGCTGGAACCTATCCCGGCCAGCGGCGTCGTAGGGTACCACGCTGGTCGAGATGGAACTCGACCTTCCAAAAAAGCACAGCGCGGTACATGGAGGGCTGGGTTCTATCCCGCCCAGCTACATGCCCGGCCCACATCGCACCTCTTCAGCTGTAGCAACCTTCTCTTGAGTCTGTTGATCATACAAACCACCGGCGCTTCGCCAGCCACGTCGCTCTACTTTGAATAAATACTGCATGCCGGCGGTGAAGTTGTCGTAATCCACCTCCATCACGCACGTCCGAAAGTTGGCATCAAACAGGCCGCCGCTGCCGGCGCCGCCCGGCACCTCGAAATGATAACGTACCTGAAGATTGTGTGTGCCAGGGCTGATGTCGCCGAAGCGAATGCTTTGGGTGAGCTCGCCATCCACACGGTAGGCCTTAACATCGTTGCCCACATCGGCAGCCAAATTGACGCGCACCATGCCGCTTTCCAGTGGCTTTTGCGGCACCGGGGAGCAGGCACTGGTCGCCAGCGCGAGCGCTACTAAGCTGGCGTTAAGAAGGTAAGTCATGTGGCTCATTGTTTAATCGCTTCTTTAGTAAAAAGACTGTCTTCCATCTTTAAAGCACGTTCTATATCAATGCCCAGAATAAGCACGCCAATCACTTCTCCGTTGCTGGGATTGCGCACGGTGTTGCTGATATGCACCTGATAGCGCTGGGTTGACTGATCGTAACTCAAAGGGCCCATATAAGGCTTATCTTCGCTTGCGAAGAAAGGCTCGGCAAACTTGGCCTCGTCACCTTGCCAGTAGTCGGTAGTGGTTTCGCTGGTGGCGATATTCAAGCCATGTTGATCAGTCACTATTATCTCGCTAACCAGGCCTTTGTAGATGGCTTGTTGCTGCGTGAGCCAGGGCGATAAAGCATTGCTGTGCACGCTGTTTATTAGTGGCTGCTCGGTTTGCTGCTGTTCTTGCTGCCATTGATTGTCGAGTGCATGGATGCGACTTAAAGATATGCCGGTGTGGGCTTTGTTTTGTTGCAGTACTGCCTGTATCAACATTGGCTCACGGCGCCAGTTGTCGAAAAGTGTGTCGTACAGGTGCTGCAGGCGCGCGCGCTCCTCGACCTGTAGTACGCCTATTTCCGGAATGCACTGAAAAACCTGCCGGTTAAATTGCTCAAGAAAAGCGGGTTCGCGGATTAGCAGCGAATTGGAGAAGTAGACACCCAATGTGGTGTACTGCTGAAAATGGGCATTGAGCGGGCGTGAATCGAGGGGTTGCTGTGTCATCTCTATGCGTAGCGTTTGCTGGTCCGCAAGAAAGGCATCTATGCGGCCGCGCTTAAGCAACTGCAGCAACTGCGCAGTATTGGTCACCAGCGGGTCGACCGAGTAGCCATGTTGCAATAACCAATCCACTTGGTTACTGCCACGGACTCCGCCGATACGCAGGCTGTTAGCGGCACCGAAAGCTGGAGGCCGTTCTGTGCTGTTGCTGTACCAGTACCACTTCTCCAGTGCCAACGGTGCCGAGAGGGTGGCAAAATCACTGGCATTGTTCATTCTTGTCGCTGAGAAAAAGCCCTCGGCCTTACCCTGGCTCACCTCACGCACAGCGCGTTGCCAAGGCAGCACTCTGATCTCGTAGTCCCGATCTGATGCTTCAAATATACAGGCTAATGCATTGATAGAGCTGCCCGTCAGGCGGTCGCCTTCCTGCACTTGGTATGGCGGTAAAATATCCGTATTCAAACGCAGTGGCGCAGTGTGAGCGGTCAAAGGTAGGGCGAAAGCAAATGCTAACCACAGACGTCCTAACATGATTGTTGTCCAGCAGCTTTGATGTGCTGACTATAGGACATAACCAACAGAACAGAAGGTGTTTTGCCAAGCTTCATCTCAATATGTGACGAGCGTTATAAATTGCACTGCTTGGGCTAGATCAACCCGACCGATAGCACTGGTCTAGGGTGGGGTGAACGAGGCATGCTATTCATCCTAGTTATAATTCATTGTCGCTCGCATAAGCTGAGCGCAGGTTCAAAGGAGCAGGGCATGCAGGATTTACAGGGCAAAGTTGCGGCTATTACCGGCGGCGGCAGTGGTTTGGGTCGCGAGTTTGCGCTGTGCTGCGCTGCGCGTGGCATGAAGCTGGTGCTGGGCGATGTGGATGAAGCAGGCATGCAGGAAACTCTGCGCGTGGTGGAAGCTGCACATCCCGGTACCGCTGCAGCAACCATGCGGCTCGACGTATCCAAGCTGGAGCAAGTGCAGGCTTTCGCCGATCTATGCAAAAGCGAGTTTGGCGCCGCGCATCTGATCTTCAACAACGCCGGCGTAAGCGTGGGCGGCCCAGCGTGGGAAAACACCGTTGCCGATTGGGAATGGGTGATGGGCGTCAACCTGTATGGCGTGGTGTGGGGCGTTAAAGTCTTTACCCCGATGTTTATCGAGCAGGGTGAAGGCCACATCATTAACACCGCCTCTGCCGCTGGCTGGCTGAATGGCCCGAGCATGTCGATTTACAACGTCACTAAGCACTCGGTCGTTGCCCTGTCAGAAACCCTGGCGCTGGACCTGCGTGATATTGAGGCGAACGTAGGCGTAACCTGCCTTTGCCCAGCGTTTTTTCCAACGGGCATCTCTGATTCCGGGCGTAACCGTCCGGCTGACATGGCGGATACCATCAAGCCTAGCGAGATGATGCTCAAGCGCGCGGAAATGACCAAAGCCGCGGTTCAGAAGGGCAAGATTCAGGCGCCGGATATCGCCGAACAAACCCTCAAGGCGGTTGAGAGCAATCAGTTCTATGTGTTCCCGCACCGTAAGATCAAACAGCTGATTGGCTTACGTGCCGAAGCGGCCAGCGCTGAAACTACCGTGTTTGATTCAATGAATCCCTGATTGTGCTGCCGCCTGCCGCTTCTGATTTGTACCAGGAGCGGCAGGTAACGCTCAACCCACCATCGCAAGACGATGGTGTTTTTTTTGCACTATTGGCTGAATCTCCCCCAATACAAACGGCTCAATCGCTGCCCTGGCGTCCTGCCAAGCCGTCTTGTGCTCCAGATCCAGAAAATGTCCGGTGTGAGCAATACGGGCAAACTCCGCCCGTGGCGCCAGATCGCCGAAACGCAGGGCATCCTCCGCGCTGGTGTACTTGTCCCAGGTTCCGTTGACGAATAACAGCGGAATATCAATATTGCTGACGCAATTCATGTACTGGCCGCTATCCAGTTCCAGTACCTGACGAATATGCAGCAACATTTGTGCGTACTCGTGCTCATCCAAACAGCTCACATGACGGAAGTTACAACGTTTAAATAGCGGCGGCAGGTGCTCGCCGATGGTCTCATTGATCAGGCTTCCGATCTGCTGACGGTCGCACGCTGCAAGATAGGCCTTGCCGCGCGACAGGTAGTCTTGCATCGCCGGGTTAATGATCGGTGAGAAAGAGGTGATCACCGCCCGCTTGATGCGATCAGGTCGCTGGGCCAATGCCAGCATAGTCGCCACTCCGCCCCACGAGAAAGACAGTACCTGGTCGGCACGGAAATGCTCAATCAGGTCTAACAAAATCAGCGCCTCATCTTCTTTGCCAATCAGCAGCTGATTGCTGTTGTGGGCCCGCGAGTGGCCGCTGTAAGGCTGATCAAACAGCACCACGTTAAACAGCGGCTGCAAGTACCGCAGCGTCTGCCCAAAAGAGGCGCTGGTGGCCAGCGAGCCGTTGACCAAAATGATCGTCGATTCGGCCGTGGGATTCGGGTAGAGCCAGGTGTGCACCTTTAAATCGCGGTGCACGCGAATAACAGCTTTCTCAGCGTACATGGGCACCTCGGTGTCAGTCTGTTGGCGTGCGTTCAAGCGCACGGGTTTGGAAATGACACCAGCTAACCGGAGGGAGGTTACAGGGGTGTTGCATGCTGCTACCGCTGGGGCAATATTCATGCAGATGTAATAGAAGAAGCAGCAAAGCCGTGAGCCGCCAGAGGGTTTCCTCTGGGAAGGTGGAGTTCCATCTCGACCAGCGGGCTATCCAGCCACGCCTTTCTTAGTGATGCGCATAAGCCAGCAGCGGTGTACTAGCCATGCAACGCTGGCCGGGATGGAACCCGGCCTTCCACAACGCGCCAATCGCTTTAGGCTAATGGTGGCCTGCCACCAGCTTGCGATAAAAAACGATGCCTACCCGCTCAATATGTTCGCGCAGGCTGTCACTGTCGATATCCGCAAACAAAGAAAGATCAACAGACCAGGGTAGCAACAGGTCGTCGATCTGGTTCTCCATGGCCAGTAAATCTTCCATCGCCAAATCGCACCCTTTTACGGTGAGGTCGATGTCTGACCCAGCCCTAAAGTTGCCTTTTGCCCTGGAACCATAAAGCCACACGCTATCCACAGCCGGCCACTGAGTAAAAACGTGTAGCAGCGCTGTTATGGCAGAAATCGGAAGGCCGTATTGCTCGTGGGTGGTCATGGTTGCTCTGCAAGGCTTTGCATATGGCTGGCGAACTGCTCGAACAGGCGATGGTAAGAACTCAGAATGCTATCCACGATAGCATTGGCCACCGCCTCGTTATAAGTGTGCGCTGACTGGTTGCGGCTTTTGATCATTTCCATCCAGCCTTCACCATCGCTAATCAGCTCTTGTTTAAAGGCGCTGCGTATGGCGTCGCGTGAGCCTGTAATACCGGGATTGCCTTGATAGAGGAAGTAATCTTTCATCACATTCCAAGCCATCTCAAAAACAAACTCGAACGCTTGAATTAACCCCTGTTTCTCCAGCTCGGTCAGTGGGCGCGTGTTAGCCAGCTCAATTGCATCGCGCAGAAATACAAGTGCACGTTGATAGCTAGCAAGACGCTGCAGCCAACGAATATCCGAATCGGCCATTGAGTTCTCCAGAGCAAATGTAGTAGCCAGCTAGCTTATCTATCTGGCCAGGACCAGACCAGCATCATGCCCTTGGTGGTTGATCGTTCCCACGCTCCAGCGTGGGAACGCGGCCACGGACGCTCCGCGTCCACAACGCGCGCGCCCAAAGTCCTGCCGCACCACCGTTGGTCAACGCAAGGCACGCTTTATGGAGGGTCGAGTTCCATCTCGACCAGCGGTTTATCCGGCTACACCTTAATTAGTAATGCGCACGAGTCAGCAGCAGCGTGTTAGCAAGACACCGCTGGCCGGGATGGAACCCGGCCCTCCACAGGGCGGCGTGGCGGCAGGTGCATGCGCTTTCATCCGTCTGCCGGTTTTAGTCCCGGTTTTACAATCACAGACAACCCTAAAGTTATTCCTCAACCCGTCGATACACAGTCATCGGCGGAGCATCTGATTGGCGTCAAAACCATGTCAGATGCGTTTAGGGAGTTCTGAGTTTGCTGAGCAGTTATCAAGCACAGCAAAAATAATTCAGCAAAAACCCTAAAGGTCCTGATAGGGATGCCGATAAAGTAATCGAATGCGAACTCAATGGGTGCCTGGGCAAAGCCGGCCCGCGAGTCGCAAGCTCAGGCAAACATCACTAGGTTGAGGTATTAATCATGGCTCTTACAGTAAACAGCAACATTGCTTCACTGAACGCTCAGCGTAATCTGAATTCCTCTTCTAACGCGCTGTCCACCTCGCTGGAGCGTCTGTCTTCCGGTTCGCAAATCAACAGCGCTAAAGACGATGCAGCAGGCCTGCAGATTTCCAACCGTCTGACCAGCCAGATCAACGGTCTGGGCGTCGCGGTTAAGAACGCTAATGACGGTATTTCCATGGCGCAGACTGCTGAGGGTGCTTTGCAGGAATCTACTAACATCATGCAACGTATGCGTGATCTGGCCTTGCAAGCTTCCAACGGATCTAACTCTGCCGAAGAACGCAAAGCATTGAATCAAGAGTTCTCTTCGCTTTCAGGTGAGCTTACTCGTATTTCTGAGACCACCACCTTCGGTGGTAAAAGCTTGCTGAATGGTGATATCAAAGGTGAAAGCTTCCAGGTCGGCTCAAACGCCGGCGAAACACTTTCTTTTAGTATCGGTGATATGAGTGCTAAAGGCTTAAAGGGCGATTCCAGCCTGGCGACGGTCGATGCCACGTTGGCTCTCGCTGCCGCCGACGGTACGCTGGACGCTGACGGCTCTATAACATTGAATGGCACGAACGTTTATCTGACTGAGGGCGATACTGCAGGCTCCATTGCAGATAAAATCAATACCGCTAGCACCGGTGTTACTGCTTCAGTGAGTGACGATGGCGCCACATTGACTCTTAGCTCTACTGAAGAATACGTAATTGGAGCTGGCGATACTGCTACTATGACTGAGCTTGGTCTAACGGCTGCGACCCAATCAGCGACTGTTACGCCCTCCTCGGTCAGTGACTTGAATGTTCTTGATGCTGATAATGCTCAGATAGCGATTCAGGTTCTTGATGATGCTATTGCCTCAGTAGACAGCACTCGCGCCGACCTGGGTGCGATCCAGAACCGCTTTGATTCGACCATCAGCAACCTGCAGAACATTGGCGAAAACGCTTCTGCTGCACGCGGTCGTATTATGGACACTGACTACGCTGCCGAGTCTGCCAACCTGGCCAAAAACCAGATCATGCAGCAGGCTGGTACTGCGATGCTGGCTCAGGCCAACCAGTTGCCACAGGCGGTCCTCAGCCTGTTGGGCTAAGGGTAAACTGAGGTAATATTGCGGAGAGAGGGTGCACCCTCTCTCCGCTTTCTCCTTTGTGAGGTACGCGCCATGGATATGGGTGTTATCAAACCGTTTGAAGTAACCCGCACTGCGCTCAGCGCTGCAGCGGTGGAAGCGGGCGCCGGTAAGGGCCAAGCAACACAGCAGATGGACGCTGCGCAAATAACATCAGTACCGCAACCGGTGGCAACACTCACCCGTGAGGCGGTAGAACAAAGCCCAGAAGTAAAACGTGAGCAACTGCAGACAGCAGTGACTGATCTCCAGGATTTTGTCCAATCGGTACGCCGCGACATCAACTTTAACCTTGATGACGAAAGTGGCCGGGTGGTAATTAATGTAACCGAGGCATCCAGTGGCGATATAATTCGCCAGCTGCCTTCGGAAGAAGCGCTGCGGTTGTCGGAGAACCTTTCCGAAATTCGCAGTCTATTGTTTGAAGCCAAAGCCTAACAAGCGTTTGGCTATGCCGGTTGGTGGCATGGGATTTGCTGTCTTACCGGAAACGTACGTTCGGCAAGCGGACCGTCAATAATCGGTCGAAGGGGTAAGGTCATGGCAATTACCGGTATCGGCTCAGGTCTAGACATTAATAGTTTGGTTGGTGCCTTGGTGAACGCAGATGCTGCGCCCAAAACGGCTCAGCTGGATCGGCTGGAAAAAGCCACTACTACCAAGGTTTCCGCGCTGGGACAGTTCCGCAGTGCGCTATCTACTTTCCAAACCGCCCTTGAAAAGCTGAACGATCCTGCTCTTTTCGAAAAGCGTAGTGCTACCTCCAGCTCAGTTGAAACGGTCAGCATTACTGCAAACTCTAAAGCCGCAGCCGGCAATTACAATGTGCAGGTTTTCAACCTGGCGCAAACCAGCAAGGTGGCGCTGGCCGGTTTCGACAACTCTACAGATGCGCTAGGTACCGGCACGCTGACTATCAACGTAGGCGGCGATTCGCTGGATATTGACGTGCCCGACGGCAGCAATAGCCTTGCCGACATCCGCGATGCGATTAATAAGGCAGGTAAAGAGTCCGGGCTGAGCGCGACTATCGTAAGCGACCCCAATGGAGTGGGCGGTGCGCGCTTGGTGTTGAGCTCCAGCAAGTCTGGTACTGACAACGATATCAGCGTGGCTGTGTCTGCTGATGCCACTGGCGATTTAGGCAACCTGGCATTTGCGCCGCCTTCGGGAACTGATGCGAGCTTTGAGCCAACGCCAGCAGACCCTGGCGACCCTCGTGCTGCTCGCGTTATCAGCTATTCCCGCGATGCCAATTTTGCCATTGATGGTCTAAACCTTAGCAGTGCCAGCAATACCGTTGAGGATGCCATTGATGGTGTGACGCTTACGCTCAAGAGCGCGCAATCGGCCGAAGCGCTTGCCAACGCCGAGACCGTTAACGTTGGAGTGGCTGAGGACAAGGTTGGCGTTCGCAAGTCTATTACTGACTTTGTCGATGCTTACAACAAGATGCTGGGCAGCGTAAATGCGCTGACCAATGTAACCGCCGTTGGTGGAGATAATTCCGAGCCTTTGGTAGCTGCGTTGGTGGGCGACTCTTCGGTGCGTTCATTTATGAATAGCATGCGCAGTGCTTTAGGCACCCCTGCTAGCGGTGACGGTATTCGGATTTTGTCTGAATTGGGTATTACCACCCAGCGCGATGGCAAGCTGGCGGTAGATGACGCCAAGCTGGATGACGCCATGGAAACCAACTTTGAGCAGGTTAACGCGTTCTTTACGGGCGTCGATGGCTTGATGTCGCGGCTTGAAGACAAGGTTAAACCCTACACCGAAACTGGCGGCTTGCTGGAAAGTCGTACCAAGGCGCTGCAAAACACCCTTTCAGGTCGCGGTGGTGTAGATGAGCAACGTGAAGCATTGACGCTTAGGTTGGGCAAGTTGGAGGCGCGGCTGTTCGCACAGTTTAATGCTATGGATACGCTGGTCTCCCAACTGAGTAGTACAGGTGGGTTTCTTGACGCTCAACTCGACAGCCTACCTGGCTTCGTGAAAAAGGATTAAGCAATGGCTAGCCCAATCGACACCTACAAGCAGGTTAATATTTCGCAAGAAGTTTCGCAGTATCGCGCCGTGCAACTACTGCTGGACGGCGCTATTGAGCGGCTCAAGCTGGCTCGCCACGCGCAGGCAACCGGCAACCCTGAGCGTCGCGGTGTGGCGGTGAGCAGCACCATCAGCATCATCGGGGCACTTCAGGCGTCGTTGGATAAAGATATGGGCGGCGAGATCGCCGAGAATCTTGATGCACTTTACGATTATATGACCCGTAAGCTAGCAGGTGTCGCCTTGGATGACACGCCGCGCTCGCTCGATGAGGTTCAGCAGTTGTTAAGTGAGATCAAAGAAGGTTGGGATGCCATTGAGCCTGCTTGATTGATCGCTCTTTAATACAGAACTTCCTCGCTTAAGCTGCTTATTTGGGTATGCACTGCTTCTGCATCTGCATGCGCAAGTAGGCCGAGCTTACGATGGGACGGCTATCTTCGCTAGGTTGTTATATATGTTGTTCTTTTTAGCAAATTAGCCTCAAGTTTCCCCCGCGCTGCCGATATAAACATCATGTGCCATCTATCTCCAGGATATGCCCCATGAATGCTTACGCCGCTATGAAGCAATACCAAACTGTTAACGTTAACGCGCAGATCAGCGAAGCCGATCCACATCGTTTGATTCAAATGCTAATGGAAGGCGGTTTGCAGCGGGTTGCGCAGGCTAAGGGCGCGATGCAACATGGTAACGTGCCGCTCAAAGGCGAGCAGATTGGTAAAGCGATTGCCATTATCGGTGGTTTACGTGAAGCGCTGGACCAGAAGCAAGGCGGAGAAGTGGCGGGTAACCTAGATAGCCTTTATGCTTTTATGCAGCAGCGTCTTAGTCAGGCTAACCTACGTAATGATGCGGCATTGCTGGATGAAGTAACCGCATTGCTGCGTGAAGTGAAAGCTGGCTGGGACGGCATTCGCCAATCTTGAGGAGTATTCCGATGGCCAATGCCGTTGAGCAAATTCAAAACACCCACGAATTCCTGATCGCTGCCGTGCAGGCAGGTGATTGGCAGCAAGTCGGCGAGTTGGACCGCTTGTGCCGCACTCAGGTGCAGCAAGCTATGCAAGATCCGCAGCGTGACGATCAGCAGATCGCCGAGGTGCTGGAAGGCTTGAGCGGCACCTACCGCGAAGTTGTAGCCTTGTGCCAAGCAGTGCAAGGAAAGCTGGCTGAAGAGCTGCAAGACTTGCAGAAGAGTCGTCAGGGCGCCAAGGTTTACCAGATGTTTACCTGAAGGGCTTCTGACTACAGCGCTTTTGACTTCAAATTATTAGCCAACTTTGTTGCGCCAACTATTTGACTGCGACTCCATTTCTGACTACATTTAAGCTCAACACAAAAGGTATGGCGCGGCGCCATCATGCTCCGCGACCAGTCTAGCCTGCCCACAGGAATGCCCCCTCTGACTATGCTGCCCAACAGTCACATTTTGTTGATCGACGACTCCTCCCAAAACCGCCACGACCTGGCTGTTATTCTCGGCTTTCTGGGCGAGGAGGCGATCATCAGTGACTCGCAAAACTGGTTGGCGGCGGCTGGCGAGCAGGTTGAATCGCCGGGTGCAGTCAAATGTGTGATTCTTGGTCGTTGTGAGCATGAGCAAGGCTTGCCCGCCCTTTTGGGGCAACTTGATAAATGGGATGAGAATTTACCGATTATCCTGATCGATCCTGAGCAATCGAGTAAATGGCCTGACCATCTCAAACAGCGTTTGTTGGCAGTGCTCGAGCCCCCTTTAAGTTATAACCATCTGCTTGACGCGCTGCACCGTGCGCAGGTGTATCGCGAAGTATTCGGAGAAAAGGCCAATCGGCAGCATCAGCGTGAGCCGAATCTGTTTCGTAGCTTAGTGGGCACCAGTCGTTCAATACATTCTGTGCGTCAAATGATGCAGCAGGTAGCGGACACTGAGGCGACTGTGTTGATCCTTGGGGAGTCTGGCACGGGTAAAGAGGTGGTCGCGCGCAATCTGCATTATCACTCCCGCCGCAACGAAGCGCCCTTCGTTCCCATCAATTGCGGTGCTATTCCTGCCGAGCTGCTGGAAAGCGAGCTGTTTGGCCATGAGAAAGGCGCCTTTACCGGCGCAATTACCAGCCGCGCAGGTCGTTTTGAATTGGCGCAAGGCGGTACATTATTCCTTGACGAAATTGGCGATATGCCGCTGCCGATGCAGGTTAAGTTGCTGCGCGTGCTGCAGGAGCGCACTTTTGAGCGTGTGGGCAGTAATAAAGTCCAGACTGCGGATGTGCGCGTTATCGCTGCAACACATAAAAACCTTGAGACAATGATAGAGCAGGGCAGCTTCCGCGAAGACCTGTACTACCGTCTCAACGTATTCCCTATTGATATGCCCGCTATGCGCGAGCGTATTGAAGACCTACCGCTATTGCTCAATGAGCTGATTACCCGTCTGGAAAAAGAGAAGCGCGGTTCCATTCGTTTCAGCACCTCTGCCATTATGTCACTGTGCCAACATGAGTGGCCGGGCAACGTGCGTGAGCTCGCCAACTTGGTAGAACGTATGGCTATCATGCATCCGCACGGGGTTATCGGTGTAGGTGAGCTACCCCGTAAATTCCGTTATGTCGAAGACGATCAGGATGACCTGCGGCAACTACGCGAAGACGAAGATGAGCGCAGCGAGGCGTTCAGCGGCTTGGTTGGTCTCGATAGCCCGGCATTCTTGCCACCCGAGGGCCTGGACCTGAAAGAGTACCTTGCGGGACTAGAGCAGACGCTCATTCAGCAGGCCCTGGACGAGTGCAATAGCGTGGTGGCACGCGCGGCTGAGCGGTTGAAAATACGTCGCACTACCTTGGTTGAAAAGATGCGTAAGTACGGTCTTAATCGCGGTTCCGACGTGTCAGAAGACTGACGCGAATTTAATTTTTTATTTACAAGTCTATGTTATTTAATGTTTTTTATTTAGTGGCATAGCCTTTGCTTTATATCCCCTGACGACAGGTTTCAGTACCCAGGGGAATCCCAATGGCCGTATCCGCAAAACCCATTCCGCACGTTACAGCGCAAGTTGATTCGGCTTCCCAGGCTGAGCCGCTGGCGGATGCTTATGAGCGTTTTAGTGAGGTCTCTGAGCAGCTGGCGCAGTCGCACGCGCTGCTGACGCAGCAGGTTTCCATGCTTAAGCGCCAGTTGGCCGATGCCGAAGAGCAGCGTACACATGAGCTGACGGAAAAAGCGCGATTGGCTGGTCGTTTGCAGAATGTTTTGGACTTGCTGCCCGGTGGCGTAGTGGTTTTGGATGGCCGAGGTGTGGTGCGCGAGGCCAACCCGGCGGCGCGTGATTTGCTTGGTGAACCGCTGGAAGGCCAGCTTTGGCGCGATCTGATTCGCGACCGTTTTGCCCCACGTGAAGACGACTACCATGAGGTATCGCTACGCAGCGGCCGCCGCGTTTCCCTGGCGACACGCTCTCTCGTCGGCGAACCTGGCCAGCTGATTTTGCTCAACGACCTGACCGAAACCCGTCAACTGCAAAGTCAGCTCGCGCGCAACGAGCGTTTGTCTGCTTTGGGCCACATGGTTGCCTCGTTGGCTCATCAAATTCGCACGCCGCTTTCGGCGGCCCTGCTATACGCGGAACATCTCAATAATCAAGAGCTGGCACCGGCGCACCGTGTGCGTTTCGCCGAACGTCTGCAGGGGCGTTTGCACAGTATTGAACATCAGATTCGCGACATGCTGCAGTTTGCCAAAGGCGACCTGCCAATCGAAGACAGATTGCCCGCGTCGATCTTCTTCGAATGGCTGCAGAACCAAGCTGACAGTCTGATAGAAGAGAAGGGCGGGCACTGCCGTTGGGATTATCTTTTGCCCGACGATGTGATGCTGCGCTGTAACCGCGACACCTTGACTGGCGCGGTGACCAATCTAATTGATAATGCGCTGCAGGCAGGCACTCCGAACCCCAGCCTCAAGGTTAGCCTGCGGCTAATTGAAGACCAACTGAGCATTAGCGTGGTGGATACCGGCAGCGGTATGTCACCCGCGCTACTGGCGCGTATTGGCGAGCCGTTCCACACCACGCGAGCACAAGGCACTGGCCTGGGCGTTGCAGTGGTCAAATCAGTGGTGCAAGCGCACGGCGGTCAGTTTGCGCTGCGCAGCAAAGCGGGCTGGGGCACCTGTGCTGAAATACTCTTGCCGGTCCGTCCATTGTTGGTTATGGACCAGGAGGGCGTATGAGCAATCATGCCACCCAGCAAGCGACTCGCGTATTGCTAGTTGAAGACGATCATTCTTTGCGTGAAGCCTTGGCTGACACCTTGATGATCGGCGGTTACGACTACGTACAGGCGCCGGACGCCGAAACGGCACTGAGCTTATTGCGTCAGGAAAATGTCAGCATGGTTATCAGTGACGTCAACATGCCGGGCATGGACGGCCATGCATTGCTGCGCAACTTACGCAGCAATTATCCGCATCTCCCCGTTTTGCTGATGACGGCCTATGGCACTGTACAGCAGGCGGTCACCGCCATTCGTGACGGCGCGGTGGATTATCTGGTTAAGCCCTTTGCGCCTAAAGCCTTGCTGGATTTGGTCGCGCAGCATGCTCAGGGTAAGTTGCAATCGTTACCGGGCGAAGGTCCGGTGGCCGTTGAGCCCGCCAGTTTGCAATTGTTGGATCTGGCACGACGGGTTGCGGCCAGCGATTCTACGGTCCTTGTATCGGGTGAATCCGGCACGGGTAAGGAAGTGTTGGCGCGTTATATTCATCAGAATTCACCGCGCGCGGCTCAGCCGTTTATCGCGATCAACTGTGCAGCTATTCCGGAAAATATGCTGGAGGCTACGCTCTTTGGGCACGAGAAAGGCGCATTCACTGGTGCAGTTGCGGCCCAGGCCGGTAAATTTGAGCAGGCCAATGGCGGCACTTTGCTGTTGGACGAAATATCTGAAATGCCGCTGAGCCTACAGGCCAAGTTATTACGTGTGCTGCAGGAGCGAGAAGTTGAACGGGTCGGCGGACGCAAGCTGATACAGCTAGATATCCGCATTATTGCGACCACCAACCGCGATCTGCCTGCAGATGTGGCAGCGGGGCGTTTTCGCGAGGATCTTTACTATCGCTTGGGTGTTTTCCCGTTGCAGTGGCAAGCACTGCGCGAGCGACCCGGCGACATTTTGCCGATCGCCGAGCGTTTGCTGGCCAAGCATAGCCGCAAAATGAACATGAGCGCCGTGCGCTTTGCCAGCGCCGCAGTGCAAGCTTTGCAGGTACATGCTTGGCCGGGCAACGTACGCGAGCTGGATAACGCGATCCAGCGTGCACTGGTGCTGCATCAGGGTGGCACAATCCAGCCGCATGACCTGTGTTTAACTGTGGCGCCTGGCGCCGCAGTCACGGCGAGTGCGGTTAGACCTTTGGACCCAATACCGGAACAGCCTGCAGCTGCCGCCCCCCAGCACACGAGTGCAGGCGTCTTGGGCGCCGGCGTCAAGCAACGCGAGTATCAAATGATTATTGACGTGCTGCGCTCAGAGCACGGCAAGCGCAAAGAAGCTGCCGACCGCCTCGGCATTAGCCCGCGGACGCTGCGGTATAAGTTGGCGCAGATGCGTGATGCTGGGTTGGATGTGGAAGCGAGTTTGTTTGCGGGCGTTTGATATTTGGCTGAGGGCTGAGTGTATTTGCTGCTGCGGGCGCTCCATCTCTCAGGCGCTCTACGTCTCCCGGACGTAAACCGGAGTGAGGTGGGAACTTAGATATCAGGATCATTGCGTTAGTTTTTTTTTGCGCACGCTTTTCGCCTTTGCCGGCGAGTGACTTTTCTTTGAATGGCTAAAGAAAAGTCACCAAAAGAAAGGCCACCCCACCAAGCTGGCCTTCGGCTTCTCTGCGTTACTCGGTGTTGGGCGGCGGCGCGGAAACTCGTCGCCTTGCTCCTCAAACAGTCCGCCCCGCTGTTCGCCCAACCCCTGCGTTACTCGACAGCTTGGAACGGGGACGAAAGGCAGGACGTCCGCGTAGCGTTTGAATTTTATGTCTAGCTCTGCATCGTAACCACGTTAGTGCACAGACTATTAGATCCCATCTGAGCGGGCGAGTAGCGCAGAGCTGCCGGGAAAAAGACGTGCGCGGTGTCTGAGCGAAGCGAGTTTGCGCGCGTCCCCGACAGATCGAGCAACGCAGCGAACCCGCAGGGCCGCGCAGTTGGGTGCCCTGGGGGATTGCTAAGGGGGAATGGGCAAGCATTCCCCTTTGGCTCGCCAAAAAGGCGAAAAGCGATGATGATAAAGCCATCTTTAAATAGCCTATTTGCAGCACTCTTTTATATTCCTGCCAGCCCATTTGCTCCCCGTTATCCTGCTCCAGTGGCTAGTCCTCATTCCGACTTGGTCAAAATATAGCTGCGATCCGCCATCGCACCGCCGATGTAAAAAAAAACAATATAAACGCAACCTTATGTGATCCAAATCACACCTTGGCACCAATCTTGCTCAAGTACCTGTACAGCGACAATCGCCGTCAAAAAATTTACGGCCCGGAGGCAGGTATGACCCAAGGTGTTGAATTCAATCGTTTGATGTTGCAGATGCGCACCATGCAAATGGAAGCCATGGGCAAACCTCAGCCAGCGGCTCAGGTAGAGAAAAACGTCAACGCCCCGGCATTTGATGACATGCTCAAACAGGCCGTTGATCGTGTTAACGAGCTGCAGCAAACTACTAGTAATTTGCAGACCGGTTACGAGCGCGGGGATCAAGGTATTGATCTGACCGAGGTGATGATTGCCTCGCAGAAGTCGTCAGTTGCCTTCCAGGCGATTACTCAGGTGCGCAACAAGATGGTGAGCGCCTACGAAGACATCATGAAGATGCCCATCTAGCCTGTATTATTTGTTGCTGACAGTCTGAGGAAGACCCATGGAATCCGCCAACACACCTGCTACCCAGAACCAGCTCAACGCTGAGCGCAAGCCTCTGATGGGCTTGAATTTTCTGGATAATCTGTCGCAGCTACCGATGCTGCGACAGTTTGGTTTGCTGGTCGGGCTGGCTGCCAGCGTAGCCATTGGTTTTGCCGTGGTGCTGTGGTCGCAGGAGGCTGAGTACCGGCCGCTGTATAACAGCATGGAGGGCTTTGACGCCGCGCAAGTGGTCGACATGCTGCAGCAGAGCCGCATCGATTACAAAGTTGAGCCCAGCAGCGGCGCTCTGCTAGTCAGAACTGAAGATCTGGCTGATGCGCGCATGCGATTGGCCGGTGCTGGTATTGCGCCCACCGACGGCAACTTGGGCTTTGAAATTCTCGATCGCGAGCAGGGTCTCGGCACCAGCCAGTTTATGGAAACCACGCGTTATCGCCGTGGGCTCGAAGGGGAAATGGCGCGTACCATTGCTAGCCTCTATAACGTCAAGAATGCGCGCGTGCACATTGCCATTCCGCGCTCCACGGTTTTTGTCCGTGATGAGCGCAAGCCTAGCGCGTCAGTGCTGCTGGAAATGTATGCCGGTCGCGGTATGGAGCCAGCGCAGGTTATGGCGATCGTCAATCTAGTGGCGACGAGTGTGCCTGAGCTGGATAAAGACCAAGTGACAGTGGTCGACCAGAAAGGCAACCTGCTGTCCAACCAGAACGAGTTGAACGAGCTGACCGTTGCGGGTCGGCAGTTTGATTACGCTCGCCGTCTGGAAGACACCTATGCTCGACGGGTTCACAA
The DNA here is from genome assembly GCA_011053055.1 of Halopseudomonas sabulinigri. Taxonomy (GTDB): domain Bacteria; phylum Pseudomonadota; class Gammaproteobacteria; order Pseudomonadales; family Pseudomonadaceae; genus Halopseudomonas; species Halopseudomonas sabulinigri_A. The sequence continues at coordinate 9,792 of DRHT01000049.1, read as the reverse complement.
CATTTTGCAGCCAGTGCTCGGCGAAGGTCGCTATAAGGCAGAAGTCTCGGCAGACGTGGATTTCAGTGCGGTAGAGTCTACCGCTGAAATGTACAGCCCCGAGTCCGCGCTGCGCAGTGAACAGGTAGTGAGCGAGCAGCGTAGCGGCACGACGGGCCCTATTGGCATCCCAGGCGCATTGTCTAACCAGCCACCGCTAGCCGGTGAGGCACCCGAGCAGGTGATCGACCCGGCTACGGGGGAAGCTACCGCTGCTGCGGTAATACCAAAAGACACCCGCGAACAAGCTACCCGTAACTATGAACTGGATCGTCAGATCAGCCACACCCGCCAGCAGCAAGGGCGCTTGCTTCGCCTTTCTGTTGCGGTAGTGGTGGACGATCCATCCAGCGTAAATGCCGAGACCGGTGAAGTGACCCACACGCCATTGGCCGAAGCAGAGATAGCCCGCCTAACTCGGCTGGTGCAGGACGCGGTTGGCTTTGATGCCAGTCGTGGCGACAGCGTCAGCGTGATCAATAGTGCCTTTGTTGCCCAAGCGGCGATCGAACCTCTTCCTTCAATTCCTTTTTGGGAACAACCCTGGTTCTGGGATGTAGCTAAGCAGATTCTGGGTATTCTCTTTGTACTTATTCTGGTTTTCGCGGTATTGCGCCCGGCGTTGAAGAACCTGACGGTTTCTAGTCGTAGTGGTGGCGGTGAGGGCGGTTATCCATCCTCTTTGCCCGGCGGAGGCGGCTTGGACGATGATCTACGCCCCGATCAGGTAAGTCTTTCAGGCCCTAGTTCCGGACCCGTATTACTGCCGCCGCCAGGCGCCGGCTATGAGCAACAACTGAATGCCATCAAGGGCTTGCTGGCTGAAGATCCTGGCCGAGTGGCTCAGGTAGTCAAAGAATGGATTAACGCCGATGAGTGAAGAAGCCAGCAAACGCCCACAGAAACTGTCACGGCTGGATAAAGCAGCGATTTTACTGCTCAGTCTAGGTGAGTCCGATGCAGCCGCAGTGCTTAAACACATGGGCCCTAAAGAAGTGCAGCGCGTGGGTAGCGCCATGGCGGGCCTGCGTACCGTGAATCGGGAGCATGTGCAGGAGGTCATGGGTGACTTTATTGAAACAGTAGGTGACCAAACGGGGCTTGGCGTCGGCGCCGACGGTTATATCCGCACTATGCTCACGCAGGCGTTGGGCGAAGATAAAGCGAATAGCCTGGTTGATCGCATATTACTTGGCGGCAGCACGTCCGGACTGGATAGCTTGAAGTGGATGGAGCCACGCGCCGTTGCTGACGTGATTCGATTTGAGCATCCGCAAATTCAGGCCATTGTGGTGGCGTATCTAGACCCGGACATGGCTGCTGAAGTGGTCGGCTATTTTGATCACAAAGTGCGCCTCGACGTATTGTTGCGCGTTGCCTCGTTGAACACCGTGCAGCCCTCAGCCCTAAAGGAGCTAAACGAGATTTTGGAGAAGCAGTTTGCCGGTAACTCGAATACTACCCGCGCCACCATGGGGGGTATTAAGCGCACCGCAGACATTATGAACTTCCTCGAATCGAGCACCGAGTCGCAGCTAATTGAAGCCATCCGCGAGATGGACGAAGACCTGTCGTCGAAGATTGAGGATCTAATGTTTGTATTCGACAATCTATCCGAGGTCGATGATCGTGGCATTCAAGCATTGCTACGTGAGGTTTCCTCCGAGGTGTTGATCATCGCGCTCAAGGGCGCAGACGAAGATATCAAAGACAAGATCTTCCGCAATATGTCCAAGCGCGCATCCGAACTGCTGCAAGACGATCTGGAAGCCAAAGGTCCAGTACGTATCAGCGAAGTGGAAGCGGCGCAGAAAGAGATTCTCACCATTGCCAGACGCATGGCTGATGCCGGCGAGATCGTTCTAGGTGGCAAAGGTGGCGAGGAAATGATTTAACCGGCTGTTGAAAAGCTATCTACTTAGACTGGGTTTTCAACGGCCTGTTAACAGTCGGAACGCGTCTACTACGATGCGGTGTTATTCTGGCGCAGTCATTCAATCAGCTGCAGGGTAGTTAGCCCATGGCGTCAAATAAATCCGATTCTGAATTGCTGCGCGGTGGCCAGGTAGAAGCCTTTAGCCTCTGGGATCTGCCGAGCTTTGACAGCGCACCGCATAAGGTGGAGCTGGAACGCGATGTGCCAGAACCTGAAGAACAGCTTGACGATGCGCTTGGCGAGGCCGAAGAAGAGCTGGAAGTGGTTAAGCCTTTTACTGTCGAAGAGCTCGAGCAGATTCGCCAGGAGGCTTACAACGACGGCTTTTCCACCGGCGAAAAAGACGGTTTTCATGCCGGCCAGTTGAAAGGGCAGCAGGAGGCGCGCACGGTTTTGGATGCCCGCCTTGCGGAGCTGGAAACCCTGATGAATCAACTGATGATGCCCCTGCAGACGCAGGATGAGCAGATCGAAGACATGCTGCTGCAAATGCTCGAAGCCATGTTGCGCGAAGTGCTGCAGCGCGAAATGCGCGAAGATAAAACCCAGATTTTGCAGGTGCTGCGTGGCGCACTCAAAGCGTTGCCGGTGGGCGCAGGCAACATTCGCATCTATCTGAATCCGAACGATTTCGAGGCGGTCAAGGCCTTGCGTGAGCGCCATGAAGAGAGTTGGCGCCTGCTTGAAGACGATAGCTTGATGGCTGGCGGTTGCCGCATTGAGACCGAGCACAGTCAAGTCGACGCCACGCTGGAAACCCGCTTGCAGCAGCTGATCGCCCAATTGTACGAAGAGCGTCGCGAGCAGCGCGCCCACCCGCCTGAAGCTGATCTCAGTATTACGCCGCCGAGCACCACGCCAACCCGCGCTAACGATGACAATGACGGCAGCGATAATGAGCCAGCGTGAACGCATCAGCTTTGCTCGTCGGTTGTCGCGCTATCAGGCGGCGATCACGCTGCCGGCCAATCCGGTAGTCGAGGGAAGGCTGATCCGCATGGTCGGCCTGACGCTTGAAGCCGAAGGTTGCAAGGCGCCGGTTGGCAGCCGCTGCCAGGTTATCAGCGACACTCCCAGGGGCCAGAGCAGTATCGAAGCTGAGGTCATGGGCTTCTCCGGCAACAAGATTTATCTGATGCCAGTGGATCGACTCGAAGGTTTGCAGCCTGGCGCGCGGGTTGTGCCTTCCAGTGGCGGCGGCAAACTGCCGATGGGCTCGGCCATGCTTGGCCGCGTCGTTGATGGGATTGGCCGTCCTTTGGACGGCAAGGGTAGTTTCAAGGCCGAAGACTGGGTTGATCTCAATGGTCCGGTCATTAACCCCCTCAAGCGCCACCCGATTGAAGAGCCGCTAGACGTGGGTATTCGCTCGATCAACAGTTTATTGACGGTCGGTCGTGGCCAGCGCTTGGGCTTGTTTGCCGGCAGCGGCGTGGGCAAGAGTATGTTGCTGGGCATGATGACGCGTTTTACCGATGCTGATATCACCATTGTTGGCCTGGTCGGTGAACGGGGCCGAGAAGTAAAGGAATTCATCGAGCAGATTCTCGGTGAGAAAGGCATGGCGCGCTCAGTAGTGGTGGCTTCGCCTGCTGACGACGCACCGCTTATGCGTCTGCGCGCTGCTATGTATTGCACACGCATTGCCGAGTACTTTCGCGATCAAGGCAAAAATGTGCTGCTGTTAATGGATTCATTGACGCGCTTTGCCCAGGCTCAGCGGGAGATTGCCTTGGCGATTGGTGAGCCGCCTGCGACCAAGGGCTATCCGCCTTCGGTGTTTGCCAAGTTGCCACAACTGGTTGAACGTGCCGGTAATGCCGAGGAGGGCGGCGGTTCGATCACCGCCTTCTATACCGTTTTATCTGAAGGTGACGACCAGCAAGATCCCATTGCTGATGCTTCGCGCGCCATTCTGGATGGCCACGTGGTGTTATCGCGCCGATTAGCCGAAGAGGGCCACTATCCGGCAATCGATATTGAAGCCTCTATTAGCCGTGCCATGCCGCAGATCGTGTCGCCTGAGCAGCTGCAACAGGCCCAGTTGTTCAAGCAGCTCTACGCACGCTATCAGCAGAGTCGAGATCTGATTAGTGTCGGTGCCTACTCCGCTGGCTCCGATCCTTTGACTGACAAGGCATTGGAAAAAATGCCGTCCATGCAGGCCTTTTTGCGTCAGGGTCTGCATGTTAGCGTCAATTTGAGCGACAGCCAGGCGGCGTTGCAACAGACCATCAGCGATGAGTGAGGAGCGCATTCGCCGGCTCTCGCCAGTGCTGGATATGGCCTTGGATGACGAGCGCAAAGCGGCCACGCTGCTGGGGCAATGCCAGAAGCAGCTGGACGATGCGCAAGGTCGCCTGCGCGATCTGGAGTACTACTGCGGCGAATATGCCAAAGGCTGGACGCAACGTGGTGAGCAGGGAGTCGGGCGCGAGTGGCTGATGAATTATCAGCGCTTTATGGCGCAGATGGAGGTGGCACTAGAGCAGCAGCGTCAGACTGTCAGTTGGCACAGCCAGAGCATCGATAAAGCCCGGGAGAGTTGGCGCGAACGCTACCAGCGGCTGGAGGCGTTGCGCAAATTGATTGAAAAATATCGGCAGGAAGCGCAAGCCAGAGCTGACCGGCAAGAGCAGAAGCTGCTGGATGAATTATCCCAGCGTGCGCACGCACAACGTGGAAATAATTCCTGACAGTCCCGGTTCCCTGTGCTAAAAGAATTGGAACACCTCACACACTGCCAGGGAGAAATCATGTCGATTCAGGCAACTTTATCGGCGGACAGCCAAGTACTCACCATCAGCGTCAAAGGACGTTTTGATTTTGGCGCCCATCAGGATTTTCGTAATGCTTACGAGCGCAGTGGCCTGACTCCGCAACGCTACGTGGTAGATCTGCATGAAACCGATTACATAGACAGTTCCGCGTTGGGCATGCTGCTGCTGCTGCGTGATCACGCCGGTGGCGACACTGCGCAAATCAGCATTGTGCATTGCAATCCAGATGTGCGCAAAGTGCTGAGTATTTCTAATTTCGAACAACTGTTCAGCATCAAGTAAGTTGTGGTTACTGGCCCGATTTCGGCACCCGGGAGTAAGAGCCTAGCCCGACCGAGCGCGGCCCGACCTGACGCGGCTCGACCTAATTCCGTCCGCCTGACAGTGCTGGTGGCGGACGACAATCCGGCGGATCGAATGATTCTTGGCCGCTTGGTTGAGCGTCTTGGCCACCAGGTGTATCTCGTCGAGAACGGCCGGCTGGCGGTAGAGCAGTTTGCGGAGCGCCGACCTGACATAGTGCTGCTGGATGCGCTGATGCCGGTGATGGATGGCTTTGCAGCTGCGCGGTTGATCAAGCAGCAGGCCGGCGAAGACCTTGTACCGATTATCTTTCTTACTAGTCTGACCGAAACCGACGCGCTGGTGCAGTGTCTTGAAGCCGGCGGTGATGACTTTCTGACCAAACCTTACAACCCGGTAATCCTTGACGCCAAGATCAGTGCTTTTCGGCGTATGCGTGAGATGCATCAGACCCTGCAGGCGCAGCGAGACGTGATTGCAGCGCAGCACGCCAGTTTGGTGCAGGATCAGGAATTGGCGAAGATTATCTTTGACCGTGTGGCGCACACCGGTGCGCTGAGTCACAGCAGCCTGCGCTATTTGCAATCCGCCTACGCGATGTTTAACGGCGATATTCTGCTCGCCGCCAATCGCCCTTCCGGTGAGATGCACCTACTGCTGGGTGACTTTACCGGGCACGGCCTTTCGGCGGCCATCGGTGCGATGCCGCTAGCGGAAGTTTTCTACGCTATGACCGCCAAGGGTTTCAGTCTACGGGATATTCTGATTGAGCTGAACGACAAGCTGGCAATGATATTACCGGTGGGTATTTTCTGCTGCGCGGTGCTGATTGAGATCAATCCAGGCAAGGGTTTGGTGGAAGTCTGGAACGGCGGCTTGCCGGAAGTGATCATTCTCGGTCAGACGGCGGAATTGATGCGCAGCATTCCTTCCACCCATTTGCCCCTGGGCGTTGCTAACAAACAGCGTTTTAACCCCGATCCGGTGGTGATGGTGATGCGCCCGGGTGAGCGACTGCTGTGCTGGACAGATGGCGTGATTGAGAGCCGTAATCACGCTGGCGAATTGTTTGGCGACGCGGGCGTGCATGAAGTGCTGGACGCCTACATTGGGCATCCGGGTCGGGTGTTCGATGGTTTGCTTGACTCGTTAGAGCGCTTCCACGGTAGTCCCGAAGACGACGTTAGCCTGCTGCAGGTAGTCATGCCTGGGCCAACCGAGCGTCAACCAGCGCCGCGCGCTACGGCGCCGCCGACGCGCGCTCAGGATTGGGCGTTGAGCTACACCTATCGCGCTGTTTCTATTCGTGAGCAAAACCCCCTACCGTTTTTACTTACGCGGTTGCTGGAAATTCCCGGCCTGCGGCCGCAGGCCGGCGCCTTGTTTACGGTACTCAGTGAGCTATACAGCAACGCCCTTGAGCACGGTTTGTTGCAACTCGATTCAGCCTGGAAACGCGACTCTGATGGTTTTGCACTCTATTACCACGAGCGTGGCGAGCGCTTGCGTCATCTGGTTAGTGGCTGGATTACTATTACCTTGAACCACAGCCCTACACCTGACGGCGGCATGCTGCAGATCGAGTGTGAAGACAGTGGTAGTGGCTTTGATCCAGCCTGCGCCTCTGCGGACTACGCGGGGCGGGGTTTGGCGTTGGTTGCGGCCCTGGCTCAGGAGGTAGAGGTGGACGGTGTTGGTAGCCGGGTGAGGGTGGTCTTCAGTTGGTAGCTTGGGCATACTGCTGGCCACTACGCGCAACCCATAGGATCGGGGTTATCTTTGCGCGAGCGTTATGAAGCGGCGATAGCCCCCGAGAATGGATACAAGGTTTTTGCGTATGTCAGATCAATTACCGGACGTCGATCCCGCTGCGCTGGACGCGCTGCGCGAGTTGATGGAAGACGATTATCCGTTATTGCTAGAGACCTTTCTGGCCGACGCCAAACTGCGTTTGACTCAGTTGCGTGAAGCGCTGGTGATTGAGGATCTTGAAGCGTTTCGCCAAGCTGCCCACAGTTTTAAAGGCAGCTGCGGCAATATGGGTGCGCTAGCGCTGGAACAAGCCTGCTTGATCGCCGAGCGCGCAGCACTCGAAGGCGATACCAGTGCTGCGTCTAACAGCTACTCGCGCATTCGTGAGCGCTTTATTCGTCTGCAAGCGCAACTTTTCTAATACTGTTCATCCTGGTTGGCCCATGCATTGCAGGTTGCTTGCAAACGCAAGGATTCTTGCAGACCGGGGTGGAGATTCAAGCATGCCAATTGGGCAAAATCTGCAGGCGCTGATGAGCGCCGAAATGCCGCGAGACAGGTTCGCCGGGCTTACCTCTGTAAAAGCCGATAGCGCTGGTATAGAGGGGCTGGGCGGTTTCTCTTCGATTCTGGCTGCGCAACAGCCAGCTGAGCTGAAAGCTTTTTTGGGTCAGTTGAGCCAGGTGCAAGGTCAAACCGCCGAGAGCAACGAAGAGCTGTCCCGCTTTGCCGCTGACGGCAATAGCTTGCCGGTTGAGATTAAGGAATGGCTGCAAAAGCTGGCCATGTTGGAGTCTCCGCTGCAGGACAGCTCTGCAGACGCCGCAGGTTCTATCGAATCAACAGAATCCAGCGATGTTGACGCTCAGGAAGCAATGGGCTTGTTGGCAGGGCTCAGCAGCCAGTGGCAACAATGGATGGCGCAACTGCCAGAGACTGCAGGATTGGCGAGTGGTGCTTCCGCGCCAACAGCAGCTTCAGCGGCAATCAACACAGCTGATGCCGACAAAGCGTTGAAACAGATCATCGGTGCTGAGCTCAGCGCAGGTTTGCCCGGAGACAAGGTGCTACCGGGCGCGCAAGGTGCGATGAGCCTGCCGGAGATGCTTGCGCAATTACGTGCGGTGATGTCGGGGTCGGCATCAACTGATGCGGATGCTGCCACCAACAAGACGACAGCAGGCGATGAATCTGCGGCCAAAGGTAAGGTGCAGCAGGGCGACGCAGACGACAGACTTATGGCGGGCAACAGACAAGCCAATCCGGCAGACCAGCCACAACAGAGTCAGCGAGTAGCCAACCTGGCTGCCAGTGCAGACTCTCAAGGTCTGTTCGCGGCCAAGTTGGCAGAACACAAGGGTGGTGATTCGGCCAAGTTAGAGAGTTCGGCAGTTGATGCTCTGGAGAATAAAGCCGCAACTACTGTTAGTGCGGCGCAGAACGCGTTGACTCAACGGCCCGTCGCCTCCGCTGCGCAGCCGGCAGCCGTGCCATTCGGGCAAGCTGGCTGGAGTGAATCGGTAGTTAACAAGGTCATGTGGATGTCCAGCCAGAACTTGAGAAGTGTTGAGATTCAGTTGGATCCGGCTGAGCTGGGTCCGCTTGAAATCAAGATTCAGACGCGTGGGCTGGAGCACCAAGTACAGTTTGTTAGCCAAAATCCAGCGGTTCGCGATGCGCTGGAAGCGCAGATGCACCGCCTACGCGAGCTCTTTGCTCAGCAGGGCGTGGATCAACTGGATGTTTCGGTATCCGATGGCAGCAGTGGCCAGCAATCGGGCAGTGAGGCGCGTGGTAATTTTGCCGGCGGGGAGTCAGGCGGTGGTCGAGCGGGTGGCTCGGCGGTGGCTGGCACCTCGCAGGTTGGCAGCGAAGACGAATTGCCGATAGCAGCAGCGCAGAGTATGGTCGCCAATAGCCGGTTAGTTGATTACTACGCCTGATTACTGAGCTCTACCAACGCGCCTGCGTAATCCCCTTCTTGTTAGGCGCCTTTCGCGCTGTTGTCTTAATTGTTGTTGTCAGCTTGCCGGCGTCGGTGGGCTGACAAAGACATTTCTCCGCTTTCCCTTTATCCTATGGCGATCCGGCTCTTTGACTGAGCGTAGACGCTAACCCTGAGCTATTCTGCGATCATCCGGTATGCAAATGCATGGGCTGGCACGCTCAATGCATCACCCTCAAAAACAGGGAAAATCCCGCTGGAGTGACGGAATATTGTCATGGCGAAACAAGAAAATAACGAAGTGACGGAAGAAGTGCAGGAAAAACCGTCCAATAGCCGCAAAAAACTTTTCATTCTGATCGGTGTTGGCCTGCTGGCGCTGTTGTTGTCGGCCGGTGGCGTTGCTTACTTCTTGCTGTCTGGCGATGATCAGGAAGAGGTGGCGCAGGCGCCTGCTGAACCGGTCAAACAGATGGCGTTGTATCAGGCGCTCGAGCCGCCGTTTGTCGTCAATTACAGCGACAATGGCCGGCAACGTTACATGCAGGTGAGTGTGGTGCTCATGGGCCGCAGTGCTGAAGGCATGGCCAAGCTTAACCAACATCTGCCACTGATTCGTAATCAGCTGGTTTTGCTGTTTGGCAGCGAAGAGTTTGCCGCGCTGCTGAGCCCTGAAGGCAAGGAAGCGCTGCGCGAGAGAGCCGGTCTAGCCGTCAAGGCATTGCTGGAAAAGGAAGTGGGCGACCCGGTCATCGAGTCGGTACTTTTTACCAATATGGTTTTGCAATAGGAAGCGTTCATGGCCGTACAGGATCTGCTATCCCAGGATGAAATCGATGCCCTGTTGCATGGGGTCGATGACGGTGCCATTGATACCGACCTGGAAAGCGAACCGGGGTCGATCAAGAGTTACGATCTGACCAGCCAGGATCGCATTGTACGCGGGCGCATGCCCACCCTGGAAATGATCAACGAGCGCTTTGCGCGCTACACCCGCATCAGCATGTTCAACCTTATGCGCCGTTCTGCGGATGTGG
>DRHT01000048.1 GCA_011053055.1 Halopseudomonas sabulinigri | reverse complement strand
CTTGCAGGGTACGCTGGTAGCGCCCGAGATCAGCTTCGATCATAAAGACTCACCGCCGCTACAGGATGTCTTCAGCCGCTTCGCTTACCGTTATTCTGATACCAGCGAGCGTTTGCTGGTGCAGGATTTCAGCCTGCGCATAGAAGAGCGGGTGTGGCCGATGATGCGCGCGCAAGCGGAGCGCAATACGGCGGAAGATGAGTGGTCGCTGGCGGTTGATCGGTTCTCGCTAGACCGCCTGCGTGACTGGCTGCCGCGCTTTGTTGATCATCCCCCCATGGCGGAGTTGATCACCACAGTGTCGCCGCAGGGCAATGTGCGTAATCTGCATCTGTCCGGTCGCGGCTCGCCGACTGATATCGACGCGCTGCAGTTCAGTGCACTGCTTGACCAAGTGGGTATTCAGGCTTACCACAATGCACCCATGTTGCAGGGTATCAGTGGCAGCATTTCGGGTTCGCCGAGCGCCGGCGAATTGCGGATCAATAATCAGCAGTGGAGCATGCAACTGCCGCATTTGTTTCCTGAGGTATGGCAGTACGACAGCGCGCAAGGTGCACTTAACTGGTCATGGTCACAGGACGGTGGCCTGGGGTTGCACACCGCAGGTATATCGGTCGCAGGGGAGGAAGGTAAGGCGGCGGTGAAACTTGACTTACAACTGCCGCCGACCGGCCAGGTTCCGAAGATGGACCTGCGGGTCGCCCTGCGTGATTCGCAGGCATCCGTTCACCGTCGTTACCTGCCGTTGCGTGCACCGGCCTTCAGTCCGGCGCTGGGTACCTGGCTCGCGGCCAGCGGCGTCAATGGTAAGGTGCCGTTGGCTATTTTCAGCTACAGCGGCTCGCTGCTGAAGAGTGCTACTAACGAAGAGCGTGACATTGGGCTTTATGCCGAGTTGCGCGATGGCGAATTGCTGTTCCAGAGCGGTTGGCCTCTGTTGACTGAAATCAACGCTGATCTACGTCTGCAGGGCGGCCTGCTGGATATCCGCGGTGAGCACGCTCGCCTCTGGAATACCAACGCCAGCGACACCCGCGTGAGTGCTCAGGTGCTAGGGCGTACCGGACCACTGATGCTAGAGATACAGTCGGCTTTTGTTGGGCCGGTGGGCGATGCACTTAAGCTGATGCAAGACAGCCCGCTGAGCGAGCTGAGCAAAGACCCGCTAGCGGGCTGGACGGTCGGCAGCGGCGAGGTGGAAGGCAACCTGGCTCTGAGCATTCCGCTGCAATCAGATGCTCAGGCGCAGACTCAAGCCGATGTGAGCTGGCAGCTGGCGGCGGACAATCTGCTTATTCCGCAGTTGCAGGCCCCATTACGTCACCTCCAGGGCAATTTTGTCTACTCGCGCGAGCAAGGGCTGCGCTCTGATGATCTGAGTGGCACTTTTCTTGGCGCGCCGGTCAAGGCCAAACTGAGTCAGCGTGAAGGCACTCAACGGGTGAGTCTCTCTGGCAGCCACAGCGTTGAGCAACTGCGCAGTTGGTCGCTGGCCAGCGCAGTGCCAGCGGGTTTAGCCGATGGCAATTTCAGCTGGCAAGCTGAGGTGGAGATTGCTGCGCAGCAACAGCGCGTGCAAGTCAGTAGTGACCTCAAAGGGTTGGCGCTGACGCTACCACAACCGTTTGGCAAAGAAGCGCAAAGCGAGTTGGCAACCAAAGTAGACTTGCGACTCGCCAGCGGTGGTATTCAGCGCTGGCATGTGTCGGCGGCCAACGGGCTTGATGTGCAGTTGCTGCATCAAGGCGAGCAGCTCTCTGGCGATCTGCGCTTCCGTGCTGGCCTGGCGGCGCAGTCATCTGCCCCCGGCGTGGTAATCGCAGCTCAGCTGCCTAGTCTCGACTGGGATGAGTGGCAGCAGTGGTTGAGCCAGTTGCCTGCGGCGGCCAAGCAGAGCGGTAATAGTGGTAAAGACGGGGCCGCGCAGCTGCTGCGTCGTGCTGATATAAGCGCTGAATCGTTCAGCGGTTTTGGTTTGTCGTTAAGCGACTTAAAAGTGGGCGTGCAGAGGCAGCCTAGCGGCTGGCAACTGGCGCTGACTCAGGCGGATGTAGCAGGTGATATTCACCTACCGGACAACAGCGCCGAGCCGATTGATATCGACCTGCAGCGGCTTAAACTCGGTGCGACTGACGAGCAAGCGGCAGAGTTACTGCCGGCGATGAGCCCAGATGAACCTGCGGCTGATCTCGATCCACCGGACCCGCTGGAAAAAATAAAGCCATCAAAACTACCGCCACTCAACGTACAGGTTGCGCAATTGTCGTGGGGCGGCGGACCGGTTGGCCGAGTGGCTTTCAAGCTACGCCCGGATGCGACTGGCGCGCAGATTCCCGAGCTCTCGCTCGACTTGCGCGGTCTGAAGGTTGAGGGTCGCATGGACTGGCGTGAAGCGCCGGCGCACACTGTATTCGACGGCAACGTCACCGCTGAAGACATCGGCGAAGTACTGACAGCTTGGCAATACGCGCCGACCATAACCAGCAAAGAGTTCACCACCCGAGCTCAGCTGAATTGGCCCGGATCGCCGGCGTTGTTTAGTCTACGGCGTGCCTCAGGTAGCCTGGAGGTTGCCGCGCGTGACGGTATGTTGCAGAGTGGTGACAACGGTACTCAAGCCTTGCGCGTGTTTGGTCTACTCAACTTCAACTCGCTGACGCGCCGCCTGCGGTTGGACTTCTCCGATCTGTTCAGCAAAGGTACCGCTTACGATACGCTGGACGGTGCGTTGTATGCCGACAATGGGGTCTTGCACAGCGAGAAGCCTCTCGTACTTGAGGGCCCTGGCGTAAAAATGCAGTTTGAAGGTAACGTCAACTTGCGTAGCGATAAGGTGGATCTCGGTGTATTGGTAACCTTGCCAGTGACCAACAATTTGCCATTGGCCGCGCTGCTGGTTGGCGCGCCGCAAATTGGCGGGGTGCTCTTCCTCGCTGACAAGATCCTGGGTGACAAGGTGGCGCGCTTTGCCTCGGTTAAGTACAAGGTGAGCGGCGACTGGAAGCAACCGGATGTTGAGTTTGACCGTGCCTTTGACGACAAGGCTGCACTCGAAGAAGACTGATGCCAGTCTCGTAGTACTCTAGCCGGTAAATCCATCAGCAGAAGGTTAGCCTCTATGTCACGTGTCGCTGCTATCCAAATGACCAGTCAGCCAGACGTGCAGGAAAACCTGCACATCGCAGCTGGCTTGATTGCCCGCGCGGCAGAGCAGGGCGCGGAGCTGGTCCTGTTGCCGGAATGTTTCGCCGCACTGGGCAACCGATCACTGGCTGCGATAGCCGCCGCTGAGTTTGGCACTAAGCGTCCGATTCGCCGGTTTCTCGCTGAGCAGTCGCGTGAGCACGGTATCTGGCTGATCGGCGGCAGCTTGCCGGTGCCGCGTGTTCCCGGCGGCAAGCCCATGGCAACTCAGCTGGTGGTGGATGAACAAGGGCAGGAAGTAGCGCGCTACGACAAATTGCACCTGTTTGATGTAGATGTCAGCGACCGCCACAACACCTATCGCGAGTCGCGCGATTACGATTTCGGCAATGCGCTAGTCTGTCTCGATTCGCCAGTGGGCCGGCTGGGTCTGAGCATTTGTTATGATGTGCGCTTTCCTGAGTTGTATCAGGGCTTGCGGTTGTCTGGCGCAGAATTGATCGTGGTGCCGGCCGCGTTCACCGCAGTAACCGGTGCAGCGCACTGGGAGGTGCTGCTGCGTGCCAGAGCGATAGAAACCCAATGTTATCTGCTGGCGGCCAATCAAACCGGTACCCACGCAGGAGGTCGTCAAACCTTCGGCCACAGCTGTCTTATTGATCCCTGGGGCGAGCTTGTTGCTGTTTTGCCCGAGGGCCCCGGCATTGCTGCCGGTGAACTGGATCGCGGTTTGCTAAGCGAGGTTCGCCAGCGGATGCCGATTATTGAACACCGCCGTTTTGCACCGCCTGCCTCGCCGCAGCCGGTTGCCAAGGAGTCGAACCAGAATGAGTGACCTTATCAGCCAAGCCGAAAATGCCTTGCTGCGCCCCGCTGACCTCACCCCGGACGCTGTCGCCAGCGTGCTCGGTACGTTGGTCTCGGCGCCGGGGGTGGATGCGGCAGATCTTTATTTTCAGCACCAGATCAGCGAATCCTGGGTGCTCGAGGACGGCATCGTCAAAGACGGCAGCTTTCATGTCGATCAAGGCGTCGGCGTGCGTGCGTTATCGGGTGAGAAGACCGGTTTTGCTTATAGCAATGATATTGGTCTGGCGGCGCTCGGCCAAGCTGCTGGCGCGGCGCGCTCGATTGCCCGTGCGGGCCAGGCCGGCAGTGTTCAGGCCTGGAAGAGACCCGTCTGTAAGCCGCTTTATGTTGCGGATAACCCGCTAGAAGTCATGGCTCAGGCAGACAAGGTGTCCTTTCTGCAGCGCATTGATGCCTACACGCGCAGCCTCGATCCTCGTATTACCCAGGTTAGCGTGAGCATGAGCGGTGTGCACGACACCATTATGGTGGCAGCCAGCGATGGGACTTGGGCGGGGGATATTCGTCCGCTGGTCCGCTTCAATGTGAGTGTCATTGTTGAGCATAACGGCCGACGTGAGCGCGGTAGTTCTGGCGGTGGTGGTCGTACTGATTACCGCTACTTCGAGACTGAGGAGCGTGCGTTGGGTTATGCCCGCGAAGCGGTGCGCCAAGCCAACGTCAACCTGCTGGCGGTTGCTGCGCCCGCTGGCAGCATGCCCGTGGTGATGGGGCCCGGTTGGTCTGGTGTGCTCTTGCATGAAGCTGTTGGGCACGGCCTGGAGGGCGATTTCAACCGCAAGGGCAGCTCGGCCTACAGCGGCCGGGTGGGCGAAAAAGTGGCGTCCAGCCTGTGTACCATCGTCGATGACGGTACCTTGCCAGGCCGCCGCGGTTCACTGACTCTGGACGATGAAGGGCAGCCGACCAACTGCACGACCTTGATCGAAAATGGGGTGCTCAAGGGCTATATGCAGGACAAACTCAATGCTCGCCTGATGGGCGTGCCTTACACCGGCAATGGTCGCCGCGAATCCTACGCGCATCTGCCGATGCCGCGCATGACCAATACTTACATGTTGGCGGGGGAGAGCGATCCGGAAGAGATCCTTGCCTCAGTGAAAAAGGGCATCTACTGCGCCAACCTCGGTGGTGGTCAGGTCGATATCACCAGCGGCAAGTTCGTATTCTCCACCAGCGAGGCCTATCTGATCGAAGACGGTAAAATTACCGCGCCGGTCAAGGGTGCCACTCTGATTGGCAATGGTCCTGAGGTAATGAACCGTGTATCCATGGTGGGCCATGATCTGGAACTCGATAGCGGCGTTGGCGTTTGCGGCAAGGATGGGCAGTCATTGCCGGTGGGCGTGGGTCAGCCCACGTTGAAAATCGATCAGATTACCGTTGGCGGAACCGGTTAAAGCCGCGTTGCCCTGAGCTAGCAGATGCTAGCTAAACCATCGGCTATCCAACGCATCTTGGGTAGCCGATGGTGACTGCGTTTTGCGCAGCAAATACCTGCCCACTATGACTGCTTATTGCCCGTAGCTGCGTGCTCAGCGCGCTTCAAAAAGCCCTGCCAAGCGATTTTTGCGCACCTGATCAACAGGGAAGATGCGGCCGCTCATGGCGACGTACACGCCGTGGGGCATGCAGTTAAGTGCGCCCACCGCTAGCCCCAAATTGAACAGCGCATCTGAATCACGAAAACGCGCCGGCTGCATGGCACCGGTTAGTACAATGACTTTGCCGTCAATGTCCGCCAGACCAGCGCCGGTGACCGTCATGGTGTCAGTGCCGTGGGTGATCAGGATATGTTCGTGCGGGCAGGCGCTGATCTTGTCGTGGATCAGTTGGCGGTCGAGATCGTCGAGCTCGAGACTGTCCTTTTTGGTCAGGGATTCGATGTTATAGTCAAAACCGACCCGCGCCTGCTGCAATAGCTCGCCTGCGATCGGTTCGCCTATCTGGTATTCGCTGAGGGCGTCAAAGTAGAGTTTGTCCAGCGTGCCGCCGGTGCTGAATATTTGTACAAACATAGTGATTAATTCCTGAAAATATTATCTGATCATGTCTGTTGAACCGCCCGCCGATTTTGATACCCCAGCTAACTCGCCTGATGCCGCGGTAAGTCCCGGAGTGCGCGACTGGTGGGTCTATATGGTGCGCGCGGAAAACGGTCATCTATATACGGGTATCAGCATAGACCCTGAGCGTCGCTTTCGGGAACACCTGCGCGGCAAGGGTGCGCGCTTTTTCAATCGCAGCCCGGCCAGTGCGCTGGTCTGGTGGGAGCGCTGCAGCGGACAGGGTGATGCCTTGCGCCAGGAGCTGAGCATCAAAGCGTTGTCCAAATTAGCCAAGGAGCGGCTTATCAGTGACTTCGATAACCTTCCATCATTGGCCGTAAAGCCCTGTGCAGTTGAACTTGCAGGGGCTAAGCTGAGCGCACAACAACCGGAGACCAAGCATGAGTGATTTGATTCTGCACCACTACCCGCAATCCCCTTTCGCTGAAAAGGCGCGTTTGATGTTGGGCTTTAAGGGGCTGTCTTGGCAGTCGGTGATGATCCCTTCGATGATGCCCAAGCCTGATTTGAATGCCTTAACAGGCGGCTACCGCCGGACTCCGGTGATGCAGGTTGGCGCTGATATTTACTGTGATACGGCGATGATCGCGCGCCGCCTGGAGCAAGAGAAAGCCGCGCCTGCACTTTTTCCGGAAGGGCGCGAGGCTGCCGCTATGGGGTTGGCGCAGTTTGCTGATCAAGTGCTATTTCAACATGGCGTCGCCATCAATTTTCAGCCCAAAGGGTTGGCTGCGCGTTTTGCCGGTATGCCTGAGCAGGT
This sequence comes from Halopseudomonas sabulinigri, assembly GCA_011053055.1. Taxonomy (GTDB): domain Bacteria; phylum Pseudomonadota; class Gammaproteobacteria; order Pseudomonadales; family Pseudomonadaceae; genus Halopseudomonas; species Halopseudomonas sabulinigri_A. The sequence continues at coordinate 37,000 of DRHT01000048.1, read as the reverse complement.
GATTAAGGGCTTTATGGCAGATCGTAAAGCGTTGTTTGAAAAGGGCTCGGCTAGTCGCTTGGATCCAGCAGTGGCTTTGTCGCAGTGGCCAACACTATTGAGTCGACTTGAAACGCAGTTGCAGCGAGATGGTGCCTTTCTGCTCGGTGATACGCCGTGCATTGCTGACTTTTCTCACTACCACCCGCTTTGGTTTGTCAGCAGTAACAAAGCGGTCGCTGAAGCGCTCGAAGGTTATCCGGCTGTAACGAGCTGGATGCAGCGTATGGCTGATATTGGCCACGGCGTTGCTAGCGAGTTAAGCGCCGATGAAGCTATTAGCATTGCCAAGCAAGCCACGCCAGCCGCGCTGCCAGATAATGCTATTGCCAGCCCCGGTGGATTTAGCAACGGACAGGCCGTGACTGTGAGTGCGGTGGACTACGGTACTGATCAGGTAGCCGGTACGCTGCTGTTTGAAGGGGCTGAAGAAATTATCATTGCCCGTGAAGATGAGCGTGCCGGACTAGTACACGTGCATTTTCCGCGCTACGGATATCGTATCGCCGCCGCCTGATAGACTTGCCGCAGGATAAGAGGTCGGCAGATTCGCATCTGTCGGCCTTTTTTTGACTGTAAAGTCACTGAAGTGTGTGCTGAATCTCGGTACATCTTGGTGTGGCTTCGTTAGAATCGCGCCTCGGAAAAAGAGAGGGAGCTCAATGTGATCAACTGGGTGGGAAGGCGAACAGGCATCTGCCTGCTGTTGGCAAGCCTAAGCGGATGGGTTACCGCGCCGGTTGCCGCTGAACCGCAATTGAATGCCGAGACGGCATGTGCTGCTCCTGTGCGTGCTTTTCAGTCGAGGATAGAGGGCGCGGTAAATTTTGATCGTGAAGCACTCGGCTTGCAGGTAAAAATGCTGGATTTGCTAGGTGTTTGTCAGCAGGTGGTTGAGCAGCAGTTGAGTGAATTGATATCGGACTATGCAGACCTGCCGGCGGACTCGCCATGTCAGCAGGGGTTGCGAGATTTGGAGCCGTTTGTCCCACTATTTGCCGATATGCGGAAGCAGATAGCCCAGCAACGGTTGGTTAGTCATGCTGAGAAACGCGGCGCCATCGAGCATTTTCGTGTTATCACCCCCGGCGTGCTGCGCACGGTCAACGGCGTTTTTCTTCACCGCTATGCTGTTTGCGAACCAGAATCCGAGATACAACAGGCAAACATTGTTGTTCCTTAGCGGTAGATTGTTAGTGCCGCGCGGCAACTCTGATTTGATCGTGTTCTGACTCTCAGGGCTTCAAAGAATAACCAGCTCTTCCTCAGTTCGGTCTTGTTTTCGGTCGTTGCGGCTACTCTCTCTTTCCGCCGTATTGACGTCGTGTCTATAGCGCTCGCCTGCCTGGATCTGCTGTTCCGGTCACTGAGTATCTTGATGCCTTACAGCATTGTCGTCTGTCCAGCGGCCCTGTTCATGCAATATCAGGCTGTCGCCGTGGTAGATGTTTAGTAGCCCATCTTCGGTGATCAGGAAGCTGCGTTCGGACTGGTCGAAGCGGTAGCCCAGAAACCGGCACGGTGTTTTGCCGTCGGCACAGGTAGTGTGCATGCTGCGGCCTTGCAGCATCAGCGGCTCGCCATTGTGACGCTCCCGACCTTGCAGCGTGTACTGGTTACAGCTGACCTCACCCTCGACACAGCGTGAGTCCATTTTTAGCTCATAGCTGGGCGTGATCAATACACGTTCATCCGCGTTCACGCCGCCGGCAACCATTAGACAGGCAACGCCCAGACTGCGGATTGAACTGATCAACTTAGGCATTTCGGGTTTCTCCCAGGGTTAAATATTGGCGGGTATGGGTTGATAGCCCGGAAGGGCCTCAACTCGTGCCAGCCAGGCGCGGATGGCCGGGTAGTCGGCGAGGTCAAAGCCACCTTCCGGCGCGATATGCGTGTAGGCGTACAGGCTGATGTCCGCAACACTGAGTCGGTTATCGACCAGGTAATCGGTTTGCTGCAACTGCTGTTCCATAACCCTCAAGGCGCGATGACCGCCAGGCTGCTTGGCGTGATATTCCGCTCGACGCTCTTCGGGCAAGCCGAGGTAGCGGGCGATAAAGCGCGCTACGGCTATGTAGGGCTCGTGACTGTACTGTTCAAAAAATTGCCACTGCAGCACTTTGGCTAAGGCAAAGCTGTCCTGTGGAAGCAGCGCCGAATCGGTGGCCAGATAGTTGAGTATGGCATTGGATTCGCTGAGGGTGCGTCCATCGTCTAATTCTAGCAGTGGTACTTTGGCGTTGGGATTAAGGCTCAGGAAGGCCTCGGTCCGGGTTTCTTCACGCAGTATGTCCAACTGAACCCATTCATGCTCAATGCTAAGCAAGTCGCACAGCAGCTTCAGCTTGTAACAGTTGCCTGAGATCAGGTCGCCGTAAATTTTCATGAGTGACCCTCCGCTAGCGTATCCAGTGTGGAGTTGCCAGGTTTGTTGTAGATCACCACTGTGCCGGCAAGTTTGTCGTGCCAACCTTGTTTGCGCGCGTCGAAGGCGACCCAAAGTAGCCCCAGTCCAAACGGGATGGTGGCGATGAAATAGCCCAGGTAGCGGATGACCAACTGCCCAGTACCGGGCGGCTGTAAAGTGCGGGCATCGACTACCCGCGCATGCACTGCCATTTTGCCTGGGGTTGCTTGTTTCGCGCGCCAGAAAATGATCACGGCGATGGCCGGAAGGACCCAGGTCAGCACGATATCGGCAAGGCCATCAACGGGCGGCGACTGGTAGGGGTCAAAGTACTCCCAGCCGTAAAAGTACACCAGCAGGGGCGTAATCAACAGCATCATCCAAAGGGTGTCGATAAGGCTGGCGAGCGTGCGCTGCCAGAATCCGACGTAACGCACTTGCGTAGCTGTTTGCATGAAAAAGGACTCCTCGCCGCATGGCCACATGACCTCGCATTTTGCGCAGAAAATTCCTTCAGCGACTAGCTCAGCGCACATAATCGCTGCTGATAAATGCGATCCAGTCGGCAAGTTCTATGGTATTTGCGGGATAGTCCGAAAAATACTGTTCTGGAGCATTGCATGGCGGCCCGCGGGCGAGTGGATATTGGCGAAATACCAATATATGGCGTTGTTTTGACCCTGCACTGTGCAGGGCTGAATCAGCTCATGGTTCGGCGTATGCTGTGTCTCAACCGATTGCGGCGCTCAGGATTAGTGGCTGCCGCAACCTCACCTGCATGCGAGGGAAGTGTGGATAACATCATTCAGGTCAACCAGTTGACCAAATCTTACGACTCTGGCTTTCAGGCTCTGAAGGGCGTGAATCTAAGTATTCGACGCGGTGAGATATTTGCACTGCTCGGTCCTAATGGCGCCGGCAAAACGACGTTGATCAGTATCGTCTGCGGCCTGGTGAATGCCAGCAGCGGAACGGTATTGGTCGATGGTCACGATAACGTGCGCGATTATCGCAAGGCTCGCAGCAAGATTGGGCTGGTGCCGCAGGAGCTGACCAACAACATGTTTGATAGTGTCTGGTCGACCCTCAAGCTAAGTCGTGGGTTGTTCGGTAAGCCGCCTAATGACGGCCTGCTTGAACAGATACTGCGTGAGTTGTCGCTGTGGGATAAGCGTAATGATCGCATCATGAACCTGTCCGGTGGCATGAAGCGCCGAGTGCTGATTGCCAAGGCCTTGTCGCATGAGCCAGACGTATTGTTTCTCGATGAGCCGACCGCGGGTGTCGATGTTGAGTTGCGCCGCGACATGTGGGATATGGTGCGGCGACTACAGCAACGTGGGGTGACCATCATCCTGACTACGCATTACATCGAAGAGGCCGAAGAGATGGCCGACCGTATTGGTGTCATCAGTGAGGGCGAGATCATCTTGATAGAAGAGAAAGATAAGCTGATGCAGCAGCTGGGTACCAAACAGTTAGCTATTCAATTGCACTCCGCGCTTGAACAACTGCCAGAGAGTCTGCGCGCTGATGCTCTGAAGTTGACGCCGGATGGCTACAGTCTGATCTACACATTCGATGCGCAGTCTGAGCAGACGGGGATCGCTGAGTTGTTGAAAAAGCTGGATCTAGCGGGCATCGAAGTGAAAGACCTGCATTCCAGTCAGAGCTCGCTGGAAGATATCTTCGTTGGTCTGGTACACAAGCGGCGCGATGAGCAACGCTTAGGGGAGTCCCAATGAACTTTTACGGCGTCAAGGCAATTTATCAGGCGGAGATGGCGCGCATGCTGCGCACCACGTTGCAAAGCGTAGCGTCACCGGTCGTTTCCACATCGTTGTACTTTATCGTGTTTGGGGCGGCCATTGGCAGCCGCATGACCGAAGTGGATGGTGTCAGTTACGGTGCTTTTATCATCCCCGGCCTGATTATGTTGATGTTGCTCAACGAGAGTATTTCCAACGCCTCTTTTGGTATTTACATGCCCAAGTTCACCGGTACCATTTATGAGGTGTTATCTGCGCCGGTGTCGCCGCTGGAGATCGTCGTTGGTTATGTCGGTGCAGCGGCTACCAAGTCGGTGCTGTTAGGATTGTTGGTGCTGATTACAGCGCGGCTATTTGTAAGCTACGAGATTCAGCACCCGGTGTGGATGCTCGGGTTCTTGATACTCACTGCAGTGACGTTCAGTTTATTCGGTTTCGTAATAGGGGTCTGGGCTGATGGTTTTGAAAAGTTGCAGATCATTCCGCTGATGATAGTTACCCCTTTGGCTTTTTTGGGCGGGAGTTTTTACTCCATCACCATGTTGCCGCCTTTTTGGCAGACGGTGACTCTGTTTAATCCGGTGGTGTATTTGATCAGTGGCTTCCGTTGGAGCTTCTATGGCGCGGCGGACGTGCATATTGGCGTTAGCCTGGGCATGACTCTGGTGTTTCTAAGTATTTGTCTGGCGCTTGTTTGGTGGATATTTCGCACGGGGTACAAGCTTAAGCCTTGATTGGCGAGCCGGTATTGATGGTTTATCGAGGCTGTCTCAATGCGCCCCGAGAGTGACTCAAGAGTCATTCTCGGGGCTATTTTATATTTGTGATAAGTTAATATTGAGATGGCCTGTTGCTATGTGTCGGAAATTTGTCGATTATGCTCCGCCGATTCGCAAGTTGTGTGTATTTTTGACTGTGATATTATTTGGCTACTAAAGGCGGCTCATGGATTGCCGACGTGTTCTTAAAAGGACTCAAGGGTGGTGAGGTTGTCCCCCTTGTTTGGAATCGAAGTGAAGGAGTGCAGATGTACAAGGCGTGCGGTGAGAACAGAGTCACCTTCTTCGTGGTTCTGCAGGTCTTGTTGATGAGCCTAAGCGGTTATGCTCTCGCTGCCAAAAATCCGATTGCGACTCCTGCCAGCGTCGGCTTTTGGTATGCATCTAATCCGCCTACCCCAGAACTTGCACAATATGACTGGGTGGTGCTTGAACCTGCCAATACAGCTCAGACTGATATAGATTTTTTGCTTGCTCAGGGTAGTGAGCCCTTCGCTTATCTCTCCGTGGGCGAGATAGATCAGGGCGACGATGAAGCCTTGGCTTTACACGTCTCTTCGCGCTCCGGTGAGCGTAATCAAGCTTGGCAAAGCGATGTCACTGACTTATCCAGCACTGAATGGCAGGCCTACTTATTACGTAAGGCTGGCCAATATCAAGCGGCGGGATATTCTGGTTTGTTTCTCGATACCCTCGATAGTTTCACCCTACTTGAAGAAGATCGCCATGCCGAGCAGAACGCCGCGCTAATTGCAGTGATCCAGCGCATTCACCGTGAATACCCAAAGCTTAAACTCTTCTTCAATCGTGGTTTTGAGGTGCTTCCCGCGTTGTATGAGTTGGTTGATGCGGTCGCAGTAGAATCTTTTTATTCAGGCTGGGATCAGGCGAGTGAAGTCTATCGCCCGGTTCCTGCGCAGGATCGCCTTTGGTTGGAGTCGCAGGTTACTCCACTCAAAGAACGCGGCATTTCGGTGGTGGCGATTGAGTACGCTGAACCCGGTGACCGCGAAGCCATGCGGCAAATTGCGCGCAAGGCATCGACTCAGGGTTACATCCCTTTTGTAACTACCCCGGGGCTGGATTCGCTGGGTATTGGCAGCATTGAGGTTCAGCCGCGGCGAGTGGCGCTGGTCTATGATCCACGTGAAGGGGATCTAGCGAGCAATCCTGGACATGTCTATTTGGGCGGTTTGCTCGAGTACCTGGGCTACCGCGTAGATTACTTGCCTGCCGATGGCAGCCTACCCTTGGAGCGCTTTGATGAGCTCTATGCTGGCGTCGTATTCTGGATGACCAGTGGTAGTGCTGCGGACAATCAGCGTTTCAATGAGTTTTTGTCCGCTCGCCTGCAGGAGGGCGTTCCTCTGGCGTTCATGGGAGGTTTACCTGTGGATGGTCAAATGCTCGCACGATTGCAGCTGAGCATCACGCCTGCTGAGGTTGAGTCGGTTAGCATCAGTGATATGGACCAAGCCATGCTTGGTAATTTTGAGGCCCCATTAAAAGCACGTACCCGCGGCTTGCAGGCCGTTCAGCGTCGCGACTCCGCAGGTACATCGCTGTTGACCCTGACCGATAACCAGAATCGTGCTATCACGCCGGCTGCCATCATGCCCTGGGGTGGTTATGCGCTGTCACCTTATCTGCTAGAAGAAGGCGCCTCGCACCGACGCTGGATTCTCAACCCTCTGGCGTTCTTGCAGCGGGCATTAAAACTACCAGTGATGCCGCGCCTGGATACCACCACCGAAAATGGTCGACGCATTGCTACCGTGCATATCGACGGTGACGGCTTTGCGTCCAAAGCCGAAATGGAAGGTACGCCTTTCTCCGGTGAGGTGGTCTTAAATGACTTTATCCGACCGCACAACTACTTGACCTCAGTCTCGGTTATTGAGGGTGAGGTTGGCGCTAAAGGTATGTATCCGCAGCTGACTTCGACACTTGAACCCATTGCGCGACGGATTTTTGCCGATGCCAAGGTAGAGCCTGCGTCACATACTTTCAGCCACCCATTTTATTGGGAGCCGGAGAAAGCCTCTCAAGTCGAAGGATTTAAGGCCGATTATGGTCTTAATATGGCGATCCCCAATTATCCGAAAATGGATCTTAAGCGCGAGATCGTCGGTTCACGTGACTATATCGAAAGTCGCTTACTACCTCCGGGTAAAAAAGTGCGTTTGATCTTCTGGTCAGGTGCTGCTTTACCAGGGCCGGAAGCTATTGCCATGGCGTATGACGCTGGCATGGCAAATGTAAATGGTGCGGAAACCTTCATCACCAGAGGCAACCCGTCGCTAACCGGTCTATACCCGCTGTTACGTCCAACAACGGGTGGGTTGCAGATTTACGCTCCGATCATTAATGAAAATCTCTACACCAATCTTTGGAACGGCCCTTTCTATGGCTTCGAACGGGTTATCGATACCTTTGAACTGACCGACGCCCCCAGGCGTCTGCGGGCAATCAACCTTTATTACCACTTTTATTCTGGCACCAAGCAGGCTTCGCTCAAGGCCATGGATGAGATCTACAGCTATATGGATGAGCAACAACCGATTTCTTTATGGATGGGTGATTACTTGCGGCGAGTACGTGGTCTTTACGAGGGCAGCGTGTCACGCACGCTAGACGGTCGTTGGCAGCTGCGCGCACTGCAGGGCACTCGCACCGTACGATTGGACGCGTCGCAGGGCTGGCCGGACTTGACCCGTTCAGAGGACGTGGCCGGGGTGCGTGACTTACCTCAGGGTCGCTATGTGCATCTCAGCAGCGATCATGCCTCGCTGGCGCTCAGGAATACCCGTGATCCTGCTCCTGCACTGGAGCAGGCAAATTTGCCACTGACCGACTGGCGTTATTTGTCGGATAAGCGGGTGCAATTTTCTTTCAGTGGACAGTTCCCTCTGCAACTGTCCATCCGCTACGGCGGTAACTGCCAAATCAATTACCAAGGTTCCGAGTTCAAGCCGCAGCGACGCGGCGATTTGCTTGAATTCCGCCTTGCGCAACACGGGGTAAGTGATGCCATCCTCGCCTGCAACTGAGTCCATACCGCTGCTGCGCCCCTGGGCTTTTGGCCTGGGGTGTGCGGTTGTGTCATTGGTCTTGGTGCTGAGTTATCAGCATAAAGATGCTTTTTTGCCCAACGGCAAAAGGCCAGATGCCATTTCCGTAAACTACGCGGAGCTGCTGCTGGCCGCTGATCCGGCTAACTACGAATTGCGCGCTGAACTGGTAGAGATGCTAATTAAGCTCGGCCGCTTTTACGATGCGTTGACTCACTTGAAGGCATGGCAGGGCGGTGACCCGCTGGTCAAGAATTACTACAACCTGTTGCTGGACGGCAAGGTTGCGATCATCCGCGAAGATCCTGCGGACGTGGCTCTGGCTCGTGAGCGCTTGCAAGCCCTCGATTACGAGCCACTCAGTATTGATCAGCAGCGCTCTCTGGCTATGTTGGCGCTGGAGCTGGGTGATCCGCTGATGGCGGCCAGACTGTTTGATATTTTGGCGCAACGCTTGCCCGAAGAGCGTAAGCCGATGCTTATGCGCGCTGCGCGCTGGAGCTTGGCGGGTAATGCGCCTGAAGAAGCGGCGCTGGTGTACCAGAGTCTTGTGGAAGAGGTGCAAACGCCGAAGGAAAAATTATTTTTTATCCGTAAGTCTCACGATGCCTGGTTGGCAGCCGGAGAGGCGGGGATGGCAGCAACTTACTTGCTGAAGGCATTACGCGAATACCCAGAAGTTTACCCAAGCGATAGTTGGTTGAATCAGGCCGTGGGTTACGCCGTGGGCGCCATGCGCTACGATTTGGCCCAACAATTGGTAGATTATTGGCTGGAGCGTGAGCCGGACAACCTCGCTGCCTTGCGAGCTGCTTTCACCATGCAATTGAGTAGTGGCGACACGGCCGCCGCCTGGAATACCGGCCAAACGTTGTTGGCCTATGAGCCTGCCACGCCGGCTATGCTCAGGCAGATGGCGCTGTTGGCACAATGGCAAGGTGAGCCAGAGGCCGCCTTGCATTACTGGTCTAGTTACCTCGCGCTAGAAGAAGACCCCAAGGCGCGTGAGGCTGCTTGGCGTTTGGCGTTCCAGTTGTTTGATTACGACCGCGGCATTGAACTGTTGGCGGGTACCACTGGCACTCGCGGTTTAACCGATGAAGAGCTGAATTTGTTGGTGTACGCACAGGAGTCTCGCGGTACGCCTGAGCTGGCTGAACGCTGGTTAAGAAGTTACGTTCGTGACTCTGGGCAGCAGCGCTTGGCCTGGGTCAAATTATTACAGGTGCTAGAAAATACCCTGCAATACCGGGAAGAAGCAAAAACCTGGGAGGGCTTTGCGCGTGGCCATCGTCTGAGCGTTACGGAGCGTGTCAGTTGGGCTGAAGTGCTGTGGGATACCTATCAACCTGAACGCGCTTGGCAGGTGCTTGATATCGGCGTAACCGATGAGCTGAGCCCTGATTACTGGCGTTTGCGTGCAGCGTTGGCTTGGGAGTTGGAGCGTGACGAAGAGCTCGCTTCTATTTACCAGCAGATGCAGCAGAAAGGCGTTGAGCTGACCTTGAGTGAAGAAGGTCAGTTAATTGAGCTTTACCGGCAAACTGACCCACAGCGTGCCTTGGCCTTGGCGCATGCAAGTTGGCTGCGCTCCGGCGACAGTCGCAGGCTGATTGATGCAATCCAGTTAGCTGAATATCTGCAGGACTGGGAGCAGCTTGAGACGATGGTCGCTGAGGCCGAAGAGGCCGGGCTAGGTACCCAGCTGCCAGTGCTATTGGCCAAAGGCTTGCTGGCTGAGCGAAATGGCGATGCCGATAAGGCCGAGCATATTTACTTAAAGGCGCTGGCAGCTAACCCCGGTGACCTGGTGTTGCGCGAGCGGTTGCTGTGGTTGTACGTGGATGGTCGCAATCTGCAGCAGTTGAAGCGCGTAGTGGGGCCTTGGGAGTCAGGTGCATCTGGCTCACCGTCCCTGTGGCTGGCATTGGGTGCTGCGAATCAGATGCTGGAGCGAAACGAGCGTGCACTTCGTTGGTATCAGCAGTACGCAGCTGCGCGCCCGGCCGACCTGCTTGGGTTGGCCGCTTATGCCGATGCGTTGGACGCCGCCGGGCGTGAGGCGGCGGCTCAGCGGCTGCGCGCTCATGTATTGAAACATCCCGACTTTGCTCAGGTCGCCGCCACTCCCCAGGGCTATCAAACCTGGCTACGGCTGATGATGTCGGCTCGCAGCAACTTGCATGCAAAAAATCAGGCGGTGCGCTGGCAGGATGGCTCTACCGCCATGCTGCAGCTGTGGTTTGAAGCGCTGCTTGATCATCTGGACGCAACCAATCAGGAGGCGCAGAAAGATGCCTGGCTGGCGTGGGGGCGTGCTCACGATCTACGCATCGACAATTACGATCTGATTCAGGAAGCCTTGCGCACTTATAACCGCGCGCAATTAGGCGAGATGCTGGCCGACGCACGAATCGACCCGGCGCAACGAGTTGAAACTCTGAGTCGCCTGGGCGACCAGGGTCGGGCTCTCGGCGATGCGTTGTCCGAGCTAGGTGATGACCAGCCGCTTGCGGTGCGTCAGCAGCTGTGGCGTCAGGCGCTGGAAATGACCGAGCAGCATCCGCAGGGTATCCAAGTCGGTTGGGGTCAAGAAGACTTTGGGGGCCTGGAGCTGCAAGGTCCACGCTTTAGCGCAGCACGCTATCTTGGGGATAACTGGTATTTCCGTCTGGATACGCAGCAAGCGCGCTATGACTCATCGTTGTTAGATACCGATGCCCTTGGCGCTGAAACCAGTGCGGCACTGCGTTTAGAACGCAACTTGGCCAATGGCTACGTGGCACTGACGCTAGATACTAGCCAGCGCCAAGACGACGACCGAAATGGCTTTGGTGTTTCCCGTCAATTTTTATTAGGTAGTGACCAGGTTGTCGCCGGTCTGGATTGGCAGCGTGAAAGTCGGGAAACCGGTTTGATGCGTGCGGTGGGTCAACAGGATGCCGTGTGGTTAAACGTGAGCCATAACTTTAGCGCGCGAGATCAACTGAGTTGGGCGCTAGAGCACCGCCAGTACGAAACGCGTTCGGGGCTATCCATCGGTTCAGGCGAGGTTGCTAACGTCGAAGTCAGTCAGGTGCAGTTCTTCAGTGGACCGACCTGGATTCTGCGTAGTGGATTGGAAGTACAAAATAACCGATTGGATTCCACCAATTTGACGTCTTTGCTTACCAGTAACGGTGGCGTGGTCAATCAGGGTGATGTGACCGCAGAGGAGTTGCTACCGGATCGGGTAGGTCGCTTCTATGTTGGCAGTCAATTGCGCCGGGGCTATCCGGGTGCGTTAAACAGAACCCGTGGGCAGTACACTTGGTTGCTGGATACAGCGGCTGGCTGGGATTGGGTTGAGCAGAGCATGAATTACTCGGTTAACGCCGGCTTAGGCGTGGAAGTGCTGGGTGACGATGAGCTGTCCTTCACTGCAGGCTATCAATCAGCGCCTATTGGTGGTGATGGTGAACCTGGCGGTAACGTAAGTATTTCCTATAGCTCCCGGTTTGGGCGCTGAAGACATCATGAGGAGTAACAAAATGCGTATTTTCCGTTGTGTGACCCTGTTGGCTGCGACGCTCGCATTTGCAGGCTGCAGCACTTTTTCCGGTAACGACAGCCCGTCTTTTCCGGCCCAGGCCAAGTGGGGTCTGCTACCAGTGGTGAATTACTCACAGACACCTCAAGCCGGCGAGCGTACTGAGCAAATTCTGCTTAGCGTGCTGTCTGAACAAGGTATTCAGCCGCAGGTTTACCCCTACGTGGAAAGCGAAGACCTGATTCTGCTGGATGACCGCAAGCGTTATGAAGCAGCGCTGGAGTGGGCCAAACGTAACTCACTGGATTACGTGGTAACCGGCAGCATCGAAGAATGGCAATACAAGAACGGCTTGGACGGCGAGCCGGCTGTGGGTATCAGTCTCAAAGTAATCAGTCCGGCCAACGGTCAGGTGCTTTGGAGCAACAGCGGCGCACGCGCTGGCTGGTCTCGCGAAAGTCTGGCCGGCTCTGCACAAAAAGTACTGGCAACCATGCTTGACGACCTGCGGATCGAATAATGTTTAGCCACTCCCCACACAAGGACTACGTGCTGGCACCACCGGTCCGGACTTCGCTGGCCTGGTTGGAGACGCCACTGATCACTGGGCTTTTGCTGGCCCTGTGTTACTGGGCTTCGCCGGATGACCCTTTGTTCATCAACAGCTTCCCTTGGCCAATTTTGGCTCCGCTGCTGCTGGGCGTGCGCTATGGGTTTTTCCACGGGCTGATCAGCTCGATGATCATCATCGGTGCCGTGTTTTGGATGCGCAGCAGGGGTTTGCCTGTTTATGCCGAACTGCCGGCGTCTTATATCATCGGTATGTTGGTCAGCAGTATGGTCGTGGGGGAGTTTCGCGATTTGTGGGGGCGTCGGCTGCAGCGTTTGCAGATGGCAAACGAATATCGTCAGTATCGTCTGGATGAGTTTACCCGCGCTTACCAGGTCCTGCGTATTTCCCATGACCGGCTGGAGCAACGTGTAGCCGCTAGCGAACAGAGTCTGCGCAGTTCGCTGTTGTTACTGCGCAACCGCGCGCGGCAGCTGAGTGAGAAAGGTGAGCTGCTGACGCCCATGGCCGAGTCAATTCTGGCGGTCTTGGCGCAGTATGGTTCGTTTAACGCGGCCGCACTGTATCCGGTAGACAGCGAAGGCCGGTTGAAGGGTAAGCCGCTGGCAGTTATGGGCGAGATGGACAGTTTGGACAGCAACGATTTGCTAGTTCAGATGTGTTTGGAGAAGGGCGACGTGGTCAGTGTTCGGGAAACTATTATCGAACAGGGTAAGGATGCCAGTTTGTCGAGCCTGCAGGCCTGTGTGCCGCTAATTGATGCAGAAGACAGGCTGTTGGCGGTGGTAGCAATCAAAAGCATGCCTTTCTTCGCGTTCAATGACCGCACTTTCAGTCTGTTGGCATTGTTGGGCGGTCATGTGGCTGATCTGCTGCAGAGCGATCCTAAAGCATTGCAGCTGGCGAGTTTGGATGCTCAGCACTTTTCGCAGCACCTTAAGCGTGCGCGTCTTGATGCGGAAAACCATGACTTGCCTGGTAGCTTGATGTTTGTTGAGTTGAGCCTCGAAAATGAACCTCTGTTAAAAGCGCTGCAGGATAGCCAGCGCGGTCTGGATTTGCAGATTCAGTTGCGCAACGGGCGGAGTTACGCGGGCGTCATGATTTTGATGCCGCTGACGGATGCTGAAGGCGTGCTGGGTTATGAAAAGCGGCTGCAGTATCTGCTTACCGAACGCTTTGGTCAGGGCGTAAGCCTCGATAGCCTGGAAGCGCGCGTACATCATCACCAGCTGGACCCCAAAGGGCGGTCTACCGGGCTGCATGACTTCCTGTACATAGAGTGTGGTCTGAATGATCAGCAAATGGCTATTTAGTGGCGCGCTGGCCTTTGAGCTAGGTAGCTGGGCCAGCCTGACCGCCAATCCAACCATGCTAGATGGTTTGGTGTTCTATATCGTTCCGCATGCTATCGCCTGCGCGTTGCTGACGGGGGCCCTGTGGCTGTTGTTGCCACGCCGCTTCAAGTTGCCGCTGCCTTGGCCGGCTTTGCTGCTGTTCAGTCTTGCGTTCTTTATTCCAGTAGTAGGTGCGATCGGTACTTTATTTGGCTTGTTTATTGGCTTGTACCTGCAACGCAGCAGAAGTGAAGATGGTTGGCAAGCTATAGGCGTTCCGCAACTGCCTTACAAGCCCATTGAGCGTTGGCGTTCACCTTTGTTCAATGATGGTGGCCTGCAAGATGTGTTGAGGCTGGCCTCTGATCCGGAGCAGCGACTGGCGGCTCTGATGGCTACGCGACGTATGCCTGGGCACGAGTCGGCACCTATTCTTAAAGTCGCGCTACGTGATCCTGAAGATGACGTGCGCTTGCTTGCTTATTCGATGCTTGATCAGCAGGAAACCCGCATCAACCAACGTATTGAAAGGTTGCTGGATAACCTCGCCGAGGCGTCGTCTGAAACTCGGCAGCCGCTGCACGCCGGGTTGGCGCGTTGGTATTGGGAGCTTGCTTACCTTGGTTTGGCGCAGGGCGGTGTTCTAGAGCACGTGTTGGGGCAGGCTGCCCAGCATGCTCAAGCAGCGCTCAAGCTGCAGAGTACGGCAGACCTTGAACTGTTGACTGGCCGTATCCAGATGGAACGCAACCAGTTGGACGAGGCGCAGAATCACTTCATGACTGCGCAACGCTTGGGTATGAGCGACGAAAAATTGATTCCTTACTTGGCTGAGCTGGCGTTCCTGCGGCGTGACTATGCTGTGGTCGGCCAACAGTTAGCCCGGCTGCCGGAAAACATGCTTAAGCGACCGCCGTTTGCCGAAGCGGCGAGGTATTGGATATGAAAGCTGTGACCGCCACCGAGCAGCAAGCTGACATCTGCTTGTTGCTGGAAGGTACTTGGCCCTATGTGCGTGGTGGGGTTTCCAGCTGGATACACCAGATGCTGCTGGGGTTGCCTGAACTACGCTTTTCCATTTTGTTTATTGGCGGGCAACGTAATAATTATTCCAAGATGCACTACGACATGCCGTCCAACGTCGTGCATTACGATGAAGTCTTTATTGCCGAGTCTTGGCAGCAAGGTACCGCGCCAAAAAAAGCGGCTCCGGTGGCTGACGAAGAAAAAATGGCGCAGTTATACCGGTTTTTCCATGATCCAGAAGCACCTCAGCCCGGTGCTGGGCAAGCGCTGCTGGAAAGCTTGATTTCCGGCAGCTGGACCGTGGACCAAGTGTTACGTAGCCGGGCAAGTTGGGATGTGCTCAGCGACGGTTATTTCAAGCACTGTACGGACCCTTCGTTCATTAATTATTTCTGGACGCTACGCACTATTCAGCCGCCGGTGATCATGCTCTCTGAGCTTGCGCGCAGGCTGCCCAAGGCGCGGGTTGTGCATGCCATATCAACGGGTTATGCAGGTCTGCTCGGCGCGATGCTTAAGCAGCTTTGGGGTTGTGATTTTATCCTCAGCGAGCACGGCATCTACACCAAGGAACGCAAGATTGATCTGGCGCAGGCTGGTTGGGTTGCCGAGAACCCCGATGAAGAGTTGAGCGGCAGCCTGGACCCTTCAGCCGGTTATATCCGCACTTTGTGGATCAGGTTTTTTGAGCGTATTGGCATGTTGGTGTATCAGTCAGCTAACCCGGTGGTTTCGTTGTACGAGGGCAACCGGCGACGGCAGATCAAGGATGGCGCTGAGGCACAGCGCACTCGCGTCATTCCCAATGGCATAGACCTGCAGCGTTGGTCGCCGATGCGAGAACAGCGACCACAAGGCATTGCCCAAGTCGCTGGTTTGATTGGCCGCATAGTACCGATCAAGGATGTGAAAACCTTTATCCGTAGCATGCGAAGCGTGGTCAACGTCACGCCCGGCGCTGAAGGATGGATCATCGGTCCGGGTGCTGAAGATCCAGAATACGCGCGTGAATGCCAGAGCCTGGTGAGTAGTCTGGGTCTCAGCGACAACGTGCGCTTTCTTGGTTTCCAGGATATTAAAGAAATTATGCCGCGGCTGGGTGTGCTGGTGCTGACTTCGATCAGCGAAGCGCAACCCCTGGTGATACTTGAAGCCTGGAGCGCCGGTACGCCGGTGGTCAGCAGTGATGTGGGTTCTTGCCGTGAAATGATTGAAGGTTCTACTGAGGAAGATCGTGCCCTGGGTTTGGCTGGCGAGGTGGTGTCTATCGCCGACCCGCAAGCAACAGCCCGCGCCATTATGGGGTTGCTTGGCTCACCAGAGCGCTGGAAAGAGGCTCAGGCGGCAGGCTTGGCACGGGTTAACCGTTATTACAGCGATGAGCTGATGTTCCAGCGCTATCGTCAATTGTATCGCGCAGCACTGGAGGCATCCTGAATGGCGGGTATCGGTTTTGAGTTACGCAGGATATTGTCCAAGGATACCTACACGTCGACCATGCGGGCGTACGTCTACGCAGGTTTGATCAGTTCAGGTCCTTGGGTGCTGTCTATTATCAGCGTGATGCTGATTGGTTTGATGAGTATTGGCTACGTGGTGCCTGATGAGCTGGTACGCCAGTTTTTGGTCACAGTGACCTACTTGATGGCGACGTCGCTAATCTGCACTGGTGGTTTGCAGCTGTTCTTCACCCGGTTTGTTTCGGATCGCTTGTTTGAGCAGCGCCGCGAGCTAATTACACCCAATTTGCTGGGTATCTTGCTGCTGGTAACGGTGGGCGCTGGGATATTCGGTACTGTTGTGTTGCTGTGGTTGTTTGATCAGTCGTTTCTCTACCGGCTGCTAGTGCTGGCGAACTTCGTCACGCTTTGCAACCTTTGGCTGGTCATCATCTTTTTGTCAGGCATGAAAGCCTACAACCGCATTCTTCTGGTTATGCTGCTGGGCTATGGCTGCATGATTATCAGCGCCTACTTCATGCGTAATTTAGGTATGGAAGGCCTGTTGCTGGCGTTGTTGATTGGTCACGCGACATTGTTGTTCGTCTTTATGTTCGACATCGTGCGCGAGTATCACTCTGAAAAGCTGGTCGCTTTCGACTTCCTTGATCGCCGCAAGGTGTTCCTTAGCCTATTGGTTACTGGCTTCTGCTACAACCTGGGTATCTGGATCGATAAGTTCATCTTCTGGTTTAATCCAGGCACCTCTGAGCACGTCATTGGGCCGTTGCGCGCTTCGATGCTTTACGATCTGCCGATCTTTCTTGCTTACTTGGCGATCATTCCGGGCATGGCGGTCTTTCTTGTTCGTATCGAGACCGATTTTGCCGAGTGGTATGAACGCTTGTTTTCTGCGGTGCGCGACGGCGAAACCTTGCAGCATATTCGCCAGTTGAAGAACGAGATGACATTGGCGATTCGCCAGGGATTGAAAGAAATATGTAAGGTGCAGGGTCTAACGGTGCTGTTGTTGTTCCTGTTCGCGCCTTACCTGTTCGATTTGCTGGGTATGTCACCCTATTACCTGCCGCTATTTTATATCGACCTTATTGGTGTGAGCGTGCAGGTGGTATTTATGGCGTTGTTGAACATATTTTTCTATCTTGATAAACGCGCCGTGGTACTTCGACTATGCGTGCTCTTCGTGGTGCTGAACGCACTCTTGACCCTGCTGAGCTTGTATCTTGGTCCTAGCTTCTTTGGCTATGGTTTCACGCTGTCACTGGTGATCTGCGTGGTAGCCGGTTTGCTGCAGCTTTCCTCTGCTCTGGATAGCTTGGAATACGATACTTTCATGCTTGAGCATTGAAACTACGCCGGACGAGTAGTCCGGCGTTTAGGCTGCTGTTCAGCGCTTCTTGTTGCGTAGCTGCTGCACCAGCCCCTTGGGTGGGTGCTTGATGACCAGTGCGTCGTCACTCTCGTTATACTCGACGCGCTCACCCAGCAAGTGTGATTCAAAGCTTATCGATAGGCCGTCGGCCTTTCCGTAGAAGCGCATGAAGTTGTTTAACGTGCGCTTGTCCGCAGGTATCTCAGCATTCAGCCCATAGTCCTTATTGCGGATGTAATCATAAAAGGCGCGTGGCTGCTCCTCATCCATTACGCCAGATAACTCTTCCAGTGCCACCTGTTCACCGGCCTTGGCCTGACCGCTGACGTAGCCGCTCATGGCTTTGGTTTTGTCCTTGACCAGCTGTGGCTCCATTGAAGCGTCACCAACGTAGTCGCTGAAAGCCTGCAACAAGGTGGTGGTTTCTTCTTCCGGGTTAGAGCCTTCGACGCAGCCGATAAAGTCTCGGAAGTAGTCAGACACCCGCTTGCCGCTGCGGCCGCGAATGAAGGAGATATAATTCTTTGAGCTGGTGTTCTGCTTCCACTCGGTCAGGTTGATGCGCGCGGCCATGTTCAGGCTGGACAGGTCCAGATGGCGAGCAGCAGCAACGTTCAGATCGTCGGTGACGGTGACGCCTTCGGTGTGGTGCAACAAGGCGACAACCAGAAACGCAGTCATGCCCTGACGGTAGCGGATGAACAGCACGTGGCCGCCAAGTGCCAGGTTGGAGCCCTCCATCAAGGTTTTCAGCTGCTCGCTAGCTTTGCTGGAGAACTCGACGAAGTCCTGCTCCTGATCAATCAGCTGCTGCAACCACCCGCTAAAGGGGTAGGCACCACTCTCTTCGTGAAAGTAGCCCCAGGCCTTGTTGGGTTTGCTGTTGTAGGCCTCGATCAGGCCCGCCAGTAGCTGCTCCAGCGCCTCGGAGCTAGCCAGCTCAGCGTCGCGCAGGGTCAGGCTGGCAGGTTGGCCATCCGGTTTCTTATGAATCTGATGAACAATGCTGTTGTCGATCGGCATGGTGATATATCCGGCGAAAGCGTGCGTAAGGTGTCGCGCCGACCATAGGCCGGCGCGTTGGGCCGTTAGAGGCTGGCGATGTGTTTGCGTTGCTCGCTCAACTGGGTCAGCGCTTGCTCGGCATCGGCCAATTTGGCGCGTTCCTTGTCGATGACCGCAGGCGGTGCCTTGTCGACAAAGCCGGCATTCGACAGCTTGCCGCCAATGCGTTTGACCTCGCCCTCAAGACGGCTGATTTCCTTGTCCAGGCGCGCCAGTTCGGCGGTCTTGTCGATCAGCCCGGCCATCGGCACCAGCACTTCCAGCTCGCCTACCAGCGCGGTAGCAGAGAGCGGTGCTTCTTCGCCCTCGGCGAGGACTGTAACGCTGGACAGTTTGGCCAGCTTTTTCAGGAAGGTATCGTTTTCTTGCAGTCGACGCTGATCTTCGCTGTTGGCTTTGCGCAGCAGCAGTTCCAGCTCTTTGCCTGGCGCCACGTTCATTTCACCGCGAATATTGCGCACGCCCAGAATCAGCGCCTTTAGCCATTCGATATCGCCTTCGGCGGCACTATCGATGCGATCTTCTGCGGCGACTGGCCAAGGCTGCAACATGATAGTCGGCCCGCTCTTGCCTGCCATGGGCGCGATGCGTTGCCAGATTTCTTCGGTGATAAAAGGCATAAACGGATGAGCCAGGCGTAGCGCAGTTTCCAGTACGCGTACCAACGTGCGGCGAGTGCCGCGCTGACGTTCAGCAGGCGCGTTGTCATCCCAAAGTACCGGTTTGGACAGCTCCAGATACCAGTCGCAATATTGGTTCCAGATAAACTCGTAGAGCGCGGTGGCAGCTAGGTCAAAGCGGAACTGGTCCAGTTGGCGGGTCACTTCTGCTTCGGTGCGCTGCAATTGAGAGATGATCCAGCGGTCGGCCAGCGTCAGCTCTACAGCTTCATCTGCTACGCCACAGTCCTTGTCTTCACACTGCATCATCACGTAGCGGGCGGCGTTCCAGATCTTGTTGCAGAAGTTGCGGTAGCCTTCCACGCGACCCATGTCGAACTTGATGTCGCGGCCAGTGGATGCCAGCGAGCAATTGGTGAAGCGCAAGGCGTCAGTGCCGTAAGGCGCGATGCCGTCCGGGAATTCGGCGCGGGTCTGCTTTTCGATCTTCTCAGCCAACTTGGGCTGCATCATGCCGCTAGTGCGCTTGGTTACCAGTGACTCAAGGTCAATGCCGTCGATGATGTCCAGCGGGTCAATCACGTTGCCCTTGGATTTGGACATCTTTTGGCCTTGGCCGTCGCGCACCAGGCCATGCACATAGACTGTCTTGAAAGGTATCTGCGCGCTGCCGTCATCATGCTTCATCAGATGCATGGTCAACATGATCATGCGGGCGACCCAGAAGAAGATGATGTCGAAGCCCGTCACCAGCACATTGGTCGGGTGGAAGGTTTTTAAAGCTTCGGTCTGCTCGGGCCAGCCGAGAGTAGAGAACGTCCACAGGCCGGAACTGAACCAAGTGTCGAGTACGTCTTCATCCTGGCGCAGTGCAGCGTCGCCAAGGTTATGTTTGGCGCGCACTTCGGCTTCGTCGCGACCAACGTAGACATTGCCTGCATCGTCATACCAGGCCGGAATGCGGTGGCCCCACCACAGCTGGCGTGAGATGCACCAGTCCTGGATATCGCGCATCCAGCTGAAATACATGTTTTCGTACTGTTTAGGCACGAACTCGATGCGACCGTCTTCAACTGCAGCGATGGCGGGTTCTGCCAGTGGCTTGGTTGAGACATACCACTGGTCTGTTAGCCAGGGTTCGATGATTACTCCTGAGCGATCACCCTTAGGTACTTTTAGGCCGTGTGGTTCGATCTTTTCCAGCAGGCCCAACGCATCAAAGTCTTCGACGATTTTCTTGCGTGCTTCAAAACGGTCCAGACCAGCGTAAGCCGCGGGCAAGCTGGCATCCAGCTCGTTATTAACGCTGCCGTCGATGTTAAAAACCTGTGCGCTGGCAAGGATGGCTGCGTTTTTGTCGAGGATGTTGATCAGCGGCATCGAGTGACGCTTGCCGACTTCATAGTCGTTGAAGTCGTGGGCCGGAGTGATCTTGACGCAACCGGTGCCGAATTCGGGATCGCAGTAATCATCGCCCACAATCGGGATGCGTCGGCCGACCAGTGGCAACTCGATATATTTGCCGATCAACGCCTGGTAGCGCTCGTCTTCAGGGTTTACTGCCACGGCGGTATCGCCCAGCATGGTTTCCGGACGAGTGGTGGCGACGATCAAGTAATTCTTGCCGTCAGCGGTAGTCGCTCCATCGGCCAGCGGATAACGCAGATTCCACAGTGAGCCCTGCTCGTCGTGGTTCTCCACTTCCAGGTCGGAAATGGCGGTGTGCAGTTTTGGATCCCAGTTGACCAAGCGCTTGCCACGGTAAATCAGCCCGTCTTCATGCAAGCGCACGAAAGCTTCCTTGACTGATTCGGACAGGCCGTCGTCCATGGTGAAGCGTTCGCGGCTCCAGTCGACCGAACTGCCGAGGCGGCGGATCTGGCGTGTGATGTTACCGCCTGACTCTTCTTTCCATTCCCAGACCTTTTCCAAAAACTTGTCGCGGCCCAGGTCATGACGACTGACACCTTGCGCGCCGAGTTGGCGTTCAACCACCATCTGTGTGGCGATACCCGCGTGATCAGTACCGGGCTGCCACAGGGTGTTACGGCCCTGCATACGGCGAAAGCGGATTAGCGCATCCATGATCGAGTTGTTGAAGCCGTGACCCATGTGCAGGCTGCCGGTCACGTTTGGTGGCGGCAGGGCGATGGTGTAGGACTCGCCAGCACCCTGTGGAGCGAAGTAGTTGTTTTGCTCCCAGGTCTGGTACCAGGAAGATTCAATGGCGTGCGGCTGGTAAGTCTTATCCATGGGTGTGCTGGTTATCCGATTATTGATGGGCGATCAGCGCGGTCGCGCGACACGAGTGGCCGCTGGCGAAATGGGCGCAGAGAAAGCCGCCATTATAGCGGCCCGGAGGGGGTATGGCCCAGCCCGTAGGGCTTATTTCAGTTGTTCGCGGACGATCTGCTGCAGTTTATTCTGCATGCGCTTGCGCAACTCGTTTTCAATGGTCGGGATCAGATCGTCGATCACGCCCTGCAGAATTAGTTGTGCTTCTGCCTGCAAGCGTGCCTCCAGACGTACTTCACGAGCGCCGGCAGTGGGCGACAACGTGGGTGGTGGTGGCATCTGGCCGGCCAATAATTGGTCGAGCTGCATGCGCTCCTCAGCGAGCTTGGCAAGCGAGGCGTAGGGCAAAAAAGGGTTGTGCGGCTTGTCGGCAGGGCGCGGCGGCAGACTGTAAGGAGGTGATGCGTGAGAGGAGGGCGCGGCGGCAGACAAAGGCTCGACGATGATGTCTTGCAGTAGCGGGATACCCGATGGATCGTCGGGGGAGGCTGGCTTGTCGTCGTTCTGCTCATCCAGCAGAGTACGAATCGACTCCAAGTCTTCCAGCAGTCGTGAGGGCTCCGAGGGGTCGCGCTGCGTCATGATTCATCCTGCTGTCCGTATCTGATGAGTTTGTAGAGGATAGCCCCGTTCCCGGTAGAAACGGAAGCGTTCCCTTGCCGGCACGCGGACGGGGTCCTGTTCAACGACGATTTCCGCCAGGCGGGCAAAGCGACTGAAGAAACCGGGGGTGTTGTCACTCAGGTTGATCAGCAAATCTTGCTGCGCACCAGGATCATCGCCGCTGCCGCATATCACCGGCTCGTCTGTTTGCTCGCCGAGTAACGCGTGCGGCAAAAAGGCCTCTTCGCGGAATGACCAGAGTAATTGGTCAAGCTGCTCAGCGGCGGCTTCATCTTGGCAGTGCAGGTATACACGGTGGCCTTTTTGCCAAGCCTTGTGGGCCAGGCGACAGGCGTACTGCAAGCGAGTAGCCAACTGGTCACTGCTGAGCAGGTAAAAGTCGATGCGGGTCATAAAACACAGCCTCAATCGTTAAGCCGCAAGTTTCAAGTAAAAGCCGCTGCGCTAAGGGCGGCTTCTGGTTTGAAACTTGCGGCTGCTGACGTTAGCCCGCCTGGTTTAGCAGATACTGGGTTAGCAGTGGAACCGGCCGGCCGGTAGAGCCTTTCTCTTTTCCGCCACTGATCCAGGCGGTGCCGGCGATGTCCAGGTGCGCCCAGCGGTAAGCCTTGGCGTAGCGCGAGAGGAAGCAGCCTGCAGTGATGGTGCCGGCCTTTGGGCCACCGATGTTGCCCATATCGGCAAAGGGGCTGTCCAATTGCTCTTGATACTCATCAAATAACGGCAACTGCCAAGCGCGGTCGCTGGCCTGGTTGCCGGCGTTGAGCAGCTGTTGTACCAATTCGTCATTGTTGCCCATCAGCCCGGAAGTATGGCCGCCAAGCGCAACCACGCAAGCGCCCGTGAGGGTGGCGATATCGACTACGCTGGCAGGTTTGAAGCGCTCGGCGTAGGTGAGGGTGTCGCACAGCACCAAGCGGCCTTCAGCGTCGGTGTTGAGAATTTCGACGGTCTGGCCAGACATGGTCGTAACGATGTCGCCTGGTTTGGTGGCGGTGCCGCTCGGCATATTTTCAGCGGAAGCGATCAGTCCGACCAGATTAATGGGCAGTTGCATGGCGACCACTGCTTTAATCACGCCAAACACGGTGGCGGCGCCGCACATGTCGTACTTCATCTCATCCATCGTTGCGGCGGGTTTGATGCTGATACCGCCGGTGTCGAAGGTGATGCCTTTGCCGACCAACACATGTGGCTGATCTTTGGCCTTGCCGCCGTTGTAGCTGATGCGGATCAACTTGGCGGGCTCTGCACTGCCGGCGCTGACTGATAACAGGGCTCCCATACCGAGGGCCTTCATGTCCTTCTCTTCAAGCACTTCGACTTCCAACTCTTTGTGCGCCTTGGCCAGTGCCTTCGCTTCCTTGGCCAGATAGGTTGGCGTGCAGACGTTGCCGGGCAGATTGCCAAGGGTACGCGACAGGTTCATGCCTTCGCCGATCGCTGCGCCCTGCGTGATGGCTAGCTTCAGCGTAGCGGCATCGGCCTTGTCGGCGGACCAAAGAGCGATTTTCTTCAGTTTGGGCTTGTCGGCTTTTTTGCTTTTGAATTGATCAAATTGGTAGAGATTGTCGTAGCAAGTTTCAATCAGCAACCGTGTTTGGGCGTAGAGATCACGGTCTTTGACCGGTACTTGGGAAAACGCAAATACCGCATCGCTGGCCGGGCCGCCTTTGAGGGTGGCAATGGCCTTTTGTGCCAGGCGCCGCCAAGCTCGGTCGCTCAAAGCCTCGTCCTTGCCGCTGCCGATCAGCAATACGCGTTGGGCAGCGATACCGGGTAACGCTAACAACATCAGTGTCTCACCGGCTTTGCCGCTAAGATCACCACTCTTCAGCGTTGCGCTGATTTGCCCGCCGCAGACGCTGTCGAGGTCGGCAGCTGGGCCGCTGAGAGTTTTGCCTTCACTGACTGCGACAACCAGTGCGCCGCATTTGATTGTTTCCAGTGCGCCGTGCTTTACGTTGAACTCCATGGTACTCCCCAAGACAAATCATGTTGATTGACTGATAATACGGGTTCGATCCCGTGGGTATCTGTTCAGCCTTGTGCTGTCAGACGTGTCTGCTCTGCATTCTGGCCTATTCGCGCCAGCCCTTAAAGACCCAGAGCCAAGGAAGTTACTGTGATTGTTTTTCGCTATCTGAGCCGTGAGGTGTTGCAGACTTTAGCTGCGGTGAGCGGCGTATTGCTGCTGATCATCATGAGTGGTCGCTTTATCAAGTACTTGGCCCAAGCAGCTGCCGGGCAACTTGATTCTGGCGTGCTCCTAATGATCATGGCCTACCGCTTGCCGGGATTTATGGTTTTGATTCTGCCGCTGGGCATGTTCCTTGGTATTTTGCTGGCCTACGGCCGGCTCTACCTTGACAGTGAAATGACGGTGTTGTCTGCCACGGGTATCAGCGATCGAAAGATCATTGGTTACACGCAAGGCCCAGCGCTGCTGATAATGCTGATAGTTGGGTTGTTGAGTTTCTGGATTGCACCGGCGGGTGTGTTGATGACTCAGCAGTTGTTTAACCAGCAGGATGCTCTGACCGAGTTCGATACCTTGGCTGCCGGTCGCTTTCAGGCGCTGGGCAGCGGCCAGCGAGTAACCTATGCCGGTGGCCTGTCGGATGACCGTACGCAATTGGAAGACATATTCATCACTGAGCGTCGCGGCGAAGGCGAAGACTCGAAGCTCGGTGTGCTGGTCGCCGCTACCGGCACTCAGGAACTAAACGCAGATGGCAGCCGTTACCTGGTGTTGAATAAGGGCTTTCGCTACGAAGGGCAGCCGGGAGAGGCTGATTTCCGCACTATTGAATACGATACCTATGGCGTATTGCTGCCCAAGCCCGAGGTGCAGACAGAGGTGACTGATCGCGAGGCGATGTCTACCGCTCAATTGCTGCGTGAAGACGGCCTGGACGAGCGCGCCGAGCTGCAGTGGCGTATCGCGATACCACTGCTGGTACCCATAGTCGCGTTCTTTGCGGTGCCGCTGGCACGCGTCAACCCGCGCCAGGGGCGCTTTCTCAAGCTGCTGCCGTCGATTCTTTTGTATATGTCTTATCTGGCATTGTTGATCAGTGCACGTGGCTGGATGGAGTCCGGCAAAACGCCTGCGGCGTTGGGTTTGTGGTGGGTGCACGGATTGTTCCTGATCGTCGGCTTGGTGCTCAATCGTCAAGCACTGCTGGCGCACAGCCGCGCTGCCGGAGGTGCTCATGCGTAAGCTCGATTGGTATATCGGCAGCTCAGTTCTTCTCAGTATTCTGGTTGTATTGGCGATCATTGTTGGGCTTGATCTGTTGTTTGCCTACATCAATGAGCTGGATGACCTGGAAGGTGGCTACGGCCCACTGCAGGCGCTCACGTATGTGCTGTTGACTGTGCCACGCCGGTTGCATGATCTGCTACCGCTGGCGGCGTTGGTAGGCTGTTTGGTGGGCTTGGGGACGTTGGCCAGCAATTCTGAGCTAACCATTATGCGGGCAGCAGGCGTGTCCATTGCGCGTATTATTGGCGCGGTGATGAAGCCCCTGGTGGTACTGATGGTGCTCGGTGTACTGGTTGGCGAATATGTAGCGCCGTATACCGAGAACCTGGCCGAGAGCCGTCGGGCAATCGCCGAGGGCAGCAACGAGGCAGTCAAGGCGAAGGGCTTATGGCATCGCGAAGGTGATGACTTTATCCATATTAATGCGGTGCAACCTGACGGCGTTCTGCATGGGGTAACGCGTTATCGCTTTGATGACAAACGACACTTGCTGGAAGCCAGCTTCGCGCGTCGCGCTAGTGTCCAGGAAAATGATTGGTTGATGGAGGATGTGCGAACCACGCGCTTTGCCACCAATGGTGAGAGTGAAGTGCTGAGTACGTTCCAGGATATTTGGGACATCCACCTGTCTCCCGGATTATTGCGTGTGGTATTGCTCGATGCGGATGTGCTCCCGCTCAGCGGTATCTGGCAGTATCAGGAGTATTTGTCGAAGCAGGGCTTGAACAATAAGCCTTACTGGCTAGCGTTCTGGAAAAAACTGTTTCAGCCCTTGGCAACAGCGGCCTTGGTGTTTGTAGCGATTTCCTTCATTTTTGGCCCGTTGCGCTCCGTAACCATGGGGCAGCGTCTGTTCACTGGCGTACTGGTCGGCTTTGGCTTCCAGATAGTGCAGGATTTGCTGGGACCCTCGAGTCTGGTATTTGGCTTTTCGCCGCTGATTGCGGTGCTTTTACCCATAGCGCTGTTATTTGTAGCGGGCACATTTCTGCTACGCAGGGCTGGCTGAAGGAGCTGATTGGCGCTGTGTGTTTGTCTGCGCAGTGTTTTACGCGCCGCCGTTTTTTGGCGTTTGGTAAAAGCCGGGAAGCGGGCGAACCACGTGGTATGCGTGATCACAGTAGCCTCATGCACTACCGTATCAACGTGCTTGATAAAAAGGCGAACCCTGTTCAGGGTATGAGATTTACGCCATACCCTGAACAGGTTATGGGGTAATCAGGCGTTCGGTGAATGGACATGGAACAGCGAGTTATTGCTTAAACGTTCCCTTGGGCAAAACGACCAATTCCGTGCTGGAAGCCATGTCATGCCAAGTGCGCGATCGCTTGTCCCAGAACTGCCAGAAAAAACCCAGACCTGCACATAGCCAGGATACTTGGCAAACGGCCAGGCGTATTAACGCTTGTTTGCGAGTGATCGAGTAGCCATTAGTTTGCTGTAGGCGGATGCGCCAAGCTTGCATGCCCAGAGTCTGGCCCTTGATGGTCCAGAATGTCAGATAAAAACCGATGGTCACCAATAGCACAATCAGGCTGAGCACGTGATCGCCGACGAAGCCACCAGCATCGGCCTGCTGGTGGGCTGCCGCTTCACCGTAAAAGCCGATGTAAATGCCAAGATAGCCAAAGGTCACTACCATCAGTACCGCCAGCAACAGCAACAGGTCGTAGCCGGCGACCGCGAGGCGGCGGATCAGACCGCAGGCGGGGAAGTCACCGGTTGGGGTTAGCAGTTTGACAGCCATATTGTCTCCTGGGGCGCGTTAACGCTTCAGTGGCGGGCTGGCAAAGGATACCGCGCTAAGCCCGGTATTCATGATTGCGCGGATGTTGGCGTGATCACTGCCTTCGGGATCGCTTAACACTGCCTGATAGTGTTCCGCAAAACACGCTAGGGTCTGCTGATCCGTCAATTGCAGGTCCTGCGCCATGGCCAGTACCTTGCAGGAGCCTTGATTTTGCTCTGCGCTGTTGTGCAACGAGCCATTATCGAAGGCGCTTGGTTGATAATGATAATGCTGTGCGATGTAGCTAAGCGTGTCTGCGAAGCAGTGTTCTGGCATGCTCAGGCGGGCGACGAATTGTTCGGGGGTCATGCGTTATCCTGTTTCTGCGCCTGATCGAAGGCGGCCTGTTGTTGTGGGCTGGCTTCGATCTGATATTTGGCTTTCCAGTCTGCGTAAGGCATGCCATAGACTGCTTCGCGGGCCTCGTCCATGCTCAGCTCGATCTCCAGGTCGTCTGCCGCGCCTTTGTACCATTTGGATAGGCAGTTGCGGCAGAAACCGGCCAGTGTCATCAGGTCGATGTTTTGCACGTCCTTGCGGTTGTTCAAATGGCTGACCAGGTTACGAAAGGCGGCGGCTTCAAGTTCAAGGCGTTCCTGTTTGGTCATGCTCAACTCCTGTTGTTCATTTAGGTGCGACGAGTGCCGTCAAGGCGTCGAAAGCGTTGTAAAAAGCTTTCGCGCTAAGCATAAAACGCGGTCAAACAAAGTCAATTAGCGGCTTTGTTCGCGTTGCGCGCTGAGGGCGATGGATACCGACTCAGCGAAGCGCAGCGCATGTGGCTTATCCACTTCTACTTCGGCGTAATGCACTTGTGGCTGCTGCATTACAATGTCCAGCAGCTCCTGCGTCAGGCGCTCCAGCAGAGCAAAGCGATTGCCTTCAACGTGGGCAATCAGTGCTTTGGTAATGGTCCGGTAATTCAACGCCTGCTCTATATCGTTTACCGCTACGGCATCCGCTGCCGGGTAGAGGATGATCACATTGATGAGGATATCCTGTTGATTACGGATTTCGTCAGCGTTGATGCCGATATAGGTGCGCAGGCGCAGATCTTTAATACGGATGCGCGCAAGGCCGGGTGCGAGTGTATTCATGTCAGTTCCGGGCAATCAGCTGCAGAAACTCTTGCCGAGTATTGACCGAGTCGCGGAAAGCGCCAAGCATCACCGAACTGTGCATCGACGAGTTCTGTTTCTCTACTCCGCGCATCATCATGCACATGTGCTTAGCTTCAATCACTACAGCTACGCCGGCGGCGTTGGTGACCTGTTGTAGTGCCTCGGCAATCTGGCGGGTCAGGTTTTCTTGAATCTGCAGGCGCCGAGCGAACATATCGACAATACGAGCGACCTTGGATAAACCAATGACCTTGCCGGTGGGTATATAGGCGACATGTGCTTTGCCGATGAAGGGCAGCATGTGATGCTCACATAGCGAATACAGTTCGATATCCTTAACGATCACCATTTCGTCATTGTCTGACGCGAACAGTGCGCCATTAACGATCTCGTCTAGTGATTGCTCATAGCCGCGACAGAGAAACTGCATGGCCTTTGCGGCGCGCTCGGGCGTCCCTTTGAGCCCGTCCCGCTCCGGGTTTTCACCCAGGTTGGTCAGGATCTCGAGATAATTCTGTGACAATTTTTCCAGACTCATAATGTCTTCTCGTCGGCTCATTTGAGGTGCCTGCCACCGTTCAAGGGCAGGCTGCTTCCGGTGATGTATGGGTTGTCTAGCAGATAGCTAATCGACTGATAGACCACCTCTGGGCCGGGCTCTATGCCCATGGCAGACTTAGCCAGTGCCTTGGCGCGGTAGTCGGCGTCATCTGTATCGTTGAACATGATCAGCGCCGGGCTGATGCAGTTGACCTTGATACGAGGGGCAAGCTGCGCGGCAAAGGAACGTGACAATCCCTCTAGACCGGTCTTGGTAGCGCAATAAGCCACGTGTTTGGCACTGCCTTTGCGCGTTACGTCGTCACTCAGGTGAATGATGTCACCCGTTTCATCTACTGGAAACAGGTCAGCGCACTGACTGTTGATCATGTAAGGCGCCTGCATGTGCACCATAAACATCTGCTGCATCGCCGCATGGCCTTGTTGATCGTCCATCCAGGTAGACGCGTTGTGGATGATCGCACGCAGACTGACAGAGCGCTCATGCAACTGATCAATCAGCCCCTGAATGCCTGCCACGGTCGAGAAGTCGGCAAGTAAAATTTCGACGCCATCAGGCAACGCGGCATCGCGCTGGGCATCCAGTGCGCGACAGCTGATGATGACCCTGTGACCTTCCTCAACTAGACGCTTGGCGCAATGCAGGCCAATACGTTGTGCGCCGCCGGTAATGAGTATGCTTCTAGGATCGCTCATGGCTCACTTGAGTCAGTAATGATTGTCTGTCTGCGGTTGATTGAGTAAATGTTGCGAGGCAAGCAGTGGCAATCAACGGCAGCTTTAAGGCGGGCATGTTAACACGCACAAGCGGGCTGACAGCAGTGCTATAGCGCCTGCGATATTAATGCCGCCCGACCAATGGGCCTTGCTGCTGCCGCAGCGTCGCTAAGATTATGTACAATGCGCGTATAACTTACCGATACTGATGGCAACAAGCTGGTTGTCTGTGACCATACCCATGATCAATACCATCCCCGGCCGCGTGCTGGACACTGAAACGCTCTACCCCATACGTGAGGTCTCTCGCCTGTCTGGCGTCAACTCGGTAACTCTGCGTGCTTGGGAGCGTCGTTATGGGCTCTTGGTGCCGCAGCGTACTGAAAGCGGCCATCGTCTTTATTCTATGCGAGATATCGATCGTGTACGGGCCATTGTCAACTGGATTGCCCGTGGCGTGCCGGTTAGTAAAGTAGCGACCATCATCGATCGTCAGGTGATGCCGACGCTGAGTTTGGCAACTACACCACAGATTGACAATCAAGCTGAGCAGCATCTGCAGGCAGCGCGTGAGCAGCTGATGGCAGCGGTGACAGGTGGGGATTTAATCGAGTTGGAACGTGTCTATGCGTTGACCTTTTCCCGCTGGACGCTGACGCAAGTATGCAACGATGTGCTATTGCCAGTGTGGCGGCAATATCGTTTGCAGGCCAGGCAAGTTGGCGCCACTGGGCATTGGGCGTTGTTTGATGGGTTTCTGCGTGGCCGCCTCTTACAGCGCCTTGCCTTTTTACAGCCCTCTCGTGCCAGTGTGCTGCTGGTTAGTCTGCAGCCGCCTGAAGACGAAGTTGAGGTGCTGTTAGCGTCGCTGTTTCTGGCTGAGGCGGATATCAATATCGCTTACCTCTCCTGCCTACCTACGGTCGAGGATTTGTCGTTGATGACCGCAAGTGGACGGTATCAAGCACTGCTGCTGTTTAGTGATCGTGCGCTTGAGAGCAGCTTGTTAGTGCGGGAACTGCCTCGCTTGAATCTGCAGCTGGAATGCCCAGTCGCTGTCGTGGGTGCCTGCTGTGAATTACAGAGTGCGGCATTACAGCGATCCAATATCAGCCGCTTGGGGCTTGCGCAACGCTCGCTTACTGATAGCGTGCGACAGCTGCTGGCGGGGCGTTTTGATAGCTAATCCGGGCCTGCGAATTTTATTTTTGATGGCGTCTTGTAGGTAACTTAGTGGCTACTTGCCATGCTTCCCTATTTAAGATCATTATGAGAACAAGTGAGGAGCGCTGTTTCTATACAGCGTCGGCCTGCCCCGAATTGCGAGAGAATGTACATGTTTTGGCGTAAAGAAACGTCCAAGTCTTTGCAGGTGATGAAGATACAGTCTGACCAAATCAGGCTGGGAATGTACGTTTCCGAGTTGGATGTGCCCTGGCTTGAAACCCCTTTTTTATTTCAAGGATTCATGCTGGAAGACCCTGATGACCTTATGACGGTCAGGGGTCTTTGTGCTTATGTTTATATTGATGTAATGAAAACCCGCATACCGATGAGCGATTTGCAGCGGTTGCCTGCGGCGAAGAGTCCAATCGCTTATCCGATCACGACAGATATACAAACGGAAATCCGCACCGCCAGTAAGCGTTATGGCGTCACTTTTCAACATGTTCGAGCATTGCTGACGCAAATTGAGAATGGTGAGCAGGCGGGCCTGCAGGCATTTCCTGAATTAGTAAGAGGTTGTGTTGAGTCTATTCTGCACAATCCATCGGCGCTGATGTGGCTGACGCGAATAAAACACCGTGATCAGTACACCGCTGAGCATTGTATGAACGTCGGGGTTTTAGCGATGGCGCTGGGCCGTCAGCTAGGCATCGGACGCAAGCACATCGAACTGCTAGGTCTTTGCGGCATGTTGCACGATGTGGGCAAAATGCGTTTGGATCAAGAGATTCTCAATAAGCCTGGCAGGCTAACAGCGGAAGAGTTTGATCACATCAAGCTACACGTCACTTACGGTTATGAAGAGCTAAGCCAGGACCCTGATATGCCGCAGGAAGTGATGAAAGTTGCGTTGCAGCATCATGAGCGCTTAGATGGCAGGGGCTATCCTAAGGGCGCTTTGGCCGGAACACTGGATTTCTATACGCGCGTTGTCGCCATTGTCGATGCGTACGATGCCATCACTAGTCGTCGCTGTTACAGTTCGCCCAGGTCGTCTGCCGAAGCCTTGAAGATATTGTATGAAGAGCGCGGCACCCAGTTTGACGAGAAACTGGTCGTTAAATTTATCGAGTGCGTAGGTCTTTACCCAGCGGGTGCTTTGGTTGAATTAAGCTCAGGCGAAGTGGGTGTAGTGCTGGCCGTCAACCCGGAACATCGCTTATTACCTAAAGTGGCTTTGATTCGAGATGCAGAGAAGCGAACCATCCCACAGCGAGTAGTGGATTTGTCCGCCAGTCGCAACGAGGAGGGTAAGCCTGATCTGCGAGTAAGGTCCGTGCTGGTTGACGGTAGTCATGGCATTGATTTAGAAGCCTTCACCCAAAGCAATATCAACCTAAGTAGTAGTTAAACTCTCCTGCTTATTGAGTTGCTGCACGTAACTGCCGCAACTCCTCCTCAAGACCCGATGCCTTCTGCTCTGCCTCAACCTGCGCCGTGACATCTTTCTGAATGCCGATGAAGTAGGTCAACTGGTCGGCCTCGTTGAGCACGGGGGTGATCGACAGCTCGTTCCAGAATAAGCTCCCGTCCTTGCGATAATTACGAATAGTCGCGCGGCAAGGTTGGCCGTTTTTGATGCCGTCGCGAATAATCTGCAACCCTTCTTGATCCGCGTCATCTTTTTGCAGAAAGCGGCAGTCCTGGTAGAGGATTTCGTCTGCGCTGTAACCGGTGAGGGCTTCAAAAGCGGGGTTTACATAAATAAGAATGTTGTCGTCGCCTTCTTGTTCGGCAACCACTATGCCGTCGTTAGACGCATTGACCACTAGTTGCAGCAATTTGGCGTTAATCATGGTGTGCGCTGACTCCTTTTATGTTTTTTTGCATTCTATAGCAGTGCACGGGGCTGTCCAGTTACGTCACCATTCGCCTGCTGGTTTGCTGCATAATAGCCGGCCGATGACAGGGCTTTAAGGAGAGTTGAGACATGCACTTGGTGATTGTGAGTGGCACGGTATTTGGTACGGCGGACCTGGTTGCAGACGAAGCGCAGAACTTCTGCGAGGCAGGGGGGCTCAAGGTCAGTCGGTTGAAAGCCCTAAACCTGGACGCGTTGCTGGCGCTGCAGCCCGAGGCCTTGCTGGTCTGTACCTCCACGACCGGCATGGGTGAATTGCCGGAGCCACTGGTGCCGTTATTTCACGAAATGCGTGATCGTTTTCCGCTGTTCACCGCAGTGCCTTTCGGGGTTATAGCCTTGGGCGATGCCGCCTACGGGGATACCTTCTGCCAAGCGGGCGAGGAGTTTCGTGAGCTGCTGCTGGAGCTGCAGGCGCGCGAGATAGAACCCATGTTGCGATTGGATGCCAGTGAAACCGTTACCCCGGAAACCGACGCAGAGCCCTGGCTGCAGCGTTTTGTGGTCGCTCTGCAAGGCTGATCAGCTGGGGTTTTCAGGCAGGGGCGCGCCGCTGGCAAGCTGGGTCAGTCGCTCTTCATCCAGAATCAGTATCTGGCCGTATTGAATATGCAGCCAGCCTAGACCCTCCAGACGCTTTAGCAGTTTGTTGATGCTCTGACGTGAACTGTTGAGCATCAGGCCCAGCGATTCCTGCGACAACTGTACGCAGGGGCGGCCACCTTCATCGTCAGTCTGACCATAGTTGTGCGCGTGCATAAGCAGGCGCTTGGCCAGCCTGGATGACAGTGGCAACAGCGCGCTGTCCTCGAGCATGGCAAAAGAGATACGAATGCGCCGGCACAGCAGCTTCATGAACAGCGGATAGAGTTCGGGACGGCGTTCCAACATCTGTTGAAACCCCAGACGCGGGATCATCAGCAATTCAGTATTGCCACTGGCTAGCGTGTCGTGCGAGCGGGGCAAGCCGTCGAACAGTGATATTTCGCCGAACCAACTCCCTGGAGTGAGGACCGCGAGTACCGCTTCACGGCCGTCGGGGCCGATGTTGCTGATGCGCGCCGCGCCGCTGATCACGCCATAGAGGCCGTCGGGCTGATCATCCTTGGCGTAGACGAACTCCCCGTCACCCAGGGTGCGGACCTTAGCCAGTGCCAGCATCTCATCCAGCGCATCCTTTGGCAGTTCGCTGAACCAGCGGTTTTTCTGCAGTAATTTCGCCAAGCGTTCAGTGTCTTGCATGGCAGACACTGTAACGTGTTTGACAGTCCGCTTCGCCGTCACCGTCTAGACTCCCCTCATACCGAACATTCCGTAGTATGCCGTATGCATAGGGGGATGTCCTGTACTGGCAGTTACCCGCATGGGTGCCATTTACCTTATTCCAATAAAAGAGGATTGCCCGATGAACGCAGTACATTCACTGGTAGAGCAGAGCGTCAAGGATCAGGTTAGTGCAGAAGAGTGGCAGGTGCGGGTAGAGCTTGCCGCCTGTTACCGGCTGATCGCTATGTACGGTTGGGATGATCTGGTCTTCACTCATATCTCCGCTAAAATCCCGGATACCGATCACTTCTTGATCAACCCCTACGGTTTGATGTTTGAGGAAGTGACAGCGTCCAATCTGGTCAAAATCGACCTGCAGGGCAATAAGGTTGTTGAGTCGCCCTATAACGTTAACCCTGCGGGCTTTACCATTCACAGCGCGATCCACGAAGTGCGCCACGACGCCAACTGTGTGATGCATACCCACACGGCTGCAGGGATTGCCGTTTCTGCTCAGAAAGAAGGCATCTTGCCGATTTCCCAGCAGTCGATTTTCGTGCTCGGCAGCCTTGCCTATCACGATTACGAAGGCGTTGCCCTGAACGACGAGGAGAAGCCTCGTCTGCAGGCTGACCTGGGTCGTGCCAACAACCTGGTACTGCGTAACCATGGCTTGCTGACGTGCGGTAAGACTGTGCCAGATGCCTTCTTGACCATGTATACCTTGCAACGTTGCTGCGAAATTCAGGTGCGCGCTCAAGCGCAAAACGCCGAGCTGATTCCGATTCCTCAAGCGGTGCTGGATGGTGCTGCGGCAAGCATGAAGAAGGCCACCAATGGCGCGGGCGCCGGGATTGCCTGGCCAGCTCTGATGCGTAAGTTGCAGCGTGTGAATCCGGGTTTCGACGTCTAAATAGATGTCTAAACTCAGCGGCATTCCCCTGGACGATTGGATCGTTCAGGGGCGCGATTTCACTTATCGCGGCCACAGCATGCGCTATTGGACGGCGGGCGAAGGCGAACCTCTGTTACTGATTCACGGCTTTCCATCGGGTTCCTGGGATTGGCATTACCTATGGAAGGCGCTAGCCGGGCGCTACCGGTTGATCGCAGTAGATATGATGGGGTTTGGCTTCTCGGCCAAGCCGCGGCATTATCACTACAGTTTGCTGGATCAAGCTGATCTGTTGCAGGAGGTGCTCCTCCATCTCAACGTGGGCCACTACCATGTTTTTGCGCATGACTACGGCGACAGCGTGGCTCAAGAACTGCTTGCCCGCGATGCGGTAGGTCCAGGCAGGTTGGATTCGGTATGCTTTCTTAACGGCGGCTTATTTCCTGAAACCCACCACCCAGTACGTATGCAAAAGCTGCTGATGAGCCCGATTGGCTTTCTGTTTGGCCGAATCTATAAACGCGAAAACCTGGCGCAGGCGTTTAACAAGATTTTTGGGCCAAAGACCAAGCCGAGTGAGCCGGAGCTGGATGGCTTTTGGCGCATGATCGAGTTTAATCAGGGAACCAGAGTGATGCATTTGTTGATCCGCTACATAGCGGAGCGCAGAGTCCAGCGCGATCGCTGGGTTGCGGCCATGCAGCAGACGCAAGTGCCAATGCGTGTAATAGACGGTGCAGTGGATCCAGTATCCGGCGCACACATGGTGGCGCGTTACCGCGAGTTGATGCCGCAGCCCGACACGGTTCTGTTGGCGGGTATTGGGCACTATCCGCAGGTAGAAGCGCCGGAACAAGTACTTGAGCATTATCTGCAGTTCCGCTCTGCACTGGTTAAGCAGCAGAGCGACGCGTCTGTACCGACCCCGGCATAATGCCGGGGTTTTTATTGCAGCGTTAAGCCTGCTTGTCGCGCAGAAACACCAGTTTGTTTTCGCTACTGGCGCTGGCATCGAAATAGTAACCGTCGGTGGCGAAGTCCTTTAAACCCTCAGGATTCTGCAAGCGCTCCTTGATGACATAGCGGGCCATCAGACCACGGGCCTTCTTGGCGTAAAAGCTGATGATCTTGTGCTGGCCGTTCTTATAATCCTTGAACACGGTATCAATAACCCGCGCCTGGAGTGCCTTGGGTTTCACCGCACCGAAGTACTCTTGCGAGGCCAGGTTGAGCAGCACCTGATCACCTTGTGCCGCTAAATCCTCATTCAGCCATTCGCTGATGCGTTCCCCCCAAAAGGTGTAAAGATCCTTGCCGCGCGGGTTGCTCAGCTTGGTACCCATTTCGAGTCGGTAGGGCTGCATCAAATCGAGTGGACGCAGCAGGCCGTAAAGGCCGGACAACATGCGCAGGTGCTCTTGAGCAAATGCGAAGTCATCGCCGCTGAAGTCTTCCGCGTTCAGGCCAGTGTAAACGTCACCCTTAAATGCCAGCAGCGCCTGCTTGCTGTTGTGCCGTGTGCTGTTTCGCTCCCAGCTGCCATAACGAGCTACGTTGAGGCTGGATAGCTTGTCGGACAGGGACATCAGTTTGGCGATCTCCTGCGGCGACTTTTCCTTGAGCACGTCAATCAGTTCTGCGCTGTGCTCTAGAAAGCGCGGCTGAGTGCTTTTCTCGGTAATCGGCGGGGTGTCGTAATCGAGGGTCTTGGCGGGGGATATGACCATCAGCATGGATGCTGGCTCCTGTAAAAGCGTTGCCGGCATTATGCCTCAAAGCAATTGGTCTGGCCCTTTATAGGGTTGATAAAGGTACTCAATCAAGTGCGCCCGCATGAGCGGGCGCACTGGCTGGCTGAATGCAAAGGGTTAGAGGTGGGTTTCGGCGTACTCGGCCAGGGCGGAGCGTGGAACGCCCTGCAAGTGGATGTGTACACCAAGAGGAAAGTCTTTGAAACATTCGGTCAGATAGGTCAGCCCCGAGCTGGTGGCATTCAGGTTAGGGGTGTCGATCTGCGCCAGGTTACCGAGGCAGACCACTTTTGAACCATTGCCGGCTCGGGTGATGATGGTCTTGATTTGGTGCGGGGTAAGGTTTTGGCTTTCGTCGATCAGAATGAAGCTTTGCTGGAAGCTGCGACCACGGATGTAGTTCAGCGATTTGAATTGCAGCGGCACCCGGTCGAGGATGTAGTCCACGCTACCGTGGGTACTTTCATCATCCATGTGCAGCGCTTCAAGGTTGTCGGTGATAGCACCGAGCCAAGGCTCCATCTTCTCTTTTTCGGTGCCTGGTAAAAAACCGATATCTTCGTCCAGCCCTTGAGTG
>DRHT01000047.1 GCA_011053055.1 Halopseudomonas sabulinigri | reverse complement strand
TTCCAGCAGAAAGCGCTCACGGCGGGTCTGCTTACGTTTACCAGCGTATTCGGCGTCTGCAAAGCTCATCTGTTTCATGCGGTGGTCTCGAAAATGGCGCTGACGCATTTTACCTTTTCAGGAAGTCTTTTTCAGACCTTCCCTAGGGTAATGCAGGTTATGGAAGCGGCGGAAGGAAGCATCAAGGAAGGCGACATTCTTTCCCTGAAGTACCCAATCTCAAGTTGCGGACCCTGGCATCAAGCTAGCCAGACTGGCGTTATCGTGGCCATCGTAGGCACCGACAGTGCAAGCCGAGTTGTGTGGTATCCGTATCTCTATCGTAAAAGTGGTGGCAGGACCTTTGCTCCAGAGACGGAGTTTGATTGGTAATACGCTGCAACGCCGGCACATAGCAATTCACCTCCAGACGCTCTGCCACAACAGGTGAGCACTGCACGGCCCCAAGTCCCCGTCTACGCGGGCGAGTAGCACAGGGCTGGCGGGAAAAGGTGCTCGCGGTGCCTGAGGTGCGTAGCGCCGAGTTTGCGAGTGCCCCCGCCAGACCGAGCAACGCAGCGAACCCGCAGGGCCGCGTAGTTGGGGTGGCCTAGGGGGTGCAGGGGGAAATGGCCATGCATTTCCCCCGCTCGCCATCAGGGCGAAAGGCTGACTAGAACACGCCACAGCGGTGCTCTACCGACGCAGAGCGTCAGTAGAGGCATTCCCCAAGGGAACGATCATTACCGCACCGGATTAAGCAGCGTTGGTATGGACGCAGAGCGTCCGGGGCTACGCTCCCACGCAGAGCGTGGGAGCGATCAACTGTCAGACAGACAGCACGCCAGCGCCACTCACTTCCCCAACACCAACTCCCGCGCCAGCAAATTATGCTCCTCAATAATCAACGGCAGCTCCCGCGTCAGCAGACGCCCATCCTCAATCACCTGCCGCCCATTAATGATGCTGTGCGCCACCCGCTGCGGCGTGCAAAAAACCAGCGCCGCCAGCGGATCAACCAGCGCACCCGCCATGGCGATATCGTCGGTGCGGAAGGCGATGATGTCTGCGCAGTACCCCGGCTGAATACGGCCCAGCACGTCCTCGCGACCCAATACCTCAGCACCGCCACGGGTGGCGATATATAGCGCTTCACGTGCACTCATCGCGCCAGGGTTTTCATCACGGACCCGCGCCGACAGCATCGCCTGACGCGTCTCGTCCAGCAGATTGTTAGTGTCGTTCGAGGCGCTGCCGTCTACCCCCAGGCCGACCTTCACGCCTGCGTCGCGCATTTTGCGAATAGGCGCGATGCCCGAGGCCAGCCGCATGTTGGAGCAGGGGCAGTGCGCAACACCGGTTCCGGTGCGTGCGAACAAGGCAATACCCGGGTCATCCAGATGTACACAATGCGCGTGCCAAACGTCTGGCCCGACCCAGCCGACCGACTCGGTGTACTCGGTGGGGGTCATGCCGTAGCGCTCCTTGCTGAAGGCTAGGTCTTTTACGTTCTCAGCGGTGTGCGTGTGCAAGCCAACGCCGCAGGAGCGTGCCAGCGCTGCGCCTTCGCGCATCAAATCAGTGGTGACGGTGAAGGGCGAGCAGGGGCCGAGCGCGACTTTAATCATGGCGTCGGGGGTGCTGTCGTGCAGCTCTTCGACCACTCGCTGCATTTCCTTGAGAATTGCCTGCTCGTCCTGCTCAACGAGTGCATCCGGCGGCAGTCCGCCCTGGGTCTGGCCCAGGCTCATGGCGCCGCGCACGGCGTGAAAGCGCATGCCCACTTCCTCTGCGGCTTGCACGCTGTCATCCAGCCGGGTGCCATTCACATACAGGTAGGCGTGATCTGCTGCAGTGGTGCAGCCTGACAACATCAGCTCCGCCATCGCGGTGCGGGTAGCGGCGCGCTGCATCTGCGGGGTGATGTTCTGCCAGACAGGGAAGAGCGCGGTCAGCCAGTCGAACAGCTCAGCGTTCTGCGCGGCGGGCAGGGCGCGGGTCAGCGACTGGAACATGTGGTGGTGGGTGTTGATCAGGCCAGGGATCAGCACGTGGCCGGTCATGTCGATGACGTTATCAGCCTCACTTGGCAGCTCGCTTGCGGGGCCAACGGCCTCAACCTTATTGCCCCGGATGAATACTGATGCGTTGGCCAGCTCACGCAACTGGTCATCCATAGTGCCGATGACCAATGCATTTTTCAGCAGCAGAGTTGCTGTCATTTCAAAACCCTTATTCAGATTAATTGACCATTAGGACAGAAAATATTCACAGCCAAAGCATGCAATTATGAGGCCGCTAAAACCGATGTTAAATACGCTCACCAGCCACGTCATTGCCCCTAATACGCGCATTTACAATCACACAAAGCTCAAAACCAGAGCACACGCACATTGATCAGTGCCTTTTATTAATCACGGCACGCGCCTTGCTTTTCAATAACTGATTATTTGGTCAGGTAATTTGGCATGCCATTCCAATGCCTATATGGAAGGCTAAGTCCGGCATTCAGCTACGTGACTCTCGCGCTTGGAAAAAGGCAGGAGACACAGATTGCCGGTCAGCGATTACCAACGCAATTACTCGACTTTTTTAGGCAGGCGGGACAGTTCCGCGCCTGCGTACCTCAATACATCATGTACACCACAGGGAGATGACATGACATCGCTACCCATTATTTCGATCGCTGGCTTAAACAGCGAAAACCCTGCTATCCGCTCCGCTACTGCCGCAGAGCTGGGCAAAGCTTGTCGCGAGGTTGGCTTTTTCTATGCTATCGACCACGGTATTGCAGAGCAGGTAATGGCTGGCGCTTTCAGTAATGCAAAGTCGTTTTTTGAGCTGCCGCTAGAAACCAAGCAGTCGTTATCAATCAAGCTCTCGCCACACGATCGCGGCTACGTGGCCATGGCTGATGAGAAGCTCAACCCGGACGCGGGCGCGGACATGAAAGAAGCCTTCAATATTGGCACTGACTTCCCGGCGGACCATCCGGACGTCCTCGCCGGGAAACCCTTTCGCGGGGTTAATTTCTGGCCGACGGTTGAGGGCTGGCGAGCCGATATGCTGGGGTATTACCAGGCTTGCCTGAACCTTGGCCGGCTAATTCATCGCGGCTTTGCAATCGATCTTGGCCTAGCCGAAAACTTTTTTGACGCTCACCTCAATGAGCCTATCGCGACGCTACGAATGCTGCGATATCCGGCTAGCGATGAGCATGGCGCCCGCGAAGATGCTGGGGCTGGCACTCACACGGATTATGGCAACTTGACCCTGCTAGCCACTGATAAGGTCGCTGGTTTGCAGGTGGCGACACGCCAGGGCCAATGGATCGACGCGCCCCATATTCCCGGTGCGTTCGTCTGTAATATCGGCGACTGCCTGATGCGTTGGTGCAACGATACTTATGTTTCAACGCCTCACCGTGTAAAGGCTCCAGAGCAAGAGCGTTACTCCCTCGCTTTCTTCCTTTCGGTTGATCCTGACTCTATGGTCGATCCCCGTGATGTAGTGCCAACCGAACAACCCAAGTATCCGCCAATCAGTTGCGGCGATTACTTGGCCTATCGTCTCAACGCGACTTATGACCACCGCGTAGAAACCGACGCAACATAAACCGCGCTAGTAAACGGTTAGCGTGTCATTTCAATACTGTGATCCGTGCCAATAGTGAAAGCGATAAACCCAACGTCAGGTAACCACGTTGGGTGCTTAATCGCTCGACACCGCGCAGCAAAATCCTAGTCACGCAGATTAATTGACCGAACGGACAGAAAAACACCTGCGGCGCACAACGCAACGGTGCGAGCGCCAATCACACGCTGAACCGTCCCATTTCAGCGCAACATTGCACCTAACTGGAGCATGCCGCACACCCAGCCCGGCTAATGCGTACCAACCCTGCGGACGCTTCATTCTAAGAGCAGATAGTTACTATCAATAACAGCGCAACCCGCTAGATCTCGTACCCGTGCCGCAAACCACCCGCACTGTACCCCGGCAATGCCAAGCGCCAGCGCAACAGGGGTCTCAATCCGAAACGTCAAGCCTGCGCCCCAAAAACCACATGCACCGAGCTTTCAATGTAAGGGACTAGTCCAGCCTCACGCCTGTTCTCTTAAACAGCTGGCACGCGCCTTGCTTTTCAATAACTGATTATCTGGTCAGGTTATGAGTCATGTCGCCCTACTCATGGGTTCGAAGGCTAAACCAGGGGCCCCGTGCGATGAAGCACGCGGTTAGCTGCTTCACGTGAACCTGCAGGAGACATGAGTATGGCAGAGCATCAAGCGTCGATCCCGGTTATCGATTTCTCCCCTTTTATTAACGGCACTGAGGCTGAGCGCCAAGCAGTTGCAGCACAAATGCGCCAAGCCAGCAGCGACTGGGGCTTCTTTTATTTGGCGGGTTGCGGCATGCCTGAAGCCAGCTTGCGACAAGCATTTGCTGACTCACAAGCCCTTTTTGAGCTCTCTGACGACGCCAAACAAGCAGTCGCTTGGCAGAACGCCGAGAGTAATCGTGGATATGTGGGCGTGCGCCGCGAACGGTTAGATCCCAGCAAACCGGGCGACCTCAAGGAAGCCTTCAATCTCGCTCCGGACAGCGTCGATAGTGCGCCCAATCTTTGGCCAAGCGAGCTACCCACCTTCCGTCCACAGATGGAGAGTTTTCTACAGCAGTGTGTCGCCACCGCAGACCGCGTACTGCAAGCCTTCGCTATTGCATTGCAACAACCTGAGAATTTTTTCGTCAGCGCGCATGACCACCATCACCACACCTTGAGACTGCTGCACTATCCCGCGCTTCCTGAAGGTTTTAGCGCGCAAGGCGGTGAAAGCCGCGCTGGCGAGCACACTGACTACGGCAGCATCACCTTGCTGTTTCAGGACGACGCAGGTGGTCTGGAAGTGCGGACCCGCGCTGGCGAATGGATTGCTGCCACGCCAATCCCAGGGACTGTGGTCGTTAATACCGGCGACCTGATGCAACGCTGGACCAATCACGTGTTTTGCTCCACCCCACACCGGGTCAACCTCACGACCACAGAACGCGACCGCCACTCTATTGCGTTCTTTTGCCATCCCAATCACTCAGCCGATATCCGCTGCATCAGCACGTGCAGCGATACCGAAAATCCACCGCGCTACGCCCCGATCAGCGCCGGAGCACACTTACTAGAACGCTTGAATGCGACCTATTGATTTGCCAATAACAGGAGCCTTACCCATGCAACACAAATACTTAAAATTAACCGGCTTGGCGCTCGCGCTAGGCTTCACCGCAGCTACCACCAGCGCCGCAGAATTAACCCCCGTCACCGTCACTACCACTTGGTATGCACAAGCCGAACATGGCGGTATTTATGCGGCTAAAGCCGCCGGCATCTATGAGCAGCACGGCCTGGACGTCACCATCAAGATGGGCGGTCCACAGGTCAATAATGTGCAGTTGTTGATGGCCGGCAAGACCGATTTCAGCATGGGCTATGCGCTGCAATCCTTTAACGCCGTCAAACAAGAGATTCCTATGCTGACGGTTGCGGCATGGTTCCAAAAAGACCCTCAGACACTGATAGTTCACGAAGGCGCAGGCGTAGATACATTAGCGGACCTGGAAGGCAAAGGCATTCGCATGCCAACCGCCGGCCGTGTTGCTTACTGGCCATGGATGAAAGCGGAGTTCGGTTTCAGTGACGATCAGCTACGCCCATACGATTACAGCCTGGGGCCGTTCATCGCTGACCCTGAAGCAGTTCAGCAAGGCTATATCACCAACGATGGTTACTTTCTCGACAAGGCAGGCATCAAAGGTAAGAGCTTGCTGCTGGCCGACTATGGCTGGGGCGCTTACTCTTGCACGCTAGATGTAACTCAGAAAATGGTCGATGAAAACCCCGAAGTAGTGCAAGCCATGGTCACGGCTACAGCAGAAGGTTGGGCTGCTTACTTCAAGGACCCAGCAGCAGCCAACGCCTTGATAAAGCAAGATAACCCTGAAATGCAGGACGACCTGCTTGCCTACAGCATCGCTAAATTGCAGGAAGATAATATCCTGCTGGCTGGCGATGCAGAGGGCGGTAAATACGGCAATATGACCGAAGCCCATTGGCAGTCGTTCTTTACCGACATGGTAAAAGCCGAGACCGTTCCGGCTGATCTGGACTGGCAGAAAGCCTTTGACCTGCGCTTTGTGCGCACACTCTACTCAGAGTAAGCCACAGGCCAAACAACAAGGGCGCCTACGGGCGCCCTTGTTGTTTCTACGATGGTATTACTGCGTTAGTCAGCGGGCGAAGCTCAACAGAGCATCGGCCACCACCTGCGTCGCGGTTACTTGGGGTACGTGGCCTGTCTGCAGACTCACCACCTTAGCGCCAGGGGTCAGTTGCTGCATGCGACGCTGCACCGAGAGCACTACGGATTTGTCCTGCTGCGCTTCAATATACAAGCGAGGCAGTTGACCAAAACGTTCAGCACTCCACTCGGCCACCAGAGCACGAGTGCCTTCCGGTTGCGCACAAAAGCGCTGTGCCGCCGCCATCGCCAACTCAGGCGGCAAATCCTGTAAAAACACATCGCAGACGGCCTGCGGTGGGACGGTAGAAGACTGCCGATCCTCACTCCATTCCAGATAAGGCCAAATACCTGCAGCTTCTGGCTGGGTCTTCTGAACCTCATCAGCCAGCTCAGCAAAGCCCAGGCCAGACGGCAGCATCATACCGGCGATGTAAGCGATACCCGCTACCTGCTCGGCCATCACTTCAGCCACCTGGGTGGCGACCACGCCGCCGCCAGAATGCCCAACGATCAGCAGCGGCCCTGTCACCCCCGCGCAACAGGCTTGCACATGGCTGACACAGCCCTGCATGTTGATCTGCTCTGGCGATGCCGGATTACGCGAGTTACCAGGCATATCCGGTGTGATTACTGCGTAACCTTGGCCTTCCAGCACCGTGCGCAAACTATCCCACACCCAACTGGCGGCCCAGGCGCCGTGAATCAAAACAAAGGTCGGCTGCTCAGACATAGGTCCTCCGATACATTTCCTGCAAATGCTCCTCTACGGTGGTGGCGGGATACTTGGCTGCTTCGCCATCTTGCAAACATACCGGTAAACAACGCACTTCATGCGACGGTGCACCGCTGTAAAAGAAGGGCACAGAGTAGCGCTCAGCACCCGAGGTGTTGACCACCCGATGCAAGGTGGAGCGATATAGATCGTTGGTCCAGCGCGCGATCATGTCACCGAGGTTTACCACGAAGGTCCCGGGGATAGGCTTGGCGTTGATCCAGCTTTCACCCTTGGCATCCCATACCTGCAGGCCGGGTTTATCATCCAGCAACAGGATGGTAATACCGCCA
This sequence comes from Halopseudomonas sabulinigri, assembly GCA_011053055.1. Classification (GTDB taxonomy): domain Bacteria; phylum Pseudomonadota; class Gammaproteobacteria; order Pseudomonadales; family Pseudomonadaceae; genus Halopseudomonas; species Halopseudomonas sabulinigri_A. The sequence continues at coordinate 213,914 of DRHT01000047.1, read as the reverse complement.
AAATCGGTGTGCGCGCCGCAGCCTTTTTCACCGGGCAGTGGTTTGGCAGGCTGCGGTGGATAATGCAGTAACCGCAAAGTACAGAGTGGCTCTTCGCAGAAGTCAGCAAAGAAGTCCTCTGGCAAATCAAGCGACAACGCCAGCCCCGCCATGATGCGCTCACTCAGCGCCAGCATAGCTGTGTAGTAATCCTGCATTGCAGGTTGAAACGCAGGCAACTGCGCTGGCCATTGATTAGGCCCCTGATTGAAACGGCCAGCGAGCACCCTGGGGTGATCTTCTGCTAGCTCTTCGCCAATGTAGAAGCCTTCTTTCAAATCCGGCGGCATGCCCGGCTCCAAAGTTTGGCCACCTAGCTTTTCATAACCGCGATTGGCCTTCGACAACGCCTTGTCGGTCTCCAACTTGGCATCCATCGGTTGGGCAAAAAACTGCTGTGATTGCGCAAACACCCGCTCGATCAATGCAGAGTCGATGCCATGCCCGCTGATGTAAAAGAAACCAGTGTGCTCGCAGGCCTGACGCAAAGCCTGACCGACGGCGGCCTTATCCGCAGCTGTGCCATTGTGCATCGCGGTCAGATCAATGATCGGCAGGGACTCTGCCGGGGAAAACTCTTGTGCCGCCATGGTCAAATGACCTCCTCTGCATTGGGATGGGCGTAAAAAATTAGTAGCTGTCCAACTGGTCAGGTATTCATATTGCATGCCAACCTGAACATACCCGCAGTCTTAGTCGTTGTTGCGATCAACAGCGCCTTGATATACCTAGGAGAAGTCATGAATCCGTCCCGCATCAGCATAGTCGTCGACTCAAGGTACGGCAGCACTCTGTCGCTGGCCAAAGCCATCGCCGAGGGTGCAGCTAGCGAGCAGGCAGAAGTACGGCTGCTTCGCGTAGCACTCAGCGAACCCGAGTTCAGCGTAGATACCGAGCGCGCCGATTTCATCGCAGCGCAGGCCGAGTATCGCGACCTGAAACAGGCTTGCGCCTCCGACTTGGAGTGGGCCAATGGCATCATCTGGGGCTCACCAACACGATACGGTTTAATGAGCACTCCGTTACGCGCTTTTATAGATGAAATCGCCCCTCTTTGGCGCCAGGGTGCACTGATCGGCAAGGTGGGCGCGGCTTTTACCTCCACGGGCGGCATGCATTCGGGTAACGAAATGACCCTGCTCAACCTGCTGTTGCCGTTCCTGCAACACGGCATGCTACTGGCTGGCCTTCCGCACAGCGTGCCGGAATTGGTGCATACCCGCAGCGGTGGCTCGCCCTATGGTGCCTCCGCCGTGACCGGATTTGACGGTAGCCTGGGAGTAGATGCCGGTGAGCTGGCAATCGCCCGCGCATTGGGCGCGCGCGTGGCGCGCATTGCCGGCCAAATAGTTCCTGAACCCTCTTCCGTAGACCTGGCCGCCGGGCCGTCGCACTAATCCGCTTGAGCCGCCGCCGGGGCTCTCCATCTCGCCCGGCGGCAGCGTCACATCTTGTCTCTTTGCAGTGCAACTGCGCAGAAAATGCTGCAATGCAGTGCAACTAATTTGCTGACTCTTTGTTCAGGAAATACCAATCAAGCCAGAAAAGCGCCATGGCATAGCTATTGCTACAGGGTTTGCTACGTCATCGAAAAACTGATTATCCGGTCAGTTTATTCGCTGGAAGAACAACAAGTTCATCGCAATGAACAACTGAGTCTGATTCAGGCTCCATCAACGCCCGCCCAACTTAAGACCAATCACAAAGCAGGGGTAATTGATGAACAAAGTATTACCAGCAAACAACTCTCTCAGCGGCGTACGCGCCCTGACCAAAACCGCCGGCGCGTTGCTGCTTGGCACTATCACGCTGGCCGCACCAATTAGCGCTTCGGCCTTGGAGAAAGTGAGTTTCCGCACCAACTGGTTTCCGCAGGCCGAACATGGTGGCTGGTATCAGGCAGCCTCCGACGGCACTTACGAGAAGTATGGGTTGGAAGTGGATCAGCAGCCGGGCGGCCCACAAGTGAACAACCTGCAGCTGTTGCTTGCTGGGCGCGCCGATTTTGTTGTCCTGCACTCCAGCGGGCAAATCCTCAAGGCCATCGAAGAAGGCCTGCCAATAGTGGCAGTTGCCTCGATGTACCAGAAAGATCCGCAGGCCATCATGACCCACAAGGGCGTTGGCCACGACAGTCTAGAAGATCTCAAGGGCGAGCCCATTCTGCTTTCACAGGACGCGCACCAGTCCTTCTGGCCCTGGCTGAAGCAAAAGTACGGCTACTCCGATGAGCAGGTACGCCCTTATACCTTTCAGATGGGCCCGTTTATCGCTGACACCGGCCTGACCCAGCAGTGCTATATCACCTCAGAACCTTTCGTCGTGCAGCAGGCCGGTATCGATCCCAACCTGTTTTTGCTATCCGACTTCGGCTGGCAGTCCTACTCAACGCTGATCGTCACCACGACCGACATGGTTAAGAACCATCCGGAGCGCGTACAAAACTTCGTCAACGCTTCGGTTGAAGGCTGGTATCGCTATCTAAGCGATCCTAGCGAAACCAATCAGGTGATCAACACGCTGGACGCCAATCAGACGCCCGAGCAATTGGCTTACTCGTTCGAGAAGATGACCGAGCGCGGCATCGTCGCCTCCGGTGACGCTCTGGAAAGTGGCATCGGCACGATGAACGACGCACGCTGGAAAGCCGCCAGTGATCAGTTAAAAAGCATCGGTCTGGTCGAGCCCGACACTGATTACACCAAAGCCTTCACCACCGAGTTTATCAACTCCGACGACATCAAGGCGCTGATGGCCAAGTATCCCGACGCGGTCAAGTAAAGCCCCTCAACAGGCCCGGCGCACTCCTGTGCGTCGGGCCTGAGTTCATTTAAAAAGCACTCCATTCAGAGGCAATACCCCATGCACAACCCGGTCACAGCGAGCAGCAAGCAACAGGTGCTGATCGCCGAAACCTTGCTCCCCATGACGCCCGACAATGTCGTGATCAACAACGGTGCCGTACTGGTCGAAGGTCAGGCTATCATCGCGGTCGGCACACAGGCCGAGATCATTGCACTGGCACCGGATGCTGAACGCCACGACTATGGTCGCGCCGTGCTGATGCCCGGCCTGATCAATACCCATAGCCATTCCGGCTTCCTGCGCGGTACCGCCGAAGACCTGCCGGTGTGGGACTGGCTACGCCTGTTTATCGACCCCATGCACCGCGTACTCACTGCCGAGGATGCAGAGATCGCCTCCTGGCTGTGTTACTCCGAAAGCCTGCTGTCAGGCACCACCACCTCAGTGGATATGTGGCGCCACATGGCCGGTTCTGCGCGTGCCGCCGAAGCGCTAGGCAATCGCGTCGTTATGGTGCCTTACGTCGGCGAAGCCGAGGGCTATGATTATTTCGATACCCTGGATGACAACGAAGCACTGATTCAGCAATGGCACGGTAAAGCCGATGGCCGCATCAACGTCTGGGTCGGGCTGGAGCACATGTACTACGCCACGCCAGAAGCCTGCCGCCGCGCGGTCGCTATGTGCGAGCGCTACAACACCGGCCTGCACACCCACTCTAACGAAGCCGAGGCGGAAATTGCCGAAGCCATGAAACGCTTCGGTTGTAGCCCCATCCGTGCACTGGAAAGCCTGGGGCTGCTGGAGCCGGAGCGAGTGCTGCTGGCACATTGCGTGTGGCTGGATGAAGACGAAATTGCCCTGCTCGCGGAGAAGAACATCGGCGTCGCGCACAATCCGTCGAGCAACATGAAACTGGCCAGCGGTTCAGCGCCAATTGAGCAGCTGATAGCCGCCGGTGTCGCGGTAGGTATCGGTACCGACGGCGAGAAAGAGAACAACAATCTGGACATGCTCGAGGAGATCAAAATCGCCTCGCTGCTGGCCAAACTGCGCTGCATGGACGCCGCCGCCTATGGCGCCTGGAACGTGCTGCGCAGCGCTACCATCGAAGGTGCCCGCGCCATCGGCATGCAAGATCAGATCGGCTCGCTAGAACCCGGCAAACAGGCCGACATCATCGTCGTTCGTGCCGATACCCCTCGAATGACGCCCTTCCTCACCGACGGTCCCTTCATGAACGTGCACCACAACCTAGTGCACGGCGCGCTGGGCGGCGACGTCAGCATGACCATGGTAGCCGGCCGAATTGTGATGCAGGACCAGCAACTGCTCAACGGCGACCTGCCGCGCTACATGAGCGAAGCCGAACACGCCTGCCGTGCGCTGCTGGAACGCCGTGCTGCCTGGTTAGCAGAGCATGAAGATGGAGCGTTGTCGCCGTTGTGAAAGGACGGACGTGACGGGCGGGGTTATGGAAGGCCGGGTTCTATCCCAGCCAGCGGTGGTGCAGCAGATAGCGCTGGTCGAGATGGAACTCGACCTTCCCAGGAAACGCACAACCAAACCAGCCGCCCTTGGCAATAACGAGTTTCACGCCGACTAAAGGCGGCACGCGCGGCGCCGGTCACCAAGAAGGGTGCGGAGCGTCGAAGACGGCGTTCCCACGCCGGAGCGTGGGAACGATCAATGAACCAATATTTTCCCTCCCAGCCGGCACAAGCCCCGATCCCGTTTACGCGGGCGAGTAGCGCAGAGCTGGCGGGAAATAGCCCGAGGACTGTCTGAGCGAAGCGAGTTCCGCAGGGCCCCGCCAGACCGAGCAACGCAGCGAACCCGAAGGGCCGTGTAGTCGGGTGCCCCGGGGGATTGCTAAGGGGGGCCGGGCAAGCGGCCCACCTTGGCTCGCCGTAAAGGCGAAAACGGATTATCCATCAGCACAGAAATAAGCAAAGAAACGAACGAGTAGACGCAGAGCATGGGTACGATCAGAACGGGGCTCTCGGGGTTATGGAACATCCCGGTCAGCGGTGGTGCGGCAGATAGCGCTGGTCGAGAGGGAACTCGACCTTCCAAAAAAACGCAGCAGCTCCTAAATACGTTTCTGGCCGAGCGCCCACGGCGACAAAAAAGGCGGCCCGAAGGCCGCCTTTTTTATTCCCGCTCACTCACACACTGAGCAATACAAAATCATCCTTGGTCACCAGACACTCCGGGCACACCCAGTCATCCGGGATATCCTCGAAACGCGTACCCGCCGCTATGCCAGATTCCGGATCACCGACGGTTTCGTCATAGATCCAGCCACACACCTGACAGACCCACTGCGGTTTATCTTCAAACATGACCGGCGCGGCCTCAGTCACAACCCCCTTTTCACGTAAACGTCGCTCGAACGCCAAGCGGCCTTTCTGCTCCAGCTCAAAGGCGTCCCAGGCGCGCTTGGTCACCCGCTGCTGACGGTCCGCCGTAGTTGCAAAACGCTGCACTGCCATGCGGCCGAGCGATACATGAAACTTCTCGTCGGGGATGATCTTGCCGAGCATTTGCTGGGTGGCAACCGGGATCCGAGGCAATAGCCCTTCAAAAGCATTCATCGCGCCCAACTCGCCGGTGATGTTATGCGCTGCCACCCGTTCCAACGTGTCATCGCCTGCGGCGTAGAACTCGCTGACCCAAGCCATCCACTCTGGCTCAGGCTGCCAGCCGTCCATTGAGGCACCGAGAGACTTTAGATGCGAAAGCAACAGCTTGTAGTGTTTGCCCTCATCCGCAACCTGACGACAAAGCCCGATAAACACCTCTGACTCCGGCGTGTCACGCAGCCATGAACCGACGAAACCAGCCGCTTCACGTTCATACCAGCACTGGAACTGCAGCCACTCGATGAGCTCCTCACGGCCCAGCGGTGCATAACCGCCGAAGCTTTTCTCAGCTTCTGAAAGCTCGTCACGCCGTGCGGTCAAATCAGCAACCAACTGATCATAGAACTGCGTCGAGTCCAGCGTCGGCGCGCCGCTTTCTGCGAGCATACTCATACCGCCTCCTGCAGTTCCGCCGTCACGCCTTTCAGGTCATGCACTGCGTCGTGCCACACACCGCCGCGCAAACAACCTACTGCGCGCAACCGGCGACTAGCTTCGATGGTTTCATGCCCGTCGGACAACTTCACCGGACCTTCTTCGATACGCAGCACGCTGACTTCTGCCGAACGACCCACGCTCAGCTCGCCATACAACTCACTGCGCTGGATCGACTTGGCGGCGTTCACGGTATTCATCTTGATCACATCAATCAAAGGCACACCCAGCGCCCAGATCTTCGACATGGTGGTCGACAGTGAAAATACCGGGCCGCCTACGTTGAACACGTTGAGATCGGTAGAAATGGTATTAGGCATAAAGCCGCGTTCGATCATGCGGCGAGCCGTGCGGAAGTGGAAGTCCCCGGCGGAGTGGCCGATATCCAGCAACACGCCGCGCTCGTAAGCATCAATGAACGGTTTGGTCGGCTCACCCTTGTCGTCCAGCTGCCCACCGCCGCCACGACAGGCGTGCGTAATGATGTCGCCTTCGCGCAGTTGGTAGAGCAATTTGTTGGTTTCCAGCACGGGTGTGTGCGGGAAGGAACCTAGATGAATCATGATCGGCAGGTCGCCGGCAATTTCATGCGCGGCATCCAGGAAGGGCGAACGGTCTGGATTGGTAGTGATGGTCGGACGCACCTTGAAACCAACAATCACATCGCGGTTAGCTTCGATCACCTGCTTGGCCGACTCAATATCGATATTGCGCTCATCGTCTGCGATACGCAGGTAATGGCAGATAAAGGTCTTATTCGCCAGATAGATCTGCGAGGGGTCCATCAGCGCCAACACCTTGGTCTTGGTATCCGGGTGATCAATGATCGCTCGGCGCGCCAACTCAATAATGGTGGTGCTGGCAGTACCGGCATCGACAATAACGGGTACGCCAGAATCCACGCCCATCAAGTCGGTTGGCAAACAGAAGTCGCCAAGGCCGGGATAGCAGTGGGTGTGAATGTCGATCAGGCCGGGGGTTACCAGGTGGCCGCTAACGTCGCGCACCTGCGCGCCGGGGTATTTGGTCCCGGCGTTGGCACCCACTTCAACAATGGCGCCATCCAGCACCACAACATCGGCTATGGCATCCAGCCCTGAAGCCGGGTCGAGCACGCGGCCGCCTTGCAACACCTGATATGCGTTTCTCGCAGACATGGTTATTCCTCTTTCACGGAAAGGCGAGAACCGTACACCAGGGCGGCGTTATGACAGAGGAGCGTCATCTTGACTCAGGAGTCTGATCCAGGAGGTTCTCTAAGCCCGGAAATTCCCTACCTACTTACCTAGCAGATTTTGTACCAGCTAGTAAAAACAAGGCATAAGTCTGGCAATCCACCCAAGACGTGTTCAATCAGAGTGCAGTCGCACTCGAAATCGTCGCAATCCGGTGCATAAATTTGCTGACCAATTGATCAGGAAATGGAAAAACAACGGTTGTAGCCATGTGGCACGCTGCTTGCTCTCCAGTAAATATTGAATAAATGGTCAGTAAATAAAATTACCTGGAGTATGGATATGCGCAACACACATAAGCCCCTGATCTCTTCTGCCAAGCATTGCCTGTCTGTGCTGGCCGGTTCGCTGGCAGTTGCCGGCAGCCTTTCTGCTCCTGTCATGGCAGCGGATCTGGATGAAGTGGTATTCGGCACCAACTGGTTCGCCCAGGCGGAGCACGGTGGTTTCTATCAAGCCAAGGCAACCGGCATCTATGAGAAGTACGGCCTGGATGTATCCATAGAGATGGGTGGACCGCAGGTTAACGGCATGCAATTGCTGGTTGCAGGTAAGCGCGACTTCTCCATGGGCTATCCGATTGGCAACATCAAAGCTGTAGAAGAAGGTCTGCCAGTAAAGACGGTCGCTGCCGCATTCCAACGCGACCCACAAGCGCTGATCGCACACGCCAACGTAACTTCGCTAGAGCAGATCAAGGAAGAGGGTCGTCCGGTCTACATCGCCGCCTTCGCCAATACCACCTTTTGGCCCTGGCTGAAGTCCAAGTACGGTTACACCGATGACATGATTCGTCCTTACACCTTCAGCGTCGCACCTTTCCTGGCTGACGAGAGCATCGTGCAACAGGGCTATTTGTCTTCCGAGCCCTTCGCGATGGAGAAAGCCGGGGTAGAACCTTCTGTTTTTCTGCTGGCTGACTACGGCTACCCGGCTTATGCCACCACCATCGAAACCACCGACAAAATGATCGAAGAGGACCCAGATCTAGTCCGTCGTTTCGTGCAGGCGAGCATGGAAGGCTGGGACAGCTATTTCAAGGATCCAGCACCGGGCAACAAGTTGATTCAGGAAGCCAATCCTGAAATGACCGATGAGCAAATTACCTACAGCATCGAAAAAATGCGTGCCTATAACCTGGTTACTGGTGGGGATGCGGCCACCGGCGGCATCGGCGTTATGACTGACGCGCGCTGGACGAAGATCCATGAGTTCATGCTGGCAGCTGGCTTGGTTAGCGAGGACCTGGATATCCACGATGTTTACAGCCTGGACTTCCTGCCCCAAGAACCTGTTCTGCCCTAACCGCAAACCACTCTAGCAAACCGGCGGCCCTGATAAATGGGCCGCCCACGGGAGCATAAGATGACCTCTTCCAGCGTCACCCCACTGAAACCCAGCACCCCTGACCCCACTGCGGAACCCACAGTGCAGGCAGGTAGCACCAACGGTCGTCCGGTATTGCAGGTAGAAGGCGTAAATAAAATTTATGCCAATGGCACCGTAGCGCTCAAAGGTGCAGACCTGACTGTACGTCAGGGCGAATTTGTTAGCTTGCTCGGCCCTTCGGGCTGCGGCAAAAGCACGCTGTTGCGCATTATGGCGGGGCTTGGCGACGTTACCAGCGGCAGCATTAAGTTTTGGGAGCAGGAATACAACGTCGTTGGCGACAAAGGTCGCAAAATGGCATTCGTATTCCAAAACGCCACTCTGATGCCCTGGGCACGCGTGCGCAAGAACGTGCGTTTGCCGCTCGACCTTGAACACCAGAGCGGCCCCGAGACTGAGCAAAAGATCGATAAGGCGTTGGAGATGGTTGGGCTAAGCGGCTTCGACAATTCATTTCCGCGTGAGCTGTCCGGCGGTATGCAGATGCGCGCCTCGATTGCTCGTGCCATGGTCACCGAGCCAAACCTGTTGCTGATGGATGAACCCTTCGGCGCACTGGATGAGATGACCCGCAACAAGCTCAACGACGATGTGCTCAAGCTGTGGCAGAAGAACGGTTGGACCATTGTGTTCGTTACCCACAGCGTCTACGAAGCAGTTTATCTATCCAGCCGCGTAGTAGTGATGGCCGCCCGGCCCGGCCGCATCGTCGATGACATCAAAATTGATCAACCCTTTCCGCGCAATGCCGACTTCAGGGTCTCTACTGAGTTTGCTGGCTACTGTCGGCAGGTCTCGCAAGCATTGGAACGCGCCAGCGCCATGGGCGCCCCACAGGAGAAAAAGGCATGAAAGAGCCGCTGATTCAGAACGAAACCTTCGTCAAAATCGCTGCTCCCATGGTGGTCGGCGTATTCTTCCTGCTGTTTTGGCAGATCGCAGTGGTCGCCTTTGAGATGCCCAAGTACATTTTACCGGGCCCAATTGAGATCATGAAATCGCTGGTCACTGACTGGAGTACGCTCCTCAACGCGTTGATGATGACGCTAAAAATCACTTTGTTGGCCTTCGTCATCGCCGTAGTGCTCGGTGTCGCCGCCTCGCTGCTCTTTATCCAGAGCAAATGGATTGAGCTGAGTTTGTTTCCCTACGCAGTATTACTGCAGGTCACGCCGGTGGTCGCCATCGCACCGCTGATCATCATCTGGGTAGACGACACGACCTGGGCGCTGACAGTTTGTGCGGTGATCATTGCCATCTTCCCGATCATCTCCAACACCACACTGGGCCTGCGCAGCGTTGATCCGAACCTGCTCAGCATGTTCCGCATGTACCGCACCAGTCGTTGGCAGGAGCTGGTTCGCCTGCGTATCCCGGGCGCACTGCCGTACTTCTTTGGTGGCCTACGCATCAGTTGCGGTCTGGCGCTGATCGGCGCGGTCGTGGCGGAATTCGTCGCCGGCACCGGTGGCTCCAAGGCGGGTCTCGCTTATCTGATTCTGCAGTCCGGCTATAACCTGCAGATTCCACGCATGTTCGCCGCGCTGGTACTGATTACCCTGACCGGTATCGCGCTGTTTGCACTCATGGTTTGGCTGTCTGACCGCGCGCTGCGCAACTGGCACGAAAGCGCACTGGAAGTAGAACATTGAGCCGCAACACTGCGACTGCGCAGCGTTACTCATGGGGCTTGGGTTACCTGCTGCTGGGTTTCACTGCGCTAGCTTGGGGATTGAACTTTCCAATCCTCAAGCTGGGGCTGGAGAACAGCCCACCATTGCTGTTCACCAGCATGCGAATGGCCCTCGGTGCCTTAACTATGTTCGTGGTCGCTGCCAGTATGGGAATCCTGCGCCTGCCTCCTCGGGCGGATTGGCCGGTGCTTTTCTCGGTCGGCATACTACAGAACATGGCCTTCATCTCTTTGGTCACACTGGGCCTGCAATTTCTACCTGCTGGACGCGCAGCAATTCTGGCTTATACCACTCCCATTTGGGTTGTTCCTGCGGCCGCATTGTTTCTAGGAGAGCGCTTTACCTTGCCACGGGCGATCGGTGTCGGACTGGGCTTGTGTGGTTTGATAACGGTGTTCAACCCGCTTTCTATCAGTTGGGACAACGCCGAGGTATTTATTGGCGGCGGCTTGATCATGCTCGCCACGTTGGTCTGGACCATCGGACTAGTGCACGTAAGAAAGCACCATTGGCATGGCGATGTACTCTCACTGATTCCTTGGCAGATCTTGATCTCAGTATTAGTTCTAACACCCATAGCGCTGTGCTTTGAAGACCCCGCCGCCATCATCTGGGAGCCAACTTTTGCTTGGCAGTTGCTGTTCAGCGGCGCAGTTGCCTCTGGCTTGTGCGTCGCCGCGCAGGTTACGGCGATCCGCTCGCTACCTGCCGTTAGCCTGTCGCTCAGCTCTGCGGCGGTACCCGCAGTGGGTTTGATCACCGCCAGTCTGTTTTTGCATGAGCAACCGACCAGCTCGGACCTCAGCGGTTTTGCCTTGATCGCCACCGGTATTTTGGTCGTAGGTCTGGCCGACCGCCGCCAAGCCTTGCGCACCCGGCGTGAGATGGCGTCACCTCGGACCTAACCGTCACCTGGCGCAACGGGATGCACTCCCATTGCGCCACACAATGGGGCAGCGCACCAATATCGCGCACCTAACTCACCTAGAAAATACCCTGCTCGCCTTTCTACCCCGCATTGCCAGCAAGAGGCCCCGGAATTGCACAGCCTCTAACGGATTTGAAACTAAAGCACCAAGCTGGCCCGCATATTGCTCCTGATCACTAAAACCTGCCCAAGTGGTCAGGATATAAGCCAAACACTAAACCCTGTGGAGAAAGACTATGTTGAAGAAAGCATCCAGCGTTCTGGCGATGGTCATTGCCATGTCAGCCAGCGGAATGGCTGCCGCCGCCGATGAAGTAACCTATCAGTTGGACTGGTTGCCCGGCGGCGACAAGGCGCCCGTCTATACCGGCATCCAGCAGGGTTTTTTCGCTGCTGAAGATCTCGAAGTCAGTATTGCCAGCGGCCGTGGTTCAACCGACGCGATCACCAAGATCGCTACCGGCCAGGCCGACATCGGCAGTGCTGACATTGGCGCCCTGATGGCCGCCCGCGCGCAAGATACTGTGCCGGTCAGCGCCGTCTACATGATCTTCAACCAAGGCCCGCACGCATTCTTCTCGCTGTCTGATAGCGGCATAAACAACTTCGCCGATATTGCCGGCAAGAAGGTTGCTACCTCACCGTTCACGTCGTCCAACGCCTTCCTGCCGTTGGTACTGCAAGCCAACGACATGCCGGCTGACGCCGTGACCCTGACCAAATCCGATCCGGGTGCGTTGGGTCCGATGCTGGTTACCGGCAACACTGACGCCATCATCGCCTGGGTCACCAATATCGCTCTATTCAAGCAACAGGCCGCAAGTGCTGGCAAGGACATTAACGTGATTCGCTGGTCCGACGCCGGCCTCTCGCTCTACAGCTCGGCCGTGGTCGCCAGCGATAAATTCCTCAGCGAGCGTCCGGATGTGGCCAAGCGCTTCATGCGCGCCTACGACAAATCAGTACGCTTCACCCATGAGAATCCAGAAAAAGCCGCTGCCGATCTGCACACCATGGTCCCCGAGGTTGACGCTGCGGTAGCTACGGCGCAAATCGGCGACTCCATGCCGTTAACGTTCAACGAGATCAGCGAGGCGGACGGCCTGGGCACCATGACGCCAGAACGTATCGCCACCACCTGGAAGTGGGTCGCTGAGGCCAACGAGTTGAGTGTGGATTCGCTCGACCCGGAAACCATCGTCAACCGCGACTTTATGCCTGCTGCGGAGTAATACATGGAGCACAAAAGCGAACGCGCTTTCGTCCGGATGGTTGGCGTTGGGCATCGATACGACCCCACGCCAGGCAGCCCAATGGCGGTGCAAAACATCGACCTCGACATCAATCGCCACGAGTTTGTGGCGGTGGTAGGTCCTTCCGGTTGCGGCAAAAGTACCTTGCTGCGCATGGTCTCGGGTTTGCTGGTGCCGAGCGAGGGTGAAGTCAGCGTATTTGGCAAAAAGGTAAACGGCCCCCGTGACGACGTTGGCATCGTGTTTCAAAAGCCGACCTTATTGCCATGGCTGAGCGTTCGCAAAAATGTGCTTTTTCCGCTCAAGCACAAATTCGGCCGCTACGGCGCGCAGGACGAGAAGCGTGCTAACGAGCTGTTGGCGATGGCTGGTTTGGAAGCCTTCGCTGACAAGATGCCGGACGAACTGTCAGGAGGGATGCAGCAGCGCGTGGGTATTGTCCGCGCACTGCTGCTCAATCCCGACATCCTGCTGATGGACGAGCCGTTCTCGGCACTGGATGCCATGACCCGTGAACAGATCGGTTTCGATCTGCTGAAAATCTGGGACGAACAACCGAAGACCGTGCTGTTCATTACCCACTCGATTTCTGAAGCCGTGTTGCTCGCCGACCGTGTACTGGTTATGAGCAAGCGACCCGGCAGCGTGCTCGACCTGATTGATATCAATCTACCGCGCCCGCGCAGCACCAAAACCATCAACGACCCCCGCTTCAGCGAGCTGACTGACCGCATAAGGAAACATATCTATGAGCCAGACGCCCACTGAGGCAGCAGCGCGCCGAGCGCTGCTATTAAACCTCTCGCCGTGGCTGTTCTTTGTTGGTCTGATCATTCTCTGGGAGCTGGTTTGCCGAGTGTTTTCGCTGCCCAACTATGTGCTGCCGGCACCCACTGCCATCTTCAGCGCCTTCTTCGATGTCGAATTCAGTCGCTGGATGATGCACCTGTGGGCCACCTTACGCGTTGCACTGATGGGCTTTGCGTTATCAATAGTCGTCAGCATTCCGCTGGCCATTGCGATGATGCGGTCGGAGTTCCTGTCGCGCACCTTGTACCCGTTACTGGTAGTGATTCAGTCCACACCGGTGGTGGCGGTAGCGCCGCTGATCATTGTAATGATGGGGTCGGATGATCCATCACGCGTACTGATCACCTGCCTGCTGACCTTCTTCCCGCTGGTGGTTTCGACCGCAACGGGGATTAACGAAACGCCTGAAGAACTGATCGAGCTGAGCCGCTCATTGGACGCACCGACGCGTCGCGAGACCTGGCAGATCCGTATTCCTTATGCGATCCCGCACATCTTTAGCGGCCTCAAGGTAGCCATCACGTTGGCGATTATCGGCGCCGTCGTGGCCGAGTTTGTTGCCGCCGAAGAAGGGCTGGGCTACTTCATCCAGTTCTCGACTTCGTTCTTCAAGATTCCGCAGGCCTTTGCTGGCTTGTTCTTCCTCGCCGGCGTCAGCTTACTGCTGTTCAAATCCGTGCAGTGGACCCAGCAGATTTTCTTCGCCTGGAGTCTGCCGAAGAAAAAATAAACCACCGCTGGCGACCACCGCGCCGCCGGCCACGCCATGCACCCAGCACTAGATGCAACAAGGACTATTTTTGTGAGCCATACCGAACGTGACATCAGCTTTCTGCGCGAAAGCTTCCGTCTGGCCGAAGAAGCCAGCAAACAGGGCATCCACCCCTTCGCCGCCATTCTCGTTGATGCCGACGGCAAGGTGCTGATGGAGCAGATCAACGCTTTCTTGCCCGACCACGACATGACCGGCCACGCCGAGCGCGTGTTAATGACGCGAGCCAACACCACTTACTCACCAGAGATATTGGCTGGTTGCACCATGTATACCTCGGCCGAACCCTGCGCCATGTGCGCCGGTGCCGTGTATTGGGCCGGAGTGGGCCGCGTGGTTTATGGCGCCAGCGAAAAACGCCTAAAAGACATGACTGGCAATCACCCGGAAAACCCTACCCTGGACCTACCCTGCCGCACGGTATTCAACGCCGGTCAGCGCAAGGTAGAAGTTGTCGGGCCGTTACTCGAAGAAGAGTCTGCTCAAGTTCACCTGAGTTTCTGGCAAGCCTGATCTGCAGATCGAGTGGTGTTCCCAAAGGCAAGCCCGGACGACGGCCCTAAGGCTATCGTCCGGATGGCTTGCAGGTACGGATATCGAAAAGATGATGCCCAGAGTGTTAAGCCGGCGGCGCTTCAACCCGCACCAACAGCAGCCGATAGCCACCGCTGAACCCGCCCAGGCTCAGCAGATCACCGGGGCGGGCGGCCAACAGCCGCGCGCCTAGCGGCGAGAAAATCGACACTTGCGCGCTCGCACTGCAGCCGCGTTCGGTCAAGCGCAGCTCAACGAGATCCTGCGTATTCATGTCCAGCAGCAATAACTCGCTGCCCACCCGCGCCCGCAACGCAGTACGGTCGCGCTCCAACAACTCCAGCTTACCAATCACACTAGCCAGCTCGCGCGGACCAATTGTGTGCCATACGGCTGTATTGCGCGCCAAAGTGCGCAAGTGCCGCTTCACATCGACCATAGACGACATGTCTTTGTCTCTCTGACAGAAAAACCAACAGGGGGATTAAGAGGGCAACGCCGGGTACGGTGAAACCGTCCCGGCTTAATTCAGGAAGGCGAAGTAGCTATCGGTGCGGGGGAGAAGCCAATACATGATCTAACTCGGTAATCGCGTGAAGGCCATACCATAGGCCAGCCAGATTTAAATGCAAGCCTCTGGGCGTAGCGGAATCCCTGTACTCCGTCGCCCGGAAGGCCGGGTTCCATCCCGGCCGGCGGTGGTGCGGGCAAGCGCGCAGAGTGAAATGAAACTCAACTCTGCCGATAGCGCGCCGGGGTTATGCCCTGCCAGCGTCGAAAGGCGCGTACAAACGCATTTTCATCCGAGAAGCCGAGATGCTCGGCAATCTGCGCCACGCTTTGGCGGCCGTGCAGGGCGTTGCACGCCATTTCCTGCAATAGGGTTTCGCGTAGGACCTTGAAGGAGAGCCCTTCTTCGGCCAGCTTGCGATTCAGGTGACGACCGCTAAGACCGAGCTGTTCGGCGATGCGATCTTTGCCCCAGCGAGGCTGGCTGCGTACCAACGCTTGTACCTCTGCGCTCAAACTATGCTGCCCAAGGGCAGCCAGGGTCTGATCAGCCAGTTGGCGAAGATGCTCACGCAGCGCGCTGTTGGCTTGAATCAGCGGTAGCGCGAGTTGCTCGGCACTGAAGCTCAAGCAATTATGGCTAGCATTAAAGTGCAGCTCGCAATCGATCAGTTGCTGATATCGGGTAAGACCTGCCAACGGCGCATGGGTACAACTAATGCTGGTGGGCTTAAAGCGGCCGCCAGTGGACCAGCGGGTGAGATTCAACTGCGAAGCCAGCACGGCTTCAACGCGTTCGGCCTGGCGAACCGATAGGTGCGGTTGGTAATCGATCCAGGCGAGCCCTGCTTCCTGTTGCAGGCTGAAGTCACCGCCGTCGCCGATCACCGGCGCGTATTCCACAAGCTCTTCTAACGCCTCGCCCAAAGTGTCGCAGGTGACCAGCAACATGCCCGCACTATCGAGATGGCCAATCTGGATATCCAACCCCAACAGCAACCCGGCGAGTGGGTCTTGCAGTAGCGAGCAGTAGCTTTCCCACAGCTCATCCTGCACCGCTAGCGGTATGCGCTCACGCGCCTGTAACAGCTGCTGCAGATGTGCAGGCAGGGCGACGCCGTGGCGTTCGGCCGACTGCAACAGGGCTTGAGCATAAAGCGGAGTGACGCTGTGTTGGTCGCTTGGCATGGCGTGAATTGCCGGTTCCTTGTCCCGTTTGGTGCGATACGCACACCTTTCGCGTGGCTAGACTGAGCAACATAGCCTTGCGGTGAAGTTCGTGGCGCGTCAACGTAATCCGCCAACGCGCCAGCCAGCATAGCAATAAACATAACAATAATGAGGAACACCCACATGTATGCTGTCATCGGCGCCGGTCCCATGGGCTTGGCCACTGCCCGGAATTTGCAGAAGCTGGACATTCCCTTCGTTGGACTGGAGCTAAATAGCGACGTCGGCGGTCTGTGGGACATCGATAATCCGCACAGCACCATGTACGAAACCGCACACCTAATCTCCTCCAAACGGATGACCGAGTTTGCCGAGTTTCCGATGGACGATGCGGTTGCTACCTACCCGCACCACACCGAACTGAAGCGTTACTTCGGTGACTTCGCCGCGCATTTCGATCTGCGCCGCCATTACGAATTCAATACCCGCGTGCTCAGCCTGACGCCAGACAACAGCGGCTGGCAGGTAGTCACCGAATGCAACGGCGAGCAGCAAACCCGGCACTTTGCAGGCGTGCTAATTGCCAATGGCACCTTGCATACTCCCAACCAACCCAAGCTGCCGGGCGAATTTTCCGGCCGCTTAATGCACTCATCCGAGTACCGCGATCCTTCGGTATTCAAAGACAAGCGCGTGCTGATCATCGGTTGCGGTAATTCCGGGGCAGACATCGCCGTGGATGCCGTGCACCACGCCAAGTCGGTGGATATGAGCCTGCGCCGTGGCTATTACTTTCTGCCCAAGTTCATCAAAGGTAAGCCGACCGATAGTCTGGGCGGCAAGCGCAAATTACCGCGCAAACTAAAACAGCGTGTAGATGCTGCGATGATCCGCATGATCATGGGCAAGCCATCGGACTACGGGCTGCCAGACCCCGACTACCGCATGTATGAATCGCACCCGGTGGTCAATTCGCTGATCCTGCATCACCTTGGCCATGGCGATATCAAGGCACGGCGCGACATTCAGGGCCTGAACGGCAACCAGGTTGATTTTGTGGATGGCGAGCAGGGCGAGTACGACCTGATCCTGATGGCGACCGGCTACCAGCTCGACTATCCCTTTATTGCGCGCGAGCACCTTAACTGGCCGGCTGAGCTGGATGCGCCGCAGCTATACCTGAACGTGTTCCACCCGCAACACGACAACCTCTTCATGATGGGCATGATTGAAGCTGCGGGGCTTGGCTGGGAAGGTCGCAACCTGCAAGCTCGGCTGGCCGCGCTCTATATTCATCAGCGCCAGCAGTGCAACGCCGCCGCCCTGCAGTTTGCCGAAACCAAACGCCAGAAAGCGACCACTAATCTTGATGGTGGCTACAACTACATCAAGCTGGCGCGCATGGCTTATTACGTCAACAAAGACGCCTACCTAAAGGCGCTGCATCAACATATCGGCGAGTTGGAGGCCGGGTTGCAGCAGAGCGCACCTCAGCCGGTAGCCGCAACATGAGCGGCGCGCTGCCGATCCAGTTTGATCCGGCCAGCCTGATCCTGCTCAACATCATCATGGCGGCGATGATGTTTGGCGTCTCGCTGACGCTCAAGCTGGATGATTTCAAGCGCATCTTCAAAGCACCAGTCGCGCCGCTGGCCGGCCTGTTCGCGCAGTTTTTGTTGCTGCCGCTGGCCACCTGTCTGGCAACCTGGGCGCTCAACATCGACCCCGAGCTGGCACTCGGCATGATTCTGGTTGCCTGCTGCCCCGGTGGTAGCTTCTCCAACGTGATGACCTGGCTGGGCAAGGGCAACGTCGCCGTTTCAGTCAGTATGACGGCGGTATCCAGCCTCGCAGCCACTGTACTTACGCCGCTCAACTTCGCTTTCTATGGTTGGCTGAATCCGCATACCCGCGAGTATTTGACGCAGATCAGCCTGCAACCGGGCAGCATTCTGCTGATCGTGCTGCTGGTACTGGCGCTGCCTTTGATCCTCGGCATGTTCAGCGGCAAACGCTGGCCAGCGCTGGCGCTGCGCAGTGAAAAACCGCTGCGCATCATCTCGCTGCTGGTGTTTCTGGGCTTTGTTGGTATCGCCTTCAGCAACAACTTTGATTTGTTTATCGAGCGATTCAACAGCTTCTTCTGGCTAGTGGTAGCGCACAACCTACTGGCGCTGTCGCTTGGCTACGGCATGGCGCGACTGATGAAGCTACCCGTCGCAGACCGCCGGGCAGTGACCATGGAAGTCGGTATTCAGAACTCCGGTCTTGGCCTGGTGATCCTCTTTACCTTCTTCCCGAACGCTGGCGGCATGATGTTGATCACTGCCTTCTGGGGCACCTGGCATCTGGTTTCAGGGCTCACGCTCTCGCAGATCTGGGCCTACCAAAGCCGCCGCGCCGAACACGCCCAACACCTTGCCGCCCAGCGCGGCGCAGAACAGAGCCTGTAATCCATGAGCAAACGTATATTGATCACCGGCGCCGCCGGTTATATCGGCCATCAGTTGGGCAACCGACTGGCGCAAGATTTTTGCGTGGTGGGCACTGACCTGCGCAGCCGGGATGATGTGAATTTTCCGCTGCACATTATGGACATCCGCGATCGTGGCTTGGCCGCCCTGATGAAGCAGCACCAGATCACTCACGTGGTGCATTTAGCGTCCATACTCCAGGCCTCCAAAGATCGTGCGCGCGATTTTGATATCGACGTTAACGGTACTCGCAATGTGCTGCGTGCCTGCATCGAAGCGGGCGTAAAGCACGTGACCGTGACCAGCTCCGGCGCGGCTTACGGCTATTATCCCGACAACCCGGAATGGATCGACGAAAGCGACGCCATTCGCGGTAATGCCGAATTCGCCTACTCCGATCACAAACGTCGGGTCGAAGAACTGCTGGCTACCTTCCGCAGCAATCATGCGGAATTACAGCAGCTGATCTTCCGCCCCGGCACTGTGCTCGGCGCCGAGACGCACAACCAGATCACCGGCCTGTTTGAAGCAAAGCGCGTACTGACCATCAAGGGTAGCGACTCACCCTTCGTCTTTATCTGGGATCAAGACGTACTGGCCGCCATGGAAATGGGCATCCGCGAAGACAAGCACGGCATCTACAACATGGCCGGCGACGGCGCGCTGACCATGCGCGAAATCGCCAAGCGGCTAAACAAACCAACGCTGAACCTCTCGCCCTGGATGCTGAAAAGCGCATTACAGGTCGCTAAGTGGCTGGGTAGACCGACCGGCCCTGAGCAGATCAACTTCCTGCGATATCGCCCAGTGCTGAGCAATAAACGGCTGAAAAACGAATTTGGCTATCAGCTACAAAAAACCTCCGCAGAAACGCTGGAGTTCTTCATCGAAGCGCGCGGATTGCGACGCTAACGCTCAGCGGGTGGAGGACCGAGGTTTATCCCAGCTAGCAGTGGTGCGGCTGAGCGCGATGGTCGAGATGGAACTCGACCTTCCAAAGACGTGCGGTTTTTTCGCACGCTGGCGATTGGGTCATAGCGGGCTTGGTTGTGGAGGGCCGGGTTCCATCCCGGCCAACGGTGGTGCAGCTAAGCGCGATGGTCGAGATGGAACTCGACCTTCCAAAGACGGGTGGCTTTTTTCGCACGCTGACGCTTGGGTTGTAGCGGCTTTGATTTTGGAGGGCCGGGTTCCATCCCGGCCAACGGTGGTGAGGCTAAGCGCGATGGTCGAGATGGAATGCGGCCTTCCGGAAAACAACAATAAGAGAGTATCCCGAGCATGAAGAAAATACTGATCACCGGGGCCGCTTCAGGCCTCGGCTGGACCATGGCGCAACAATGGTTCGCCGCTGGCCACCAACTGGTACTGGCGGATATCAACGCCGAACTCCTGGCAGAACGTAAAGCGCAACTCAATGCACCCGAACGCGTGCTGACGGTGGTTGCCGACATTACCCGCGCAGAAGACATCCAACATCTGATCAGCGCCACCGAGCAAAAATTCGGACGTCTGGATCGCCTGGTCAATAATGCCGGCATCACCCACCGCTCGCCTGCGCACAAGACCGACACGGCCGTGTTCCGCAAGGTCATGGCGGTGGACTGGCAAGGTCCCGTAGAGCTGACCATGGCCGCGCTGCCGCTGCTACGCGCCAGTCGCGGCGAGATAATCTGCATCGGCTCCATGGCCGGCTGGATGCCAGTGCCCGGCCGCGCCGCGTATTGCGCCGCCAAAGGCGCGTTGACCCAGTTCTTTGAAGTGTTGCGGCTGGAGCTGGAGTGTGACGGCATCCATGTCTTGATGGTTTATCCGAGCTTTCTCGACACCCCCATTGAGCACAACGCCCTCGGCAAAGACGGCAAGCCCGCCAGCCATGCGCGCTCTATGGTTGGCGGCATGCGCAGCACCGAATGGATGGTAGAACTGATCGACAAAGCGCTTGTAAAAAGGCAACGTTGGCTGCTGCCCGAGCCGGTGTCGAAATTCGGCAGCCTGCTCTGGCGCTTCGCCCCGGCGCTCTATTTGCGCCAGATACGCAAACGCTTTGCCGCAGAGTTAAGTTGAGGATTCAATGATAGATCCCTGGATCTGGCTGGGTGTGTTCATCCTGCTGGCCTACACCATTGAAGCCATTACTGGTTTCGGCAGCATCGTTATCGCGCTGTCGCTTGGCGCTTTGCTGCTGCCCATCCCAGCTATGCTGCCGGTGCTAGTACCGCTGAATATCTTTATGAGCGGCTTTCTCGCCTGGCGTAACCGCGAGCATATTCAGTGGTCACTGCTGCTCAAACTGATTTTGCCGCTGATGCTGATCGGCATGCTGATCGGCTACGGCCTGCGCCCTTGGCTTGACGGCCAGTTGCTCAAAGCACTGTTCGGCATACTGGTGCTGTGGTTTGCCGGACGCGAGCTGTGGCGTATGTTTCGCGGGCAGACCAGCGAAGCGCATCCCAGCTGGCTAAGCCGCGTGCTCACCCTAGGTGCGGGCATCACCCACGGCCTGTTCGCCTCTGGGGGGCCGTTGCTGGTCTACGGGCTGGCCGGGACGCAACTCGACAAGAGCAAATTGCGCGCCACCCTGATTAGCGTGTGGTTTTGCCTAAACGGCAGCATGACCATCCTGTTTCTGCTCGACGGCAGCCTGCTACCGGCCGTCCCGCATATCCTCAGCTACCTGCCGCTACTGGTGATTGGCGTGCTTTTGGGCGAGTTTCTGCATCACCGCCTTAACGAACAGCGTTTTCGGCAGATGATTTATAGCTTATTGCTGGTGACGGGGGGGTTGTTATTGGGTAAAGCTGTGCTCTGAGCCAGACCTAAAAACCAGTTGGCAAGCACATCGTTAAATTGCACTATCCAATAACTGCAGTTTTGCAGTCCCCTTACTGGAGGCATGGATGCCTGGCTGTTGCAGTGCACTACAAACAACCCGCTTTACTATTGGCGTTACGAATGCGTCATTTTGCGTATCCGCCTGCGTAATGCTCCCGAGCTCTTCATCCACAGATCCCGCCCATTACTGCTTCAAAATTTTTGAGTAAGCCCATGAAAAAATTATTGTTTTTCGCGCTGGTTATTTTTGCAGGTTGGAAGATATATACCGAAAAACTGCAACCACAAAACCCAGAATTTGCGGGGCATCGTAGTGAGGTGACTAACCAAGCATCGAGCAACCGCGTCACACCCACGCCGTCAAAACCAAGCTTTACCTGCGACGGGCGACAGCACTGCAGTCAAATGCACTCCCGTGCAGAGGCTGAGTTCTTTGTCAGAAACTGCCCCAATACCAAGATGGACGGTGACCGGGACGGCATACCCTGCGAGAACGACTCGCGGTTCTAGATAGCTGATGCACACAACATGCCTGAAGTGTCAGCTTTAAGGTTTCTTAAGCAACTGGAAAATTCAGTTTTCGTCTAGGCTTTAGCTACCGAATAGCGGTTTATTTCATATAAAAAAGCCCCGCGCAAATGCGCGGGGTTTTAGTTACAGCAACAGAAACGAATTACATTTCAGGCCATACGGCGATATCGATGATGCCCTCTGGCAGGTCTGCGATCATGCCCAGCGAAGTCGGTGTGCCGGTTTTCAGATCCACGGTGTGCAGGGTGCCATTGGCGAGTACATAAGCGGTATTGCCGCCCTTGCCGTCGCTGGCGATGTCCATGGCAGCAGAGTCCAGCCCTTTGGCTAGTTCACCTACTGGCTGTTGCACGCCATCGTTCGGTGGGTTCTGCAGCATTAACATGCTGGTGGCGAGGTCGACAGTATAAAGCTCGGTTTTTTCGGTACCGGCGAAAGAGTCGGTGTAAGCGCCGGCAACCACTTTCGGCATCATGGTGCCGTGCTCAGAGTCTTTGGCGTAAGCCACGCTGCCATCGGTAGCAACTTCACCGGTCTCAACATTCACGCGGAAGTTGGTGCCGTCAGCGGCCAGCAGGCGCAGGCGATCCGCCTTGGGGTTGAAGTCGACCACGGCGTGCTCGCTACCCGGTAGCGCAGAGTTCAGCTTGGCGCCGGCGGTGGCTTTACCAGTGGCTGCATCAATGATGTACAGCTGGGTGCCGCCGCCGAGGGCGTAGAGCATGCCGTTGGCAGGGCGCACGTCGATGCCGCGCAGATCGCTGGCGCCGTCAACTTGCATGCTGGCAGTGACGCTCAGCGCTTCGGTATCGATCTTGTGCAGCATGCCGTCTTCACCGAGGGCGAGCAGCGTGGCGGCGCTGGCGGTGCCGGCGGCCAGTGTTAGTGAAGTCGTCAGGATCAGTTTATTGAAAGTATTCATCTGTGATTCCTCGCATTCATGTGGTGATGGGCTTGGCCCATCCAGCTGGGTGCTTTGTAAGTCACCTGTAAGCAATACCCGCCAAGATGCAGTTTAGATGTCGGGGGATGAAAATAAATTTTCTTGAGCTCTAGCGCGATGTTCGAAACCGCAAACCTCGTCATAGGCGTTGCGTGCGATGCGCATACATAATTTGCTCAGCTGATTTCCGGTTTCGCCCTTAGGCGAGCCAAGGGCACCCAGCTGCGCGGCCCTCCGGGTTCGCTGCGTTGCTCAAGCTGCCGGGGCACACCTAGCCGGCCGCTCACAAACTCGGCGCTGCGCACCTCAGACACCGCACGCGCCTTTTTCCCGGCAGCTCTGCGCTACTCGCCCGCTCAGATGGGATTATTTAGTCCGTGCAGCCTTCAGTTTTGATGTTTAAGTTTCAACCAAACAACCAAGCCCGACAGGACTCCGATCTCAGGCGTTTCGTCCCCCTTCCAAGCTGTCGAGTAACGCAGGGGTTGAGCGATTAAGCCGAGGACTGTGTGAGCGAAGCGAGTTCCGCAGGCGCGCTCAACACCGAGTAACGCAGAGAAGCCGCAGGCCAGCTTGGCTGGAGGTGCCCTTTCTTTGGGTTCCGTTTCTTTGGGCAAGCAAAGAAAGGGGACTCGCCAGCGAGGCGAAAAACGCGCATCACAATCACGCCGAGAACCAACTCGGCGCGGATACTACCCCTAGTTACTCGCAATAAGCACCGCACGCCCAATATACAAAACCGGTCCTGTAGGACGATTCAAAGGCGAGCCGCCTTCCGGCTCGAGCGTCAGCTCAAACAACTGCCCTGCCTGCACGGCACCAATCTGCTCGGCACTCAGAGTCGTGCCTTTGCCCGGCTCGATCAGGCCCAATGAGCGCGGGCCGTCTTTGGGATCGATCAGAGTCCAGAATTGCACGCTCTGATTGGCCGGGATCTGATCCGCTACCAGTGATTGCAGATTCAGCGTGCCGTCACCGTCAACAGTAACCACCCAGCCCGGTTTGGCGCTTTCGCCCGGTACTTGCAGCACTGCCGTGAAGCTGGCGCTGCTCGGTGCATCACGCAGCACGCCAGGTAGCCAACTGAACAGAACCAACAGCGCCAATGCTCCGCTAGTTAGGCGCCAGAGGCCCAAGCTGTTCCACCAACCGGAGAAACCGTCAGCGGTTGTGGCTTGAGAGGCAGGCGTCCAACCCAGGCTCTGCTGCACGCGCTCCCACAACACCAATGAAGGGGTTTGCGGTGGCAACTCGTCCGCCAGTTCAAGCAGATGTTGCTCCCACTCCAACGCCATGCGTGCGGCCTCGCGGTCATGAGCGATCAACTCGCGCACCTCGCTGGCCTCCGGCTCTTCGAGCAAGCCCAGTACATACTCGCCGATCAACGCCCGACGCGGCTCAATTGCCTCTGGAATCATGCCTGCAAACACTCCTGCAATGCGCGTAGTCCGGCGCGGATACGTCCCTTGATGGTGCCCAGCGGCGTGGTCAGCCGGCTGGCAATCTGTTCATGGGTCAGGCCTCGATAAAAGGCCAGCAGGATCGGATGACGACGCGGACGCTCCAACTGACGCAAACAACGACGCAGCTCACGGCCTTCGGACTGATCGCTGGCAATGTCTTCTGCCTGCGCACTGTCATCGGCCATCTGCTCGATAAAGCCGTCGTCGGTATCGACCAACCGCCCGCGACTGCGCAGCTGATTGAGCGCCCGGTAACGCAGAATGCTGTAAATCCACGCGCGGCCCTGACCCAGCGAACGATCAAAACGATCAGCGTTATGCCACACCTTAACCAGCGCATCGTGCAAGCAATCCTCAGCCTGATCACGCCGCCCCAGCAAGGTAATAGCCAACCCCAGCATCTGCCCGGCCTCGCGCTGATACAAACGCTGAAACGCGCCCTTATCACCGCGCGCACAGGCCTCCAGAGTGCCCTCGTAATCAAACTCGCTGTCTGCCATACCGTAATCCTGTACTCAATCGCCATTCCGTTCCTGCAGGCTATACCCGCGAGCAGCACTCATGGATGTCACAAAGCGAAATAAAGTGGGCAATTCGTGTGTAATTGTTTCTGAGGGGGCCGCGCCATCAGCGACTCCCCGCGCTGGAGACATCCACGATGTGTAGTGACATACGCCTATTCCATCACCCGAATAAAACCGCTACTCGGCTCAAAAGCGGACTGGTTTACCGCAAACGCCCTGATCAAAAACAGGGTTGGCAAGCCGCCAAAAGCGTAGCACTATGCCAGTAACTGCTTTTTTGCAGACCCCTTTCTGGAGGCACGGATGCCTGACTACCCCAACCTAGAAAACCAAACGCCCTGCCAGTTGCTGGCCAGGGCAGCATTGTGCGGCCTGTGCGCAGCCATAATGGACTTATATCGCACGCAGTTTAACGTGAGGGATAACAGCATGAGTACGCACAAGTGACTGATAAAAAAAGAATCGAGTCATTCGTCGCGCGTGTCATACCGCGTATTAACGCAGCGTGCGATCTAATCACTGTTAGAGCACATAAGGGGGATCTGTAGTGACTGAAATGAAAGACGACGACACCGATAATTTGGATCGCTGGCACTCTGTTAAGGCGTTTGCGGTGATCGTTTTGATATCGATTACCGCTTACAAAATCGCTGTAACACCGTTCAACTTTGTCTTTGATTTTCCTTCTTTGTTGTCGCTGCTGCTGGCTTTCTTCTCTGTTGGCCTCGCAGCGCTTTTCTATTTCAAAGCTACGGAAACGAGCAACACGTTTTATGACAACACGTACAAGTTCACGCGTGAAATCGCTCAGCTAATTACAAAAATGGAAAGTGGATTCGGTGAACGCCTTCGACACCTGGATGAGGGTTATTCAAGCGTGCGGGATCATATACAACGCATGCCGAGCGGTGAAAGAGTTCGCGAGGCCCAGAAAAAGCTTGAAGAGGGCGAAGAAACCCTCGACAAGACCTCCGAGGAACGAAACGCACTAATCATGCAACTGATTGACAGAGCGCATTTGCAAGAAGAGGAGAAAACAAAGTTCATGGCTGAGCTGCGGGAGAACGAGGAACAGCTCAAAAAAACTCAAAACGAAATGGCTCAGTTGAAGCGCCGAGTCACGATATCGAGAATGAAATCCGCGCGCGGACAGCATGATACGCTCTTGGATGATCCTGGATTCATCGAATACACAGAGAAGCATGTTCTTGATCGCATCTGGCACTCAGGGCGGAGATTGACGGAACCTGCTCTGAAGCGAAGGTTCTCTGGGATCGTTGAGAGCCTTGAGCAGGGTTATGTCATGGATCTCAACAAGTGGGGAGTTGTTGATGATGACAATGAGTTAACAGATTTCGGGGCCAGCTACTTGCAACGAATCCGTACGGGTCAAGTCGATGTGCTCTAACAAGGTAATGCACGCGACAAGCGCGTGATTACGACGTTAAGTTTTAAGGAGAGTAAGTTGGCTGAGATCACAGAGAATTATGAGGAAGGGAAATCCATAGATTCTATTGTTAAAGAGCACTGTGCTCAGTGTGGCAGGTCAACTCGCCATATGATCGTTACATCATATGATCACCGTGGTTCAGAAGATTACGATGGAGGCAGCTTTTCAATTGATTGGAGTAGTTCCCATCAGGTCGTGCAATGTCAAGGTTGTATGTCTTCCTCTTTCAGACAGGTTAATTGGTTCTCTGAAGATATGCATCAGATAGGACCAGATGAATGGGATGATGGGGAGCGAGTGACTCTTTATCCAAAACGCTCAAACAACACGCGAGCTATTAAAGAGTTTTGGGAGGTCCCTAACAATTTACGTCGCATTTATCGTGAATCAATTGATTGTTTTAATAATGATTCGTTTACATTGACAGCGGCAGGACTAAGAGCCTTGATTGAAGGGCTATGTGCGGAGCTTGGTGTTATTGATGGGCCTAAAACAATTGCCAAAAAAGATCTTACTCAGGAAGTAAAGCGATTTTCTAACCTCGAAGGAAAAATTTCAGGGTTACATGAAAAAGGATTTTTAACAGAGAAAAGCGCTAACCTGCTTCATGAACATCGTTTTATGGGGAATGCAGCGGTTCATGAACTTGCCCATCCTTCAAGGGATGAACTCGCTCTAGCTATAGAGATTATCGAACATACTTTTGACTCTATTTTCGAGATACCAGCAAAAGGCGACGAATTAAAACACAGGCGGGTAAGGCGTGCGAAAAAAACTTAACAAGGCCAGGCACTGCGACGCCTTCTCCGTTGCGGCTGCGCCTTCACTACAACGCCGCACGTGCTGGCGGCGTTAACTAAACAGAATTATTCAACACCAAACGCACCACAATCCCATCTGCGCGGGCTATTAGCTCAGAGCTTCCGAGGAAAAAGTGCTTGCGGTGTCTGAGGCGCGCAGCGTCGAGTTTGTGGGCGGCAGGCGAGTTGTATCCTCGGCACCGCGAATCCGAAGAGCCGCAAGAGTTCAATTACCATCTGGTTACAGCGGAGCATCGATTAAGTGATCAATCAAAGTTTAGCCGCGGACATTAAAAAGCCGCAACGCGATACAACGCGCATGCAGCAAACTCTGAATGCAACCGAGTCCGCTGCTCTGGGTAAAGTAGTTGATGCCAGCCATGTACATAGCTGGCTTAACAGCTGGGGCAAGGATACCGAGCGAAGCGCGCCAAGATCAGACAAATGACATTCACTCAGGATCTTTTGGGTATCTAACCAGCCGACAGAGTCCATAACATCGCACGGACCCAAAACCCCATCTGCGCGGGCGAGTAGCGGAGAGCTGCCGGGAAAAAGATGCTCGCGGTGTCTGAGCGTAGCGAGTTTGCGAGCGTCCCCGGCAGCTTGAGCAACGCAGCGAACCCGCAGGGCCGCGCAGCTGGGTGCCCCGGGGGATCGCTAAGGGGGGCCGGGCAAGCGGCCACCCTTGGCTCGCCGGCCAGGCGAAAGGCGATAGTGAGCCAACCTCCGATGTAAAAGCCAAGCGCAGGTCGCGCATGCACTACCCGCCCATCACCCCAATGATTCCCCAATAATCAACCAAACTACCCATTGGCTCCCAAGCCACCCGGTCAGTGCTAACGTCAGCTCATCCACAACACCAAATGAGAACCCCGCCCATGTCCCAAGCCGCAGGCCGTCAATCCATCTTCATTACCGGTGCCGCCTCCGGCATGGGCCGCGAGACCGCTCGGTTGTTTAACGAAAAAGGCTGGTTCATTGGCGCGTTCGACGTCAACCAGGCGGGGTTAGACGCCTTGCAGGCAGAGTTGGGTGCAGACAACTGCGTGACCCAAACCCTGGACGTAAGCGACAAAGCGCAGTTTGATGCGGCGGTGGCCACCTTCAGCGCGGCTACCGGCGGGCGTATGGATATTCTGTTCAACAACGCGGGGATTATCATGCGCGGGTTCTTCGATGAGATGTCGTTCGAGGATCAGTTGAAGATCATCAATGTCAACGTGATTGGTGTGATGAACGGCACCCACAGCGCGCTGCCGCTGCTGAAAGAAACACCCAATGCCTTGTGCTTCAACACCTCATCGTCTTCGGCAACCATGGGCATGCCGCTGATTGCGGTGTATTCGGCCAGCAAGCATGCGGTTAAGGGCCTGACCGAAGCATGGTCGAACGAGTTCAAGCGGTACGATATTCGTTGCGCCGACGCGCTGCCGGGCTTGATCCGCACCGGTATGACGTCTGACGAATTTCTGGAGAAGGCGCCAACCAAAGGACCGTTCCGATTGATTGAAGCGGTTGAAGTGGCAAAGGTGGTGTGGGCCAGTTACCACGACGAGAAGAAACTGCACTGGTACATTCCGGAGGAGCTGGCGGAGCTGGATAAAGCCGCCAGCAATGACCCGGAGCTGCTGCGTGACAAGCTGGCGCGCAATATGGAACTGTAATAAAAAAGGGCGCCACGGCGCCCCTTTTTATGGATCTGGATATTACCCATGTCGCTATTTCACTCGGTAACCGAGCTGACCACCTCCGCTTCAGGCGTTGCTGGCGCGGCCATAGGTATCTGAACCAAATTGGCCGTCTTACCCGGTGGCAATTTGTACATGGCGCCGGTAGCGGGATCAACCGCCAGCATGCCAATCAAACCCCCAAACAGCAGGTTGCCCCAGTACCAGCCATCCATGCTGGACTCTAGGCTCTGATCTTGCTGCTGGTAACCTTCCTTGGAAAACTGCAGTTTATAGCGTTCACCCTTGAAGTAACCGGCGCCGGACTTGAGCGTAACGGTGCTAGGGGTGGTACCCTGGTGAACCAGACTGCCGCTGCGATTGCGGATCTGATATTCGGCGCCTGACGGCTCGGATTTCATTACGACGGGATACTGCGAGTCACTTACGATGCTGGCACAGCCAGTAACAAACACGGAGGCAGAAAGGGCGGCTGTGATAGCCAATTTTTTCAGGCACATCATTTAGAAGAATCCTTCTTCAATTGTTTTTTTAGTATTTTTTTCGATAACGCCGGGCGATCATAATCAGCCTATGCAGTAATGTCATTATGCTATTTGCGACTTTCAGCAGGATTTTTTTGCAGCCCTATCAACCGCTGAATTCGGCGCTTAAGCAACAAGCCTCCCAGCTGAATTTACAAACTAGGCTGAGTTGCCCGTTGTTGAGACAAGGCGAGCCTGCCGAGA
Source organism: Halopseudomonas sabulinigri (assembly GCA_011053055.1). GTDB lineage: Bacteria > Pseudomonadota > Gammaproteobacteria > Pseudomonadales > Pseudomonadaceae > Halopseudomonas > Halopseudomonas sabulinigri_A. The sequence goes on along the minus strand of DRHT01000047.1, from coordinate 184,256 downwards.
CACTTCTGAATTGGTCTAACCCAAGGTATTGCGAGCACCGGCTTCAGGGGTTAGCCTTCGGTGCTGGATTAAAAGTTGTGAGCACTGCATGCAAGTTACCGTCTGGGATCTACCTCTTCGTCTATTTCATTGGCTGTTAGCCCTCTGCGTTACTGGCTCTTTGATCACCGTAAGCCTCGGAGGCAACTGGATGCTCTGGCACGGGCGTTTTGGCCTGTCCATTCTGGGGCTGTTGACCTTCCGTCTGGTGTGGGGTCTGGTGGGGGGCACCTACGCTCGCTTCAGTAATTTCTTCCCGACGCCCTCCCGTATTACCCATTACCTGCGCGGCAGCTGGCACGAACTGGGGCATAACCCGCTCGGTGCCTTCTCAGTGTTTGCGATGCTGGGGTTGTTTACTTTTCAGGCGTTGACCGGTTTGATCACCAATGATGACGTGGCCTTTTATGGGCCCCTGACGCGCTTGGTATCCAGTGATGTGAGCTCATTGGTTAGCGGTTGGCATCGCTCCACCGAGCAGCTGATCTACGTTGTGATCGGCCTGCATATTCTGGCGATTGTGGTTTATCGACTGCGCGGTAAAAAGCTGCTCGGCGCGATGCTGCATGGCCGTAAGACGGTGGAAGAGAAGCCGGTACACGAGGCCGAAAGCGGTGGCGGGCTGGCGTTGAGCATTGCGCTGGTGATTGCCATCGGCATGGTGTGGCTGGCGTGGGGCAGTTGGATTCCTGCCCCACCGCCAGCGCCGGCGATGCCCGCCTGGTAGCGCTTATTCCATGCGGTACTTTTCATGGCAAGACTTGCAGCTCTTGCCGACTTCACCAAAGGCAACGCGGATTTCGTCCTGATCGCCAGCCTCGGCTTTAGCTGCCAGGTTGCTGGCTGCGGTGCCCAGGTTACCTGCCAGTTCTGCCATATCCTGCATGTTCTCAAACAAGGCCGGATCAGCACGGGTGTGCAGGTCGCCGATGTCCTTCTCGGTGCCGGGACCAAACAGCGCACCCATACCGGAGTTAGCAATGGCGTCGATGGCATTGGCGGCGGCGCTAACCTGCTGCTGGTTGTACTCTACGCTGCCATCAATGACCTGGGCTTTGATCTTGCCCATGTTCCAAGCCATGTAACTAAATCCCGCTTGGCGAATCTCAATCTGGTCTTCTGGCGAGACCTGTGCGTAAGCGGCGGTTACGGCACCACCCAGCAATAAGGCGCTCAGGGCGCCGGCAATCACGGTTTTCATGCGTTTCTCCTACTTGGTGGAATCAAGCTTGTTATGCATAGTAGCGTCCGCAGCCGGGGCGCGCACGGCTAGCGCGGCTCTACTCTGGCCTTTTTAAATCCGCCAGCGTATTAAAAGCGATATGCGTGCTGGGGAATATTTCGTCGATCTGCCGGGTGATCCAATCGGTGTGCTCAAGATGGTCCATCAGCGGGCCCTTTACCTCTGCAAGGTGCAGATGAATATCGCGCTCACTTAGTCCTTCGGTCAGCTCGCTGAGCATGTCCAGTCCGGTACTGTCGATATGATTGACCGCCGACAAAATCAGTAACACTTCTCGGGTGTCGGGGTAATCCGCCAGTGCTTGATAAATCGCCTGTTCGACCGCCTTGGTATTGGCAAAAAAGATGTTTTCGTCAATGCGCAGCGCTAGCAGTTGGGGCACGGTTTCGACCAGATGGCGCTTGGTGTTGCGAAAGTAATGGGTATCCGGCACCCGGCCTATAACCGCTACGTGTGGGCGGCTACCGCGCCACAACTGAGCAATGATCGACCAACAGACACCCAGAATGATGCCACCCTCTACCCCGAGAATTAGCACACCCAGCAGAGTACTCAGCAGTGTCAGGCCCTCGGCGCGGTCATAACGCCAGGCTCGGCTGAGGCTGCGTAGGTCGATCAACGGGGTGACCGCAATCATGATCACCGCTGCCAGCATTACCAATGGCAGATAGGCGAACAGGGGGGCCACGGTCAGCAGTATCAGGCCGATGATCAGTGCGGCGATGACGCCCGACAGCGGCGTGTTAGCGCCGGCCTCGATATTGACGCTGGAGCGCGAAAAACCGCCCGCCACTGCAAAGCCGCCGGTCAATGCCGAGCCGAGGTTTGCGGCACCCAGACCGAGTAGCTCGCGGTCTGGGTTAACGCTCTGGCGCTTGCGTCGCGCCAGCGACTGCGCAATGGAGACGCTCTCGACAAAGGTCACCAAGCTTATCAGCGCTGCCGGCAGCAGCAACTGGCGCAAATCGCCGAAGCCGGGCGTGCTCCAGACCAATGACGGCAACCCAGCGGGTAGATTGCCCACCACGGGAACCCCAAGGGCGGTCAAATCGAAATACCAGGTCGCCCACACCGCGACCACCACCACCACAATGGGCGCCAAACGCGCCAGCAGGGTGGCTAGCGCGGCTGATAAACCCAGCGCTTCAAGATGTCGCGCCATCAGCGTACGGGCATATAGCAGCCAAGCCAGCGCGGCTAGCCCCATGCCCAACACCAGGGTGTTCAGCAGGTGCCACTCACGTACCAGCTGTGGCAGCCCGTGCGGCAAGTTTTCACGCCCTAGCAGGCTGGGCAGTTGACTGAGAATAATCAGAATGGCCGCGCCGCTGATAAAACCGCTGATCACCGGATGGCTGAGGAAGTTGGCGAGAAAACCCAAACGCAACAGACCCAGCACAAAGAGCATAAAGCCCGACAGGAGTGCCAACCAGACCGCTAGCTGCAGGTAGTCCGGGCTGCCTACCGTGGCCAGCGGCGCCAGCAGGGTAGCGGTCATCAGGCCGGTGATCGCTACCGGGCCAACCGACATGCTCATACTGCTGCCAAACATGGCGTAGCCCAGCAGCGGTAATAGACTGGCATACAGCCCTACTTCCACTGGCATGCCCGCTAGCATCGCGTAAGCCATACTTTGCGGTATGACCATGATGCTGAGTACCAGGCCTGCCGTCAGGTCGCCGCCCAGCCAGGCCCGCCGATAATGGCGCAGCCAAGCGAGCATTTCCGGGCCGCCCGGCGGCTGCAACCGAGGGTTCTTACTCATGCACGCACCCGCCGCTCATACCAGCTGAACAGCCACATACCCGCCAGCATGGCGACCACAAACAGCAACGCCTGCGGTACCAGCGCCGAGGCGGCGACCAGCCCCGGACCAGGGCAGAATCCGGCCACGCCCCAACCGGCCCCAAATACCAGGCTACCGATGATCAGCCGCCGGTCAATTTGGCGATTACCCGGTATTTGCGCGGCTTCACCGCGCAGGGTCACGCCACTACGCTGGGTCCACTGCATGGGTATAAAGGCCACGGCGATAGCCCCGATCATAACCAGTGCTAGGGAAGGATCCCAGGCGCCTGCCAGATCAAGAAAGCCCAACACTTTGGCCGGGTTGGCCATGCCCGAAAGCAGCAGGCCCAAGCCGAATACCAGCCCACTGACCAATGCAATCAATGCGCGCATGCTCAGACTCCCAACAGATGACGAAGGACGAAAACGCAGATAAAACCTGCGCCCATAAAGCTCAGCGTAGCCGCCAGTGAGCGCGGCGATAAACGTGCCAGCCCGCATACCCCGTGCCCACTGGTACAGCCCGAACCAAGCCGTGAGCCAAAGCCCACCAGCAGGCCGGCAATCACCAGCGCAACGGGGCCGGCGTCAACCTCCACTTTGATATCCGCACCCGCCAGCTTATACAGCCATGGCGCTAGCAAGAGCCCAACTACAAATAGCAGGGCCTCGCGATTACCGGCTTGCGGCACAAGCAGACGCCCGACCAACCCGCTGATGCCGGCAATCCGGCCGTTAAACAGCATCAGCATGGCCGCCGCCGCGCCAATCAGCGCACCACCGGCCAAGGCACTCCAGGGAGTGAAGGCAACCCAGTCAGTCTGCATTAGTTACTTCCTCGGCACAGAATAGGCCATAAAGGGTATTGAGAACCGCCAGCGCCTCGGCACTGGCGACACGGTAATAAACCTGCTTGCCTTCACGGCGGGTTGCCACCAAACCTTCGCGGCGCAATACCGCCAACTGTTGCGACAGCGTAGGCTGCACAATACCCAGCAGTTGCTCCAACTCGCCGACGCTACGCTCGCCCTCCACCAACTGGCAAAGCAGCAGCAGGCGGTCACGGTTGGCTAGCGCCTTAAGCAATTGTTGAGCCTGATCAGCAGCGCTGGAGAGACGATTGATGTCGATTTGATTATTCATACGGTTGGACAGGTCCCGGGAACACTTTATTGACATACAATATATAAAAAAATAGATTGATTGCAACCAACTCATCATTATCGGAGCACATCATGGGTGATAACCGCGTTGAAGTGACTTTGCAGCAGCAGGAAAACTATCGCTTTCTGGTCCAATACCAGGGCGATACACCCGACCTGATTACCGATGAACCAGCTCCCTTGGGCGGCAATCAGGGTCCCAGCCCGGCACAGTTGCTGGTCACCGCACTAGGCAATTGTCTGAGTGATAGCCTGGTGTTTGCGCTGGGCAAGTTCCATCAGCCCAATGACGGCATCCGTACCGAGGCGGTCGGGCATTTAGGCCGAGATACCGATAATCATCTGCGCATAGTGGGCGTTGATGTGACCTTGCATCTGGGATATCCAGCCAGCGCGTTTAAGCGGTTGGAGCGCATTCTCGATCAATTTGAGCAGTTCTGTACGGTATCCCAGAGTGTGGTCGCCGCCCTGCCGATCAATCTCAAGGTGCTGGACAGCGATGGCACCCTGCTCAAGGGCTGAACACGGGGATGCGCGTGCCCCCTGTTGCGATATCCAACCAACTGCGACCGCGTCCGCACACTAAATACAGCTGACAAACTGGCTTAAGGCGATCTTAAGATTCGCCACGCAATATCCTCCCATCATCTGGAGGAAGGCCATGTCACTGTCATCTGTACCCAGCACCAATATCATCGCCCGCCTTGGCGAAGGCGATCCAGCCATGCTGTTGCACTCCCCGCAATCCGGCGGCGAATTGCGTCACCAGCTGGAAACCTTTGTGCACCAACAGTTCGCTGATGTGTACGGCGCCGATGTGCGCGAATTCATGCCCGAACTGCTGGGCATCTGCCAGCAGGGCACTCTCCAGGCCAGCGTTGGCCTGCGCGGCGGCGCCAGCGATCAGCTGTTCCTTGAGCACTACCTTGATCAGCCGGTATGCCAGACTCTGCAACGCCACACTGATCTACCGGTGGTCCGCGAACAACTGGTAGAGGTCGGGAATCTGGCAGCGCTCGCACCCGGTGCCGGTCGTTTGCTAATCATCGCGCTGACGCATTTTCTGGCTGCCAGCGGTTACACCTGGGTGGTATTTACCGGCACCCCGATGCTGCTGAACAGCTTTCAACGCCTAACCCTGAGCCCCATTGATCTGGGCCCGGCGGATCCTGCTCGGCTGGGTGAGGCGCGGAATGACTGGGGCAGCTACTACGCCACTCAGCCGCGCGTGATGGCCGGCTACATTCCGGAAGGCCTCGCGCAGCTGCAGCGGCGTGGCACCTTCGAGCGTCTGCGGTATCAGCCAAGCTACCTGCCAGACCAACAGGAGGTCGCCAATGACTGCGCTTGAGCGTTTCTGGCAACAGCTGGCGCAATACGCACAGCAGCGTCCCGGCAAGATCGCGCTGGCCGACGAGCAGGGCAGCATCGCCTATGCCGACCTGAGCACTGAGGTTCAGCAACGCGCCGACCGCCTGCGCGCGCTCGGCTGCCGCTGTGTGGCTCTCGCGCTAGACAATGGTCGTGACTGGTTGCTGTGGGATCTGGCAATTTTGCGCGCGGGTCTGACCTGCGTGCCCATCGCCCCCTTCTTTACTGAGGCACAGCGCCGCCATCTGCTCCAGACGGCGGGCGTGGATACGCTGATTGGCCTGCCTGACGACAGCGCGCTGATGCGCGAGCAAGGCTTCGCCAGCACTTCGCTAGGCTGGCAGCGCACACTCTTCGGCGTGGGTATGCCAAGCGGCACCGCCAAGATTACCTTCACCTCCGGCACCACCGGCACCCCCAAGGGTGTGTGTCTGTCCGCAGAGGCCATGTTGCAGGTTGCCGACAGTCTGCGTGATGCCTGCAGTAGCCTGAACCCGCAACAACACCTGATACTGCTGCCACTGGCGGTGCTGCTCGACAACTTGGGCGCCTATACCGCGCTGCTTAATGGCGCCAGCATTACGGTGCCAGCAGACAGCGGCCTGCACGGCAGCCAACTGGATATGCCGCGCTTGCTGCAGGTGCTAAATCACTATCAGCCGCACAGTCTGATTCTGGTGCCGCAATTACTGCAGGCATTGCTGCAGGCCGCCGACGCCGGCGCCCCGCTGCCGCGCAGCCTGCGTTTCATCGCCGTGGGTGGCGGCCGGGTAGCACCGGCGCTGCTCGACCGTGCCGAACAGCTGAGCCTGCCGGTGTTTGAGGGCTATGGGCTATCCGAATGTGCCTCGGTGGTCTGCCTCAATCGCCCGGGTCAGCAGCGCGCCGGTACGGTCGGGCGAGCACTGCCGCACGTGGACATCAAGCTGGCAGACGACGGCGAAATTCTGGTGCGCGGCGCCCGCGCGCTGGGTTATCTCGGCGAACCTGGCAGTAGCGACGAATACTGGCCGACCGGCGATCTCGGACGGCTGGAAGATGGCTATCTGAGCATTCTCGGGCGTAAGAAAAATCAGTTCATTACCGCTTATGGACGCAACGTAAACCCCGAATGGGTCGAGGCCGAGCTAACCAGCCATCCGGCTATCGCTCAGGTGTTGGTCTATGGCGAGGCATTGCCTACCAACCTGGCCCTGATTGTCCCGCGCAGCACTGCTTTCAGTGTCGACGACATTACCCAAGCCGTCGCCCGCGCCAACAGCCAGTTACCCGACTACGCGCAAATCGGCGCCTGGCTGACCGCCAGCGAACCCTTTTCAGCAGCTAACGGCCAACTGACCAGCAATGGTCGCCTGCGCCGCGACTCCATCACCGAACACTATCGCCCGGCGCTGCTGGGTCTGATCAACGAGGACATTGCACTATGAACTTCTTCGATACCCTGCAAGAACAAACCCAAACCGAGCGCGAGTACCTGTTTGAGTCACCCATGATTCAGGCCGCCCTGAGCGGCGAGGCGCAAAAGCACAGCTACGTGGCCTTTCTGACACAAGCATTCCATCACGTGCGCCACACCGTGCCGCTGCTGATGGCCTGCGGCGCGCGTCTGAACGCTGATCACGAGTGGCTGCGCGAAGCCATGGCCGAATACATCGAGGAGGAGATCGGCCATCAGGAATGGATTCTCAACGACATTCGCGCCTGCGGCGGTGACGCTGAAGCCGTGCGCCACAGCACACCAGGGCTGGCTACCGAACTCATGGTCAGCACCATGTACGACCGCATCAACCGCCTTAACCCGATTGCAATGCTGGGCATGGTCTTTGTACTGGAGGGTACCAGCATTGCGCTGGCGACCCAGGCGGCCGGCAGTCTGAAACAAGGTCTGGGGCTGCCACCGCAGGCCTTCAGTTACCTGTCCTCGCACGGCTCGCTGGATCTGGAACACATGAAGTTCTTCGAAACCCTGGTGAACCGCATTGATAACGACACCGACCGGGACGCCGTGCTGCATACCGCCAAGGTGATCTATCGCCTGTACGCCGAGATGTTCCGCAGCCTGCCGGGCAATGTTGCGCAGGAGGTGCCCCATGCAGCTTTCGGCTAGTCGTGTGATTCTCACCGGCGCAACCGGCGGTATGGGGCAGGCAATGGTCGCCGAACTCTGCGCTGCCGGTGCTCAGGTACTGGTGGTTGGCCGCCAGGACCAAGCCCTGCAAGCGCTGGTTGCCCGTTTTGACGGCCAGGTCAGCTGTTTGCAGGCCGATCTGCGCAATTCCGCTGATCGCGCCCGCGTGGTACAACAAGCGCAGTTAATGGACGGCTTCAATCTGCTGATCAACGCGGCCGGCATTAACCATTTTGGCCTGTTTGAAGCCATGCAGGACAGCGCCATAGAGGATCTGATTCAGACCAACCTGATCGCCACCCTGCAACTGACCCGTGCCCTGCTGCCGCTACTGCGCGCGCAGCCGCAAAGTGGTGTGGTCAATATCGGCTCGACCTTTGGCTCCATCGGTTATCCGGGGTTCAGTGTCTACTGCGCCAGTAAGTTCGCCCTGCGCGGTTTTTCTGAAGCCCTGCGCCGAGAGCTGGCGGACACCCGAGTAGGCGTGCTTTACATGTCGCCACGCGCGACCCGCACCGGTATGAACAGCGCGGCGGTAGAAGCCATGAACGCCGAGCTGCAGGTCAGCATGGACAGCCCCGAACTGGTTGCCGCGCAACTGGTAAAGGCACTGGAAACCGATCTGCGCGAAGTGCACATGGGCTTTCCCGAGCGCTTGCTGGTGCGTCTCAATGGCTTGCTGCCACGGCTGATCGACAAAGCGCTGCGCCGACAGTTATCGACCATTCAGTATTACGCCAAACCCGTTTCGACGGTTGCCCCAACAACTCCACTCAAGACTGCCAAGGAACTCTAAGATGCCCACCCTGATTCGTTTATTAGCCACCGGCTTGTTGGCCGTCTTCAGCCTGACCAGCCAAGCCGCAGACATTGCTCCGCTGCAACAGCGCTGGGCAGAAATTCAATACCAATTGCCTGCCAATCAAAAACCTGCAGCGTTCAAAGCGCTGGCAGCCGAAGCCGAGCAGGTTACTCAGAGCGAACCCGACAGTGCTCCGGCCCTGATCTGGCACGGCATCATCCTCAGCAGCTGGGCCGGAGCCGAAGGCGGTCTGGGTGCATTGAGTAAGGTCAAGCAGGCCAAGGCTGAACTGGAGAAAGCGCTGGCGATCGATCCCGAGGCGCTCAACGGCTCGGCCTATACCAGCCTCGGCGCCCTCTATTATCAGGTGCCCGGCTGGCCGATAGGCTTTGGCGACGACGATCAGGCCGAGGCTTTGCTCAAGCGCGCACTGGAGCTGAATCCGGACGGCATCGACAGCAATTTCTTCTGGGCCGATTACCTGCTTGATCAGAAGCGCTATGCTGAAGCCAAGGCCGCACTGCTTAAAGCACAGGCTGCAACACCGCGCCCGGACCGGCCGCTGGCCGATCAAGGTCGACAAGCCGAAATCCGTGAACGACTGACTCAACTGAAAAACGGATAACGCATGCGCCTGTTGCTGGTTGAAGACGATACCTCTCTGGCCGAGGGCATTCTCACCTCGCTGAAAAAAGAGGGCTATACCCTGGACTGGCTGAAAGACGGCACCAGCGCGCTGCACGCGTTGAGCAGCGAACCCTTCGATCTGGCAATTCTCGATTTGGGGCTACCGCGCATGGACGGTCTCGCGGTGCTGCGCGCCCTGCGCGACCGTCATCATGCGGTTCCAGTCTTGATCCTTACCGCCCGCGACGGCGTACAGGACCGAATCGCTGGGCTGGACGCGGGCGCTGATGACTACCTGATTAAGCCGTTCGACAGCGCTGAATTAAAAGCCCGCCTACGTGCCCTGCTGCGCCGCAGCAACGGCCGAGCCGAGCCGCTGATAAACCTGCGTGGGGTCGTGCTTGATCCGCAAAGCCAGCAGGTCACCCTGGAGGGAAAACCGGTCAGCCTGTCACGCAAGGAGTTTATTCTGCTGCACGAACTGATGGCGCAACCCGACCGAGTGCTGACCCGCGACCGGCTCGAGCAGGCCCTCTATGGCTGGAATGAAGACGTCGACAGCAACACCCTGGAAGTGCACATCCATCACCTGCGGCGCAAACTCTTCAGCGGGCTAATCCGTACCCTGCGCGGCGTCGGCTATATGATTGAGCGCCAGGTATGAGGTCGATTCGCAAGCGCATACTGGTCAGGGTGCTGGGGCTGCTGCTGGCCGGCTCACTTACCATGGGCTGGGTCGGCTATCACGACGCCGGCCATGAGATCGAAGAACTGTTCGACGCCCAGCTTGGGCAAAGCGCACGGGTGCTAATCGCACTGCTGAGCACCTCACAAGCCAGCATTGCACCAGAGCAACTGGCCCAAGCGCTAATCGAGACCACCAGCAGTCATCCCAAGCTGGGTCACCGTTATGAAAGTAAACTGGCCTATCAGGTGCGCAGCGCCAACGGCACCGTAGTCGCGCGCTCCTTTAATGTGCCAGAGCTGACCGATACCGACTGGCAGCCCGGCTTTGCGGATAAACAGCAGGACGGTCGGCGCTGGCGCGGTTATGTGCTGGAGGCGCCGGAAACTGGCCTAGCGGTCTGGGTCGGCGAGCGCAGTGATGTGCGCGGCGAGCTGGTAGACAAGATAGTACGTGGCACCCTGGTGCCAGATCTGGTCGGTATTCCCATCATGCTGTTATTGGTTTGGCTCGCTATCGGCTCGGGCCTCAAACCCCTGGATGAACTGGCTCGCCTGATTCGTCTGCGCGAACCCAATAGCCTGAACCCATTGGTGCTAAGAGACCTGCCACAGGAACTGGAACCCATGCAGGCGGCGCTCAATCGCATGCTGGAACAGGTGAATCAGCTGCTGGCGCGTGAACAACGCTTTATCGCCGACGCCGCCCACGAGCTGCGCACGCCGCTGGCCGTGCTGCAAATACACGCCGAAAACGCCCTGGAAAGCCGCGATCCAGCCGAGCGTGATCAGGCGCTAATGCACCTGCGTAAAGGGGTGGAACGCGCCACTCGGCTGGTCTCACAGATGCTGACACTGGCGCGACTGGCAGACGAGCAGCAACGCCAACGTGTCAGTGTCGGCCTGCTGCAGACCTGTCGTAACGAGGTCGCCGAACTCTTGCCACTGGCTTTGCGCAAACAGCAGGATCTGAGTTTTGACAGTGAGCCTGATCTGCCACCTGAGGTTCAGATGGAGCCAGGCAGCCTGGCCATGCTGTTGCAGAACCTGATTGGCAACGCGATCCAGCACACGCCTGCCGGTGGACAGATTCGCGTTAGCCTGAGCAGCCAGCAGCAGACTGTAGCGCTCTGCGTGGAGGACAGCGGCCACGGCGTACTTGAGGCTGAGCGCCAGCGCCTGCTTGAACGCTTTCATGCCCAAGGCAGCAGCCAGGGCGCAGGCTTGGGCCTGTCCATCGTACAGCGTATTACCGAGCGGCACCGGGGGCGACTGACGCTGGCCGAAAGTCCGTTGGGCGGCCTGCTGGTGCGTGTCGAGTGGTCCATATAGCTCTCATCTATCGCTGAATTGCGCATCATCACGCCCCTGCACTGTACTGGTCTCGGGCAGCCCCATGGTCGATACTAAACGCCTACCCACTGCCCACATAACAGGAGCCCAGCATGAGCAACGCTCGCTTTGACCTCACCGGCAAGACCGCCCTGATTACCGGCGCGTCCAGTGGCCTCGGCGCACACTTCGCTCACGTCCTAGCAGACGCCGGCGCCCGCGTAGTGTTGGCCGCGCGCCGCGCCGAGCGGCTTTCTGCACTGGTTGAAGAACTTGAGCAACAGGGCCACAGCGCCTTGGCCGTAACCATGGACGTGACCGACAGCGACAGTGTGGATGCCGGTTTCAGTACGGCCGAAGCTGCCTTTGGCGTGTGCGACATTCTGGTCAACAACGCGGGCATCGGTGATCCGGTGCCCTTTCTCGAGATGACCGAAGGCAACTGGCGCAGCATGCTAGATACTAACCTCGATGGCGCCTGGCGCGTCGCACACCGCGCCTGTCTGGCGATGGCCAAAAGCGGGCAGGGTGGCAGCGTGATCAATATCGCCTCGATTCTTGGTCTGCGCGTAGGCACTGCCCTGAGTCACTATGCCGTGGCCAAAGCCGGTGTGGTGCAGTTAACCAAGGCCATGTCGCTGGAACTGGCGCGTAACAATATTCGCGTCAACGCGATTGCCCCCGGTTACTTCCGTACCGAAATGAACAGCGACTACTTCGATACCGAGCACGGCCAGAATTACATTCGCAGCAAGGTGCCGATGCGTCGCCTTGGTGTGGTAGCCGAGCTGGATGGTCCACTGCTACTGCTGGCCAGCGAGGCCGGTGCCTTCATGACCGGTAGCGTACTTAATGTCGACGGCGGCCATCTTAGCAACAGCCTCTAAGCTGTGTTGAAAGCCGCCTGTCAGACACTCGAAACTGGCAGCGGCGACCCTCAACAGCTATTGTCAGGCCATTAATACCCGGAAGTTTTCATGGCCAAGATACAACATACAAGAATAGGTCAGCTGATCCTGCTGGTTGGCGGACTCGCGCTCGGGCTGTTTTTTTTGTTTCTCGCCGCCAGTGCCTGGCAACAACGTGAGCAGCAATGGCAAAGCCAGCAGGCCAATGAAGCCGCAATCATTCAGCTGAGCATTGCGCAGAGCCAGTTAGCGCTGCGCAACCAAGCACTGATGGCCGCCCGCAGCCTGGCCGAGGACCCAGACACCCGCCGTCTGATTCGGCGCATCAAAACGCTCACTGTCAGCCAGCCGGATAATCGCACGGACATTCTGCGTCTACGCGCCCAACTGCGTCGCGACCTGAATGGCGTTTGGTCGATCCTGCAGCGCGGCGGCGCGCAGATGCTGGAAGTGCATTTATCTGATCCCCCCCAATCGCTGCTACGCATGCAGGAAGTACACGACCCGATTGACGTTACGCCTGACGATGGGCGGCTCCTGCTTTTGCGTGCGTTGGCCTCGGGCCAAGAACAAATTGGTATGCAGACCTGCCCTCTGGGCGCGCGCCAGGCCGCCGTGGTACCGGTATTCGCTAAGGACGTTGGCGGTAGCTCGCCGGTCGCGACCATTGAAGTCGGTTTTTATGTGCTGCCCAGGCAACTCGCCGAAACCGTTGCCGCCGAGATTGATATAGCGCTGCTTATCCCCGCCAGCGCACTATCAGACCAGAGCAAATTAACCCCCACCGAGAATGGCCGCTGGCTGCTCGGCCGTTATTCCAACCCGGCGATTAATCAATGGCTGGATGCCGCCGATCTGCCAACTACGTTACATAGCCCAAGCCATCAACTGCTGCGCATCGGCGAGCAGGTCTATCTGATTGCCTCAGTGCCCTTGCTGGAGCCAGGAGCCTCAGCAAGCGAAGCGCACAACGCCGCACGCATCATCGCTTGGCATGACATCTCTGCAGCCGCTGCCGCGCACCAACAGGAGCAGGCACGTCTGCTGCTCAACTGGCTGCTCGCCTGTCTCGCCACCATGCTCTTGTTAGCCGCACTAGCATTTGCCTTCCGCAGGCATACACATCGCCAGGCATCGCTGCACCAACAGGCTATATTGGCGGAAAGTCAGCAGCGCGAGCGCAGTCGCCAGCTGTTAGCCATCATTGCCAAAGCACAGTCCGCCTATATTCAGCGTGACCAGATCGAACAAGATTTTTCGCAATTACTGGAGCAAATACTCCAACTGACCGAGAGCCATTGGGGCACTGTCGCTCAGGTGCGCTATAACGACGAAGCGCAGCCGCAGCTAATACCCTATGCCGTAAGCCCGTTAAACGAGAACCCCGACGGTGCAACCACGCCACTGGGAGGCAACGCTAAGTTGTTCGACATTTTACTGAGTACTCAAAAGGTCGTTATTGAACAGGACTTCTCAGCCGAAAACGAACTGAGCTCTTTTCTAGGGTTACCGATTCCGTATGGCGATCGGCTCGTTGGGGTTTTGGCGTTGGGCAACCGTGCCGGCGGCTACACCGTCGAGGTGGCCGAGTTTCTCGCTCCACTGCTGGCGACCCTCGGCCAATTGATTCATGCGCTGCGCCAAAACCTCGACAAACAGCAAATCAAGCACCGACTGGATCGCCAACGCCACGCCCTGCGCTCACTCAACGAGGTCTCTGCCGCCACCGGCATCAATCTTGATGAGCGCCTTACGCGCACCTTGCAACTGGGTTGCGAGCATCTGCAGCTGGACCTTGGACTTGTCAGTCACATAGAAGGAGAGAGCTACAGCATCGTGGCCAGCTATGCTGAAAGCGAAGCTCCACCCGCTGGCACCCGTTTCGATTTCGATCAAACCTACTGCAGCCTGACCTACCAACACAGCGACGTGCTGGCCATCGACTCCATGGGCAACTCACGTTTCAGTGGCCACCCCTGTTACCAGCGCTTTGCGCTTGAAGCCTACATAGGAATCCCCCTGTTAGTAGGCGAAAAACGTCTGGGCACGCTGAATTTTTCCAGTGCCAAATGTCGTGCTTTACCATTCGATGAGGTTGATCTGGAGTTCATGCGCCTATGTGCTCGCTGGATCAGCAGATTGCTGGAGCAAGACGACATCGAGCAACAGCGTGAGCAATTGCTGGAGCGTTTTAATAAGCTCACTCGTCACCTTCCCGGCATGGTGTACCAGTATCAGCTGTCACCCGATGGCAAAGGCATGTTCCCGTATAGCAGCGGCGGTATTGCCGATATCTACGGCATCACTCCCGAGCAGGCAGCCAGCTCCGGCGAGCTGGCGTTTGATCGGGTGCATCCAGACGATCTTGAGTCAGTCATCGACAGCATCACCACCTCCGCGATTAGACAAAAAACCTGGCGTGCGGAATACCGCGTGCACCATCCGCTGAAAGGCGAACTCTGGGTTGCCGGTTTTGCCAGCCCCGAGCAACTCGATAACGGCGATATTGTCTGGCACGGCTTTATCGCCGACATCACTAACCGCAAGCGCATACAGCTAGCGCTGGCCAGCGAACAGCAGCGCCTGGAGCGGGTAATAGAGGCTACCGGCGTAGCCACCTGGGAATGGAACCTGGACACGGATGAGGTCATCACCAACGAGCGCTGGGCGCAGATGATTGGCTTTGCGGCCCAATCCCTGGCACCAATCACGTCGGCGACCTGGATTGAGCGCATCCATCCGGACGATCGCGCCCACTTTGACGAGCAACTGGCTGATCATTTGACCGGGAAATCCGACTTTTACACCTGCAAATGCCGCGTTCAGCACCGCGATGGTCATTGGATCTGGGTACAGGACCGTGGTCAGGTCGTCACGCGAGACGCCGACGGCACACCAAGGCGCATGAGCGGCATCCATTCAGATGTCAGCAGTGAGATGCAGCAACAGGAGGAAATACGTGAGGCGCGACTGTTCCTCGATGCGCTGATTGATGCTTCAACCGAGGTCGCAGTCATAGCGACTAATCCACAAGGCAAGGTGACTCTGTTTAACTCTGGGGCAGAAAAATTACTCGGCTACAGTGCAGACGAAGTCGTTGGCAAACTGTCGCCCAATGTTTTCCACCTGCGAAGCGAAGCCTTGCGCCACAGCGAAACCCTTAGCCAGGAAGCCGGTCACCCGATTGAAGGTGTCGAAGTTTTTCTCCATCGCGCGCGGCTCGGCGGATCAGAAACCTTGCCCTGGACCTACGTGCGCAAGGATGGCGAGCAACGCCTGGTCAATCTCACGGTGACACGCATAGCCGACGGCGAAGGCGGGCTCATTGGCTTCCTTGGCATGGCAACCGACATCACCGACCTGATCCAGACCACCCGCGCCCTGCAGAAGAGCGAATCACGCTTTCGCGGTATGGTCAGCAATCTACCCGGAGCAGTCTACCGCTGCCAGGCAGACGAGCTGTGGAGCATGTCGTATCTGAGCAACGAAGTAGAGCGCATCACCGGTTATCCAGCCAGTGATTTCATCAATAACCAGCGCCGCAGCTATATCAGCGTCATTCATCCGGACGACCGCCAAACCACCCTAGTGACCGGCGAGAGTGTCAGCTTGCATGACGCGAGCTTTGAGCTAACTTACCGCATCCTGCACGCCGAAGGCCATGTGGTCCAGGTTCGCGAAAAGGGCCGTGCCGAGTACAACAACGACGGTAAGCTTATGTGGTTCGACGGTTTCATCTGGGATGTCACCGAACAAATGCGCGTGGAGCAGTTGAAGTCGCAATTTGTCTCCACCGTCAGCCACGAACTACGTACCCCGCTCACCGCCATTTCCGGAGCTCTCAAGTTAATCAACGGAGGCGCTTTAGGGGAGACGCCGGAAAAAATGCAAGGCCTACTCCGCATTGCCGAACAGAACACTCAGACGCTGAACGTATTAATCAATGATCTGCTCGATATGGACAAACTGGCCGCAGGCAAGATGCACTTTGAGATGCGTTTGCAGCCCTTACTGCCGCTGCTGCACAAAGCGCTACAGCTAAATCAGAGCTACGCTGATCAGTATCAGGTCAGCCAAAGCTGCGCCGAGCTAGAGGATGCCTGGGTTCAGGTAGATGCCTTGCGGTTGGGGCAGGTGCTGAGCAATTTTTTATCTAACGCCGCCAAGTTCTCAAAGGCGGGCGGCGATATTCAGTTGAGCAGCCAGGTTTCCGATGGTCAGGTATGTATTAGCGTGAGCGATCAGGGCGTGGGCATTCCTGCTGGCTTCCATGATCGGATATTCCAAAAGTTCTCCCAGGTTGATAGCTCCAACACCCGACAGCGCGGCGGCTCAGGGCTGGGATTAGCAATCAGCCAAGAGCTTATATTGCACATGGCCGGCAGCATTGGCTTTGACTCCGAGCCAGGCGTGGGTTCACGGTTCTGGTGCTGCCTGCCCGTGCAGAGCAAAACGTCGCAAACGCCGGATAACCCTCCCCAGCTCCCACAGGAAGCCGCGCGATGACTGTCCAATCCGACGCCGACGAAGAGCAGCGCCTACAGGCACTGGCTCGCTACCAGATCATGGACAGCGCCGGCGAGCAGGCCTTCGACGACATCACCGCACTGGCCGCACTCTGGCTAGACATGCCGATTGCCTTGATTTCACTGGTGGATGATCAGCGCCAGTGGTTCAAGAGCCGCGTTGGACTGGATGCACAAGAGACGCACCGCGACCTAGCCTTCTGCGCCCATGCCATCCAACAGAGCACCTTGATGGAGGTGCCCGATGCCAGTTTGGATGCACGCTTCAGCGCCAATCCCCTGGTCACCGGGGATCCTTTCATTCGCTTCTACGCTGGCATGCCAATCATCACCCCGGAAGGCTCGCGCCTGGGCACCTTGTGCGTCATCGACAGTAAACCCCGCGATTTGAACGCACGCCAGCGCGAAACCCTGCAGCGCTTGACGCGCATGGTGGAATACCAGTTGCAACTGCGCCTGCAGCTACTGCAAAGCATTGAGCGCAAACAGGAGCTGCGTGATCAGCGCGCACTGGCCGAGGGGCTGCTAGACAACATCATGGCTGGGGTCGCAGTATGTAATGAAGCGGGTGAGCTAACCCGTTTTAACAACACTGCACGCCGCTGGCACGGGCTGGATGTGCGGCAGATGCCGCCAGAGCAATGGGCTCACTACTACAGTTTGTACCGCCCCGATGGCGCCACCGAATTGACCAGCGAAGAGATTCCCTTGCTGCGCGCCTGGCGCGGTGAGCAAGTCGAGAACGCTGAAATATGCTTGCATGCGCAAGATCAGGCACCGCGTTTTCTACTCTGCAATGGTGGCCCACTCCAACGGCAGTCCAGTCCTTCTGCGGCGATGGTGGTAATGCACGACATCACCGAACTGCGCCAGACAGCCTTGCTGAAAAGTCACTTTCTGGCGACCATCAGCCACGAACTACGTACCCCCCTGACTTCCATCGGCGGTGCTGTCGGGCTACTGCGCGGCGGCACCTATGGCGAACTCCCTGCGCCGGCAATGCGCTTGTTGCAGATTGCCCATGACAACATTATCCGACTTAACGAACTGGTCAACGACTTACTCGATATGGAGAAGCTGGAAGCCGGAAAACTCCAATTGCTGTGCACCGAACAGCCAATAAAGCCGCTGCTTGAGCAGGCGCTGGAAGCCACCCGACCCTACGCACAGCGCTTTCGAGTGACCCTGCGGCTCAGTGAGCCCTGCCCCAATCCACGGGTATTTGTAGACGAGCGTCGACTCTTGCAAGTGCTGGGTAACTATCTGTCCAACGCCGCCAAATTTTCCCATGAAGGCGGCGAGGTTAGGGTTGAATGCGAACGCTTGCATGACTGTATCGAAGTCAGGGTAATTGACCAGGGCATCGGCATAGCCCCTGAGCAACACGCCGAGCTGTTCAAGAAGTTTACTCAGCTGGATATCAGTGACGCACGCAAACGCGGCGGCACCGGGTTAGGGCTGGCTATCTGCAAAGAGCTTATGGAACGCATGCAAGGCGAAGTAGGGGTATCATCCACGCTGGGGCAAGGCGCCGCCTTTTGGTTTCGTCTGCCGTTGACCTCAGATGCGGAATATCGATGAAGCAGCCACGTTACAGCCGTCTGGCCATAAAGATACTGCTACTGATTCTTGGCGCCAGCCTGCTGGAAGTACTGCTCTCAGGGCTGGTGACCCAACATGCACTGCGCACCGACATGCAAAATCTGCTGATCGAACAGCAGCAGCGTGTCAACCGCAATGCCGTGCAGTTGATTGATCGTGAGCTTGATGTTCGCGAGCAGTTTCTGAACACCCTCGCGGGGCAACTGGCGCTAAACGGCCAGGTCGACTACGCCGCCAGTGAGCAACTGATCCGCAGCCAGCGCCCTGGCATCGACGGCTACTTTCCCGCCGGCATCCTGATTCTAAACACTGTCGGCATCGCAGTCGGTGAGTCAACGCGGGTAGAGGGCAGGTTGGGTACCAATTACGCCGATCGCCCGCATATCAAACAAGCGCTGAGCAGCGGTGAGCCCACTATCAGCAAACCGATCATGGGCCGCACCATGCGCACCCCTATCCTCAGCATCAGTGCACCCGTAAAGCGGGCCAATGGCGAGGTTGTTGGCCTGATCGCCGGGGTTATTGAGCTGGAGCGGGAGAACCTGTTCGATGCCGCTGTAAATCTCACCCTGGGCGTTCCGTCGCGTTTGTACGTGATGGATACCACTCACCAGATCTACGTGACCTCGACTGATCCGCACCTGGCCATGCAGCCACTACCCAGCAACGAAGCGAGCCCCTTGCTGGCAGCTCTGCGCAGCGGCGAAAGTATGGGCCTGCTAGCTAATGCCGAGACCGGTGGTGAGGATTTGTTCATTGCCGATGGGATGCCGAATCTGGGGTGGCACGTGGTCAGCTTGACCCCAATGAAACAGATCACCGACAAGCTCGACCCCATCCTTGCGCAGAAGCTGGTTATCGGTCTGGTGTTCTTCCTGCTGCTCAGTCTCGCACTCATTCTACTGTTGCGCCGCGCCATGCGCCCTTTGAGTTCAGCCGCGCAGCAAATCACCGAGATGATGGACGGCAGCAGACCTATCCAGGCGATTCAGATAAATCGCACGGACGAAGTGGGTTACCTGGTGCATGCTTTCAATCAGCTAAGTGAGCGCCAACAAGAACAAGCTCTGGAACTGCAGCGCGAGCGCGATTTGTTGCGCAGCCAGTTTGAGCAATCCTCCGACGCTATCGTGCTGCTAGACATCAACAGTCTGCAGATTCTGGAGGCCAATCCGCAATCGTCACGCTTGCTCGGCTATAGCGCTACCAGTCTGCGCGACAGGCCCTTCACCGAGTTGCTGGAAGCCAACCAAGCCCCGCTTCCCGAGCTGCTCAAGTTAGCAATGACGGTAAACGGGCACTCCAATATGGCGTTGCTGCGGCAATTCGGTGGCGTTGTGCACTGTGAGGTCACCGCCGCCAGCGTTGGCCTGCCTGACCAGCGTCAGCTGATGCTTAACCTGCGCGATATTTCCGAGCGCCTGCGTAGCGAGCAGCTGAAAAACGACTTTGTGTCCACCGTTAGCCACGAGCTACGCACGCCGCTGACCAGTATTTACGGCACCTTGCGGCTAGTGAATAGCGGTGTGCTGAACGGCCGGCCCGAGCAGGCCAACTCGTTATTGCTGGCAGCCGAAGACAACAGTCAGCGGCTAACCGAGCTGATTAATGATCTGCTCGATATCGACAAGCTCGAAGCCGGGAAGCTCGAGCTGGACCTGCGACCACTGGATCTGGACGCACAACTACAGGCTGCACAGCGCATGCTATCAGCCGTAGCTGACGGTGCTGGTGTCAGCTTACAGCTACCACTTCCGGGCAAGTTATCGGTGCAGGCCGACGCGCAGCGCCTGCAGCAGGTGCTGGCCAACCTCCTGTCTAACGCCATTAAATTTTCACCGCCGGGCGATGTGGTCACCATCGAAGTAGAACAGGTTGAGCAGTACATTCGATTGTCCGTCACCGATAACGGCGAAGGCATTCCGCTGGCATTCCAGCCGAACGTGTTCCAGCGCTTTGCCCAAGCCGACGCTACCGCCACCCGCCAACGCGGCGGCACCGGGCTGGGCCTGGCTATTACCCGCTCGTTAGTGCGTGCCATGAATGGCCGCATCGGCTTCAGCTCAATGCCTGGCCAAGGCAGCTGTTTTTGGGTTAGTTTGCCTAAAGCGCTGCCTGACTCCACCCCCGCCCACCGCACCGATAGGGTGCCCGACAGCAATGGATCCAAGGCCCATGAATAAACTTGAACGCATCATTCACATTGAAGACGATCTCTCAATTCAAGAGGTCGCTCGGGTAGCCTTGGAGATAGTGGGCGGTTTTACTGTCAAAAGCTGCGACTCAGGCGCACAGGGCCTTGCAGAGACGCCAGCCTTTAATCCACAGCTGGTGCTGCTCGACGTCATGATGCCCGGCATGGACGGACCACAAACGCTGACTGAATTACAGAAACTGCCCTGCATGGCCAACGTGCCGGTGGTGTTCATGACTGCCAAAGCACAGACCCAGGAGGTCTCGGCTTACCACCAGCTGGGTGCTGCCGGGGTGATTATCAAGCCGTTTGATCCAATGACGCTATCAGAGCAGATAACCGAAATATGGAATACCTGGCATGAGCAATAAGGATCAACTGAGTAGTCAGTTAGCCGAGCTGGAAAACCGCTTCCGCGAACGTCTGCGTGTCGAGCTGGCGGAGATGGCCAATGTGGCCAAGCAGGCGCAAAGCGATAACAGCGATCCGAGTAGCCAACTGGTGTTACGTGATCAGCTGCACAAGCTGGCTGGCTCTGCCGGCACTTTCGGCTATAACACCTTAGGCACAGCTTGTCGCGACCTGGAAGTACAGTTGCAGCAACAGCTCGACAATCCATCAGCGGACGAGGCAATCATCCGGCGACTAGCCGCGCAAGTGATCCAGCTGGATACCTTGCTGATCGATAAGGCTGACACCCTGCGGCATGCTCCTAGCGCAAGCGAAGAGCATGCTATCGCTAACACCGATCGGCATATCGCGCTGGTAGTGGAGGAAGAGGAACTGGCGCAACAGATGAGCCAGACCTTGACCAGTTTCGGCTATCAGGTCAGTCAGTTCGCGGAACTCCCCGAGGTATTCAAGAGCTTGAGTAGCCTTGACGCCGTCATCGTCGACACCAGCATAAGCGAATGGAAAGCTCAGGAGCTGACAGAGAAACTGCGCACGCCTGGCAGCGAGCCACTCCCCTTGTTGGTCATAAGCTCAGATGACTGTTTTAACAGCCGCTTAGAGGCAGTGCGTGCTGGCGCTCGAGGCTTCTTTACTAAGCCCGTTGATCTACCTTCATTGGAAAGTCGACTGGAGCGCAGCTTCACCAACTATCAGGCAGGCCCCTTCCGCGTTCTGATAATCGACGACGACACCGAACTGGCAGCCCGCTACGCGCTGATTCTGACCAGTGAAGGCATGCTGGTAGAGTCCGAATTCGACCCGGAGCTGTTGCTGGAAAAAATGCATGCGTTTGGCCCAGACGTGGTGTTGATGGATATCAACATGCCCGATTTCAGCGGTCCGGAACTGGCTCAGGTAATACGTCTAAACGATGACTGGCTACGTGTACCTATTATTTATCTGTCCGCAGAAACCAATGCCGAGCGCCAGATGTCCGCGCTCCTTAAAGCGGGTGACGATTTCATCACCAAGCCGATCAGCGACAGCGCCTTACTAACCACCGTTTACGCTCGCGCTCAGCGCGCTCGCATGGTCAGCGACGCGCTTTCGCGCGACAGCCTGACCGGCCTGCTGAAACACGCGGATATCAAAGATCAACTCGACATCGAAATTGGCCGCGCCCAGCGCTCAAAACAACCGGTCAGCATTGCCATGATTGATATCGACCACTTCAAATCGGTCAATGATCAGTACGGCCACCCGGTAGGCGATAATGTGATTCGCGCCCTGTCCAACCTGCTACGCCAAAGGCTACGCAAAATTGATCGCTTGGGGCGCTACGGCGGTGAAGAGTTTCTTGCAGTGCTGCCCAACTGCAGCATTGAGGACGCACAACAGATACTTGATGAAATACGTACCGCCTTCGTTGCGCTGAAATTCAGTGCCGATGAACACAGTTTCACCTGCAGCTTCAGCGCCGGCATTAGCGTCTGCGCCGCTCCCGACTGGCCTGATGAAGGCCTGCTAGACCAAGCCGACAAGCGCTTGTATCAAGCGAAAAAGGCGGGGCGTAATCAGGTTTGCAGTGAGAGTGATAAGGCTGCGTCATGAATATCATGATTGTGGAGGACGACCCTTGGATTAGTGAGCTACTGCAGCAGATCCTTGGTCATTTGATGCCATCCGCCCAGCTGTTTTGCTTTACAGAAGTGATACCTGCAAAAAACCAGCTGAAGCGCGCACCTATCAACCTCCTTATCAGCGACTTGCGATTGCCTGATGGCAGTGGTTTGGATGTAATTGCTGACGCTCGACACGTCTCACCTGCGAGCGCTCGCATTTTGATCACTGCCCACATAGACCGCGACACCGTGGTCGCTGCGCGGAAGGCAGGCATTACCGAAGTCATCGCCAAGCCTTTCAAGATCGATGACCTTAAAACCAGGCTGTCTCGCATACTCAACCAAGAGCAAATTTCCTCTGAAGCTGCTATTTCGGACGGCTTGATCGGTGACGTCACAGGCTTTTTAAAAGAGCGCATTAAACAGCCCCTGCAGCTAGCGTGGTCAGCACCACTGGCGCAACAGCAGGCTGCTGAGATGCAGACCTGGATGGCAGACAATGATGCTATCAACTTCGTACATCAGCAGCCTTTACTTGCTCTGGTACTCATCAGTAGAGCCAACAAACTAGCGCTGAATCGCAGCGATGCGCCCAATACTGGCATTCTAGAAGCCTATCAATATTTGGGCGCAAATCTTTTTGCCGAGTTAGCGCAGCGACTGTCACGTACTCGCGTGGCGCTGACCGAGCCGGCGCTTCGTCAACTACATGATGCGTTGCATCTAAAACAAACCGCCCTAAGCAACACACTGGAAAGTCTGGCAGCGCATCATGCAGTCGCAGAGGGCCCGCTAAAGGCAGCCGTAACCTTCTGCTTTTTGGGGGAGGGAGCCGTGCTTTGCGCCCTGCAGCAATTCATCAATTATGGCCAATCGGTCGCTGATGAGACGGTGGAGCAGTTGGTCAAGGAGTTCGCTCCCGCGTTTGGTAACCGTATCAAGATCCAGCTGAAGTTACCTTTTTTGCTGCGTGAATTAACCGGAGCGCTGTTTCAGATGCCACAAGCTCACCCGCGTAAAGATCTCATCATCATGCGCATTGCAGCGTTGGAAAGCGGTTTTGTCGCCGAAAGCGACGAATTGAGCCAGCTGCGCCGCTGGATTGGCCTCCCTACCACATCATCCTCGCCAGTAACGGATGAATAGGGACCTGATCTTGTCAGAGCCAGCGCCTTAACACTGATTCGATAACCCCCACCCGATTGGGCATATCCCCATTAGCCCTCCCGACGTATCGCTAGCGAAACACAGCCCCGAAGCAAGCCGTATTTGCATACGCAAATGATAATGGATTACATTGTATTTCTTTCGCATGCTCGCACGTATCTGCACCGAACAGGTAAGCGACGCTATCGCTCTCCTCTAGACCTTGCGCTGTACGGACCACCCCATGATTGCTGCACTCACACCATTATTTCAGGGCTCACTTGCACCTATGGCTGATTGGCTGACACTGGCCGATGACCCACGTCCTAGCCTGAGCATGGCCAAGTACCTGAACAGCGAACAGCTTACCGATCAGTTGCAGCGCTTCACCCCGCAGTACGTCAATGCTGATCAGCGCGCGGTAGTGTCCCTGTGGGGCAAATACCACTTCATCCGTTTGGTGGCGCCCACGGTAGCAGCCAGCCTGCTGCACAACTGGCGACTACCAGTAAGCTTTGATGAGGTGCAGGTTATTGTTGACGAGGACGGCCTCCCAACGGCTTTCAAGCTGCCGCATCAAGGAGAGCCCTGGAGCAGTGCGCCAAGCAATGGCTTTACTCGTCTCGAAGCACTGTTCGACGGCCATCTAGATGTACTGATCCGCGACCTGGCCGTGCGCTACAAGGTCTCACCCAAAGTGTTCTGGAGCAGCGTGGGGCATTACTACGAGTGGATTGTCGAAGAGGTAGCCAAGCTACCGGCTGATGCAGCGGCTGTGACACAGGCTCGCCAATTGATCAGCGCCAAGAACCGCCCGGACGGCTTACGCAACCCGCTACATGGCTGCGTACGCTACCGTCAGCGGGAGGGAGAGCAGGCATTGCACCGTGAGCGCAAGCACTGCTGCATTCGCTACCTTTTGCCCGACAAAGCGCTGTGCAGCAACTGCCCGCATATTGATAAGCCGCCAGCCGGTTATGATCCAGCAGGGCGTAGCGATTAACCGTCGTTCTAACGCGTGATTGTCACTTTTTAACCTATTTTCGCAGCTAACTCCCGCGTTAATTCGAAAGCAGATATGGCTTTGCAGCCACTATTATTTTGCCCTGACCACAGCGGAGAAAACTCGCCACTGCCCGTCTTTTCGTTTGCAGCGCGCAGCGGGGCCATGGCCGTACCTGCAAGCGGAAACAAAGGCGCCAGCTCGCTCAGCGGACCTAGCTCGCGTATCGCACGGTTAACAATGCCGCGCGCCGGGCCACCCGAAAACACATTGGTTAACGCGGTATGCTGTGCGGCCTCACTGTTGAGCGCAGCCCGGTGCAGCTCGGTCGTAGTTGCCTCAGGGCAGAGCAGGTAAACCGTACCCATCTGCACACCCGCCGCCCCAAGCGCCATAGCCGCAGCTACGCCGTTCGCATCCGCGATGCCACCAGCGGAAATCACCGGAATATCCAGCGCCGCCACCAGCTGCGGCAGCAGAGCAAAAGTCCCCATCTGCAAACTCAGGTCGGTGCTAAGAAATTGCCCGCGATGACCGCCAGCTTCCAGTCCCTGCGCAATCACCGCATCAGCGCCGTGCGCTTGCAGCCATTTGCCTTCGGCCAAGGTAGTGGCTGTGGACAGCACCTTGCCGCCCCACGCCTTGATGCGCTCGATAATTGCGGCTTCCGGCAGACCAAAGTGAAAGCTCACCACGGGCGGGCGGAACGGGGCAATCAGTTCCAGCGTCTCCGGATCAAAGGGCCGCCGCCCAGCGCCCGCCTGAATGGCCCCAATATCCAGACCAAGCTCTGTGTAATAGGGCGCCAAGGCGTTGCGCCATTGTTTCTCACGCGCATCATCCGCTGGCGGGTTGCGATGGGCAAAGAAGTTGAGATTCCAAGGGCCTTCAGCCTGCTCGCTGAGCACTACCAACTCGTTATGCAAGGCTTCTGCGCTCAACATCGCACAGGGTAGTGAACCCAAGCCGCCCGCACGGCAAACAGCCAACGCCAGCGCACTGTTCTGCACGCCGGCCATCGGTGCCTGAACCAACGGTAAGTTGGTACCCAACAGATTTTCGAGTCGCATTAGACCGCTCCTTTCACGTGTATAGGGGAATACTCGACGATGCCGATGGTAGACCCTCGCACACCACTGAGGAACCCACCACGCTTAGATCTTTCGAGTACCTGCGTCTTCTGCGTGGGGAACTATCCGGCGGGGTACGTTGGTCTATGGATGTAACGATTGAAGTGGAAAGCACATAACGCAGGGCTTTTTCTGAACCTTGTTTTCTCGCGCTGGCGACACCGCCGGCGCTGATGTTTGCTACCGCCACCAACATTGAATCAGTCGGCGGCAGAGCGAACGCAGAGTTCACCTTTATATTCGATGATCGAGAGGAAATCATGATAGACACGACAGGCGAGAACAGCAGCATTCCCCCGATTGGCATGGGCACCTTTCGCCTCAAGGGCGACGACGCTTACAACGCGGTCAGTACCGCGCTAGAACTGGGCTACCGGCACATAGACACGGCCCAAATCTACGGCAACGAGCAGGACGTGGGCCGCGCCATCGCCGACAGCGGCGTGCCGCGCAGCGAGTTGTTTGTAACCACCAAGATCTGGACTGACAATTTCACCCAGGACAAGCTGATTCCCAGCCTGCGTGAGAGCCTCGACAAGCTGCAGCTCGATCAGGTCGATATGACCCTGATCCACTGGCCCTCACCAGGAGGGAAAGTCCCGATGCAGGAATATCTGGGTGAATTGATGAAGGCGCGCGAGCAAGGTATGACGCGCCTGACCGGGGTATCCAACTTTACTATTGATCAGCTTCAGGAGGCTTGCGAACTGGTTGGGCTGGATAACATCGCCACCAATCAGGTTGAGATTCACCCCTTCCTGCAGAACCGAAAGATGGTTGAGTTTGCCCGCGAAGAGGGGCTGCATTTGACCGCCTATATGCCATTGGCGGTTGGCAAGGTGATGAAGGACAAAACCCTGGATCGCATCGCCGAAGAGCATGGCGCCACGCCACCGCAGGTGGTGATGGCTTGGCTGATGTTACAAGGCATAACAGTGATTCCGTCCTCTACCAAACGGCTGCACCTGGAAAGCAACCTGGAAGCAGATCGCGTACAGCTCACCGCCGATGACCTGCACTTTATCCGCGAACTGGATGCCGGCGAGCGCATTGCCGATCCGGACTTTGCGCCTGAGTGGGATTGAGCTGTTAGCTTACGGGAGGCTGGGTTTAGTCCGGGCCACTAGTGGGACGTTTGAGGCCGTTGGTCGGGTTATGGAAGGCCGGGTTCCATCCCGGCCAGTGGTGGTGCGTTGGACGACGCGGGTCGAGATGGAACTCGACCTTCCAACATCTCAAACTCTCCACTACGTACCTTTTGCCAATGCCTGGCCGGATTATGGAAGGCCGGGTTCCATCCCGGCCATCGGTGGTGCGTTTGACGACGCTGGTCGAGATGGAACTCGACCTTCCAACATCTAAACCCCGCACGTGCGTACCGCTTCCCCTAGCCTTCGGGTTATGGAGGGCCGGGTTCCATCCCGGCCAACGGTGGGGCATTTGACGCTGCTGGTGGAAATGAAAATGGGTGTTCCGGAAAACGAGCGTCAATCAGCCAATGCCGGTAAATTCTTAAACAACTCCAGCGCCTCAGGATTGGCTAATGCATCGGTGTTTTTAACCGGCTGGCCGTGCACTACGTTGCGCACAGCCAATTCAACTATTTTGCCGCTCAGCGTGCGGGGAATATCTGCTACGGCGATAATCTTTGCGGGTACGTGACGCGGCGTGGCATTACTGCGGATTACTTGGCGTATCTCGGCTGACAAATCATCATCCAACAGCACTCCATCACGCAGCCGCACAAAGAGCACCACGCGTACATCGTCGTGCCATTGTTGCCCGATGGCCAACGATTCCAGCACTGCTTCAACCTTTTCTACCTGCCGATAGATTTCCGCTGTGCCTATGCGCACGCCACCGGGATTGAGTACCGCATCTGAGCGACCGTGAATGATCAGGCCACCGTGGGCCGTTTCTTCGGCGTAATCGCCGTGCGCCCAAACGCCGGGAAAACGCTCGAAATAAGCAGCGCGAAAACGGCTGCCGTCTTCATCATCCCAAAAGCCCAGCGGCATGGACGGAAAGTGGTGAGTGCAGACCAGCTCGCCTTTAGTAGGCCCTCGAAAACCTACCTGCGTTGCCATCGCGGCGTTAAAAACAGGCTCAGAATGCTCATTTACACCACGTAAATTGCGCTTCTTCGCCTGCTTTTGCCTTGCGCTGCCTGCCTCGCCTACGCTTTTCAAAGACCTGCTACTGCTAATAGGTTGCCCTTCGTCATCCCACACCTCAACCGCCATACCCAGCCCCTTGCTCTGTAACTCACCACGCCACACCGGCAGGGTCGGGTTACCGAGAGCAAAGCAGGAAACGATATCGGTGCCGCCAGAAATAGATGACAAGCAGAGATCAGCTTTGAAGCAGCGGTACACGTAATCAAAGCCTTCATGCGCCAGCGGCGAGCCAGTCGAGAGTACAGTCTTCAAGCGGCTCAGATGGTGGCTGCGATTGGGTTCAACCCCGGCCTTCTCCAGCGCGGCCAGATACTTGGCGCTGGTGCCGAAAATACTGATATTTTCCGCGTCAATCAGGTCAATCAAACGCTCGGGCGCCGGATGAAAAGGTGAGCCATCGTAGAGCACCAAAGTGGCGCCCAGCGCTAGCCCGGATGCCAGCCAGTTCCACATCATCCAGCCGCAGGTGGTGAAGTAAAACAGGGTGTCTTCGGGGTGCAGGTCGGTATGCAGGCCGTGTTCTTTCAGATGCTGAAGCAGGGTGCCGCCAGCACCGTGCACTATGCACTTGGGCACGCCGGTGGTGCCGCTGGAATACAGGATATAAAGCGGGTGAGCGAAGGGCAGGGAGGTAAACTGCGGCTCGCCGCCGGGCTGACAGGCCACGTCCCAGTTGACCGTCGATACAACGGATTCAAACTCCGTTGAACGCGCTGTTATGCCGCCGTAAGGCACCAGAATCAACTGTTGCAAACCGTCCAACTGCGGCAGGATTTCGACCAGCTTGGCGCTTAGATCCAACTGCTTTCCGGCATAGCGATACCCACTGCACGCGATCAGTACCTTGGGGCGGATTTGCCCAAAACGGTCGATCACACCCTGGGTGCCGAAGTCCGGCGAACAGGAAGACCAGATCGCCCCCAAACTGGCAGTCGCCAGCATGCCGACAATGGTTTGCCAGGTGTTGGGCATCAACGCTGCTACGCGGTCGCCGGGTTGCACGCCCAAGGCCTGCAAATGTCGCTGCAATCCAGCGACATGCGCGGCTAGCTCGCGGTAACTCAGCTGCTCACGGCGACCATCTTCGCTCACCGCAACCAGCGCCGGATGATCATCACGGCGGCGCAGCAAATGCTCAGCAAAGTTGAGGGTGGCGCCGGGAAACCAGCGGGCGTCCGGCATCTGCGGGCCTTCTTCCAGCACCTTATCTGCCTGGGTGTGAAAACCCACAGCAAAGTAGTCGGCGATGGCCTGCCAAAAGCGTGCGCGCTGCTCAATGCTCCAGGCGTGCAGCTCGGCGTAATCCGTCAGTTGCAGGCCATGCTGGGTGTTGACCGCGTGGCGGAAGGCATCCATCCGCGTGGCAGCGACCCGTTCGGCTGACGGCGTCCAGAGCGGCTGGTTCATTGCGCGGCCTTGGCCAGCAACGCCCTTGCAACCCGCGAGCCATTGCTCTTACCCAGCACGTTGCAGATATGCTGACCGGCCTGCACCAGTGCAGCCATGTCGATGCCCGTATCGATACCCAGCCCATTGAGCAGGTAGAGCACATCTTCGGTAGCTACGTTGCCGGTCGCGCCCTTGGCATAAGGGCAGCCACCCAGCCCGGCCACCGAGCTGTCGAACACGCTGATGCCCTCTAGCAGGCTCGCGTGAATATTGGCCAATGCCTGTCCGTAGGTATCGTGAAAATGCCCGGCCAATTGGTTGCGCGAAATGTCCCGGCCTACCACGTCGAATAAACGACGGGTTTCGCCGGCGGTGCCGACGCCTATGGTGTCACCGAGGGAAACTTCATAGCAGCCGCTGTCGAGCAGCTCGCGGGCAATCGCCGCAACCTGCTCCGGGGATACGTCACCGTCGTAGGGGCAACCCAGTACACAGGAAATATAACCGCGCACCTTGACGCCATGCTCCTGCGCCGCCGCCATCAACGGCTCAAAACGTTGCAGGCTCTCGGCGATCGAGCAGTTGATGTTTTTTTGCGAGAAAGCCTCGGAGGCGGCAGCAAATACGGCGACTTCCTGCACGCCAGCAGCCAGCGCCGCTTCAAAGCCTTTTAGGTTGGGCGCCAGCGCCGCGTAAGTCGCGCCAGAGCGCTGCTGGATACCGGCAAAGACCTCGGCCGAGCCCGCCATCTGCGGCACCCACTTGGGCGAGACGAAGCTGCCTACTTCGATATAGCTCAGGCCCGCCGCGCTCAGATCATCGACCAGCCGTACCTTGTCGGCAACGCTGATGGGTTGTTTCTCGTTCTGTAGGCCATCACGTGGGCCCACTTCGACCAGACGCACCTGCTGCGGCATTGTCATTCGCTTGTCTCCTGCAATTCGATCAGCACCCGGCCCTCGTCGACCAGATCACCTTCGGCGCAACTCAACGCCAGCACTTTTCCCGCCTGCGGCGCACGAATACTGTGCTCCATTTTCATCGCCTCGAGCACTACCAGCAAGGTGCCCGCGGCCACCTCATCACCGACCTTCACGGCAACGCGCACGATACTGCCGTTCATCGGTGCAGTCAGGCCACCCTGAGGCGCGTGCGCAGCTTGGGCGGCGCTAATGGCATCCACGCGGCTTATCTCGCACAATTGCCCGTCCCAACCAAGAAACAGCCGTTCGCCACGCCGTTGCAACGGATAGCGCCAACCTTGCCACAGTATCTGCTCTGCCTGCAGCACCGCGCCTTCAACTGGCAGGGCTCGCCTTGTCTCTTGTTCACAGCGCAGGTGCACTGTCTGCGCGCTCGGCAAGCCGAGCCGCAACGCGTTATTGGCTGCCCAGGGCGAGTGCGGATCGTCGCTGCGCGCGGCAGCATGGTCAGTCAGCAACCAGGCGCGCGCGGCCAGCGCCCAAAAGGCGTCTGAAAGCGCATCGGGCGGTGGCAGCAAGGCATCAGCGTAACGTTCGATAAAACCGGTATCCAGCTCGGCGGCGGCAAAGGCCGGATGCGCCAATACGCGTTTCAGAAACGCCAGGTTACTGCGCAGGCCACCAATCAATTGTTCATCCAGCATGGCCAGCAAGCGGCGGCGCGCGGTCTCGCGGTCTTCGCCCCAGGCAATCAGCTTCGCCAGCATGGGGTCGTAAAAGGGCGACACTTCATCGCCCTCACTCACGCCGCTGTCGACCCGCCGACCGGCACCTGCGGCGGGTTCGCGATACAACGTCAGATGGCCACTGGCGGGCAGGAAGTCTTGTTCAGGATCTTCAGCGTACAGCCGCACCTCAATGGCGTGGCCGTTTAGCGGAATATCCTGTTGGGCCAGCGGCAAGACCGCACCTTGCGCCACGCGCAGCTGCCAGGCGACCAGATCCTGCCCGGTGATCGCCTCAGTGACGGGGTGCTCAACCTGTAACCGCGTATTCATCTCCATAAAAAAGAATTCGCCCCGCGCGTCGAGCAAAAACTCCACAGTCCCGGCACCAACGTAACCTATCGCCTGCGCAGCCTTGACCGCTGTCTCGCCCATGGCGCGGCGCAGTTCAGCCGACAATCCCGGTGCGGGTGCTTCTTCCACGACCTTCTGGTGACGGCGCTGAATTGAGCAATCGCGTTCATGCAAATACACCGCATTGCCGTGGCTGTCGGCGAAGACCTGGATCTCCACATGGCGTGGCTTGAGCACGTACTTTTCCACCAGCATGCGCGCGTCGCCAAAGGCCGCTTGCGCTTCGCGCTGCGCTGAGGCCAAAGCATCAGCCAGCTGAGCCTCATCTTCGACCACCTTCATGCCCTTGCCACCGCCGCCAGCGCTGGCTTTGAGCAGCACCGGGTAGCCAATGCGCTCGGCTTCCACACGGAAGGTCTCTAGCTGCTGATCCGCGCCGTGGTAACCCGGCACCAGCGGCACACCGGCGTCCTGCATCAAGGCCTTGGCCGCGGACTTGCTGCCCATGGCGTCAATCGCGGCAGCGGGCGGGCCTACAAAAATCAGGCCGGCGGCCTCGCAGGCGCGCGCGAAGTCGGCGTTTTCGGACAGAAAGCCGTAGCCAGGATGAATCGCCTGCGCGCCGCTCTCGCGGGCAGCCTGAATAAGCCGATCAATGCGCAGGTAGCTGTCACCCGGCTTGGCGCCGCCCAGATTAACGGCCCGATCTGCCTCGCGTACGTGCCGAGCGTGACGGTCGGTCTCGCTGTGCACCGCCACTGTGGCGATACCCAGCTCACGGGCGGTACGCATGATGCGGCAGGCAATTTCGCCACGGTTGGCAATCAGCAGGGAATCGATCATCTGGGTATCCATCATTATTGTTATCGGTAACTCAAAGGCTCTTCGGCAGCCAGGCCGGATCGCGCTTTTCCAGAAAGGCACTTAGCCCTTCCTGCCCCTCAGGGGTGACCCGAATGCGCGCAATCGCCGACTCGGTATAGCGGCGCAGCGGCGGCGACATGTCGCCATTTTTTACTTCTTGCAGCAGCACCTTGGTCGCGCGCATGGCCTGCGGGCCGTTTTGCAGCAGACGGTCGATCCATTGCGCCAGTTCGTCCTCCAGCTCAGCTGCGGGATAACATTCGGCCAGCAGCCCCAACTCGCGCGCGCGCTCACCATGAAAACGCTCCGCCGTGAGTGCAAAACGGCGCACCGCACGCGAGCCCATGGCTTGCACAACGTAGGGGCTGATTACCGCTGGCACCAAACCAATGCGCACCTCGGACAAACAGAACGTGGCCTCCACTGAACCTATTGCCATATCGCAGCAGCTGATCAAGCCCAGCGCGCCACCAAAAGCCGCGCCTTGCACCACAGCCAGGGTTGGCAGCTTGAGCTGCGCCAGGCTGGCCATTACCTGCGCCAACTCACGGGCATCGTTCAGGTTGGCGTTGTAATCCAGCGCCGCGCAGTCACGCATCCAGCCGAGATCCGCCCCTGCGGAAAAGTGCTTACCCCGGCCGCGCAGCATCATAAAACGCACACCCGGCTCAGCTTCGACCGCATCAATGGCTTGCAACAGCTCGTTGATCATCTCGGCATTAAACGCGTTGTTCTTGTCTGGCCGGTTGAGCCAAAGGGTGGCAATGCCGTTGTCGCTGAACTCAAGCTCTATGGTCTGGTAATCGGTCATGATCTTTGTCTCGATGAAGGGTGGCGATACTAGGCTGGACGTCGCAGGCCGGAGATTGGCATGTTTAACGGCACACCGTTGGTTTGTTATGCACGGGCGACTCTCAGCTTCTAACGATCCGCGCCCGGTTGGCGCGGCTACGCGCGCCGTTACATCCTAAATACCCCGAACCGCGTCTGCGCAATCGGCGCATTCAGGGCCGCGGAAATCGCCAGACCGAGAATGTCCCGCGTCTGCGCAGGATCGATTACCCCGTCGTCCCAAAGGCGCGCGCTGGAGTAATAGGGATGGCCCTGTTGCTCGTACTGATCGAGGATAGGTTGGCGCAGAGCGCTGGCCTGCTCGGCACTGAAGGTCTCGCCGCTGCGTTCGGCTTGCTCCTGTTTAACCTGCACCAGCACACCCGCTGCCTGCTCGCCGCCCATCACCGAGATACGCGCATTCGGCCACATCCACAAAAAGCGCGGATCGTAAGCGCGGCCACACATGCCGTAGTTACCCGCACCAAAGCTACCGCCAATGATCACTGTAAACTTGGGCACCTGTGCGCACGCCACAGCAGTGACCAGTTTCGCGCCGTGTTTGGCGATACCCCCGGCCTCGTATTTTTGTCCGACCATAAAGCCGGTGATGTTTTGTAGAAACAGCAGCGGGATACCGCGCTGGCAAGCCAGCTCGATAAAATGCGCGCCCTTCTGCGCCGACTCGGCAAAAAGGATGCCGTTGTTGGCCAGGATCGCCACCGGGTAGCCGTGCAAATGCGCAAAGCCGCATACCAGGGTGGTGCCGTACAACGCCTTGAACTCATCAAAAGCGCTGTCGTCCACCAAGCGGGCGATCACTTCACGCACATCAAACGGCTGCTTGGCATCGGCGGGGATGATGCCGTACAGCTCGTCTGCTGGATAACGCGGCGCAATCGGCTCGCGCAGGTTCAGTTCGCCCTGCTTGCGCCAGTTCAGATTGGCGATACAACGGCGCGCCAACGCCAACGCATGCTCGTCGTTCTCGGCGTAGTGATCGGCCACGCCCGAGGTGCGGCAATGCACATCAGCGCCGCCCAAATCCTCAGCACTGACCACCTCACCGGTTGCGGCCTTCACCAAGGGCGGGCCAGCCAGAAAAATAGTCGCTTGATCGCGCACCATAATGGCTTCATCGGCCATGGCCGGCACATAGGCGCCACCGGCGGTACAGGAGCCCATCACCACGGCGATCTGCGGAATGCCCTGCGCGCTCATGTTGGCCTGATTGAAGAAGATGCGCCCAAAGTGCTCGCGATCCGGAAACACTTCGTCCTGGCGGGGCAGGTTGGCGCCGCCGGAATCCACCAGATAAATACAGGGCAGGCGGTTCTGCTGCGCGATGGTCTGCGCGCGCAGGTGCTTCTTCACGCTGAGCGGATAGTAGGAGCCACCTTTCACGGTCGCATCGTTGGCGACGATCATGCACTCCACACCCTCGACCCGCCCGATACCGGCAATCACACCCGCCGCTGGCACCGCTTCACCGTAAACCTCATGGGCCGTCAGCTGACCGACCTCCAGAAAGGGCGAGCCCGCATCCAGCAACGCATCAACCCGCTGGCGTGGCAGTAGCTTACCCCGCGCCAAATGCCGCGCCTGCGCCCCCTCACCACCGCCCTCGGCGATACGGGCGAGCAGCTCACGTAAGTCAGTGACCAGGGTGCGCATGGCATCAATATTGGCGACAAACTCCGGCGAGCGAACATTGAGTTGAGTGGTTAATACGCTCATGCAGGCACTCCCATGAGACGGCTAGCGCGTTTCATTGAACAGCTCCCGCCCAATCAGCATGCGCCGAATCTCGCTGGTGCCCGCACCGATCTCGTAGAGCTTGGCGTCGCGCAGCAGGCGGCCGGTGGGGTAGTCGTTGATGTAGCCATTGCCGCCGAGAATCTGGATGGCGTCGAGCGCCATGCGGGTAGCGGCTTCGGCGGTGTAGAGGATGACCCCGGCGGCGTCCTTGCGGGTGGTTTCGCCGCGATCACAGGCTTGCGCTACGGCGTACAGATAGGCGCGGCTGGCGTTCAGCTGGGTATACATATCCGCCACCTTGCCCTGGATCAGCTGAAACTCGCCGATGCTCTGGCCAAACTGCTGGCGGTCGTGGATGTAAGGCACCACCACGTCAATGCAGCTCTGCATGATCCCGGTCGGGCCGCCGGAGAGCACCACACGCTCATAATCCAACCCGCTCATCAACACCTTAACGCCACCATTCAGCACGCCGAGAATATTCTCTGCCGGTACTTCGACGTTATCGAACACCAGCTCGCAAGTGTTGGAACCGCGCATGCCCAGCTTGTCGAGCTTGGGGCTACGCGAGAAACCGGGAGAATCGCGCTCGACGATAAAAGCCGTCATGCCGTGCGCGCCCTTCTCCGGCTCGGTCTTGGCGTAAATCACATAAACGTTAGCGTCCGGCCCGTTGGTGATCCACATCTTGTTGCCGTTGAGCACGTAATGGTCGCCGCGCTTATCGGCGCGCAGCTTCATGCTGACCACATCGGAGCCCGCATTCGGCTCACTCATCGCCAGCGCGCCCACATGCTCGCCGCTGACCAGTTTGGGCAAGTACTTCGCCTTCTGCTCAGCGTTACCGTTGCGATGAATCTGATTAACGCAAAGATTCGAATGCGCACCGTAAGAAAGGCCTACCGAAGCCGACCCCCGGCTGATTTCTTCCATGGCGATCACATGCGCCAGATAACCCAAACCCGAACCACCGTACTCTTCAGCCACGGTAATACCGAGCAAACCCAGATCACCAAAACGGCGCCACAACTCCGCCGGAAACTGATTGTCCCGGTCGATCTCAGCCGCACGCGGCGCCAGTTCAGCAGCCACAAAACTACGCGCTTGATCGCGCAGCATCTCGATGGTCTCGCCAAGACCGAAGTTAAGCGACGGATAATGCATGATTCCACCTGCTGTTTATTTTTGTTGTTCGTTGGTAACAGGCTGCTGAAAACTACCTGCGTTGCCATCGCGGCGTTAAAAGCAGGCTCAAAGTGCTCATTTACAGCACGTAAAGTCGAGCGCGACTCCGACCGCTTTTTCGCCTACTTTTGCCTTGCGCTGCCTGCCTCGCCTACGCTTTCAACAACCTGTTAATTAGTTGCTGTCTGCGCCAACGCCGCGCGGCACCGCTCCTCGGCGGTATCCAATTCAATTTGCATCTGTTCAATATCGAGCAACTGCTGCGCCAACTGCGTACGCCGCTCAGCGATCTTCTGCATAAAGGTTTCCAGCTGCTTGCGATTGCCGTGGCCAGGATCGTACAGTTCGATCAACTCCTTGCACTCAGCCAACGAAAAGCCAATGCGCTTACCACGCAAAATCAGCTTCAGCGTCACCTTGTCCTTAGCGCAATAAACCCGCTCCAACCCCCGCCGCTCAGGGCAGAGCATGTCCTGCTCCTCATAAAAACGAATAGCCCGCGTAGTGATGTCCAGCTCGCGGGCCAAGTCAGAAATGCTGTAGGTCTGGGTCATGGGTCGTCTTTGGTGACTGCTTTACGTTAACGTAAAGGTAAGCCGGTAAGCCGGTAAGCGTAGGGCGTCAAGCGGGAAGCGGGAAGCGGGAAGCGGGAAGCGGGAAGTGTGATCTGCAGTGAGTAAAACTGGTGTACAACAAGAGTTAGATGAAAATTTTTGCGCAATTAATGTTCATCTGACCCCAATTTCGCATTTTCATTTTCACGCATGAAGCCTGTCTTAGAAAAATAGCTATTAAATTTCTCCGCAGTATCAAAATTCGAAGCACAAAAGTAGTCGACTTCTTTAACTATATTTGAATTGCAAATGGGCGCAGGCAGAAAACATGCTCCACCATCTACGCTTACAAGCACGATTCTTTCTATCAAATTTCGGTCGTAATATATGTCGCACCAATAGCCAGTCGCTTTGGGGTGCAGCCAGTTCTTAGCCCACTTTTCTATGTAGTCGGGATTTTGAACTCCTTCCTCGTCATACCTCATAAGCATTCGCAAACGTGGGTCTTCTTTAAGAAATCGTTCGGATGACCATTTTTTTGAAACGCCTTCCCAGTCAGCCTTTGGACTTGTGCTTTTTATGAAGCCTAAAATTTCATCGTAGGACATATATTGGACAGCTTTTCTATTTGGATAAAGCACTTCGGCTGCGTAGGGTAATCCGAAAAAAATCGAGGAGATTAAGCTTAAAGTAAATGCAATTGGCTCAGCATCTTTTCCTGACAGCCAAAATACAGCAGTAATGAGTGTAAGTGCAAAAAAAATAGCTCCAATAACCCTGAGCGTATCAGATCTTTCCTTTATTTCGAGGAAAACCCTCTCAAGCCTATTTTTCATATAACGCCTGTATATAGTGCCGAAAACAGTAGAAGTCGGAAGTGTTCTGAGTTGCACCTCTTTAACCGCTCAGGATTCAAATCGAGAAGCTATTTCGATTTTTTTAAGAAGGTACCCCAAAATCCCAACGCCTCCATTCCAATTAAATTCTTTTACTATATCTAAAATCCTATTGGCTCGATATTTATCTTCGTCACTTGAGGTTGATGAGTTTGTAATGCTTGCATATTTTTTCTGAATCTCTTCGTCCTCGTACCGGTATGATTTGCACGTCATTATGTAAGCTTCCAATGCGGTACCATAATTTGTTGATAGCAAATCAGAAGCTCCAGATCTCTCACCAAAAAAACTTAGCAATTCACTAACACTCATCTCGTCATGTACTAACTTTTTGTAAACTTCAGGATCTTTGATTTTTAGCACAATCAAAAAACACAAAAAAAGTGGAAATAGATTTTGATCGACAGGAGTTGTTTTTATGGAAACGCTAAGAAGAGAGCAGCATTGCTCCTGATCTCGCAGAGTTAACCTATACAACCCAAAAAGTTCGGAAAACATTTTCAAACACTGCTCGCCTTCATATTTTAGGCTTCCGCTATTCTTTTTTTGAAAATAATCGTTAAATCCGTATTTTTTAAATAAAGACTTAACAAAAACCCCTTTCTCTGGTGAAGGTAGTATATAGTCAAAATCCATAAATCTGCGCAAGTAACCATTTACATTTAGACCTTCTCCGTATATGGCTTTAATAGATGATCCCAATTGCTCTTTGTCCGCTCCTAGAACAAATACAATATTGTCAACATTAAAGAGGTGCTTTGCTTTTTCTAAAATTTCAATAGCATAATTTGGTCGGCAACGATCAAGCTCATCGATGATAAATATCAATGGTTTTGGGTTTTCCGGATCGGTTACGCTACCAGCCAATTTGCTGATTGTCTCTCTAAAGGACTTTATGGATTTTTTGGAAGTCTCATACTTTTCAAGCTGTTCTTTTGCAAGTGTTTCCGCTAGACCACCAAGAGATTGCTCAGTCAACTTATCTAAGTCGAGAATCCCAGCAGTTGCGATCTTCGCGGCGGCTGGAATGGAGCGTTTTATGAGGGATACACCTATATCTTTTGTTTTGCTTAAGTACTCTATGGCTTTTGATTCGTTTCCTGTTTTTGATAACTCTTCTATCGATGCACTTATCTCCCCGATAAGGCATACGAGCGCGTCATCAGAGAAGTCGCTTTCCCAAGCATTAAAATAAATAGTTGGAAAATCATGATTTTTTAAATCTTGCTCCCACATCTTAAGAAAAGTGGTTTTCCCTTGTCCCCATGGGGCATCAAGGCAAATCACAAGCGAGGAATTTGCGGATAAAACGAACTGGGTCAGTACCTCTCCGCTCTCTTTTCGATTCAGCGCGTCATTTCGAAAAGGCTCGTTTTCAGCTATTTCTATATCCCGACTTTTTAATATCACACCAATCTTCCTTTTGGGCGGTTAATGCTGAGCTGAAGGCGTGCAAGCTATAATCAGCAGCCATACCTCCGATATTAGGCTGCTATATAAGGCACTTATTTATAGTGCTACTACAATAGGTCTTTGCCAAGCTTGAATTTTATTTTGGGTAATGAATTCGCACACAGGCACGTATTGCCGATAAATTTCCACTGCGCGACCCCTCAAGCCCCGTCTGCACGGGCGAGTAGCACAGGGCTGGCGGGAAAAGGTGCTCGCGATGTCTGAGCGAAGCGAGTTTGCGAGTGCCCCCGCCAGACCGAGCAACACAGCGAACCCGAAGGGCCGTGCAGTTGGGGTGGCCTAGGGGGTGTCGGGGGAAATGGCCAAGCATTTCCCCTGACTCGCCATCAAGGCGAAATACAGATCACAGCAATCAACTGCGGCGTACGTTCCCACGCAGGAGCATGGGAACGATCAGGTTCTGACGTTCCAGAGAGTGGGTATGGACGCAGAGCGTCCCGGGCTGCATTCCCACGCGGAGCATGGGAACGATCAGAGGAAGGCTCACGCCTTCTGCCGAAACACCAACACCAACCCCACCACAATCAACCCCATCCCCACCAAACTCCCAACCGCCATCCGATTACCCAAAAACAGATAATCCAACAACGCCGTAGTACCCGGCATCAAATAAAACAAACTGGTCACGTTAACCAAATTGCCCATCCGAATCAGCCGATACAGCAGCAAGGTCGCACCCACCGAAATCAACACGCCCATGTAAAGCAGCGGCACAACAAAGCCAACAGACCACTCCACCTCGAACGGCTGAAAGGGCGCCACTAGCGCGCACATCAACAAACCCACGGCGTACTG
Organism: Halopseudomonas sabulinigri; assembly: GCA_011053055.1. Lineage (GTDB taxonomy): Bacteria > Pseudomonadota > Gammaproteobacteria > Pseudomonadales > Pseudomonadaceae > Halopseudomonas > Halopseudomonas sabulinigri_A. Next base: position 144,631 of record DRHT01000047.1, on the reverse strand, counting down.
CAACGGCAGCACATCCATGGGCGACTGCTGAATACCCTTCTGGACGATCGAGCCCACCGTGATACACAAGAGCGCCGCCAACGACAGACTAATGCCCAGCATCGAGAAGCGCGCCGCCAGCAGACTATCGAGCACCACCAGCGTCAGACCGCCCAACGCCAGCAACAGCCCAGCCACACGCAACACGCTCGCGCGCCGCTCCAGCAGCATCAACGTCAGGATGGGTTGCACCCCAAGCACGGTCGCCAGCACACCCGGGGTTAGCCCGGCGTCGAGCGAGAGCAGGTAGAAGATGGTGTAACCGCCGGTCATCAGCAGCCCCACCAGCGCTACCTGGCGGAAGCTGCCCGGCTGCGGTAACCAGCGGCGGCGAGTAAGCGCCAGCAGCCCCAGAGCAACGCAAGCCAGGGCAAAGCGCAGCAGCAGAAAAGCAAAGGCAGAGGCGTGTTCCAGCCCCCATTTAGAGAAGATCGCACCCGCACTCCAGAGCAGCACAAAGAGCACGGTCGGGCTGATGGCGGCCCAGTTCAGTTGTTTGAATAGCATGACAATCACCTGTCAAAACACAGATCTGCAGCGTCAATACGCGCTAAAAAGCGCTATCCGCCGAAGAACAAAAAAAGGATGTTTTGGTGTTTCAGAGCGCGCGAGGCGGCGCTGCAGCAACGACACCGGCTACCCGAGGAGGGGCGGCTGGCGGTGACAGAACCACAGCCTGCGAGCACGCGTGTCCGACGCCGGGAGGGGCGCAGGCAACAGCAACAGCGATGCTCAAGGAGTGGTTCATCATGCGACTCATGCAAAGTATGGATATAACGTTGGGAAGGCTAGCAGTCGGGCGGGATGGGCGCAAGCGGGCAGCGTGTATGGACGCGGAGCGTCCGGGGATGCATTCCCACGCAGAGCGTGGGAACGATCAGAAAAGATGGCCACTGCACGGACCCCAAGTCCCCGTCTGCGCGGGCGAGTAGCGCAGAGCCATCGGGAGTAGAGCGAGGACTGTCTGAGGAGCGCAGCGACGAGTTCCGCAGCGGCCCGATGGATCGAGCAACGCAGCGAACCCGAAGGGCCGCGCAGTTGGGGTGGCCTAGGGGGTGTCGGGGGAAATGGCCAAGCATTTCCCCTGACTCGCCATCAGGGCGAAAAGCGGATCAGATCAGCCTACTGCGCGATTGAGCGTAAGCAGAATATCGACGCGGAGCGCCTAACGACGCATTCCCACGCTGGAGCATGGGAACGATCAGGTCCGAGTTAGAAGCCCTCAAGCACCAGCTTGCCGCGTGACTTACCGCTCTCCAGCAAAGCATGCGCCCGCATCAAATTAGCCGCATTGATCACCCCATAATGCTCACCCAAGGTGGTACGCAACGCACTGGCGTCGAGCAACTCGGCAACCCGATTGAGCAGCACACCCTGCTCGGCCATATCAGCAGTCTGATACAAGCTGCGGGCAAACATGAACTCCCAATGGAAGGACGCGCTCTTGCTCTTCAGTTGCGTGATATCAATGCTGTCAAAGTCATCAATCACACCCAGTTTGCCCTGGGGCGCGATGCACTCGATGTACTGCGCGTAGTGGTCTTTGGTGTGCGTCAGCGAGGCAATCAACTCGACACTTTCAATGCCCAGCGCCTGCAACTGCGCCAGCATTGGCTTGCTGTGATCAATCACATGATGCGCGCCCAGCTCTTTGGCCCACTCGGCGCTTTCTTCGCGGGCTGCTGTACCTACTACGGTCAGCTCGGTGAGATTGCGTGCCAGTTGAACCAGAATCGAGCCCACGCCACCGGCGGCACCGATCACCAGCAAGGTTTGCCCGGCACCGCCACCCTCGGCCACGCCGAGACGGTCAAACAGTAGTTCCCAGGCGGTAATAGCAGTCAACGGCAATGCGGCCGCTTCGGCGTTGCTTAGTGATTCCGGGGCGTGGCCGACGATGCGTGCGTCCACCAGTTGGTACTCGCCGTTGCTGCCGGGACGGTCGAGGGCGCCGGCGTAGAACACCCGATCACCGACCGCGAAATTCTGCACCTTGGCGCCCACCGCAGCCACCTCACCGACCGCATCCCAACCAATCACCTGCGGCTCATCGACCGTGGCCGGGCGCTTGCTACGGATCTTGGCATCCACCGGGTTAACTGAAATAGCCGCGACCTTAACCAGCAGATCCTGCGGGCCTGGAGTGGGCTTATCCAACTCGATGTCGATCAAGGCGTCGGCGCGGTCAAGGGCGCCAGCTTGGGTATAGGCAACTGCTTTCATGTTTGTGCTCCGGTGATTTAGATGGGGTAACAACTCATGCAGACAGCTTGACTTGATTGCTCATAAAGAAAAATATGCCTAATAGCGAATCACTTTATTGTAAATCATGAAAATACAACGTATCGACGATCTGGGTGTTTTCCTGCATACCCTAGAGTGTGGCAGCTTCTCGGCCGCTGCCCGTCAGTTAAATCTAGCTCCCGCTGTGGCTAGCGCCAGTATCAAGCGCTTGGAGGAGCAGCTGGGGGTGCGTTTATTTGAGCGCACCACGCGAAGCTTACGGCTGAGCGAGGCCGGGGAGCGCTACTTGCCGCACGCACGCGCCGCCTTTCAAGCATTGCGCGATGCCGAGCAGGCGCTGGAAGCCGACGCCAATACCCTGACCGGCACCCTGCGCCTGACGCTGCCCTCGAACCTGGCGCGTAGCCATCTGCTCGACTGGCTGGAAGACTACCTGGCCCGCCAGCCCGGTATTCGCGTGGAACTGCAGGTGAGCGACCGCGTCGCCGACCTATATCAACAGCCCATCGACCTGGCCGTACGCTACGGCATACCCGAGGACTCCAGCTTCGTTGCCCTGCCCTTGGCACCCGACAACCGCCGCGTGCTCTGCGCTTCGCCTGAGTACCTTAGCCGCTACGGCGAGCCACAGTCCGTTCAGGAACTGAGTCAGCACAACTGCCTGTGTTTTCGCCTGGGTGAGAGCCTGCACGACCGCTGGCGATTTGAAGCGCCCGAGCCGATTAGCCTGCGCATGAGCGGTGATCGGAGTAGCGACGACGGCGATACCGTGCGCCGCTGGGCCTTGCGCGGGCAGGGCATCGCCTATAAATCCTATCTGGATATTGCGCAGCATCTGGCTAGCGGCGAGTTAGTACGGCTACTACCCAAGGTGACCGGCGAGCCATCGCCGTTGATGTTGTTGGTGATCAACCGGCGGCGGTTGAATCCAGCTCTGCGGCAGTTGGCGGGGGAGATGGCAGCGTTTTGTCAGGGGTTGTAGAAGCCCGATTCCGCGCGGGTTTGCGGCGTTGTATTACAGATGCCCACCCAATGCACGGACTGAAAATCCCCGTCTGCGCGGGCGAGTAGCGCAGGGCTGGCGGGAATAAGCCCGAGGAATGTTGGGGGCGCCTAGCCTGAGCGAAGCGAGTTCCGCAGGGCCCTGACAGATCGAGCAACGCAGCGAACCCGAAAGGCCGCGCAGTTGGGGTGGCCTAGGGGGTGTCGGGGGAAATGGCCAAGCATTTCCCCTGACTCGCCATCGGGGCGAAAAGCAGATCAGCGCGATCCACGCCGTAGTGCGTTCTCATGCTGCAGCATCGATCAACCACCAACGGCGAGCTGCCACGCTAACTCTGTGGTTAGCTCATTTCCGTTTTCGCCACTAGGCGAGCCAAGGGGCCGTGCAGTTGTTTAGTCGTATGTAAGGCAAAAGCAAATCTTGGTTGTGCGTGTGGGACAGCCTTTCGTGGCAGCAGCTTTCACCCACAACACTCAGCGCCTGCGCCCCAACCCCCATATCAGATAAACCCCACCCACCAGCGCCGCGAGCAACCCAGCTGGCAACTGATCCGGGAACAGAATATTACGACCCAACCAGTCCGCTATAACCATAAGCAAAGCGCCGATCAGCGCTGAGGCGAGCAGTTGCCCGCGGGCGTGATGAAAGCCCAGCATGCGCGCCATGTGCGGTGCCATTAGGCCGACGAAGCTTAGCGGACCGACCAGCAAGGTCGCTGCGGCGGTGAGCATTGCTGCCGCTAGCATGATGCTCAAGCGCGCCGCGCGCATCGGTACACCCAGGCTACGGGGTGTGCTTTCACCTAACGGCAAGAGGGTCAGCCAGCGTGCCAGTGGTAGACAAAGCAGCAAGAGTGCTACCCCGCAGGCTATCGCCATCAAGGCCGTCGGCAGCTCAACAAAGTAGGTCGAGCCCGATAGCCAACTAAGTACGCTCTGGCCGCGCGGATCATTGAGCGACAACACCAGCATTTTCACCGCATCAAACAGGGCCGCAATGGCGATGCCGACCAGCAACAAGCGATCGGGTGAATAGGCGTGGCGGCGTGCAAAACTGATGATGATCAGCAGGGTTATGAGCGCGCCGAGAAAGCCCATACCCAGGCGCGCCCAGAGCGGTGCACCTATCCAGATGAACAACAGCAGCATCAAGCCCATGGCTGCGCCGGCGCTAATGCCCATTAGCTCTGGGCTGGCCATGGGGTTGCCGGTCAGCCTTTGTAGCAGGCTACCCGCCAAACCCAGCATCAGGCCTGCGCCAGCGGCGCCGAGTATGCGCGGGATGCGCCATTGCAAAACCTGGGGATCAAGTACCCAACTCCAACCCTGCGGCCCCAACCCAAACAAGAGCGCCAGCGCCGCCGCGCCAAGCAGCAGCAACGCCATAAGCAGCAACAGCGGTTGCTCGCGCTGCAACCTTGGCAGCTGCGTCGCGGGCTGCAACTGGGGCCGCCCCGCCGGCAAACGCAGACGCGGGATCAACCAGAGCAGAAGAGGTGCGCCGAGCAGCGCCGTCACTCCGCCGGTAGGCAGTAACACGCTGCTGTTACCGGCAAAATATTGCACTCCGAAATCGGTCAGCAACAACAGGGCGGCGCCGAGCAAGGGTGCCCACAGCAAGCGTTGTTGCAGGGTACGCGCGCCCAACAAGCGCGCAATCGCCGGTGCTGCCAGACCAATAAAGCCGATCACGCCAACGCTGCTGACCACACAGGCGGTCATGAATACCGCCACGGCCAAGCCCAGCAATCGCAACTTGGCCAAGGACACACCCAGACTGCGCGCACCGCTGTCGTCCAGTTCCAGCAACCGCAGCGGCCGCACCAGCCAACCGATCAGCAGCAAGGCAGCGGCCAGCCGGGGCAGTAAAAAGAGCACGCCATCCCAGTTATTCTGGCTGAGCGAGCCGGCGCTCCAGATGAACAGGGCGGCCAGCCCTTGCGGTTGCAGCAACATCAGCATGACGTTGACGGCGCCCAGCAGCAGACTGACCACCAAACCCGCCAGAATCAGCGTAAGCGGTGACAAGCCTCGACGCCGCGCCAAGGCAAACACCAGCAGGGTGGCTAGCCCGCCGCCGAGTAACGCAAGCCACTCGCGGGCCACCAGCAACGTCGGTGCATACAGGGTCGCCAGCGCCAATGCCAGTTGCGCGCCGTTCGCTACGCCAAGCGTCGTAGGCGAGGCCAGCGGGTTACGCAACACCTGCTGCATCAATACCCCAGCCAACCCCAGTGCACCGCCACACAGCACAGCCATGCACAGACGCGGCAACCAGCTGTAGTACACCAAGAGCTGATCCAGATTGTTCAGCTCCGGCTGCCAGATCAGCGCGCCCCATTGGGCCAAAGGCATCTGCTGATGCAGGCTGAACAGCGCGGCGCCGATACACAGCAACAAGAGCGCCGCGAGCCAGAGGCGAGAAGGTGGCTGCAATGCGGCGCTATTCATCGCTCAATGCCTCCTCGAACAACCCCATGAACCGTTGCGCGGCCAACAAACCGCCTAATTGCCAGGTTGGGGGAAACGCATAGACACGCCCTTGCTGCACAAAGGGCATCTGCTGCCACAGCTTGCTGCCCGCGAGTTGCTGCTCCGTATTCAACGGCAGCGGCGCAAAGTAGATCAGCGCAGCGTCTGGATTATCCGCCAGCTGCTCAACACCAGCCTGGGCATAACCCCAATAGTTATCCCCGGCGTGCCAGGCATTCTCTTGGCCCAGCCGCGCGAGCACGGCACTGAACAGGTTGTGCTCGCCATACACCCGCACGTGGCGCTCATCGATAAAGCTGACGAGATAGAAGGGCGGCAGCGATTGACCCGCCAGCTTGCCGCGCAACCGTGCAAGCTGGCGCTCAAAATCATCGACCAATTGCTGCGCTTGCGGCTGGTGCCCGGTCAGCTCCGCCAGTTCGCGGGTAATTTCTTCGGCGGTTTGCAACGGATCGCTGTCCGGCCGGTAAATGGCCAAACTTTTGACCGGTGCGATACGCTCCAACAGCGGCCGGGCCGCCTCAAACTGCGGCGTAATCAAAATCAGGTCTGGCTTGAGTTGCGTGAGCAGCTCCAGATTAGGCTCGCTGCGCAAGCCCAGGTTGTGCACCTGTGGCGGCATCTGCGGTTCGCCGACCCAGCGTCGATAGTTGGTCAGATCCGCGACGGCCAGTGGCGTTACGCCAATGCCGATCAGAGTTTCCGCCAAGCCCCAATCAAGCGTAACGATACGTGAATAAGGCGCCTCGCTAGCGGCGTGCAGGGTCAGCGGCAACCACAACAGCAAGCCCGCAAAGATGCGTAACCAGTGTCGCCTCACGCGCGAGCAACCGCGATGCTGGACTGCTGGTCGGGATGCGGGATGACGGTCATCGGCAAGCCGTAGATAGCCTCCAAACACGCATCGTTCATCAACTCTGAGGGGCTGCCCTGCATCAGCAGCTGGCCCGAATGCAGGGCTACCAAATGATCGCAATAACGCGCCGCCATGTTGATGTCGTGCAGTACCACGATCACACCTAGATCCAGCTCGCGGCTGAGCCGGTGCACCAGCGCCAGCACCTCGACCTGATGGGCAATATCCAGCGCGGAGGTCGGTTCATCCAACAGCAGGTAGCGCGTGTGCTGGGCCAGCAACATGGCCAGCCAAACGCGCTGGCGCTCGCCGCCGGAGAGGGTATCGACCAGATTATCGGCGAAGCGGGTAACGTCGGTCAGCTCCATGGCCCGCGCTACTTCCTGCTCATCATCCACACTGAAGCGGCCCAGCAGGCCATGCCAAGGGTAGCGGCCAAAAGCGACCAACTCACGCACGGTCAGGCTTTCGGCGGCGGGCAACTGCTGCGGTAGATAGGCGACTTGGCGGGCAAATTCGCGCTCGCCCCAGGCGTGCAGCGGCCGCTCATCAAGCAGGATGCTGCCTGCGGTGGCGGTCTGCTGACGGGCGAGCAGCTTGATCAAGGTAGATTTGCCTGAACCGTTGTGGCCAATCAGGCCAATCATCTCGCCGGGTGGCAGGGTTAAATTCAGCGGCTGCAACAGCGTCCGTTCGGGAACAGCAAAGGTCACGGACTCCAGTTGAAACATGCGGGCTCCGGGGCAAAAAGGGGAGAAATCAATGGCCGCAATTTACCCGAAATAGCAATTATTATCAATCCGCTTTAGGCACTGAAACCTGCTTTCCTGCGGCCTCTAGCAGTCGTTCCAGCGCCGCCGCGCGCTCTGCATCCGGTAGCTCGCCCAGGGTTTCAACGCGCTGGTAGAAGTCTGGCCAACTGCTGCTACGGGCGTAAAGCAAGCCGAACACTGGAATCCAATGATCGTAAAGTCCAAACGGCAACAAACGGGCGTTGTTCAGCTCGCCGGCAAGCCAATGATCGTAAGGCCCGGTGCCCTCCCAGTGCGCGTCTCGCCAGTGCTGGTAGTCTGCCCTGAGTGTGCTAAAAACCGCAGCCTTGGCGGTTAATTTATCGGCATCGCTGGATTCGCTGGCATACAGCGCCACCAGTTGCTCGCGGGCCTGCAGCAGCAATTGTATGAACTCACGCTCAAGCTCACGCGGGTCACCTTCAAGCGCATCCAGGCCCTGTTGCGCGCGCCATTCGCGCAGGCCTTGCTGACCTACAAAGCTGGCAAAGGACTCGTTGAATGCAGTGTCGTCCTTCACATAAAACTGTTGATGCGCCAACTCGTGAAAGAGCAATTCGGCGAGGTAGTCGTCATCCCAATGCAGCATGGAGCTGAGCAGCGGATCGTCGTACCAACCAAGGGTCGAATAGGCTGGAATACCGGCGACATAAACCTCCATGCCCTGCTCACGCCAATGCGTTGCTGCGGCTTCGGCAGTGGCTTGATCGAAGTAGCCCTTGTAGGCGATGCAGCCGAAGAACGGATAACAGTGCGCAACAGCGTCCATGGATAAAGGCGCCGCGACGAACAAATTCCATAGCGCATAGGGGCGAGGTAACTCGGCATAGCGGGTGTAGCTAGCGTTGTCTGGCAACTGCAGATGCGCACTGGCGTAGGCTCTAATCTGTTGTGCGTGACGCAACCGTTCGGCCAATTGCGGATCGGTGGCTGGGTCCTGTAATACCTGCTCAAGCGGTTCGGCGCGGGACAATAAGTCGCGCTGCCCTTGCCAGCTGTGATGCAAATAAGACAGTGAGCTACAGCCCGACACCAATAAAACCAGTAGCAACAGGCCAATGCATCTCATGCTGACGGCTCCTGCATCTGCGTCGTTAACCAATCGGCGAGTTGCTGCGCTGCGGCTTGCGGCTGCCGCGCCGGCACCCACAGGCCTAACTGGTGCTGGGTTTCAACAAAGCCCCAAGGGGCCAGCAAGCGGCCGGTCGCCAAGTCATCCGCCACCAGCAGCTGCGGCGCTATGGCCACGCCCAGACCCGACAGCGCCGCTTCGAGCAGGTAATACAAATGCTCAAAACCCTGCCCCTGTTTGAGCTGCGCAGGATCAAGTTGCTGTAGTCGTGCCCAATCGCTCCAGGCCTGCGCGCGCGACTGGGTATGTAGCAGGCTTTCGTTCAGCAGGGCTTTCGCCGGCTGCTCCTGTAACCGTGCTGCGCCGGCATAGCGCGGGCTGAACACCGGGCCGATGCGTTCCTGCCTGAGCGGGTAAACCTGCATATCCGCCGGCCAGGGCGGGGCGGCGAACAACAGCGTAGCGCTAACCCCTGCGCGGCGCGGATCAAGCTCACCTTCGCTGGCCGATAGGTGCAGGTTCAGCTCGGGCAGTTCGGCGTTCAGCCGGTCGAGTCGTGGGATAAACCAGCGCGCCAGCAGGCTACCGGGGCAGGCTAGCAGAAAGGGCGCCTGCTGCTGCGCCTGCCGGATATCGGCGCAGACCTCACGCAACCCACTAAAGGCATCACGACAGGCATCGCGCAGCTGTCGCCCGGCGGCGGTAGCTTGAATACCCCGCCCTACCTTGTCGAACAGGGCAACGCCCAATTCATCCTCAAGCTGACGTATCTGGCGGCTGACTGCGCCGTGCGTGACATGCAGCTCATCGGCTGCCTGGCTCACGCTTTCCAGCCGTGCGGCGACTTCAAAGGCTTTAAGAGCATTCAGCGAGGGTAAGTCTCTGGCCATGGGATATGTCACTTTTTCTCACAGGTTTGCGCCATCATATCGGTTTTTTCTGGTCGCTGTCTGCCCTAGGCTTGGCGCATCAATTTAGAGGAACACCTATGTCATCTGCCAACCAAAACTACCGCCGCGATGCGGATGCACTGGGCCAGTTTGGTCAGTTTGGCGGCCGCTTTGTCGCCGAAACCCTGATGCCACTGATTCTTGAACTGGAGCAGGCTTACAACGACGCTCGCAGCGAGCCGAACTTTATCGCTGAGCTGGACCGCTTCAACGCCGAGTTCGTTGGCCGCCCCAGCCCGCTGTACTTTGCCGAACGCCTGACCGAGCAATACGGTGGCGCCAAGATATTCTTCAAGCGCGAAGAGCTTAATCACACCGGCGCACACAAGATCAATAACTGCATCGGCCAAGTTCTGCTGGCCCGACGCATGGGTAAGACGCGCATCATCGCTGAAACCGGCGCCGGTATGCACGGCGTGGCCACGGCTACCGTGTGTGCGCGTTTCGGACTGGAATGCGTGGTCTACATGGGCGCGACCGATATTGAGCGTCAGCGCGACAACGTGGCGCGCATGCGTTTGATGGGCGCTAAAATCATCCCGGTTACCTCCGGCAAAGGCACGCTGAAAGACGCGATGAATGAAGCCCTGCGCGACTGGGTAACCAACGTCGACAATACCTTTTACATGATCGGCACCGTCGCTGGCCCGCATCCTTATCCCACGCTGGTACGCGACTTTCAGTCGATCATTGGCCGCGAAACCCACAGCCAAATGCTGGAGCGCGAAGGTCGTCTACCCGATAGCCTGGTCGCTTGCATCGGCGGCGGTTCTAACGCCATGGGGCTGTTCCACCACTTTCTTGACTACCCGGAAGTACAGATGATCGGCGTTGAAGCCGCCGGCCACGGGCTGGACTCCGGCAAGCATGCTGCCAGCCTCAAGGGGGGTGTACCGGGTGTACTACACGGCAACCGTACTTACCTGCTGCAGGACGAAGACGGCCAAATCGATGACGCGCACTCGGTCTCCGCCGGGCTCGACTATCCGGGCATTGGCCCCGAACACGCTTGGTTGCATGAGGAAGGTCGCGTCGAATATGTCGCGGTGACAGACCAGCAAGCACTGGACGCCTTCCACAATTGCTGCCGCATGGAAGGTATTATTCCCGCGCTGGAAACCGCCCACGCGTTGGCCGAAGTGGCCCGCCGCGCACCCACCCTGCCTAGCGATCACTTGATGGTGGTTTGCCTGTCCGGACGCGGCGACAAAGATATGCCCACCGTACTGCGCCTGATGGAGGAACAAGCATGAGCAATCGTCTGCAACAACGCTTTGCCGACTGCGCTGAGCAGAATCGGGCCGCGCTAGTAACCTACATTTGTGCTGGCGATCCCGGGTATGACGCCAGCTTGTCGCTACTGCAAAATTTGCCCGGCGCCGGTGCCGACATCATCGAACTGGGTATGCCTTTTAGCGATCCCATGGCCGACGGCCCAACCATTCAGGCTGCTGCCGTACGCGCCTTGGATGCTGGCCAAACCCAGCGCAAGACGCTGGAAATGGTGCGCGCATTCCGCGCAAAGGATCAAACCACGCCGCTGGTATTGATGGGGTACTACAACCCGATCCACCGTTACGGCGCCGAAGCCTTTTTAAACGATGCCCACGCCGCTGGCGTAGATGGCCTGCTGATTGTTGATTTGCCGGCTGAGCACGATAACGAGCTGGGCCCCATGGCACGGGACCTGGGCTTGGATATGATTCGCATGGCCAGCCCAACCACCGATGCCAAACGCCTGCCACGCGTGCTCGCCAATGCCAGTGGCTTTCTTTATTACGTTTCGCTGAATGGCGTAACTGGGGTAGGGCAGGCAGACAATGCCGTAGTAGATGCGGCGCTGAGCGACATACGCAAACAGAGCGACTTGCCCATCTGCGTAGGGTTCGGGGTTCGTACGCCCGCTCAGGCGGCGGCTTTTGCGCGAACTGCTACTGGTGTTGTGGTGGGGTCGGCTTTGGTTGAGGCGATGTTTAACGGGGGTGAGGCGGCGGCGTTGGAGTTAACGCGGGGGTTGGCGGGAGCAATGCAGCGCTAAACCTGCGTTCGGTTACCCCGCTGCTTTCGCGTACAGGACAGGGTGATACGCCATTCACCCTGACCCTATGCTTTCAACATGAAGCAATCGAGGTCACGATTAGACCGGCATGACGCACGCGTCTTTCAAATGTATAGTCCCCGCCGACTTTTATGGGTAGGGATAGGTACTGATGGACATAACAGACACGCAACCGCAGTTGGCTTCTGAGCTAGATAAGCGAGAGCCCGCATCATTAGCATGGATTATTGCCCGATCGCTCGCCGTTCAGTTGCTGGTGTTTGGCTGCTGTTTTTTGTTGATCGCAAGCTCAAGCCCCTACGATAGTCAGCTCCGTTGGTTAGAGACACCCGCAGCGGTGCTATTAGGCATGGGAGCCTTGGCACTTGCTAGCGTCGAACTCGCTATCGCGACCCAGCCAACATATCGCAAAGCAGCCCTGGTTAAATTGATTTGGGTGGTTGCCTTGGGCCTAGCCATAGGAGCCATTGAAAGGCTGTACCTTGAGTTGGCTAATGCCAATACGCTAACCGATGCAGCAGGGACTGCGTCCACTACTGTTCAACTTCAATTCCTAGTAACGCCCATAATCAGCTTCGTTATCACTTTCGTGATGCTACGACACGCCCTATGCCGCACCAGTCTTTGGACATTACCGCTCATGGTGGTGGCTTGGGCTCTGGTTTACAGCTGGGTATTCTCCGTGGCGATAAGGCTGAGTGTTGGCGAGTGGCCAACCGCTATTGTCGGTATTTTGATTCGGCCCTTTTACGCATTTTACGCCAGCCCACTCGACACGCTCGGCTTCAGCCTGATTGCCGTATTGCCCTTGCGCCACTGGGGCAGACAGCTGGTCGCCTGGCAACAACCCGACCGGCGTTCTGTTGTTAAGCGTTTCACCGCTTTAATCAGCGATTTTGCTCATGGGCAACTCAGTTATGCTCAGTTTTTCTGGTATGGGAGCTGCGTGCTTGGGCCCATATTGGGGTTACTGGTTAGCGGTCTGCTCGCGAGCTTTCACAATCCGGCTGTGGCTTTGTTGGCAGTACTCGCCATTCTTGCATTCTGGATATGCTTGTTGCTGAGACTGCTCGGCGCGGCTGATAGGCATCAGGTCGCGTTGGTATGGCGGTTTTTAGCTATCACCCTGGTTAGTGGATGTTTGGTAGGTTCAGGGGTTTCTGCTTTTATGCAGATCAGCGCGCTGTAGTGATCAATTTTTTGCTATCTGTTTTGAGATTGGCCCCTGAGCTTGGCTGACTTACGCTCTCGCCTCTAGGCGAGCCAAGGGGGCACCCAGCTGCGCGGCCCTTCGGGTTCGCTGCGTTGCTCGATCTGCCGGGGGCCCACCTAGCCGGCCGCTCACAAACTCGGCGCTGCGCACCTCAGACACCGCGAGGACCTTTTCCCCAACAGCTCTGCGCTACTCGCCCGCTCAGATGGGACTATTCAGGCCGTGCAGCATTCGGTTTTGATGTTCAAGTTTCGATCAAACAACCAAGCCCGACAGGACTCCGAGCTCCGGCCTTTCGTCCCCCTTCCAAGCTGCCGAGTAACGCAGGGGTTGAGCGATTAAGCCGAGGACTGTCTGAGGAGCATAGCGACGAGTTCCGCAGGCGCGCTCAACACCGAGTAACGCAGAGAAGCCGCAGGCCAGCTTGGCTGGGGGTGCCCTTTCTTTGGGTTCCGTTTCTTTGGGCAAGCAAAGAAAGGGGACTCGCCAGCAAGGCGAAAAGCGCGCGAGGAAGAAGAAACCATAACTTCCCTAAAACGCCATTCTGAAAGCGGTCCATCACAAACCCAACCCACAAAAAAGGGCTACCGAAGCAGCCCTTACGCCAAAGCTCAAAACCTACTTCTTAGCCTCAGCAAAATTCGCCTGGATCCGCTGCAACAAATAATCAGCCGCTGAAATCGGCGGATACTTACCAGCCGGACTCTCAATCATCACGTTCTTATTGGCCTGACAAAAGAACGCCATGCTGTAACGCGGACCGCGATACTCACCCGGCTTGGGCATGCGCACCCGATGCAGCGTCGATTTGAGCTGATCGTCACTCCAGCGCATCAGCATGTCGCCAATGTTGCAGGTGATGATGTCGTTACGCGGCACCACACTGCTCCACTCGCGATTGTCGCCAGCGCCCTCAGCATCTTTACCGGGGCTGACCTGCAGGCCGCCCTGACCTTCCTTCTGGAACACCATGGTTAGGCAGTCAAAGTCGGTATGCGCGCCGGCGCGCCAGAGACTTTCGTCCTGATTTTCCTCGGGCATGGCCAGGTAGTGCAGCAAGCGCAGGGTGCTTTGGTAATCGGGCTGGCGACGGTCATGGGCTTCGGTAAAGAAGTTACGCGCAAAGCCCAGGCGCTCGGCGAAGCAGGACAGCACGTCCATGCCTAACAGCCAGGCGCGGTATTCGAAGTCGAGCATGATGCGGTGGAATTCCGGCACCACTGTCTGGTTCGGCCAAAGATCATCCATGTGCGGCAGGGTGATCTGGAAGGATTCCTTCTGATCGGCCGTGCGCGTGGAGGGCCGCACTTGCGACATAAATTCCCAACCGGTGTTCAGACCCTTTTTCAGCGGGAAGGCCGCTTTCTGTTCCTGGCTCAGGCTGAAAAAGGCCTCGGACAACTCAAAGGCGCTCTGCACCAGCTTGACGTCCAAACCGTGATTGACCAACTGGAAGAAGCCGACTTCAGTCGCGGCTTTCCACAGTTGCTCGGTGATCTCTGCACGGCGATTCTCAAAATCGCTGAGGTCGATCAGTGGAATAGTGCGCGCAGTTTCTTTGCCCATGCCGCCGAATGTGGTTTCCAGCTGCAGTTCTTTAAGGCCGTATTCAGGGGTTGTTGAGGTAGTTGTCATCTTGAATCTCCGAGTAGTGCCCGTGTGGGCGCAAGGGACGGAGAATGGCGTGCGGGGCAATGTCGGAAGGGAGGCTGTGGCCTGTCAGTCCGGCTTGTCCGCTGCGCAACGCGCATCGTCCGACCGTAAACTGAGCAATGACCTGGGGTAATGCCCCCTGACAGCTTCTACTCACATTGCCGATGATAATCCGGCGGCTGATTTTATCAAGCAGTTATCGGGCCAAATCGTGTTTTTCATACCAAGGCCATAGCTGCTCTGGCTTGCTCGCAAACTACTCCGTACAAGACGCATGGAAGCACTGCACCGCCTTTGCACAGAAAGCTGACCACTTGCACCATTTTTGCTCTTCTATCACTGCACATAACAGCAGCATGCGCCTATTTACTGGGCTGGTAGCCTAATGACAGGTTGGTTAGAAAATTGCACCAGCTTGCTAGCAAACAACTGGCTGGGCTTATACCCGGCTGTTTTTTACCCGCACGTGCACTAGAGTAGAAGCGGTCAGGGGCTAGGCTCCGGGACATTGCTCTTTGGCTGGCTAGAGGAGCAGTTATATGGCGTACCTGATCAAGAACGCGACCGCAATTTTTTCCCCAACCCAGAGCGATGCGCGCGATATACGCATCAGCGCTGGCAAGATCACCGAGATGGGCCGCAATCTGCAGCCACTTGCTGACCATTCCGAGCAGATCATTGATGCCGCAGGCTGTGTGGTCTGGCCTGGCCTGGTAAACACCCACCACCATCTCGCCCAGTCGATAATGAAGGGCGTGCCGGAGGGGTTAAACCAGAACCTGAACGACTGGCTGGGTTCCGTGCCCTATCGCTACTGGCCTAAGGTCACTCCCGAGCTGATGTACCACGCCGCCCGGCTGGGCCTGTATGAGCTACTGCGCTCCGGCGGCACCACCTGCGCGGACCACCACTACCTATACCACGCAAGCACTAGCCCAGAGCTGGAAGACGCCGTGTGGCAAGCGGCCGACGAACTGGGCATGCGCCTGGTACTCTGCCGGGGCAGCGCCACCGAAGTGGGCAGCCACCACGGCATGATCGAGCACGGCATCACCCCGGAAACCATCGACCAGATCATCGAACGGCTGGACGCCAGCCGCACCCGTTACCATCAGGACGGTGGCGACGCCATGCGCAAGCTGGTGGTCGCACCGACCAGCCTGATCCATTCCAGCGAGCCGGACGGGCTGCGCGCACAGGCAGACTACGCCCGCGAGCACAAGCTAGGCATGCATTCGCACCTGCTTGAAGTTGGCTTTGACGAAGTTGCCTCGCTGAAGAAGTACGGCAAGCGCGCCGTAGACCACGCCGCTGATTGCGGTTGGTTGGGCGACGACGTCTGGTATGCCCATTTGGTGCACTGCGACGACTACATCATCGACCGCCTCGCCAGCACTGGCACCGGCATCGCTCATTGCCCCACCTCGAACTGCCGTCTTGGCAGCGGCATCGCCCCGGCCATCGCCATGGAGAAAGCCGGTATGGCCATCACCTTGGGCGTGGATGGCTCCGCCTCGGCCGAATCCGGCTCGATGCTGCAGGAACTGAACATGGCATGGCTGATTCACCGCGCCGTCAACGGCCCGGATGCGACCACGCTGGAAAAGGTGCTGGGCTGGGGCAGCCGCAACGGTGCCAAGCTGCTGGGCCTGGATAATGTGGGCGAGCTGAGCGTAGGTATGGCCGCCGATCTGGTGCTCTACGACATCAACCAGCCGCGATTCGCCGGTGTACATAGCCCGCTGACCGCGCCACTGATGTGTGGTGAGCCGGTGAGTGTGAAGTACAGCTTTATTCAGGGCCGGCCAGCTATTGAGAATGGCGATATTTGTGGGCTGGATGAGGCGGAGTTGACGGCTCGGGTGCAGGAGTCGGTGGCGCAGTTGATTCGGAGTTGATCGCTCTTGTCGCGATCGGCCAAGCCTTTACGAGGCCAAATTCGGCAGCGGTGCTGATGGTTCAAGTCAGCTTTTCGCCTTGATGGCGAGCGGGGGAAATGCTTGGCCATTTCCCCCTGCACCCCCTAGGCCACCCCAACTGCACGGCCCTGCGGGTTCGCTGCGTTGCTCGATCTGCCGGGGGCACGCGCAAACTCGCTTCGCTCAGACACCGCGCGCACCTTTTCCCCGGCAGCTCTGTGCTACTCGCCCGTGCAGACGGGGACTTGGGGTCCGTGCGTGATCCATGATATTCGCTCCTCAGGATGTCGAACTGGACGGCGATGACCGTGTCCACGCTGGAGCATGGGCACGATCAAGTTTTGACCCACACCTGAAACAGCGCGTACAGGATCCAACAGGTAACCCCTGAAACATACGCACCTGAAAGAATGTGGCCCTTGTTAAGCCCAGCCAATAACACTGATTCTTGCGGCTTTCTGGGGTTATAGAAAACTGACAGGTCTCCAGGTTCTCTGAGATGTTTTATGAGCGCCTCCGCATTTCGCTTCGTTGCCGCCCGCATTCCGAGAAAACCGACCTCGCTCGAACGGTATATTTGAGCATCCACGATGTACTTGTATTCAATTGTCGTGTGGTACGTAGCCGGACCGTCACCCTCGTCACTTGTGGTCACTCCAAAGTACAAAATACGACCTTTGGTTTCCTTCCATTCACTCGAATCCCAAGCTTTATAGAGATCCCAGATGCCGCCGAAATATGCCAGCGCGCAAATAATTGCAATCAGCTCCGTACACAAAACGATGAATATTTCTAAATATGGGCTTGGCATGTTTTCAAATATGAAAGAGATTAGAAAGAACCTGGCTTGCTAGGCGATGTACAAGTGCTTTCGATATTGCGAACACAAAACGTCTTTGCCAACCCTTTGATCGTTCCCACGCGAGAGCATGAAAACAATTATGTTGGCGTGACTGCGTACCGGATAAAAGCTCAGACGTCATCAGTAGCAGTCGCTGGTTATGAATATTCCCGCTCGGTACAGGCGAAATTATCGCAGGTAATTATGATGCTTGAGCGGGAGCTGAATTTTATCTCGTGAACGATTAAGCCATCTTCGGACACTCTTACCTCATGACGATCAACATCGCCGTGAAGAGTGTCAGCTGCGTTGAAGCAATTTGGCTCACCTTCGACTCGATAAGAGGAGACATTCACGTATGAGAGCACAATTTCCCTGTCGTGCAGCGGGCCGAGCAGAACGATTTCAATGGTGGGTTTCGGTTCAAACGGTCTTTGAGCACGCCTGTTTTCCTTGACCGTTAATGACGTTAACCAGGCATCGTGAAGCGAGTGGGCGCTGTCGAGATTATGTCGGTTTTCATTCGACGCGAACTCAAAAACCTGCAAAGGCAACTTGGCCTTGATGGTTTCAAGATACTGCAGGTACAGAACAAAGCTCTCTTGCATATAACCTGCTTATAAAAAGTGAACGTCCGATAATCGCTGATACTATCGAGAGGCAAGGCATCGCGACAGGTTTGCCAATCATGAATTTGATGTTGATAACGTTCGCGAGCGCAGCTTGCTGCGCTTTGAAAATGCCCATAGTAATGCACGAAACCCAATTCCCCGTCTGCACGGGCGAGTAGCACAGGGCTGGCGGGAAAAAGATGTGCGCGGTGTCTAAGGTGCGTAGCGCCGAGTTTGCGCGCATCCCCGCCAGACCGAGCAACGCAGCGAACCCGAAGGGCCGTGCAGTTGGGGTGGCCTAGGGGGTGTCGGGGGAAATGGCCATGCATTTCCCCTGACTCGCCATCAAGGCGAAAGGCTGATGATGCCAATCTGCTGCGTGGCTGAGCATGTGCACGTGATGGACGCAGAGCGTCCGGGGCTGCATTCCCACGGCGGAGCGTGGGAACGATCAGACTGTCAGGCCACTTTCCCACGCGGAGCATGGGAACGATCATTATCTAGATGTAGCCCATAAAAAACCCGAACCAAAGTCCGGGTTTTTAGTAACTACGAATCCCACTGATAGCCACGTGATGGGCGCGCTGTCAGCAAGAGCACATCAAGCTTACTGCGGAATAGTCGCCGTCATACCCTCAACGTACCAATCCATACCCGCCAACTCCTCATGCGTCATTTCCACGCCGTCAGCAACACGAACGGTACCGCTCTGGTCCTTGATCGGGCCAGTGAAGGGGTGGAACTCACCGCTATCGATAGATGCGATCATCGCGTCAACCTTGCTGCGCTGCTCAGCAGTCAGCTTTTCGCTGATGGCTTCGATCTTGATCACGCCGTCATGGATGCCGCCCCAATAATCACCAGTCTTCCAAGTGCCGTCCATCACGTCCTGAACACTCTTGATGTAGTAAGGGCCCCAATCGTTGACCACGGACAACAGGTGCGCTTCAGGAGCAAAGTGGCTCATATCTGACGCCTGACCCACACCCCATACGCCGCGTTTCTGCGCTGCCAGCAAAGGTGCTGGGCTGTCGGTGTGCTGCACTATGACATCCACGCCCTGGTCGATCAGGGTGTTGGCTGCGTCAGCTTCCTTGGCGGGGTCAAACCAGGTATTAACCCAGATAACCTTCATTTCAACATCAGGATTGACCGCACGAGCGCCCATGAACGTCGCATTGATGTCGCGGATCACTTCTGGAATCGGGAAAGAAGCGATGTAGCCGATAGTGTTGCTCTTGGTCACCATGCCAGCAGCAGTACCGGTGACATAACGGCCTTCATAAGTGACCGACAGATAGGTGCCCAGGTTGTCCGCTTGCTTGTAGCCAGTAGCGTGCATGAAGGTCTTGTCTGGGTAATCAGCGGCTACCCGCGCGGTGGCGTTCATGAAGCCGAAGGAGGTGGTGAAGATCACGTCGTTACCGGCCTGCGCCAGACGGCGAATGGTACGCTCGGCATCAGCGCCTTCGTTGACGTTTTCAACGTAGGTGGTCTGAACCTTGTCGCCAAAATGCGCTTCCAGCTCCTTGCGGCCCTGATCGTGCTGATAGCTCCAACCGTGGTCACCAATAGGGCCAACGTAAACAAAACCCACCTTCAATGGATCTTCCGCTGCCATTACCTGCATGGGCAACACCAGAGCGGCTGCCAGTGCGAGAGTGCGTTTCAAACTCATGGATACTTCTCCTGGAATCTAGTTATCGGCGACCGCCATGCTTGCGTTGAGAACGGCGGATGCAAAGCTTGCAGCAAAAAGCTGGCCATTTGTTCAGGAAATGAAAAAATAAATTACTCATCCCTGAGAACCTGCAATTAACCGCCGTTATGCGGCGCACTGACGGTAATGCTGCTGTGATCGTCGCCACACGCTTGCACCATTGTAGTGCGACAAACGAAGGCATGCACTGCCGCGGCTAGCCATGCCCCAGCGGCAGCAACCCCCCACGCAGACTAGCAACCTGCTCCATACCTTGTTCGCGCAGTATCGCAACAGCCATAGCCGAGCGTCGACCGGAACGGCATAGGGTAACCACTGGCTGCCCGTTGGGTACTTCGCAGACACGCTGACGCAGTTGATCCAGGGGGATCTGCAGCGCCTGCTTAAGCACCTCCGGCAGCTCACCCGGAATCACTTCGCCAGCCTGGCGCACATCCAGCAAAGTGACTTGAGCTGCATGCTGGAGTAGCCACTCAGAGCCTACCTCCGGCACACCAGCATAGGTGACGCGCAGATCGTCTGCCCAGTCTGGTTCGGGCGGCAACTTGCCGTTTTCCGGGCGGCCACTGCGCAAATTGGCTGGCACAGCTTCATCGATTTTCTTGGGGTGCGGCAGATTCATCGCTTGCATGTAACCTACAAAATCCGCCTCGTTAGCGCTGCCGCCGACTCTGGCGTTGTACTGCCGCTCTTCGCCAATACTGCTCTGCGTACGGCCGTTGTAGTCGTGCGCGGGATAAACCTCGCAAGCATCTGGCAGGCTGAACAACTGCTCGGTTATCGAGTGGTAAAGCGTTGCAGCGTCACCTTCCTGAAAATCGCTGCGCCCACAACCGCGAATCAGCAACGCATCGCCGGTGAACACCATCGACTGATCGGCCAACACGTAGCTCATGCAGCCACCGGTATGGCCGGGCGTAGCACGCGCTTCCAGGCTCACTCCCGCCACGCCGAAAGCCTGACCGTGACGCAAGGGGATATCCAGATGTTCTGCATTGATAACCGCAGCCGATGCGATCAAACAGCCGGTTTTCTGTTTGAGTAGCCAGGCTGCGGTGATGTGGTCAGCGTGGGCGTGGGTGTCGACCACCAATTTTAGTTGCAGGCCCAGTTCGCGAAGAAGCGACAGATCGCGCTGGGCTTGCTCAAAAACCGGATCTATCAACAGCGCTTCTCCGCTGGAGGTATCACCGAGCAAATAGGTGTAGGTTGAGGATGCCGCATCGAACAACTGGCGAAAAATCATGGCAGAACACCTCCAGCAAGTTATTAATAATATAATATATAAAAATGTATATTGTTTTGCTGCAGCGAGCAATAGCCAACAATCCAAAAGTCAGCAGTATTTTCAGCATATCGGCGATTTTGGTCAGCATTTCTGCCATTTATTACCGATTTATCTATAATCTGCGCTGCTGTCTTCTGCCATAACAACATAGGTCATCTATGGATCGCGTCGCTCATCTCACTCGTATTACCGTGCTTGCTATCTTTTGCCTCGCCGTCATCAGTGGCTGCGCGGACGAGCAGCCGCCCGCTGCAACTGAAGCGCGCCCCGTGAAACTGTTCACCGTGGCCGATCCAAGCAGCCAGCGTATTCGCGAGTTTCCGGCACGATTACAGGCACCAGAACAGGCAGAGCTGTCTTTCCGGCTGGGTGGCCAGTTGCAGTCCCTGAAGGTGCTCGAAGGTCAGGAAGTAAAGAAAGGCGAGCTGATTGCACTGCTCGACGATACCGATTATCGACTCAAGGTCAGCGACCGCCAGGCCAGCTATGATCTGACTCACAGCCAGTTCACGCGCATGGAGCAGCTGCTTGAAAAGCAGATGGTCTCGCGCGCCGAGTACGATCAGCGCAAGGCGCAATTCAACTCCGCCGAGGCCGCCCTGAATCTGGCCAAGCAGGAGCTGGCGTATACCAAACTGAGCGCTCCCTTCCCAGGCATTATCGCCCGCACCCATGTTGAGCAGTATCAGGTGGTGCAGCCGAACCAACCGATTGCCACCCTGTATGCCCGCGAGAGCATGGATGTGGTGTTTCAAGTACCCGAAGGTCTGCTGTCCAGCTTGCGCCGTGACCTGATACCCGCCGACATACATCCCCGTGTGCGGCTCGACAACATGCACGGCGAACTGGTGGAAGCGATTTACAAAGAACACGCCAGCCAGCCTGACCCTGCGACCCTGACCTATGACGTGACCCTGAGCATGCCAATGCCCGAGGGCGCAGTGTTGCTGCCGGGTATGAGTGCCACCGTGATCATCGACTTTGCCTTGCTCAGCCGCGGTGGCAGCTTGCCCATCGTCGTGCCGGTTGAAGCGGTTTTTAGCCCGGATACCGGCGAGCGCAGTCAGCAGCAGGTTTGGGTGACAGAAGAAACGGAAGGTGGCTTGCGAGTGATCGCTCGTGCTGTAGAGGTTGGCCAGTTAACCCACGATGGCATCGAAATTACCTCGGGCCTCAAGCCCGGTGAGCAGGTCGTTGCTGCTGGCGGCGCCGAGTTGCAGGCAGAACAGCCTGTGCGGCCCTGGGTGCGTGAGCGGGGCCTGTAATGGATATCGCCGGTTACTTCATCAAGCACAAGGTCACCAGCTGGCTGGTGGCCTTGATCATGGGTATTGGCGGCGCCATCGCCTTTCTCGAACTGGGCCGGTTGGAAGATCCGGCCTTCACCCTGAAGATGGCCATGGTGATAACCCCTTATCCCGGTGCCTCCCCGGAACAAGTGGAAGAGGAGTTGACCTATCCGCTGGAGAACGCCATCCAGCAGCTGGCTTACATCGACAAGGTCACCTCGATTAGCAGCGCCGGGTTGTCGCAAATCACCGTTGAGGTACAGAGCAACTACGGTCCGGACCAATTGCCCCAGATCTGGGACGAGCTACGACGGCGCATCAATGATCTGCGCCCCAACCTGCCACCCGGTGTAGAAGAACCGCAGATCAAGGATGACTTTGCCGACGTCTATGGCACCTTCCTCATGGTCAGCGGAGATGGCTACAAATACCGTGAATTGCGCGATTTTTCTGATTACCTGCGCCGCGAGCTGGTGCTGGTGGATGGCGTCGGCAAGGTCACTTTGGCCGGTGTGCCGCAAGAACAGGTTCATGTGGAAATATCCCGCGCCAGCATGTCCGCGCAGGGTATAGCGCCGCAGCGCCTGTACGATCTGCTAAGCCGTCAGAACGTGGTCTCGGATGCCGGCAAGATGTTAGTCGGGAGCGAATCTATCCGCTTGCATCCTACCGGCGAGTTTCAGGATGTCAGCGAGCTGGAGCGCCTGATCATCAGCGCGCCTGGCAGCTCGCGCCGCGTTTATCTAGGCGATATCGCCAGCGTTAGCCGTGGCTTTGCCGAGGAGCCTAGCAATCTGTACCGCGCACAGGGTCGCCCGGCATTGGGCTTGGGCGTATCCTTCGCCAAGCACGTCAATGTGGTGGATGTCGGCAATGCGGTGGCGGCACGGCTAGCGGAGCTGGACTCTGATCGGCCTGCGGGTATGCACGTGAACGTTTTCTATAACCAGGCGCATGAGGTGGAAGAGTCGGTTAGCGGCTTTGTGCTCAACTTCATCATTTCGGTTGCCATCGTGATCGGTGTACTGCTGGTCTTCATGGGTCTGCGCAGCGGCCTGTTGATTGGCTTGGTACTGGCACTCACGGTGCTTGGCACCTTCATCTTCATGCGTTTGCTGGATATTGAACTGCAACGCATCTCGCTCGGTGCTCTGGTCATCGCCCTGGGTATGCTGGTCGATAACGCCATCGTCATTGTCGAGGGCATCTTGGTGGGTCGTCAGCGCGGCCAAACAACCCTGCAGTCGGCCCGCGACATCGTGAAGCAAACCAAGCTGCCGCTGCTTGGCGCCACCGTCATCGCCATCATCGCCTTTGCGCCTATTGGATTATCGGACGACTCCACCGGCGAATACTGCATTTCGTTGTTCCAGGTGTTGTTGATCTCTTTACTGTTGAGCTGGATCACCGCCATCACACTGACGCCTTTTTTTGCCAGCCTGTTCTTTCGCGATCAGCCGGGCGAGGGCGACGAAACCAGTGAGCAGCAGGATCCGTACAAAGGTCTGATTTTTACTCTGTACCGCCGCCTGCTTGGCAGCGCGCTACGTCACCGGGTAGTTACCATGATCATGCTGGTGGTGATGCTGGGAGCCTCGGTCTACGGTTTTAGTACTGTGCGCCAGAGCTTCTTTCCCGCATCCAACACACCGATGTTTTTTATCGACGTCTGGCTGCCTAAAGGTAGCGATATTCGCTATACCGAACAGGTCACCGCCGAGGTGGACCGCTACGTGCTGGAACAGCCGGGCGTGACCTCAGTTACCTCGACCATCGGCCAAGGCGCACTGCGTTTTATCCTCACCTACTTCCCGCAGCGCATCCACGCCAACTACGCTCAGTTGCTGGTGCGTACTGAAGAACGCGAGCAGATCGAGCCCTTGATTGCCCAGCTGGATGGCTACTTCAAGCAGCAGCATCCGACTGCGCAAGTAAAGCTCAAGCAGCTGATGCTCGGGCCTGGCAGCGATAGCAAGATCGAAGCTCGTTTCACCGGGCCTGATCCCGAAGTGCTGCGCCAGCTGGGCGCCGAAACCATCGCCATCATGCGCGCTGACCCCGTAGCCGACGCGGTGATGCACGACTGGCGCGAACGAACCAAACTGGTACGCCCACAGTTTGTCGAGTCGCAAGCCCGTGAGCTGGGGGTGGATAAGCGTGACCTGGATACCCTGCTGAAGATGAACTTCAGTGGATTAAATGTAGGCCTCTACCGCGACGGTACGCGCATGCTGCCGATTGTCGCGCGCACTCCCGACGATGAGCGCCTGGATGCCAGCACCCTGAATGATCTGCTGGTCTGGAGTAGCGCACGCAGCACCTACATTCCAGTCGAACAGGTCGTCAGTAGCTTCGTGACCCTGTGGGAAGATCCGATGATCATGCGTGAGGACCGCAAACGCACCCTCACCGTGCAGGCCGACCCGAGCATTATCAGCGAACAAACGGCTACCGAACTGTTCAGCCGACTGCGACCCGAAATTGAAACCATTGAGCTGCCACGTGGTTACAGCCTGGAGTGGGGCGGCGAGTACGAAAGCTCGCGAGACGCACAGAAGGCCGTATTCGGCAGCTTGCCGCTCGGCTATCTGGCGATGTTTCTGATCACCGTATTGCTGTTCGACTCGATCAAGCGCGCCGCCATCATCTGGGCCACGGTGCCGCTGGCGGTAATCGGCGTTACCTTAGGCTTTCTGGTAACCGGGATTCCGTTCGGCTTTATGGCGCTGCTGGGCTTCCTTAGCCTTAGCGGCATGTTGGTAAAGAACGGCATCGTTCTGGTCGATGAGATAGGCCTGCAGATTGACGGTGGCAAAGAGGCTTACTCGGCGCTGGTCGATGCGTCCATAAGCCGCGTGCGCCCAGTCGCCATGGCAGCGCTGACCACTATTCTCGGCATGGCCCCGTTACTGACCGATGCCTTCTTCCAGAGCATGGCCGTGGTGATCATGTTCGGTCTCGGCTTCGCGACTGTGCTGACGCTAGTGGTACTGCCGCTTCTGTACAGCATGACCTATCGGATTGGCGCACCCCGTGAGGGTGCGGTTTGAGCTGAGCAGATTTCAGGTATGGCTGGCAGCGCGCTCCACGTCAGCCATACTTGAACTCATTCGGTCAGCTAGGAGCGCAAGATGAGCAATCAGGAAACCCAAAGCCAGCTTTCTTCGTCTGCTGATTGCCTAAACAGCGTCCCCAGCGTTCAACGTATTACAGCGCGTAGCGCC
This sequence comes from Halopseudomonas sabulinigri, assembly GCA_011053055.1. Lineage (GTDB taxonomy): Bacteria > Pseudomonadota > Gammaproteobacteria > Pseudomonadales > Pseudomonadaceae > Halopseudomonas > Halopseudomonas sabulinigri_A. The sequence goes on along the minus strand of DRHT01000047.1, from coordinate 119,367 downwards.
GAAATCGGCGGCACTCTGCCGGTAAACCGCGTATTGCCCACGCGCCAACGCCGTTTGATCGGCGCTTGGTGCTTTTTGGATCACGCTGGCCCTGCACGTTTTGCCGCAGGCGAAGGCATGCATGTGGGTGCTCATCCGCATACCTGCTTGCAGACGTTTACCTGGATGATTGAGGGCGAAGTACTGCACCGCGATAGCCTCGGCAACGAGCAGGTCATTCGCCCCGGCGAGGTCAATCTGATGACTGCCGGACGCGGCATCAGCCACACCGAGGACTCGCTACCAGACGCCAGCGCCCTGCATGCCGCACAACTCTGGATTGCCCTACCGAAGGCTCAGGGCGATTGCCCGCCCGCCTTTGCGCATTATCCGGATTTACCACGCTGGACTGCTGATGGCGTGGAGCACTGCCTGTTGGTGGGCGACTACGCCAGCCGCAGCTCGGCCGTGCAGGTGTATTCGCCTCTATTGGCGATTGATCTGGTGTCGGCGCAGGGCGGCCCATTGGCGCTGCAGCTTAACCCGCAATTTGAACACGGCATTCTGCTGCTGGACGGGGAGTTAAGCATCGGCACTGAGGTGTTTAGCGAAAACCAGCTGGGCTACATCGGCTGCGGCCACGAAGAACTGAAAGTCCATCTAGCACCCGGTTGTCATGCCATATTGCTAGGCGGCGAACCCTTTGCCGATGAGATTCTGATGTTCTGGAATTTCGTCGGTTACAACAAAGCGCAGATAGCCCAGGCGTGGCGTGACTGGCAGGCCGGTGACGCGCGCTTTGGTCGCGTGCCGGGTTATACCGGGCAACCTCTCGCGGCACCTGCCTTGCCGTGGCGCGGCTGATTCAGCCGTTACGCAGCTTCGCCAACACCGGCGCCGTATCGGGTCGCACGCCGCGCCACAGGGCAAAAGCTTCGGCGGCCTGTTCAACCAGCATGCCCAAGCCATCAATGCATCGCGCGGCGCCGTTTTCACGGGCCCATTGGTTAAACGCCGTTTCGCCGTTGCTGTACATCATGTCGTAACACCAGGTACGGCCCGGTTCTATCAAGCTCTCGGGGATCGGCGGAACGTCACCAGCCAAACTGGCCGAGGTGGCATTGATAATCAGGTCGACCGGCTCGACCAGCCATTGCAGGCCAGCAGCGGCGATAGGCCCCTGATCAACAAAAAGGGAAGCCAATTCTTCCGCTTTGCTGACGGTACGATTGATCACGCACAGATGCGCCGGCCCGGCAGCCAACAACGGCTGAATCACGCCACGCGCGGCGCCACCGGCGCCCACCAGCAAAATACTCAGCCCCTGCAACGACAAGCCGGCGTTTACCTGTAGATCGCGCACCAGCCCTTTGCCATCGGTGTTGTCGCCCAGCAAACTGCCATCCTCACGGCGCAAGATAGTATTCACCGCACCCGCCCGCTCAGCGGCCGCAGTGTGCTCATCGACCAGCGCCCAAGCCTGCTCCTTGAAGGGTACGGTGACATTCACGCCGCGACCGTTACGCAAAAAGTCGCGCACGCTGGCTTCAAACCCGTCCAGCGGAGCCAGCAGCTTGTCGTATTCCAATTGCTGGCCGGTCTGCTCGGCAAACATGGCATGAATCAGCGGTGATTTGCTGTGCTCAATCGGATTGCCGACTACCGCATAATGGTCCATCACGCTTCCCCTGCCAGCCAGTCACGCGGCTTTAAATATTGCTCTGTTAGCAGTGCCTCTGGGCTATCAGGCTCTGGTTGCCAGTTGTAGCTCCAGCGCACCTTGGGTGGCAGCGACATCAGAATTGACTCGGTGCGGCCGCCTGTTTGCAGGCCAAACAGGGTGCCACGATCGTATACTAGATTGAATTCAACATAGCGGCCACGGCGATATTCCTGGAAAGCCTTTTGTTGCTCGGTCCAGGCTTGGGCGCGGCGACGCTCGATAATCGGTAGGTAAGCTTCAAGGTAGGCGTCGCCAATCGCGCGTTGAAAGGCAAAGCTGCGTTCGAAACCCCATTCGTTAAGGTCATCAAAGAACAGGCCGCCGATGCCGCGCGCCTCACCGCGATGCTTGAGATGAAAGTACTCATCGCACCATTTTTTGTAGCGTGGATAAACATCGTCACCAAAAGGCGCGCAAGCTTGCTGCGCTACCCGGTGCCAATGCATGCAATCCTCTTCAGTGGCGTAGTAAGGCGTGAGGTCGAACCCCCCACCAAACCACCAGACTGGATCAGCACCCTCTTTCTCAGCGATGAAAAAACGCACGTTAGCATGCGAGGTCGGCACAAAGGGGCTCTCTGGGTGCATCACCAGCGATACACCCATGGCCTGAAAGTGACGGCCAGCAAGCTCGGGGCGATGCGCGGTGGCGGAGGGCGGCATACCATCGCCAAACACGTGCGAGAAACCCACTCCGCCTTTCTCAAGCAAACCACCGTCTTCAAGAATCCTTGAGCGCCCACCGCCGCCACCCGGACGCTGCCAGCTGTCCTCAACAAAGTGAGCCTGGCCATCGGCAACTTCAAGCGCAGCGCAGATACGGTCCTGCAAATCCATCAGATAGTCTTTGACCGCAGCCACGTCGGCGGCGGTAGGAAGGTCATGTTTCACGCGGATTCTCTCTAGCTGGCTTGGCTCACTGACTACAACTCAGGACGCCCGGATGACTTTTTCAGTACGCAGATCGCGAATGATACTGGGATTGCGTTGATCACCCAATGCGCCGGGCACTACTGTGTCCAATACACCATGAAAATATCGCTCTACTTGCAGGCGCGAGCGAGCTGGCGCGTGGCCTGCCGGATTGGCCGAGGTGGACACCAGGGGGCCAGCCACAGCAGATAACTGACGAATGACCGGATGAGTACTCACCCGCAGAGCAACCGTCTCGTGCTGCCCCGTGATCCAGGCGGGCAGGCGGCCTTGATGCGGCACCAGCCAGGTATTGGCCCCCGGCCAGGATAAGCGCAGCTTGGCGAGCTGGCCATCGTGTAAATCCCAGAGCAGAAAATCAAACTGCTCAATATCACCCGCCACCAGAATCAAGCCTTTGGCCACCGGACGCTGCTTGATCAATAGTAGGCGTTCTACCGCTGAGCCAACCCAAGGATTGCAGCCCAGCCCCCATACCGCTTCGGTGGGATAAGCAATCACACCGCCAGCCTGCAGCAACGAGTTAAGACGAGTAGTGCGCCAATGTGCCAGCATGGAAACTCCTCAACGGATCAATGCCTGCGACAGTAGCGGAGCGCGGCCCAAGGCTCAAGGCCGAGCACGGCAAAATCCCTGCGCGGTGTTCAGCACCTGCCCATCCAGCTCCAGTTCCAACAGACCCTGCATCACCTCCTGCACCAACAAGCCGCTGCGTTGCGCCAGCCAATCAGGGCTGACTGGTTCAAAACCAAGCCAGCGCCACAAAGGGGAATCCGGCTCAGGCACGTCACGGTTATCAACTTGCAGTGCAGCTTGCAGCGGCAGTTTCAGCACATCGAACACGTCCTGCACGCTCTCCACCAAACAGGCACCTTCACGCAATAACCGGTGGCAGCCACGCGCCTGCACGTTATGGATAGAACCGGGCATGGCGAACACCTCGCGGTCTTGCTCCAGCGCCAACCGAGCGGTAATCAGGGAGCCACTGTTGAGACTAGCCTCCACCACCAGGGTGCCCAGCGACAGGCCACTGATGATCCGATTCCGGCGCGGAAACTGGCCGGGCTGAGGCCCCATGTCGGGCCACATTTCAGAAACCAGAGTGCCGCCTTGCGCAACAATCTGCTCAGCCAGCTTACGATGACGCGCCGGGTAGCAGCGGTCCAGCCCCGTGCCCCAAACGGCCAGCGTCTGCCCGTTCGCATCCAACGCGCCTTGGTGACAGGCCGCATCAATACCCAGCGCCATACCACTGGTCACCGTTAAACCGCTACGACTAAAGCTATTGGCAAAGGCGCGGGCGGTTTCTGCGCCTAGGGCGCTGGGGTGCCGAGTGCCTACCATGGCGATCTGTGGGTCAACTAACAGGCTTGAATTGCCGCGCACAAAAAGTACCACCGGAGGATCGGCAATTTGCCGCAACTGGGCCGGGTAGGAGGGCTCATCCAGGCAAATAATCTGCTGGCCGGGCTGTGTCTGCCACTCCAGCGCCAACGCCAGGCGAGCCAGCAGCGCGCTGTCGTTTCGATGCAGCAGGGCGAGGCTATTGAGCACGCGGGGCACTACGCCCATAGCGCGCAGCTTGCCTGGCTCAGTAGTGAGGAAAGCTTGGGGGGAATCAAATTCTTGCAACAGACGCTGGATAAAGCGGGGGCCGACACCATCAATCAGCATCAACGCCAACCAGGCCTGCCGCGTATCGGACAGGTCGGGAAACATGGATCATCCTTGATCTACAGAAACAACAAGGCCGCCTTGCGGCGGCCTTGAACAGCGTTCAACTCAGGGGTTGCGTACCTGATCGAGAATCGCCATTTGGCGAGTCGCGTTCAACACGATGCCGTAGCTCATCTTATCGTACACACGGAATATCATCAGCAAGCCAGCACGCTCGGCAGGCAACTGAATACGCTCGTTCTGCACTCGGTCACGTACCACTTCGCCGGTCTTGTAGATGGCCAGCACGTTGCCTTCGATCAGTCCTTCGCGGGCGCCCTTGTCGAGCAGCACAACATCGTATTGGCCGATCTGGGTGACGCCGTTAGGTACATCCATGATCAAGCCATCGATCTTCTGAGTCGGCTCGCTAGGGAAGAAGGTAGAAGCGACGGCGCGCTCTTCCGACTCCAGCAGGCGATCCTCTACCAGAACTTCCTGACGGCTGCGCGTCACATTCAGCGTAGCGATATCATCGTTGACTGCCGACACACTGCCGTTACCCACTTCTTGCAGGTGGATACCCAGCAGTTCGCCGGTTTCCGGGTTGGTGTAGGCTTTGCCGCGACGATAGATTTCATAGGCAGGCACGTTGGCAGAGAAGTCGCCACGCGCATAAATCTTGCTGCCAGCACCCGCTACCACGCTTTCCGCAGCGCCACCGATAACATAGGGCGCACTCTCGATCTCGGATGGATCATTGATAACCCGGCCTGCACGCAGGAAGGCGTTGATAGCTTCCAGCGGAATAGTCGGGATGGCTTCGGCAATTGGGCGCACACGCGCTTGGGGTGACAACTTGATTTTGCCGCCATTGCCACGGTTAACCATCAGACGCGGCTGACCATCGATGTAGACCAATGAGATCAAATCACCGGGATAGATCAAGTGAGGGTTATCGATTTGCGGGTTGGCGTGCCAAATTTCCGGCCACTTCCATGGCAAATTGAGGAACCGTCCTGAAATGTCCCAAAGAGTATCTCCCCTAACCACCGTGTACGTATCTGGGTGATTTTCCTTAATAACAGGCTCTTGAGCCTGTACCCAAACACTCGCTGCTAGCAACAGGAGGCCGAGTAATGTTTTCCTCATGACACGAATCCCTTTATTATAGAGGTCAGCACTTAGGTCTGGCACGTGCTCCCACACGCTAGACCCGCTTTATTCCAAGCTGCTCATCATCTTAGCAGCACAATTTAGATTTGTTCCACATAAAGCATCACAAACCGATATGGCCATACTAAACATACTTGAATTTCCCGACCCACGATTGCGTACTATCGCCAAACCGGTAGCCGCCGTGGATAACCGCATCAAGCAGCTCGTCGACGACATGTTCGAGACCATGTACGACGCTCCAGGTATTGGCCTGGCAGCATCTCAGGTCAACGTCCACGAGCGCGTAGTGGTGATCGATCTGTCCGAGGATCGCAGCGCGCCACGGGTGTTTATAAACCCCGAGTTAGAGCCGTTGACCGACGAGCTGGAAGAGATGCAAGAAGGTTGCTTGTCGGTACCCGGTTTCTACGAAAGTGTGAACCGGCCAGAGCGTGTACGCGTCAAGGCGCTGGACCGCGACGGCAATGCTTTTGACGAGGTGTATGAAGGCCTGTTAGCCGTGTGTATCCAGCACGAATGCGACCACCTTAACGGCAAGTTGTTTGTCGATTACCTATCCAATCTTAAGCGCGACCGGATTCGCAAGAAACTGGAAAAAATTCACCGGACCCAGGCCAACGCCTGATTCGGACCTGATCATCAAGGCTTGCTTCGGCAAGCCTTTTCTTTACGGAACCACATGAAGTCGACTGATCTGCGCATCCTGTTTGCCGGTACGCCTGAGTTCGCTGCAGCCCATCTGCAAGCCCTGATCGACGCCGGGCTGAGTATCGTCGGCGTCTATACCCAGCCCGATCGACCTGCCGGTCGCGGCCACAAAGTTGCGATGAGCGCGGTCAAGCAACTAGCGTTGCAGCAAGGTTTGACGGTTTATCAACCAGAAAAGCTGCGTAGCGTGGAAGCACAACAAGAGCTGGCCGCAGTGAAGCCTGATCTGATGGTGGTGGTCGCGTATGGATTAATTCTGCCCCAGGCCGTGCTGGATGTACCGCGCCTAGGCTGCATTAATAGCCACGCCTCACTGTTACCTCGCTGGCGCGGCGCGGCGCCAATTCAACGCGCAATCGAAGCCGGCGACCGGGAATCAGGAGTGACCGTGATGCAGATGGAGGCTGGGCTGGATACCGGTCCCATGCTGCTAAAAGTCGGCACACCCATCAGCCCAGCCGACACCGGTGGCAGCCTGCATGATCGCTTGGCCGAGCTTGGCCCACCCGCCGTATTGCAAGCGATTGAAGGATTAGCCGCAGGCAGCCTGTCAGCGGAAGCTCAGGACGACACACTTGCCACCTATGCCCATAAGTTGAACAAGCAGGCAGCCGCACTCGATTGGCAGCGCCCCGCGGCCGAGCTGGACTGCCTGATTCGCGCCTTCAATCCCTGGCCGCTGGCGCACGCGAGTCTGGATGGCAAGCCGCTTAAAGTCTGGGCCGCGCAAACTGCCGAAGGCGCAGGCACACCGGGTGAAGTACTGGTGTGCAATAAGGAAGGGCTGTTGATTGCCTGCGGTCAAGGCGCGCTACTGCTAACCCGCCTGCAATTGCCGGGCGGTAAGCCGCTGGCCTTCAGCGATCTGTACAACGCGCGTCGTGAACAGTTTGCTCCCGGCCTACTGCTGGGGAACGGACAGTGAGCCCACGCCTCGCTGCTGCCCGCGCACTGACTGCGGTAATGGCCGAAAAGGCGTCACTCGGCGGCAGTCTGCCCAAACAGATGCAAGAGGTTGCGCCGCGCGACCAAGCGCTCGTGCAGGAGTTAGCCTTTGGCACGGCACGCTGGTACACCCGGCTTGACGCACTCGCGCGCGAACTATTGAAAAAGCCGATGAAAGCGGCCGATCTCGACCTCCAGGCGCTGTTGTTAGTAGGACTCTATCAATTGCTGTATTTGCGGGTGCCCGCGCATGCCGCCATTGGCGCTACCGTGGATGTCGCCAGCGAGATGGGCAAGCCGTGGGCCAAAGGCATGCTCAACGCGGTGTTACGCCGGGTCCAGCGCGAAGGCGATGAACTCTTGGCTATCGTTGATCAGTCTCCGTCGCAGCGGGTATCGCATCCCGGTTGGTTGTTCAAGCGACTGCAACGCGCTTGGCCAGAGCAGCTCGACGCCATCGCCCATGCCAATAACCTGCATCCGCCGATGACCTTGCGCGTCAATCAACGCCAAGTCAGCCGCGATGATTATTTGCAGACACTACAGGCCGCCGGGATTGCCGCTAGCGCCTGTGAGTTCAGCACCGTGGGTATTCAGCTCGCACAAGCCTGTGACGTGCATCAGTTGCCCGGCTTTGCCGACGGACTCGTTAGTGTGCAGGATGAGGCCGCGCAACTCGCCGCACCTCTGCTGGATTTGCAACCGGGCCAGCGAGTACTGGATGCCTGCTGCGCACCCGGCGGCAAGACCTGTCAGATTCTCGAGCAGCAGACAGCGCTGGCTGAAGTAGTTGCGCTGGATCTGGAGCCACAGCGCCTCAAACGCGTGACCGAGAACCTCGAGCGCCTGCAATTACAGGCTACGCTTAAGGCAGCCGATGCCCGCGCTTTGGCTGATTGGTGGGATGGCAAGCCATTCCAGCGTATCCTGCTGGACGCTCCTTGTTCCGCTACTGGCGTCATTCGCCGGCATCCGGATATCAAGCTAACGCGTAAGGCGGCCGATATCAGTGCATTAGCCAAGCTACAAGGCGAAATGCTGGACCAGCTGTGGCAAACATTGGCGGTCGGCGGAATATTGGTATATGCCACCTGCTCAGTACTACCCGAGGAGAACACCCAGGTGATAGAGGCTTTTCTGGCACGCCAACCCGGCGCACGCGCACTGGATATTGCCCCCGCGTATGGCATTGCTCAGCCTTGCGGCCGTCAGTTGCTACCGCAGGCGGAAGGTCATGATGGGTTTTATCTGGCCAAGCTGGTCAAGCTCTCCGTCAGCCCGGCTTTGGTTCAACCGGTTGCGGCCCAGAAGGACGCTGTGTAATGAAAATCATCATACTTGGCGCCGGTCAGGTCGGCGGCAGTCTGGCGGCACAACTGGCCAGCGAAGCCAACGACATTACCGTGATCGACACCGATGCGGTGCGCTTGCGTGAGCTTGGCGATCGCCTGGATATTCGAACCGTACAAGGCAAAGGCTCGTTCCCGACTGTTTTACGCCAAGCCGGTGCCGACGATGCCGACATGCTGATCGCAGTGACCAGCAGTGATGAAACCAACATGATCGCCTGCCAAGTCGCGTACACCTTGTTCCGCACGCCGACCAAGATAGCTCGAGTGCGCGAATCAGCTTATCTAACCCGTGGCGGCCTGTTTCACAACGAAGCAGTGCCGATTGACGTACTGATCAGCCCTGAGCAGGTGGTCACCAACTACATCAAACGCTTAATCGAGCACCCCGGTGCCTTGCAGGTACTGGATTTTGCCGAAGGCAAGGCGCAGCTGGTAGCAGTACGCGCCTACTATGGTGGCCCGCTGGTCGGTCAGGAGCTACGTTTCCTACGCCAGCATATGCCTGGCGTCGACACGCGCGTGGCGGCCATCTTCCGCAAAGACAGACCGATCATTCCCAAGGGCGACACCATTATTGAGGCCGATGATGAGGTGTTTTTCATCGCCGCCACGCGGGACATTCGCGCGGTAATGAGTGAGCTGCGCAGGGTAGAGAAAACCCACAAACGCGTGATCATTGCTGGCGGCGGCAATATCGGTGAGCGACTGGCGGAAGCGATCGAAAGCCGTTACCAAGTGAAAATCATCGAAGCCAGCAAGGCCCGCGCCGATTACCTCTCGCAAAATCTCGACCGCGCAGTGGTACTGCACGGCAGTGCTTCGGACCGCGAGTTGCTGATTGAAGAGAACATCGAAGAAGTCGATATTTTCTGCGCCGTGACCAACGATGACGAAGCCAACATCATGTCCTCAATGCTGGCCAAACGGTTAGGCGCACGTAAGGTCATGACGTTGATCAACAACCCGGCTTATGTTGACCTGGTGCAGGGCGGCGAGATCGACATTGCCATTTCACCCTCGCAAACCACCATTGGTACGCTACTCACCCACGTGCGCAGAGGCGACATCGTCAACGTCTACTCACTGCGCCGCGGGGCAGCAGAAGCGATTGAAGCTGTGGCGCACGGCGACGCACGCTCTTCCAAGGTCGTCGGTAAGGCGATCGGCCAGATCGACCTGCCACCCGGCACCACCATCGGCGCTATCGTGCGCGATGAAGAGGTATTAATCGCTCACGACTCAACTGTCATTGAGTCGGATGACCACGTGATTCTCTTCGTGATTGATAAAAAACATATTCGCGATGTCGAGCGCCTGTTTCAGGTCGGCCTGACATTCTTCTGAGGTAAGCAGCTGCATGCAGTACCCCCAGATACAACGCATCATCGGCATTCTATTGATGCTGTTTTCTACCAGCATGCTGCCGGCGGCGGGCGTTGGGTTCTACTATAACGAACCGGCAATGAACGCTTTTCTCAGCGGCTTCGCAATCACCATGGTGGCTGGCGCACTGATCTGGTATCCGATGCATGGGCAGCGGAATGAGCTGAGAACCCGGGACGGCTACCTGATTACGGTATTGTTCTGGCTGGTACTGGGGCTGTTCGGTGCAGTGCCGCTGTGGCTGTTGGACATGCCCGACCTCAGTGTGGCGGATGCGGTATTCGAGTCTTTCTCCGGCCTCACAACCACCGGGGCCACGGTGATTACCGGGCTGGATACGCTGCCGCGTGCCTTGCTCTACTACCGCCAGCAACTGCAGTGGTTTGGCGGTATGGGGATCATCGTACTGGCGGTGGCGATCCTACCGATGCTGGGTGTGGGGGGTATGCAGCTGTATCGGGCCGAGATGCCGGGGCCACTCAAAGAAAACAAACTGACTCCGCGCATCGCCGAAACCGCCAAAGTACTTTGGTACATTTACGCCGGTTTGACGTTGGCTTGCGCGTTGGCTTATTGGGCGGCAGGCATGGAGCTGTTCGACGCCATTGGCCACAGCTTCTCGACCGTCGCCATCGGTGGTTTCTCCACCCACGATGCCAGCATCGGCTATTACAACAGCCCGTTGATCGAAGGTATCTGCATTTTGTTCATGCTGATTTCCGGCATCAACTTCGCGCTGCACTTTCTCGCCTGGCGCTTTCGTTCCCTAAAAAACTATTGGCTTGACCCAGAGTGCCGTGCCTATGTGCTGATCCTCTGCGCGCTATTTGTGGTCTGCACCGCCGTGCTGATTCACTTCCAGCACCACGATGTGTGGACGTCGATTCGTTACGCCGCTTTTGAAACCGTTTCGATCGCCACTACCACTGGCTTTGGCGTCACCGATTTCTCGACCTGGCCAACCCTGCTGCCATACCTACTACTGTACGCTAGCTTTATCGGCGCCTGCGCAGGTTCAACGGGTGGCGGCATGAAGGTGATTCGCGTGCTGCTGCTATACAAGCAGGGCACCCGTGAGACCAAGCGGCTGTTGCATCCGCACGGGGTGTTTCCGGTCAAGCTGGGCAACAAGCCGGTACCTGATCGAGTGGTTGAGGCCGTCTGGGGATTCTGCGCGGTGTACGTGTTCACCTTCGCAATGCTGTTTCTGATTCTGCTGGGCAGCGGGCTGGACTTCGTTACCGCCTTCTCAGCGCTGACAGCCTGTATCAACAACCTCGGTCCAGGGCTGGGCGAAGTGTCGGTTCACTATGGCAATCTCGATGCGTCGGTGAAGTGGATTTTGGCGTTCGCCATGCTGCTGGGTCGTCTTGAAGTATTCACCCTGCTGGTACTGCTGACGCCGATGTTCTGGCGCCGCTGAGCGGTTCAGTCTTCGTCGAGAAACTGCATGCCGGCACCTTCGCCGGCGATGATCCGCTGAACTATCATGCGCAATACTGGCGCCTCAAACGGCATACCCTGGACCTGACCGGTGACTTCTTCACCTACTTCCAGGGTCGCCATGTCAGGGTGCTCAACGAAGACCCCACCATCAGACAGGTCTTTGGTATGCGCCAATAGCTCGCCAAAGCTAGCGTGCCATATCTTGATTTGCGCCCGCATGGGCGTACGTGGGTGCTGACGTTGGTTACTCATTTAAAGTCCCCCTGTACACGTTCGGACCTTCTAAACCGGGTCCGTGACGGAGTCGTTCCGTACATCACTGCCATTGGCTCGAGTGAAGTCTGAGCTAAAACTACCGCTTTAATACCATCTTTTTTCGCCCTCTGGGCGTTTTTTGAAGCGTTTCATACTCCACATGTACTGGCTGGGCCAGCGCCGCACATAGCCCTCAATCACCGCGCTCATGCAGGCTACGGCTGTAAACTCATCAGCGCTGTAGAGTGCCTCCGGCGCCTCCTCAAGAATCACCTTGAAGCCGCTATTGTCAGGCAAGCGTAAGCAATGGAAAAACAATGCTTTAGCATCATTGCCCTTGAGCAGGTTGGGAACAAACTTGCTGGTCAGTGCTTGAGTTGCAAAAAAGGGTACGAACAGGCCGCTCTTCAAAGCCGGCTCAGGATCAGCGGGGATACCTACAGCACCGCCACGACGCACCTCACGCATCACACTGATAATACCCTCACGGGTAGAAGCCGCGACCTTGTTGCCCATCTGGGTACGTTGGCGTTGCAGCAACTCATCCACCGCTTTCTGCTTTGGCGGACGATAAAAAATGATCGGTTTGGCGTGCGAACAATACCAGTGGTTAAGCACTTCCCAGTTACCCAAATGGCTGGTGATACCCACCACACCTTTGCCCGCAGCGAGCGCTTCAGCTAGCAAGTGAGCCCCTTCGACCTCTTTGATCAGTCCAACGGTTTTACTTGGCGACCACATCCAGGCGCAGGCGCTTTCCGCCATGCTGCGCCCCGTATCGAGCAGGGTACGATGCACCAGATCATCCAGCTCCGCCTCGTTCAACTCCGGCATGCAATGGCTGAGATTGATGCGCGTCACATCACGTGAGCGGTTGGGCAACTTCCACATCAACCAGCCAACAAAAGCCCCCAAACCTTGCGCCACCGAGAACGGCAGTAATGAAAAGAGTTTCAGAAACCCAATTATGAACGCGCCTTTCAACCGCTCCACTGCACACACCTCAGCATCAGATCAAAAACCCATTGTAAGTTGCGATAGCGCATTGGGCGAGCACCACTAGCTTTCTTTAGCCAGCGCCGGGTAACGAAAACAGTCCTGTGTGTGGTCCATCACCATGCCGGTAGCCTGCATAAAGGCGTAACAAATGGTCGGCCCTACAAAGGTGAATCCGGCTTTCTTCAAGGCTTTACTCATGGCTTCAGCTTCTGCGGTTTTTGCTGGAATATCGCGCAAACCGGCAAAATGATTGATCTGTGTCTGGCCACCCACAAACTGCCACAGCCAGGTGACAGGATCATGCTGCTCACTCAGCTTCAACCAGGCCTGCGCGTTGCGCCGCGCGCCATACACCTTGAGGCGATTGCGGATGATGCCCGTATCCAGCAACAGCGCTTGCAGCTGCTCATCGCTCTGGGTGGCCATAAACTGCACATCAAAATTGCGATACAGGGTGCGGTAGTGAGCCCGCTTACGCAGCACGGTAATCCAAGACAAACCCGCCTGAAAGCCTTCCAGCATAAGCATTTCAAACAAATTATCTGCCTCGTAGCAGGGCACGCCCCACTCCTGATCGTGATACTGCTGGTATAGCGGATCAGCCGAGCACCACTGACAGCGAACGACGGATAAATGGTCTGTGGCGGTCACGGTTGTTGGCTCCTGAGAGAATCGGTTGCAAAGCTCAGAGGTGTTTATACTCTGCGCACGGCCATTTGCCAAAAAGCCTCCCTCTTCAATTGCTACCGCGGGTGTTACCTATGAGCAACGAACTGAAGATCACCGACTCACAACAAGGCGAGGGTAAAGAGTGCGTTAAAGGCGCCCTCATTACCGTCCACTACACCGGACGACTGGACGACGGCAGCGTGTTTGACTCCTCGCACCAGCGCGGTAAACCCTTCCAGTGCGTGATCGGAACCGGCCGCGTCATTAAAGGTTGGGATCAGGGCATGATGGGCATGCAGGTCGGCGGCAAGCGCACACTCTATGTACCCGCCCACCTCGCCTACGGCGAGCGCTCTATGGGCCTGATTAAGGCCAACTCTAATCTAGAGTTCGAAATTGAATTGTTGGAAGTCCTCACCCGCGACGACTGACATCCCCCGCTACTGCTGTAAAGTAGAGCTGACACACAGACATCGAAGGGCAAAGCTTGCTTTGCAGAGAGGCGGCTGATGAACGAGCGACACTATTTTTACGAGTCCGGTTCAGCCGCACTCGCCACTACCAGGAGCGGTCTCGTAGCAAGGTGCTATACCTTTGCCGTGAGGCGCTACCCTTGAAAAGTCGACTCAGGGAAATGCGCAACGTAGCGGGCTGGTCACAGGGCGAGCTGGCCAACCGTATCGGCGTTTCGCGCCAGACCATCAACGCCATTGAGCAGGAAAAATACGATCCAAGCTTACCCTTGGCATTTAAATTGGCGAGGGTATTTTCCTTACCGATAGAAAGCATCTTCACCCCAGCCAAAGAGTGACCGCCGGGCATCCCGGATTTCAAGAACACGGAGACATAGATGGACGCAGAGCAACTGCACTTTGATCTGGAACCGGTAATGCAACGTCTGCTGGAAGAGGCGTATCGCCTATTGGCGGCCCTGCCCATGCTCTTGCTGGCATTGCTAGTGATCAGCCTATGCTGGGCTGCGGGTGGCTGGTTATCACGCCGCGCAGTGCTGGAGCGGTTTACCTCGCGCAACCCCTTTATGCGCGATCTGACGCGCACCACAGTGCGATGGAGCGCCACCGTGATCGGTATCCTCATCGCACTCGAGATCATGAACGCGACGGCCTTGGTCGGCGCTGTGCTCGGGACCGCCGGGGTGCTCGGCGTCGCTTTGGGTTTTGCCTTCAAAAACACCATGGAAAACTACCTGGCCGGTATCTTGATGAGCCTGCGTCAGCCTTTTGCCCCCAAAGACCATGTCGTCATAGACGGTAATGAAGGCGTCGTCGTTGCCCTCACATCACGCGCCACCGTCCTGATGACCCTCGACGGCAACCACTTGCGGGTGCCCAATGCATTGGTGTTCAGCAGCGTCATGCTCAATTACACACGCAACCCCAGCCGGCGCTTTTCCTTTGATGTGGGTATTGGCGTCAATGAGGATCTGGTACTCGCACAGCGTATCGGCACCAGCAAGCTGGATAGCCTTGACGGCGTAATGGATACACCGCCGCCACGCGCCTATATCACTGCACTCGGTGATTCCAATGTGCAAGTGCGTTATCACGCTTGGGTCGATCAACGCAGCCATGACTTCATCAGCGTCAAGAGTGAGGCCATCCGTCAGGTTAAATTGGCGCTGGAAGAGGCCGAAATGGACATGCCCGAACCTATCTACCGAGTGCAGCTTACCGAACGCAGTGCAGTCTTGACGCCCACTGCCGGGGCACCCGAATCGCCAGCAGCCAAGCCCAAGCTGCAGCCCAGTAGCGAATCTGCAGTAGACATGCGGGTGCAAGGCGATCTGGACGCGCAGATCGCACAGGATCAGAGCAAGCGCGGCGCCGAGGATCTGCTCGACCCGAGTGCGCCACGTGAGTAACTTGCAGCGTTGTGCCAATGGGTCGAGCAAGATGCCGCTTGACCCGCACTCAGCCTAACGGCTACATTCGAACTTATGAATAACCGCGCACAGTTCCACGCACAGATGATTATGGCCGCGATTCCAATATCGGCGGGCTAGCTTTGTGCGCACCCAAACCCGCCTTCGAGGCGGGTTTTTTATAACGTCTCCTAGGCCAAAGTGATTCCAGGAGACACCATGAATACCGCGTCAGCAGCACTTGCCCTCACACCGCCATTGTTAGACAAGCCACCAGCGCTCGTCGAACAGCAAAGCAGTTTCGCGCTACAGCGTGCGCGGCTCAAACAGCAAGTCGCCAGTATCCTCTCTGCGCCGGTCTACGACCTTGCCATAGAAACCCCTCTGCAAACCGCCAAAGCCCTGTCATCACGCCTTGGCAATCAGGTACTACTCAAACGCGAAGACTTGCAACCAGTGTTCTCTTTCAAGATTCGCGGCGCTTACACCAAGATCGCGCGCCTGAGCCAGGCCGCTCGCGCTCGTGGTGTAATCACCGCATCCGCCGGTAATCACGCACAGGGCGTCGCGCTGGCGGCGCAGCACTTAGGCATCAAGGCCCTGATCGTAATGCCCACCACCACGCCAGCGCTGAAGATTGAGGGCGTGCGCTCACGCGGCGCTACCGCACTATTGCACGGGGAAGCCTTTCCACAGGCACTGGTTCTTGCGTTGCAGTTGGCAGAGCAGCACGGCTACACCTTTGTGCCACCGTTTGATGATCCCGATGTGATTGCCGGGCAAGGCACAGTCGCGGTGGAAGTGCTGCGTCAGCAGGGCGGCCAACTGGACGCCATCTTCGTACCAGTCGGTGGCGGCAGTCTTATTGCCGGCATCTCGGCCTACGTAAAATACCTGCGCCCGGACATCCGCATCATCGGCGTCGAGTCGGAAGAGTCTGCCTGTCTGCAAGCCGCCCTACAGGCAGGCGAGCGGGTAACCCTTCCGAAAGTCGGTCGCTTCGCCGACGGCGTAGCCGTGGCGCAGGTAGGGCAGCACAATTTTGAGCTATGCCGCCACTACGTGGACGAAGTGCTCACCGTCAGCAACGACGATATCTGCGCCGCCGTACGCGACATCTACGACGACACCCGCTCTATCACCGAGCCTTCCGGCGCATTGGCCGTTGCGGGCCTGAAGCAATATGTAAAGCGCGAGCAATGTCGCAATCAGGTACTGGTTGCCATCAACTCTGGCGCCAACATCGATTTCGATAATCTACGCTATGTGATTGAGCGGGCAGGGGTGGTGGGGTAGCAGCCGTCCTCGCCAGCCGCTAAAACGCCCAACAGAAACGCCACTGCAGCCGGACCGGCGTTGTTGCGTGTGTAATATCAGTCACGACCGTAAAACCAGCATTCGCATCGGCAAATGCTGCGCCCGCCCCAGCAAATCCGCCGCTTTCCTGTATGTTGCCCCCTATCTGAATGTATACTTCGGCCTTTCTTTATTTCGCAGCCTACCCAGGTGAAAAACGTGACTCAGACCAATCCAGCCGTCCACACCTTCCAAGGACTGATCCTTGCCCTGCAGACCTACTGGGCAGAGCGGGGTTGCGTGGTGATGCAGCCCTACGACATGGAAATGGGCGCCGGCACCTTCCATACCGCGACCTTCCTGCGTGCAATCGGCCCGGAAAAGTGGAACGCCGCCTATGTGCAGCCCAGCCGCCGCCCGGCTGACGGCCGCTACGGCGAGAACCCCAACCGTTTGCAGCACTACTACCAGTTTCAAGTGGTTCTCAAGCCGAATCCGGAGAACATTCAAGAGCTGTATCTGGACTCGCTGCGCCATATTGGCGTCGATCCGCTGGTGCACGATATTCGCTTTGTGGAAGACAACTGGGAGTCGCCTACGCTGGGCGCCTGGGGTCTGGGTTGGGAAGTCTGGCTGAACGGTATGGAAGTGACCCAGTTCACCTATTTCCAGCAGGTGGGTGGTGTCGAGTGCTACCCGGTAACGGGCGAGATCACCTACGGACTGGAGCGTCTGGCGATGTATCTGCAGGGCGTCGACTCGGTCTACGATCTGGTTTACTCCGACGGCCCATTCGGCAAGGTGACCTACGGCGACGTGTTCCATCAAAACGAAGTCGAGCAATCCACCTACAACTTTGAACACGCCAATGTCGACAAGCAGTTTGAGCTGTTCGATTTCTATGAAGGCGAAGCCAACCGTCTGATCGAGCTGGACCTGCCGTTGCCGGCGTATGAAATGGTCATCAAGGCCTCACACACCTTCAACTTGCTTGACGCTCGGCGCGCCATTTCGGTAACCGAACGTCAGCGGTATATTTTGCGTGTGCGCTCATTGTCTCGCGCGATTGCTCAGAGCTACCTACAGGCTCGCGCCCGCCTCGGCTTTCCGATGGCCACCCCCGAATTGCGTGATGAAGTACTGGCCAAGCTGAAGGAGGCCGAATGATGCAGGCTCAGGATTTTCTGGTTGAACTGGGTACCGAAGAGCTGCCACCCAAAGCGCTGAAAAAGCTCGCAGGGGCGTTTCTTACGGGTGTTGAAAAAGGGCTAAAAGAGGCAGGCCTAAGCTACAGTGCGGCGCGCTACTTCGCCGCGCCACGTCGTCTAGCGATTCAGGTTGATCAGCTCGCCACTCAGCAGCCCGACCGCAGCAATCAAATGGATGGCCCGCCAGTTCAGGCCGCCTTTGATGCCGACGGCAACCCGACCAAAGCAGCCGAAGGCTTTGCCCGCAAGTGCGGCGTCAGCGTCGCCGAGCTGGATCAGACCGGCCCCAAATTGCGCTTCGTGCAGAGCATTCCTGGACAGCCCGCTACCGAGCTACTGCCCGGCATCGTTGACGCCGCGCTGGCCGCACTGCCGATCCCCAAGCGCATGCGCTGGGCTGATCGCAAGATAGAATTCGTACGGCCTACCCAGTGGCTGGTGATGCTGCTGGGCGAGCAGGTTATCCCCTGTGAAATTTTGGCACAGACCGCTGGCAACCAGTCACGCGGCCATCGCTTCCATCATCCCGACACCGTGACCATCAGCTCGCCGGCTGCCTACGCTAAAACGCTGCGCAAGGCTTACGTGGTTGCCGACTTTGCCGAGCGCCGCGAGCTGATCAGCCAGCGCGTAGCCGAGTTGGCTGCGGAACAGCAGGGCACGGCCATAGTACCGTCTGATCTGTTGGACGAAGTGACCTCACTGGTTGAGTGGCCCGTGCCGCTGGTTTGCAGCTTTGAAGAGCGCTTCCTCGATGTGCCTCAGGAAGCCTTGATTTCCACCATGCAGGACAACCAGAAATACTTCTGCCTGCTGGATGCCAAGGGTAAGTTACTGCCGCGCTTTATTACCGTGTCCAACCTGGAAAGCAAAGACCCGCGCCAGATCATCGAAGGTAACGAAAAAGTCGTTCGTCCTCGCCTGACTGATGCCGAGTTCTTCTTCAAGCAGGATAAAAAGCAGCCGCTGGAAAGCCACAACACGCGTCTCGCCAATGTGGTGTTTCAGGCCGAGTTGGGCAGCGTGTTCGACAAGGCTACTCGTGTCTCCACCCTCGCCGGCTTTATCGCCGAACAGATCGGCGGCGACAACGCCAATGCGCAACGCGCCGGCCTGTTGAGCAAGTGTGATTTGTCGACCGAGATGGTTGGCGAATTCCCCGAGCTGCAAGGCATCGCCGGTTACTACTACGCCAAGCACGACGGTGAAGCCGAAGACGTTGCACTGGCGCTGAACGAGCAGTATATGCCGCGTGGTGCGGGCGCAGAATTACCCACCACCCTGACCGGCGCGGCAGTTGCGCTGGCCGACAAGATCGACACCTTGGTCGGCATCTTCGGCATTGGCATGCTACCTACCGGCAGCAAAGACCCTTACGCACTGCGTCGCGCAGCGCTAGGCGTGCTGCGCATTCTGATCGAAAAGCAGTTGGAGCTGGATCTTAACGCTGCATTGCAGGTTGCCATTCAGCAGTATGGTGCGCGGGTAAAAGCCGATGGTCTGATCGCTCTGGTACAAGACTTCATCTTTGACCGTTTACGCGCGCGCTATGAAGACGAAGGTATCGAGGTCGCGGTCTACCAGTCAGTGCGTGCTGTCAGTCCGGTTTCGCCACTAGACTTTGATCAGCGTGTCCAGGCCGTTCAGGCTTTCCGTCGCTTACCCGAGGCCGAGACGCTGGCTGCCGCCAACAAGCGGGTATCCAATATCCTCTCCAAGGCGGAAGGCGAAGTGTCTGCGGCAATCGACAGCAATCTGTTGCAAGAAGCTGCCGAACAGTCCCTGGCAAGCGCTATTGAAGCGGCAGAGAAGAGCGTAGCGCCACTTGCTGCGGACCGGCAGTACAAAGACGCACTGGAACGTTTAGCGGCATTGCGCGAGCCGGTAGATGCCTTCTTTGATCAGGTGCTGGTTAACGCCGACGACCCGGCGATAAAAGCCAACCGTTATGCTCTGTTGGCACGTCTGCGCGGGCTTTTCCTCGGTGTCGCCGATATTTCCCTGTTGGGATAAACCAGGCAGCGAGTTGGGGCAAGCAAGCCGGTGCAACACCGGCCGACTTGCCGCTCGCAGCTTAAAGCTTGCAGCTGGGCTTTTATGAAACTGATCATTCTCGACCGCGACGGCGTCATCAATCAGGACTCCGACGCCTACATCAAGACACTGGATGAGTGGATTCCCATACCGGGTTCCATCGATGCAGTAGCGCGTCTGAGCAAAGCTGGCTGGACCATCGCCGTAGCGACCAACCAATCCGGTATTGGGCGTGGTTATTACACCGAAGCAACGCTTGAACGCATGCATGAACGCTTGCGTGAACTGGTGGCGGAGCAGGGCGGCAAAGTTGATCTGATTCGTCACTGCCCACACAGTCCAGACGCAGGTTGCGATTGCCGCAAACCAGCGCCTGGTTTGTTCCGGCAGGTTGCCCACACGCTGCAAACAGAGCTGGCAGGCGTACCTACTGTGGGTGATAGCCTCCGAGACCTGGAGGCAGGCGTTGCCGTCGGTTGCGTGCCTTATCTGGTGCGCACTGGTAAAGGCCATAGCAGCCAGCACAAACTACTGCCCGAGGGCACTCGGGTTTTTGATAATCTAGCCGCCGTTGTCGACCACCTTCTGGAAGCCTGAGCCATGTCATTGCTGATGCGCCTACGCGTCATATTCTTTTATCTTTTGCTGTCTTCCAGCGCTGGCATCTGGTGCGTGCTGATCGTCTTTATTGCGCCATTTCTCAGCACCCGCTGGCGCATCAAGGTCATTATTGAATGGTGGACTCGTGCCGCAGTCTGGCTAACCAAAACCATCGTTGGTATTGATTATGAGGTGATAGGTCGCGAGAACATTCCTGAGCAGCCAGGTGTGATTCTGGCCAACCATCAAAGTACTTGGGAAACCTTCTTTCTGCCCCAGCTGATTCGGCCGCAAACCCAGCTAATCAAGAAAGAGCTGCTTTACGTGCCGTTCTTTGGCTGGGCTTTTGCTTTGGCCAAACCCATCGCGATTGACCGTAGCAACGTACGCGACTCATTGCAGCAGCTAACGCGTATGGGAGGCCAGCGCTTGGCTGAGGGCATCTGGATTCTGGTCTTTCCTGAGGGCACCCGTAACCTGCCGGGCGAGCAGGTCAAGTTCTCCCGTGGCGGTGCGGCGCTGGCCTGCGCCAACAATGCACCTATCATCCCGATCGCACACAACGCCGGTGAGCACTGGCCCAAACGCGGGTGGGGCAAAAAGCCGGGCACCATCAAAGTCATGATTGGACCGGCCATCTACCCTGCCGGTAGCGATCCACGTTCTATTGTCGCTGCCAACAAGCAGGCAGAGGCCTGGATTAATCAGGCCCTGCAAAGCGCCAGAGACGCTTGAGCCCAGAATGGTCCATACTGAGCGATCAAGCTCTTATGGGCCCACCCCATTCACGCGTGACCGGTAATCAACATGGATATTCATCGCTACCTGAAAGCTCTGGTAGAAAAGGAAGGATCCGACCTGTTTTTCAGTGTTGGCGCCCCAGTGACGCTCAAACGTGAAGGCGAGTTCTTTGCCTTTGGCAATAGTCCCCTGGCCAACGGCGGGGTGAAAGAACTGGCCTATCAGCTGATGAGCGAGAAGCAGATCGCCGAGTTTGAAGCTGAACAAGAGATGAACCTTGCCGTCGGCTTACCGCAAGTAGGGCGCTTCCGCGTTAACGTGTATTACCAGCGCGGTGAAGTGGGTATGGTTATTCGCCATATAAGCCACAAAATACCTCCGTTCGCTGAGCTGGGTTTACCCAAGCAGCTAGAGAAGCTGGCCCTGAAGGATCGCGGTCTGGTGCTGGTAGTGGGTGCAACCGGCTCGGGCAAGTCCACCACGCTGGCCTCTATGCTCGACTACCGCAATACCCATCGCGCCGGTCATATCGTCTGTATCGAAGACCCAATCGAGTTTCTGCACAAGCACAAGAAAGCCATTATCGATCAGCGCGAAGTCGGCCTGGATACCAAAAGTTTTGGCCACGCACTGCGCAACGTACTGCGCGAATCGCCAGACGTGATTATGATCGGCGAGATTCGCGACAAACAAACCATGCAACACGCCCTGCATTACAGCGAAACAGGGCATTTGGTCATCGCAACGTTGCATGCAACCAACAGCGTGCAGGCAGTTGATCGTATCGTTAACCTGTTCCCGGAAGGGGAGCGTAAACAAACACTGGGCGATATTTCCATGAACTTGGCTGGCATCGTTGCGCAGCGCCTGGTGCCGGGTAAGGAAAAAAAGCGTGTTGCCGCGGTAGAAGTCCTACTGCGCACGCCCTACATCCGCAACCTGATCGCCCGCGATGAGCTGAGCGAGATCAAAGAGTCGATGAACCGCGGCCAAGAGCCCGGCCTGCAGAGCTTTGATCAACACCTGCACGAATTGGTCGACGCGGGCACCGTTACCCTGGATATGGCCATGCGGTATGCCGACTCGCCAACGGATTTGAAGCTCAAAACCAAGTTCAATGACACTCGCCGCGAATCGCCGCTACCCATGACCGAACCGGAAAAACCGTCAGAAACCGAGCTGGATCTGAAAACCCCTTCATCCGGCTTTTCGGACTCTGATCTGACTGATGATTTTCGCTGATTTGAACTAGTGAATGGCGCAAAAAACCCCTTAAACCTCACGGTTTAAGGGGTTTTTAGTATCGCAACCTAGGTGTTAGACATCCAGGTTAGACACGGCCAGCGCGTTCTTTTCAATGAAATCACGGCGTGGTTCAACATGGTCGCCCATCAGCGTGTTGAAGATCTGATCCGCCGCAATGGCATCTTCGATATTCACTCGCAGCATGCGGCGGCTTTCCGGGTCCATGGTGGTTTCCCACAGCTGATCCGGGTTCATTTCGCCCAGCCCTTTGTAGCGCTGAATCGTATGGCGACGAGCTGTTTCACTCATCATCCATTCAAGCGCTTCTTTAAAGGTGCTGATCGGCTTCTTCTTCTCGCCGCGCTGCATATAGGCGCCAGACTCAAGAAGACTCTGCAGCTTCTCACCCAGTTCGGCCATGGTGCGGTAGTCATTGCTACCAAACAGATCACGGTTGAAGGTGATGTAGCTCGATAAGCCATGAGTGATGGATTCCACTTCTGGCAGCCACAGATGGCGCTCACGATCTTCACGCAGGCTAACATGGTACTGCTGGCCAGACTTGTCACCGGTTGCAACCCGAGTCGCAAAGCCCTTGATCCAATCATCCATGAAAGCTTTGTCTGCCAGGTTTTCTACCGTCAAACGCTGAAGGTAGATGAAGTGCTCCATCAGTTCCTGCGGATACAAGCGCGCAAGACGCTTAAGTGTGCGCATAACAGAGCGGAACTCCTGAACGATACGCTCGAGCGCCTCACCGGTGATACCGGGTGCATCTTCGTTAACGAACAAGTAAGAGTCTTCAAGGGCAGATTGCGTAAGGTACTCTTCCAGCGCCTCATCATCTTTGAGGTACTGCTCCTGCTTACCCTTTTTAATTTTGTAGAGTGGCGGCTGTGCTATATAAATATAGCCGTTCTCGATCAGCTCTGGCATTTGACGGAAGAAGAACGTCAGCAACAGGGTGCGGATGTGTGAGCCGTCGACGTCAGCATCGGTCATGATGATGATGTTGTGATAGCGAAGCTTTTCGATGTTGAACTCATCACGGCCAATACCACAACCCAGCGCGGTGATCAGAGTGCCAACCTCAGCAGATGAGATCATCTTGTCGAAGCGTGCTTTCTCGACGTTAAGGATCTTACCTTTAAGCGGCAATATGGCTTGGGTTTTACGATTTCGGCCCTGCTTGGCGGATCCGCCGGCCGAGTCCCCTTCCACTATGTAAAGTTCGGAAAGGCCTGGGTCTTTTTCCTGGCAGTCAGCCAATTTGCCTGGCAGTCCCGCGATATCCAGCGCGCCCTTACGACGAGTCATTTCACGCGCTTTGCGTGCAGCCTCGCGAGCCCGAGCAGCGTCGATCATCTTGCCGACAACCGCTCTAGCTTCACCCGGCTTTTCTAACAAATAATCTGCGAAAGCCTTGTTCATTTCCTGCTCGACCGCGGTCTTCACTTCGGAGGAGACCAGCTTATCTTTGGTCTGCGAGGAGAACTTCGGGTCGGGCACCTTAACCGAAATAATAGCGGTCAAACCTTCACGCGCATCATCGCCGGAGGTGCTGACCTTCAACTTCTTCAGCAGACCTTCCTGTTCGATGTAAGTATTCAGCGTGCGAGTGAGTGCGCTACGGAAGCCAGCAAGGTGAGCGCCACCGTCACGCTGCGGGATATTGTTGGTAAAGCAAAGGATGCTTTCGTTAAAACTATCATTCCACTGCATCGCCACTTCTACAGCAATACCGTCGTCGCGCTGAAAATCAAAGTGAAAAACCGAGTTAATTACGGTTTTGTTCACGTTGAGGTAATCAACAAAGGCACGTAACCCGCCTTCGTATTTGAACAACTCCTTTTTACCTGATCGTTCGTCAGTCAGGTTGATCCCTACACCGGAGTTCAGGAAGGAGAGTTCACGCAGGCGCTTAGCGAGAATATCCCAGCTGAAGCTAATGCTACTGAACGTCTCTGCAGAAGGTTTGAAGTGAATCTGGGTGCCCGTGCTATCGGTGTCACCAACAGCCGCCACAGGCGCCTGAGGAACGCCGTGAACGTAGGTTTGCTCCCACACTTTATTGTGACGGCGAACAGTCAGGATAAGCAGCTCAGAGAGCGCGTTAACCACGGAAACACCTACACCGTGCAGGCCGCCGGATACCTTATAGCTGTTGTCGTCGAACTTACCACCCGCATGCAGTACGGTCATAATGACCTCTGCTGCAGAAACGCCTTCCTCGTGAGCGTCTACCGGAATGCCTCGTCCGTTATCGCGAACGGTAATAGATTCGTCTGTATGGATAATAATGTCGATATCGGTACAGTGCCCGGCGAGGGCTTCATCGATAGAGTTATCGACGACTTCAAAGACCATGTGGTGAAGGCCGGTGCCATCGTCCGTATCACCGATATACATCCCCGGGCGCTTACGGACTGCATCAAGGCCTTTTAGTACCTTAATGCTTGATGAATCATAGGCGTTATTGTCGGTCATCTTAAGTCACTCCAGACTTCATTCGGTCTGCACAATGTGTCCATGTTCCACGTGGAACATAGATAAAGGTGTCTCTTTCTTCCAGCAATTCAGCAGCGGCTCAGCTTCAACGCAGGTTATAAATACCTGGCAGTCCAGCGATTCCAGCAAGCTGCAGAGCGCTTGGCGATGTTGTTGGTCGAGCTCAGAAGGAAGGTCGTCAACGAGAAAAACGCAGTCCTGTTGCCTACCGAACTCCTTGAGCAAGCGGCCTTGCGCCAACTTGAGCGCACACACTACTAACTTCTGCTGCCCCCGCGACAGTACCTCAGCCGCGTTCAAACCTTGAATCCTGAGCCGTAAATCGGCACGTTGAGGCCCTGATTGGGTGTGGCCTATGGAGAGGTCTCGGTCGAACTGAGAATCTAACACCTCAGCTAAAGATCGCTCCTTATCCCACCCTCTGTAGTAACTGAGGGACAAGCCATCGAGCTGCAATAGCTCGCCAAGGACCTCTTCAAATACGGGTTTGAGTTGGCTTATATACTGCCTGCGAAACATGTCTATCTGCTCGCCAGCGGCCACTAACTCAGCCTCCCAAGGAGACAACATAGAACGTTCAATTCTACCACGTCGGAGCAATGAATTCCGTTGTTTCAAACTCTTTTGCAGGCGCTGCCAAGTGGGCAAAAACCGATGTTCCACGTGGAACACTCCCCAATCCAAGTACTGCCTTCGCTGTTTAGGAGCACCTTCGAGCAAACGAAAGCTGTCGGGGTTGATCAACTGAAGAGGCAATGTCTCGGCTAACTGCGCAGTACTTTTAACATTCTGACCGTTGAGGCGTATTTCGTATTCCGCTTGTCGGTTTCGAGTAATACCCATAGAGCACAACGGAACAGCAGGGCGTTCGATCTCGGCAAACACCGTACAAGCATTTTGTTCGTACTGGATAACGGGTTGCAAACGAGTACTGCGGAACGAGCGGGCTAAACCCAGAATGTGCACCGCTTCCAGCAGGCTAGTCTTACCGCTGCCGTTAGCGCCGGACAAAAGATTGATACGCGGGGAGGGGAAGATCGTCACCGGGTGCAGATTACGCACCGCGGTGACAGAGAGGCGTTTGAGGGGCATTGCGCGTTAGAGGCGCATCGGCATTACAACGTAAAGACTGTCTTCAGACTCTGCTTCCTGCACCAGCGCACTACTATTGGAATCAGAGAGAATTAGTTTTGCCTGCTCATGGCCTAACACGTTCATAACATCCAGTAAGTAACTCACGTTAAAGCCAATTTCTAAAGACGCGCCTTCGTAATCAACCATCACCTCTTCTTCTGCTTCCTCTTGCTCAGGATTGTTGGCCTGAATTTTCAACTGGCCAGCTTGCAGCATCAAACGAATACCACGGTACTTTTCGTTTGAAAGAATGGAAGTACGAGCGAAAGCATCTCGCAGCGTTTGACGGTCCGCTAACACGATCTTGTCGCCGCCACGCGGTAGCACTCGCTCGTAGTCCGGAAACTTGCCGTCAACCAGCTTGGAGGTAAAGGTAAAGTCACCCGTGGTGGCGCGAATGTGGTGAGTGCCCAATACGATGTTGACGCTGTTATCCGCTTCACCCAATAGACGCGATAGCTCAAGAATACCTTTGCGCGGCACGATCAGTTGATAGCGCTCTTGATAGTCGATATCGGCATCGACAGTACACATCGCCATGCGATGGCCGTCTGTAGCAACTGCACGGAGTTGACCCTTATTGATCTCGAGCAACAGACCATTGAGGTAATAACGCACATCCTGCTGCGCCATCGCAAAGCTGGTGCGTTCGATCAACCGGCGCAGTTTCGCCTGATTAATAGAGAAGCTCATTGCGCCAGGGCCATCTTCTACGTTAGGGAAATCATTGGCCGGCAAAGTCGCCAAAGTGAATCGGCTGCGGCCAGCCTTAATAATCGCTTTGTTCTCTTCAACCTTAAAGGTCAGCGTGGCATCGTCTGGTAAGGATTTGCAGATATCCATCAGCTTACGAGCAGGTACTGTTATCTCACCTGCCTCAGCGGCTTCGTCCAGGTTGATGCGGCCAACCAATTCAACTTCCAGATCAGTACCGGTCATGGCCAGGGTGTTGCCGTCCACGACCAGCAACACGTTGGACAACACCGGGAGTGTCTGGCGACGTTCAACAACCCCAGCTACCAATTGCAGGGGCTTCAACAGGGCTTCGCGCTGAATGGTGAATTGCATTGTGTTCCTCAAACCTCGTGCAGGTTGGCAGATGGTTATTTGACTATCAGGTAGTCAGAGTCCTTAACAGATTCTTGTAATCTTCGCGGATATCCGCGTCAATTTCACGCAGTTCCGCAATTTTACGCGTGGCATGCAACACAGTTGTGTGATCTCGACCACCAAAGGCGTCACCGATCTCCGGCAAACTATGATTGGTCAGCTCCTTGGACATCGCCATGGCCACCTGACGCGGCCGTGCCACAGAGCGCGAGCGGCGCTTGGACAAGATATCAGAGAGCTTGATTTTGTAGTACTCAGCAACGGTGCGCTGAATATTATCAATACTGACCAACTTGTCTTGCAAGGCCAGCAAATCTTTCAATGACTCACGGATCAACTCGATGGTGATATCTCGGCCCATAAAGTGCGAGCTGGCAATTACGCGTTTCAGTGCACCTTCGAGTTCTCGCACATTGGAGCGAATGCGCTGAGCTATAAAGAAGGCCGCATCGTGCGGCAAATCTACCCGCGACTGCTCGGCTTTCTTCATCAGAATAGCGACACGCGTTTCCAATTCAGGTGGTTCAACCGCGACAGTAAGACCCCAACCAAAACGCGACTTAAGCCGTTCTTCCAGCCCATCGATCTCACGCGGATAGCGGTCACTGGTGAGAATCACCTGCTGGCCACCTTCGAGCAATGCATTAAAGGTGTGGAAAAACTCCTCTTGGGAGCGCTCTTTTTTTGCAAAGAACTGAATATCATCAATCAGCAGCGCATCCACCGAGCGGTAGTAGCGCTTAAAATCATTGATGGCGTTCATCTGCAATGCCTTAACCATGTCAGCTACAAATCGTTCGGAATGCAGATAGACAATTTTTGCGGCCGGGTTCTTTTTTAGCAGATGATTGCCCACAGCATGCATCAAGTGAGTTTTACCCAAACCAACGCCACCATAAAGGAACAGCGGGTTATAACCGTGCTTAAGATTGTCTGCTACTTGCCACGCAGCCGCGCGAGCCAGCTGGTTGGACTTACCTTCAACGAAGTTCTCAAAGGTAAAGCTGCGATTGAGATAACTGGTGTGCTTGACCAGATTGTTGTTGGGCTGGTCGTTGCGTTCAGGCGCAGTCCGGTTCTCTTCATCCGATTCGACCGAGGCTTTACCCGGATCTGGCTGAAAGCCCTGTGCGCTAACTTGCGCCCGTGGCGCAGCAGGCACGCTCTGACGTGGTGTCGGGGGAGATTTTCGGGTGGCTGACGTAGGAGCAGAGGCTGTATTGCTAGCGCGTGGACCTACCGCAGCAGCGGAGGTAGCGCGACGACTCCCTATAAGGAGGGAAACCATTGGCGCCTGCCCGTGAGAAAGGTCATCCAGCAGTTCCTGAATACGGTTCAGATATTTGTCATTAACCCAATCAAGGACAAATCGATTAGGCGCGTACAGGCGAATCTCACTCTGATCACCATCCGCCTGCAATGGACGAATCCACGTATTAAATTGTTGGGAGGGGAGCTCATCTTGCAAAAAATCGATGCATTGCTGCCAAAGTGCAACAGACACTAAATCCCCCGGTCCGCCGACATCTGACGGTTCTTATTGAAAACGAATGGATACCGCAAAAACCTCGGTTTCCGACGGTACAACATAGCCGTCTATTCTATCCTTTCAACCCCGACTTATCCACACTGGATACAACCAATTCCATCGTCACCGCTAGGTCGGCCTGTAGCAACCTAAGCATCATAGAATCTCACTATTTCTGACAAAGCCTTATAAATAGCGCCCTGTAGACCCTGTGGAAAAACAAACATGAGCCTTGTTGGCAAATCAGTATGAAAGCAGTGGATAAATCACCCTGTGGATATGTAGGCAATTTATCCACAGAACGCACACATCTTAGACCCCCTATGGTCAACAGCTCCCCCACAGCTTTATACTTGCTGCAATTCGCTGATTTTTAAGTCTTTTAAAGGCTTATCCACCGAAAACAGCTTACTCATTTATAACAACATCATTTATCTATTTAAAAATCTTATTATTTTATTTTTAGTTATCTATTCGGCTGTAAATCAAATTGACCTAGGCGATCTTATTCTCTAGAATTGCCGATCCCTTGAAAGGGCACTTTGCTCTGATTTGAATTACTCAGGTATTTGACGATGAAAAGAACTTTCCAACCCAGCGTACTGAAGCGCAAGCGTAACCATGGTTTCCGTGCTCGTATGGCCACCAAAAACGGTCGTGCGGTTTTGGCCCGTCGTCGTGCCAAAGGCCGTCAGCGCCTGTCAGCTTAAGAACCGGCTGCCAGGTGGGTCTCGGCTTCGCTCCTGAATTCAGGTTATTAACGCCTGCTCAATTCAAGAACGTATTCGATGGAGCCACCTGTAAAGTCTCAGGACCCAGTCTACTGTTGCTTGCCAGAGAGAACGACCTGGCACACGGTCGGCTGGGTCTGGTTATTGCCAAGAAAAATGTCCGCCGAGCAGTTGATCGTAACAAGGTCAAACGTATCGGCCGTGAGTCGTTCCGCCAGCACTGTGCTGAGTTGGGCAATTTGGACATTGTCGTGTTGGCCCGCAAGGGCGTAGGCGACTTGGACAATACTGCACTACATGTTCTCTACGAAGGCATGTGGCGCAGGCTTATTAAGACCGCTGCAAAGAATCGCTCACGCACTTCTGGACCCCCATCATCCAATGCGTAATCTCGCACTCGGACTGATCAAAGTTTACCGCTACGCTATCAGCCCACTGATGGCCAGCCATTGCCGTTTCTATCCCTCCTGTTCCTGCTATGCCCAAGAAGCCATTGAAGAATATGGTTTGCTCAAGGGTGTTGCGTTGAGTGCCCGGCGCCTGGGGCGCTGTCACCCGTGGAATCCCGGCGGGTATGATCCCGTACCAACTCATTCTGACAACCGACCTTCCCAGATGGCCAACAAACCATGAACATGCAACGAAATATCCTCATAGCTGCTTTGCTTGTGATTACCTATCTCATGGTTTTGCAGTGGAACACGGATTTCATGCAACAGGATTTGCCGCCTGTTGCTGAAACCAGCGTCGCGCCAATCAACAACTCTGATTTGCCGACCGAAACTGCTCCTTTGGCCAATGGGGACAGCAGCGATGTACCTCAACCAATCGATGCTAACGGCGAGCCTACTGTTGGCGCAGGCGACATGCCCGCCAAACAGAACGACAACCTGATTCAGGTTGCTACCGACACGCTGAACGTCACCATCAATCCGATTGGTGGCGATATCGTTTCGCTGTCTCTGCCTAAATATCCAGCTCGTAAGGATCGTCCCGATTTACCATTCCAGCTGCTCGAACAATCCAGCAACCGCCTGTACGTAGCGCAAAGTGGCCTGACTGGTCGCCAAGGCCCAGACAGTAGCAAAGGTCGCGCGCAATACAGCAGTGAGCAAAGCAGTTACAGCTTGAGCGATGACCAGAGCACCTTGGTGGTTGATTTGAAAACCAGCAACGCTGGCGTCAACTTCATCAAGCGCTATACATTTACTCGCGATACCTACCTGGTTGAGGTTGATTATCTGATCGACAACCAAAGCAGCGAGGCATGGTCTGGTAGCGCTTTTGGTCAGCTCAAACGTGACGACGCCGGTGATCCTTCCAGCTCCACTGCGACCGGTATGGCGACCTTTTTGGGTGCCGCTTACTGGAGTGCCGACAGCTCATACAGCAAGATGAAGATGGGCGACCTGGATGACGAAAAGCTGAACGAGAAGGTCAACGGTGGTTGGATTGCCTGGCTGCAGCATTACTTCGTTAGTGCTTGGGTACCCGATGCTGACACCCAGCATACCTTCAGCACGCTAAAAGATAGCCAAGGCAACTACATCGTGCGCTTCACTAGCCCCTCGGTGAGCGTTGCCCCCGGTGAACAAACCACGATCACATCGCAGTTCTACGCTGGCCCAAAAATCCAGGATGACCTCAAAGCGATCTCGCCAGGCCTGGATCTGACCATCGACTACGGCTTTCTATGGTGGATCGCCCAGCCGCTGTTTGTGGTACTGAGCTTCATCCACAGCTTTGTTGGCAACTGGGGCTGGAGCATTATTCTGCTGACCTGTCTGATCAAGCTGATCTTCTTCCCACTGTCCGCCACCAGCTATCGTTCCATGGCCAACATGCGCCGTGTTGCTCCCAAGCTGCAGGCGCTGCGTGAGCAGCATGGCGATGATCGTCAGAAGATGTCGCAGGGCATGATGGAGCTGTACAAGAAAGAGAAGATCAACCCGCTGGGTGGCTGTCTGCCGATTCTGGTGCAGATGCCGGTCTTTATCTCGCTGTACTGGGTGCTGATGGAAAGCGTCGAGATTCGCCAGGCTGAATGGCTGGGCTGGATCACTGACCTATCGCTGAAGGATCCCTTCTTCATTCTGCCGATCATCATGGGCACCACCATGTTCCTTCAGCAGCAATTGAACCCAACTCCACCGGACCCAATGCAGGCCAAGGTAATGAAGATGCTGCCTATTGTCTTCACCTTCTTCTTCCTGTGGTTCCCGGCTGGTCTGGTGTTGTACTGGGTGGTCAACAACTGTCTGTCTATTGCGCAACAGTGGTACATTACCCGCCAGATCGAGAAGGGCGCAGCCGCCAAGAGCTGATCCGATTCTGCCAGTCAAACGCCCCGTTTTCGGGGCGTTTTGCTTTCTGCCTGCCATGCCAGTGAACGACCAGGAGTGACCATGAACCAGCCTTACCACGCTGAAACTATAGCCGCGCTCGCCACCGCGCCAGGGCAGGGCGGCGTTGGCATCATTCGCGTGTCTGGCCCAGCAGCACTGGTGATTGCCCAGCAGATTGCCCGCCGCGAGCCACGGCCACGGTACGCGCACTACGGCCCCTTCTGGTCTGGCGAACAGGCACTCGATCAAGGTCTGACACTGTTCTTCCCCGGTCCTCATTCATTCACCGGCGAAGACGTGCTCGAACTTCAAGGTCACGGCGGGCCAGTGGTGATGGACCTGCTACTCAAGGCTTGCCTGGCTGCCGGCGCACGTCAGGCACGGCCGGGCGAATTCAGTGAACGTGCATTCTTGAATGACAAACTGGATCTGGCTCAGGCCGAGGCGATTGCCGATCTGATCGAGGCGAGTTCCGAGCAGGCGGCACGTAATGCGTTGAACTCGTTGCAGGGCGTTTTCTCGGATCGTGTTAACGCACTGACTGAATCACTGATTGCGCTGCGTATTTACGTTGAAGCCGCAATCGACTTTCCCGAGGAAGAGATCGACTTTCTGGCCGACGGCCACGTGCTGACGCAACTGGAAGCAGTACAGGCCGAATTAACTCAGGTACAACGGCAGGCAGGCCAGGGCGCATTGTTACGCGATGGCATGACGGTGGTGATTGCAGGGCGACCCAACGCGGGTAAATCCAGCTTGCTGAACGCGCTGGCCGGGCGTGACAGCGCCATCGTCACCGACATCGCCGGTACTACTCGAGATATTTTGCGCGAGCATATTCATATTGATGGTATGCCATTGCACATCATCGATACTGCGGGGCTGCGCGATACCGATGATCAGGTGGAACGCATTGGTGTGGAACGCGCCATGGCCGCCATCGGTGAAGCCGATCGTATTCTGTTGATGGTCGACGCCAGCCAGCCTGAAGCCAATGATCCAGATCAGCTATGGCCCGAATTTCTCACGGTAAAGCCCGACGCCGCGAAGGTCACGCTGATCTACAACAAGGTGGATCTCACCGGCGATTCGGTAGGCATTGCAACCGCAGACGACGGCTCGGTGAGCCTGCGCGTATCAGCCAGCCAAGGCGAAGGTATTGAGTTGCTGCGTGAACACTTGAAAGCCTGCATGGGCTTTGAGCAAACCGGCGAGAGCCTATTCAGCGCCCGTCGTCGTCACCTGGACGCCCTGGAAGACGCCGCCACGCATCTTGGTCACGGTTATCAACAGCTGACTCTGATGGGCGCCGGCGAGCTACTAGCGGAAGACCTGCGCATGGCTCAGCAATCGCTGGGTAGCATTACCGGCGCCTTTAGTGCCGATGATTTGCTCGGGCGTATCTTTTCCAGCTTTTGTATCGGCAAGTAATGCGCTTCAGCTGAAGCTGTCTCTGTTGCGATTCAACAGCCAGACCAGCGACAGCATCACAGGCACCTCAACCAGCACGCCGACTACCGTGGCCAAGGCCGCACCTGAGTGTAAACCGAACAAAGAGATCGCCACTGCAACCGCTAGCTCAAAGAAATTAGAGGTGGCGATCATGCAGGCGGGCGCTGCGATGGAATGTGACAGTTTCAAACGCTTGGCGGCAATATAGGTGAGCGCAAAAATACCGTAGGTTTGTATCAACAAAGGGATAGCTATCAGCACAATGACTGACGGCTGTTGCAAGATAGTCTCGGCTTGAAAGCCAAAGAGCAACACCACAGTCGCCAGCAGGCCAATGATCGACCAGGGCTTCAAACTAGCAACAAAAGCGTCTAGGCGCTGATGATCATCAGCCCGGTCGAGCTTTTGTCTGGTGATCATCCCGGCAACCAGGGGCAGCAGCACATATAGGCCTACCGACAGCAATAGGGTTTCCCATGGCACCTGAATATTGCTAACGCCCAACAGCAAAGCAGTGATGGGAGCAAAGGCAAAAACCATGATGATGTCGTTGATTGATACCTGAACCAAAGTGTAATTTGGGTCGCCTTTGGTCAACTGGCTCCAGATAAATACCATCGCAGTACAGGGTGCAGCACCCAGCAAAATCATCCCGGCAATATATTCATTAGCCGACTGCGGATCGACCCAATCGACAAATACCCAATGAAAAAATAGCCAGCCCAGCAACGCCATACTGAAAGGTTTGATCAACCAGTTAACCACCAGCGTTAATACCAGGCCTTTGGGTTTGCTGCCGACATCCTTCAAGGAACGAAAGTCGATCTGGATCATCATCGGGTAAATCATCAACCAGATCAGCACCGCCACAATCAGATTAACGTGCGCGTATTCAATCGCTGCCAGCCTGGAAAAGACGCCGGGAACGATACTCCCGAGCAGCACTCCAGCGCCTATACCTAAAGCAATCCACAGTGAAAGATAACGTTCGAATTTGCCCATATTGATCAGACCTTAAATTCAGGTGTTATTGAAAAGCAGCAGCTTTGACCGACATAAATCGCTGTTGAACCTATTGACGTATCGGCGTCTGACTCAAGCGCAGACAGCTTACTATCGCAGCCAGGCAAGCAAAGCTCCCGGCCGCAATCAACGAGGCGTGGGTGCCGTTGTCACTGAACAGGTTGAACGCCAAGGCCACCAAAGCAGCGCCGGTGGTCTGTCCTACTAAACGCGCAGTGCTCAGCATGCCACTGGCGCCGCCGCTTCGCTCCAGAGGTGCTGCTGTCAGTATGGTGTGATTATTGGGTGACTGGAACAAACCAAAACCCGCGCCGCAGAGCAGCATGCGTAGGATGATATCCATATGCGTTGCCTGTTCTGGCAAGGCTGCCAGAGCGAACAAGCCCGCTGAAAAAAGCGCTAAGCCTATGCCACCCAACAAGCCAGCGTGAACCCGATCCAGCAAGCGCCCGGCAATCGGCGCCATCACCATGGTTGCCAAGGGCCAGGGCGTCATTAATAGACCCGTTTCTATTTCGCTCAACCCGAGCGTCTTCTGAAAATAGAAGGGGATCGACACCATGGCCAGCATCTGTGCGGCGAAGGAGCAGATTGAGGTGCCGATGGATAGGGAGAAGATCGGGATACGCAGCAGATCAATCGGCAATAACGGAAAGGGTTGATCCAGCTGTCGGCGCACAAAGAACCAGCCAACCACCAGCGTAAGTATTAGCGGCAAGCCGATCATCCAGCCCGCATGGCCTTGGGCAAAGCCGGTCAAAGCCGCAAAGAACAAGCCGAAGGTTATCGCGTTAAGCAGGCCGCTGAGTTTGTCGAAGCGTTGCTCACGAACGCCCGCGTTAGCTGGCAAAAATCGATAGCCCATCACCAACGCCAGTATGCCAATAGGCACATTGATAGCGAACAGCCAGGGCCAGCTGGCAAACGAGAGCACGCCAGCCGCGACCGTAGGGCCGGCCGCTGCGGATACCGCCACGATCAACGTATTGATGGCAATACCGCGCGCCAAGATGCGGCTGGGATAAATCAACCGCGTTAATGCACCGTTCACGCTCATCACTGCCGCCGCACCCAACCCCTGTAACATCCGGGCAATGGTCAGGGTAAGCAACGAATCACTCAGCGCGCAGAGCACCGACATACTGACAAATACGCAAAGTCCAATCAGGTAAACCTTGCGATAACTCCACAGATCACCGAATGAGGCCAGTGATAACAGGCTCATGGTGATGACCAACTGGTAGGCGTTGATTATCCAGATTGAATTGGCAGCGCTGGTACCTAAGTCATCAGCGATGGTCGGCAGGGCGACGTTGGCAATCATGCCATCCAGTACCGCCATGGTAACCCCGAGCGCTATCGCCATAATGGCGCCGAGGCGCTGGGGCATCGGCAAACCGTCGGGGTCTTTCATGCGCAATCAGGCGTCCTTACAACGGGAGAAAAGGGTCAGTTAGCTACTCAAAATAGCATATCTCTGCTTGCCACCTGCTCTCTCGCCTTGCCTCTATGCCCAGCCGGCTACCGTATTAACCGTTGTTGCGCGCTGCAACAAACACCGGCCATCGCGGACCGACGCCAATACCGGCGACTGATTCAGTAATACCTCATAGGGCGTTGCACCGTTGAGTATCATGCAGCGCGCTGGTAAGCCCGGCGCTATACCGTAATCACTTAGATTCAGCGCTGCTGCACCATTGCTTGTGACAATCTCCAGCGCCGTATCGATTCGCTCAATGCCAAGCATGTGGCAGGCGTGAAGTCCCACATCCAGGGTGCGTAGCAAATTACCATTACCCATTGGATACCAGGGATCACGAATCGAATCCTGCCCCATGCAAACCTTCAGGCCGGCATCCAGCAACTCGGGCACGCGCGTGATACCACGACGCTTCGGGTAGCCATCAAAACGGCCTTGCAGATGCAGGTTCTCGGTCGGCAGCGCAACAAACCGCAAATCCGCTTTTTGCAATAAACGGAATAACTTGCTGCAGTACGCATCTTCATAGGAATGCATGGCGCAGGTGTGGCTAGCGGTCACGCGGGTGCCGTAATCCCGGCTCAGCGCCTCGGCGGCCAATACCTCAAGAAAACGTGAATTGGGGTCATCAATCTCATCACAGTGCACATCAACCAGACAGTCGTTGTCTTCAGCCAACTGCATTAATAATTTTACCGACTCCACGCCATAGTCACGGGTGAACTCGAAGTGCGGAATACCGCCGATTACGTCTGCACCCATTTCCACAGCGCGGCGCATCAGATCCTGCCCACCGGGATAGGAAAGAATGCCTTCCTGCGGAAAAGCCACAATCTGCAGGTCAATATGTTCGCGTACGCGCTCGCGCACCTCGACCATGGCTTCAAGCGCAACCAGCGACGGATCGGTCACATCAATATGCGTGCGTACGTATTGAATGCCGTGCGCGGCAAACAGCTTGAGTGTTTGCTCAGCCCGAGCGATTACGTCTTCGCGGGTCAGTGTGGCCTTGCGTTCAGCCCAGCACTCGATACCCTCAAACAGAGTGCCGCTACGATTCCAGCGCGGCTCGCCCGCGGTCATCGCAGCGTCCAGGTGAATGTGCGGCTCAACAAACGGCGGCGACACCAGATTGCCACCCGCGTCCAGTTGCTGATCACCAGCCGCCAGCGTCTGCTGTTGTGCAACCAGGCTAACAAAGCGGCCATCACTGATGGTCAGCGTGTGCAGCCCATCCTTGCCCACAAGACGCGCGTTGATGATGGCCTCAGGGTGTTGAATCATCTTGTATCTCCAAATTACCTGCTTGCTCTGCTGTCTCAGACAGCAACGCGTGCAGCAAAATCAATGTTTGCATATCCGCAGCACATTGCGGATCCAGGCCCGTCATGCGACATACTTTGTTCAAACGGTAGCGTAGCGAATTACGATGGCAGCCCAGCGCTACTGCAGCAGCAGATAAGTTGCCCTGATGTGCGAGCCAGGCGCCCAAAGTGGGTTGCAACTCGCTGAGGGCTGCTGGCGCGCAGCGTATAAATGGCCGTACAAACTCAGCAATCTCTGCCGTCGACCCCAAGCGTTGCTGTAAACGCTCTGCCAGAGAGTTGGCCTGCTGCTCAGCCTTCCTCGTTTGCGTCTGTTCGCGTTGCACAATCGCGCGGCTGATCGTCTCAGTCACCTGCACCATCGGCAGCGAATAAGGTTGCTCCAGTAGCGGCAACCCCAGTTGATCTGCCAGACGTAATAGCCCATTAGGCAACTGACCTATGTAAGCCTCGCCAGTGAGAATCACCAAACCAGCAACCCCCGTCTCCACCGCTTCATACAGCCGCTCAAACAAACTGTTCTGAGTGTGGTGTCGTCCTATGCCAGTGATAAAAACCAGTTCACCGCCCTTAATCCAGGGGCTAAAGGAACGGTTCTCAGCCACATAAGGCCAGCGCACCGGCCGATCACCCCCAGCCAATCCAGCGCGCAAGGCGATCTCGCCTAGGCCAGGCAGGGTAGGAATGTCAGCACAGCGCAAAGGCATTTTTTACACACTACCCACGGCGCCTGCGCGGCGTGCCTTCACGCCCGCTACCACCGTTTCCAACACCGCATAACTGAAGGCCGCTACCAGCACACCAACCAAAGGCGCGACCCACGTGGAGCTATAGGCCACAAAGGAGCCGATGGCATAGGCACTGAGACCCACCAGATTAAAGGAGGGCAACTGAGCGGTGGCAATATCTGGATACTCGCCGCGATAGCGCACAAAGAAATTGGCCATGATCACCCCGCCCACAGGTGGGATGAAAGTGCCGAGCAAAATCAGGAAGGGAATCAGCCATTCATACATACCCAGTACTGCCAGCAGCGTCCCTATGGCCGCGCCAACCAAGGTAACTGTCTTGCGGCGGCGAGTACGCAGCATGTTGCAGCCAGCCACCGCAAAGTTGTAAACGGTGTTGTCCTGGGTAGTCCAAAGGTTAAGAAATAGCATCAGAATACCCAGCGTCGCCAGACCCTGCGCCACCATGATGTCGACGATATCTGCCTGCTGATAAACCAATGCACCCAGCGCGCCCACCAGAGTCATCAAACCGTTGCCCAGAAAGAACGCGGCCAGCGTAGCCAATACTGCGGTTTTGCCCGAACGGGCAAAGCGCGTCCAGTTAGTCGCCTGAGTGCCGCCGCTGACAAAAGTGCCAAACACCAGCGTAATAGCCGCAGCCACACTCAAATCACTGGTCGGCGTGATACTGGTGAGGCCTGCGAAGCCACCGGCATCGGATGCAGTAATAAACAGACTCACCGCGATCAGCACAATCATCGCTGGCACGGCAACACGCGACAATAACTCCAGCCCGCGATAACCAATAAAAGCTGTCACACAAAAACCAAAACCAAACAACACCATCAAGGGCAGCGTCGCACCTTCCGGCAGACCCGTCATCTTGACCAGCAACAGCGCCATGGTCGCGGTGCCCCATGCGTACCAACCGATCTGGGTAAAACCGAGAATAAAATCCGATAATTTGCTACCGATGTCGCCGAAGGCATAGCGGCTCATCAAGGCGGTATTCATCCCTGAACGGGCTGCGATATAGCCGAGAATGGCCGCATAGATACCCAGCAGCAAATTACCCGCCAGTAGTACCCACAGCAAAGTCGAAAAATCGAAGGCAGTGCCTAGGGTCCCGCCGGCCCACATGGTTGCCGTAAAAAAGGTAAAGCCAAGCAATACCAAACCCATGGACCAGAGGCTCTTTCTGGCCGAGGCAGGTACCGCGCTGAGCGGGTAATCCTGCTCCTGTGCGGTGGTGTTAGTCGTCATGGTTGCTCTCCTGTCATCGAATGCATCTGCAACGCAGCGATAATCGCGGCGTGCTGTCGGTTTCGTGAATCAGAGTGGTTTTTGCAATGCTTATGCCAGAGCTTGGTTTAATGCCAATAGGGTCAATCGAGCCAATACAGCTTTGTGCAAATTGAACAAATTCGCCAGCAGAAGAGAGCAGCTGTGCGCTAAAAGAGAACAATGAACAACCAACCTCATGCAGGTCGCACCAATCTGATCATCTAAATCGGCACTTGAAGAGCTATAAAAAACAAAAAAATTGCGCTCTAAGGTCTGTGGAAAACCGCCCCTAAGCCCGGTCCATAACCCTGTGGATAGACGGGGGTATAACTCACCTGTGGATAAGTAGCCACTTTATGCACAGCCCCCGCACCGCTTACCCACCTGCGCCGTACTGCTTTCACACACACTTATGCTTTCGCCAACTAATTGAATAATATTAAGTTTATTTGCTTGCCCACAGAAAAACCGCTACTCATTAGTAGTAACTATATTAAGCTTTATATAATTCTTTATCTTTTATTCTATATTTATGCGCTTGCCTGATCTCGCCCAGAGCTCTGTACAAAAAATGTCCAACAGCAGCTGCAATTTTCTCCGCCAGACCCTATAATCAGCCCCCTTTTTCCGAAGCCAGGCAAAACCTGAGCAACGAGGTGTTACGTGGATTTCCCCAGTCGTTTTGACGTCATCGTCGTAGGTGGTGGACATGCCGGTACCGAGGCTGCCTTGGCGGCGGCCCGTATGGGCGTGAAAACTCTGCTGCTGAGTCACAACGTTGAAACACTGGGCCAGATGAGTTGCAACCCCGCCATTGGCGGCATTGGCAAGAGTCATTTGGTCAAGGAAATCGACGCCCTCGGCGGTGCCATGGCAATCGCTACCGACAAGGCAGGTATCCAGTTCCGGGTGCTCAACAGCCGCAAGGGCCCCGCAGTGCGGGCGACTCGGGCACAAGCTGACCGCGTGCTGTACAAAGCCGCTATCCGTGAAATCTTGGAAAACCAACCCAATCTGTGGATTTTTCAGCAGGCTTGCGATGATTTGTTGGTTGAGCAGGGCAAGGCCTGTGGTGTGGTTACCCAGATGGGCATGCGTTTTCACGCTGACAACGTGGTGCTCACTACCGGTACCTTCCTCGGTGGCTTAATTCACATTGGCCTGGATAACTTCTCCGGTGGTCGCGCGGGTGATCCGCCAGCCACTGCGTTGGCTCAGCGATTACGCGAATTACCGTTACGGGTTGATCGCTTGAAAACCGGTACACCGCCACGCATCGATGGTCGCAGTGTAGATTTCAGCAAGATGACCGCGCAGCCTGGCGACACGCCGATACCGGTCATGTCGTTCATGGGTAACGCCGCGCAGCATCCCGAGCAGGTGAATTGCTGGATTACCTACACCAACGAACGCACTCACGAGATCATTCGTAACAACCTGGATCGCTCACCGATGTACACCGGTGTGATCGAAGGCGTGGGGCCACGTTACTGCCCGTCGATTGAAGATAAAATTCATCGCTTTGCCGATAAGAACCAGCATCAGGTGTTTATCGAACCTGAAGGTTTGACCACCCACGAGCTGTATCCCAACGGCATATCTACGTCGCTGCCCTTCGATGTGCAACTGCAGTTGGTGCAATCCATCGTGGGCATGGAAAACGCGCATATTCTGCGTCCTGGTTACGCCATCGAATACGATTACTTCAACCCGCAGGATCTGAAGTACTCGCTGGAAACCAAGGTGATCGACGGGCTTTTCTTTGCTGGCCAGATCAACGGCACCACCGGTTATGAAGAAGCGGCAGCCCAAGGCCTGTTGGCTGGTTTAAACGCTGCTCGCCGTGCTCAGGGTCTGGAATCCTGGTGCCCGCGCCGCGATGAAGCTTACATCGGCGTACTCGTGGACGACCTGATCACCATGGGTACACGCGAGCCTTACCGCATGTTTACTTCGCGAGCTGAATATCGGCTGGTGTTGCGCGAAGATAACGCCGACCTGCGACTCACCGCCAAGGGCCGTGAACTCGGCTTGGTGGATGACGCCCGTTGGGCTGCGTTCAACATCAAGCGTGAGGCCATCGATCAGGAAAATCAGCGTTTGCGCAGCACCTGGGTGCAACCGAATAGTGAGATTGGCAAGGCCTACAGCGCGCGTTACAGCACGCCATTGACCCACGAATACAATTTGCTGGATTTGCTGCGTCGTCCGGAAGTGGATTACCAGGCACTGACCGAGATTACCGGTAAGGTCGATATCGCTGCTGATGCCGCCGAGCAGGTTGAAATTCAGACCAAATACGCGGGTTATATCGAGCGGCAGCAGGAAGAGATCGATCGTCTGCGGCAGCACGAACAAACCGCTCTGCCGTTGGATCTGGATTACAGCAGCCTGAGTGGCCTCTCCAACGAAATTCGCCACAAGCTGACTGATGTGCGTCCGCAAACGCTGGGTCAAGCATCGCGCATTCCGGGTGTGACTCCTGCAGCAGTCAGCCTGCTGCTGATTCACCTTAAAAAACGCAACGCCCTGGGCGGCAGCAAATTAGCCCAGGAGGCATAACACCGATGGCGGACCACGCAGCTCAACTGGCCAGCGGAGCCAAACAGTTAGACATCGACCTGCAACCGCAGCAAAGTGATAAATTGCTCGCTTACCTTGGCCTGCTGAACAAGTGGAACAAGGCGTATAACCTGACTGCCGTGCGTGATCCGGAAG
The DNA here is from genome assembly GCA_011053055.1 of Halopseudomonas sabulinigri. GTDB lineage: Bacteria > Pseudomonadota > Gammaproteobacteria > Pseudomonadales > Pseudomonadaceae > Halopseudomonas > Halopseudomonas sabulinigri_A. The sequence continues at coordinate 77,766 of DRHT01000047.1, read as the reverse complement.
AAATGGTGAGTCGGCATTTGCTCGACAGCCTGAGCATTCTGTCTTACATCCAAGGCGAAACCTGGCTGGATGTTGGCAGTGGCGGCGGCATGCCCGGTGTGATTCTGGCCATCATGTGCCCCAAGCAGCATTTCACTTTGCTCGACAGCAATGGCAAGAAGACGCGTTTTCTCACCCAGGTGAAGCTTGAGCTCGAGCTGGATAACCTGAAAGTCGTGAACTGCCGCGTAGAAGCCCTGGAGCTGGACGAGCCTTTTGCCGGTATTACCTCGCGGGCGTTCAGCGCGCTCGGTGATTTTGTTGATAAAACCCGGCAGCTAGGCAATGCAGAAACTCGCTGGCTAGCGATGAAAGGTGTGTATCCTGAGGACGAGTTGGCGGCCATGCCGGTCGACTTCAAGCTCGAGCGTAGTGCAGAATTGTCGGTTCCCGGTTGCGTGGGCAGTCGACATCTGCTGATACTGCGACGCACGGATCAGGGTTAATTCGCATAGCAGCTTGATAGGGGGTTTACGTGGGCAAGGTTTTGGCAGTCGCCAACCAGAAAGGCGGAGTGGGTAAAACCACCACCACCATCAATCTTGCCGCCTCTTTGGCCGCGACCAAGCGCAAAGTGCTGTTGATTGACCTGGATCCTCAGGGCAACGCCACCATGGGCAGCGGCATCAACAAGGCTGAGCTCGACAACTCTGTTTATGAGCTACTGACCGGGCGCTGCGAATTTGCCGATGCGTTACTGACCTCTGAGCATGGCAAGTATGATTTGCTGCCTGCGAACGGCGACCTGACCGCCGCTGAAGTTGAATTGATGAATATCAAGATGAAGGAGAGTCGGTTGCGCTACGCACTGGTCAAGGCGCGTACCGAGTACGACTTCATTCTTATTGACTGCCCGCCGTCGCTGAATATGCTGACCGTTAACGGTTTGGTCGCGGCGGATGGGGTGATCATCCCCATGCAATGTGAGTATTACGCACTCGAAGGGCTCTCGGCGCTGGTTAACACCATCAGCCGGATTAGCTCAGTGTTTAATCCTTCACTGCAGATTGAAGGTCTGCTGCGCACCATGTATGACCCGCGCAACAGTCTGACACTCGATGTGTCTGCGCAATTGACCACCCATTTTGGCGATAAGCTGTATCAGACGGTGATACCGCGCAATGTGCGTTTGGCGGAAGCCCCCAGCTTTGGCATGCCGGCGCTGACTTACGACAAGCAGTCGCGTGGCGCCGTCGCCTATCTGGCGCTAGCCGGCGAACTGGTGCGCCGCACCCGACAGGCAGCCAAAGCGGCTGCCGTGACTGATTCAACCGAATAATTAAAAGGACAACAGCGGCATGGCGGCTAAGAAACGCGGCTTGGGGCGAGGGTTGGATGCATTGCTCGGACAGAGCAGTACCACCGACAGTGACGGCCATACTTACAGTCAGGACCAGCAACTCAAAGAGTTGCCCGTCGATCTGATTCAGCGCGGCAAGTATCAGCCACGCCGTGATATGGACCCGCAAGCGCTCGAAGAGTTGGCCGAATCAATTCGCGCCCAAGGCGTCATGCAGCCTATTGTCGTCCGTTCAATCGGTGGCGAGCGTTACGAAATAATCGCCGGTGAGCGCCGCTGGCGCGCTACCCAGTTGGCGGGCTTGGATACCATCCCGACGGTCATTCGTGATGTGCCCGATGAAGCCGCCATCGCCATGGCCTTGATTGAGAACATCCAGCGTGAAGACCTCAATCCGATCGAAGAAGCCATCGCGCTGCAACGTTTGCAGCAGGAATTTGAACTCACCCAACAACAGGTAGCGGATGCGGTTGGCAAAAGTCGCGTCAGCATTACCAATCTGTTGCGCCTGACCAGCTTGCCGGAAGACGTCAAGCTCATGCTCGAACGTGGTGATCTGGAAATGGGCCATGCCCGTGCGCTGTTGGGCCTGCCGGCAGAGCAACAAACGACCGCCGCACGCCAGGTAGTCGCCAAGGGGCTGACCGTTCGTCAGACCGAAGCCCTGGTTCGTCAATGGCTGAATCCGCGCCGTGATCCGGGCCAACAGCGCCTAAATCCTGATGTCGAGCGTCTACAACAGGATTTAGGTGAGCGTCTGGGTGCCGAGGTCAAACTGCAGCACGGTGCCAAAGGTAAGGGTAAATTGGTAATCAGTTACAGCTCACTGGATGAGCTCGATGGCATTCTTGGACATATCCGCTAAGCTCCGTTGATCTGGTCGCCGTTCGCCCGAGGCCTTGCCTTGGGTCAATAATTATTACAAAACATGACCGTAGAATGGGGAATCAGCACCCGCAACCACAAGATGTAGTGGCATAGCCGCAAGTACCACCAAGTGAGCTAAAACTCCCGCGAACTTCAGTCATCATGCGCCTTCGCGGGGGTGAGCGTGGCCAGCGTTTTGTTGATTCAGGGCAGGCGAACACATATAATCACCGGCGCTTTACGGGTAGCCCGGTAATTCGATACAGACACGCAACGACCGGCGGGATGAACAGAGCAGTTATGACGACAATGAAGACAAATGCCATTCGTCGTCCCCCGCTGGCAAAGTGGTTTGCGTTCCAGGCTGGCGTAATTCTTTTAATGGGGCTGGTTTTTTGGATTAAAAGCCCCGTGGCGGCTTATTCCGCCTTGCTGGGAGGCATCATTTTTTTCCTCCCAAATGTGTATTTCGCGCTCAAGGCTTTTCGTTACAGCGGTGCGCGTGCTGCCAAGCAGATAATGGGATCATTTTATAAGGGTGAGACAGGCAAGCTCATTCTTTGCGCCATCCTTTTTACGGTGGTGTTTAAAAGTATTAAGCCGTTAGACGTATCGGCACTGTTTCTTACATTTGCGATCATGCTGGTTACCAACTGGCTAACACCGGTAGTTTTCGGTGGTAAAACGCAGCAAAGCTAAAGGACCTGAGAGAACGATATGGCAGGCACCGCATCAGACTACATCAAGCACCACCTCCAGAATCTGACCTATGGGAAGCTCCCAGAAGGTTATGAACGTGCCGACGGCACGGTTTTGGATACCGCCACCTGGACTATTGCCCACGGTGGTCAAGAAGCTTCCGACATGGGCTTTATGGCTATCCACCTGGATACCATGGGGTGGTCCATTTTTCTCGGTGGTTTATTCCTCTTCATTTTCCGAATGGCTGCTCGCAAGGCCACTTCTGATGTTCCCGGTGGCCTGCAGAATTTCGTTGAAATGATGGTCGAGTTTGTCGATCAGAGTGTCAAAGAAACCTTCCACGGCCGCAACAAGGTCATCGCACCCCTGGCACTGACTATTTTTTGCTGGGTGTTCCTGATGAACCTGATGGACCTGATTCCGGTCGACTTCATTCCCCAGTTGTTCCATCTGGCGGGTGTTGAATACATGAAAGCGGTACCGACGACCGACGTGAATGCCACCTTGGGTATGTCGCTGTCTGTTTTCGCACTGATCATTTTCTACAGCATCAAGGTTAAGGGCGTCGGTGGGTTCCTCGGTGAACTGACTCTGCATCCTTTCTCTTCCAGCAATATCTTCCTCAAGCTGTTGTTGATTCCGGTCAACCTGCTGCTGGAAGGCGTAAGCCTGCTGGCTAAGCCTGTCTCTCTTGCCCTGCGACTGTTCGGTAACCTGTACGCTGGCGAGCTGATCTTCATCCTGATTGCCCTGCTGCCCTTCTGGGCGCAGTGGGCATTGTCTGTGCCATGGGCTATCTTCCACATTCTGATTATCACGTTGCAGGCGTTCATCTTCATGATGCTGACCATCGTGTATCTGAGTATGGCGCACGAAGACGGCCACTGAGTTGGCGCAAACGATTTAGCTTTAACCGAAAACCCACAACTTGAAATTAACTGAAACTGGGAGCTTTAAATGGAAACTGTAGTTGGAATGACCGCGATTGCCGTAGCACTGCTGATTGGCCTGGGCGCACTGGGTACTGCTATCGGCTTTGGTATCCTGGGTGGCAAGTTCTTGGAAGGCGCCGCGCGTCAGCCAGAAATGATCCCTATGCTGCAGGTCAAAATGTTTATCGTCGCAGGTCTGCTTGACGCCGTAACTATGATCGGTGTTGGTATCGCTTTGTTCTTCACCTTTGCCAACCCCTTCCTTGCCCAAGTTGCTTAAGGTGGTCGCCGGTAACGGCGACTCCGACTTGATGGTATTGAATACGATAGGCAAGAGGTGAAGACGTGAACATTAATTTGACGATACTAGGTCAAGCTATCGCGTTCTTCATCTTCGTGGTGTTCTGTATGAAGTACGTATGGCCTCCGGTCATCACTGCTTTGCAGGAACGCCAGAAGAAGATCGCGGATGGTCTTGCAGCCTCTGATCGGGCGGCCAAGGATCTGGAACTGACTCAAGAAAGGTCAGCCAAGGAACTGCGTCACGCCAAAGAGCAGGCAGCGGCACTGATTGAGCAAGCTAATAAGCGCGCCAACCAGATTGTTGAAGCCTCCAAAGAGGATGCTCGCAAAGAAGGTCAGAAGATTCTGGTTCAGGCTCAGGCAGAAATCGAGCAGCAGCGCGTCAAGGCCAGAGACTCTCTGCGCACTGAAATCGCTGCTATCGCTATCGCCGGTGCCGAGAAAATTCTGGAATCTTCTGTCGATGCTGACAAGCACGGCGACATGCTGAACAAGCTGGTAGCCGAACTCTAAGCGAGGTCATCATGGCAGAACTGATTACGCTGGCACGTCCCTACGCAAAAGCGGCGTTTGAGCGGGCGAAAGCCCAACAAGCGCTGGCTGAGTGGGATGAGTTGCTTACCGTCGCCGGTCAAGTAGTGGCTGATGCGGCAACTCGACAGCTGCTGACCAATCCGGGTATCACGGAGCAGCAGAAGGCTGAGTTTATCCTTGAGTGCACCGGTAAAACGGCAAACGAGGAGCAACACAACTTTCTGATGATTCTGGCGGAAAATAACAGGCTTGGCCTGTTTCCCGAGATTGCAACGCTTTTCAACAGCTTCCGAGCTGATCTTGAGCGCACCATCGACATCAATGTGAGCTCGCCGTTTGAGCTGACTGAAGAACAGCAGCAGAAGCTCACCCAGGCGCTGTCGAAAAAACTCGATCGTAACGTTCAGATCGAAACGACCCTGGATACATCATTGATTGGTGGATTGGTTGTTCGCACCGGCGACTTGGTTATCGACGCCTCTGTACGCGGAAAGCTGACCAAACTGGCCGAGACATTGGGCTCCTGATTTCAGCATAAGGTTTTGAGGATAAAGGCATGCAACAACTGAATCCATCAGAGATCAGTGACATCATCAAGAAGCGTATCGAGCAGCTCGATATCTCTTCTCAAGCACGTAACGAAGGTACGATTCTTTCCGTATCTGACGGTATTGTGCGGATTCACGGTCTCGCCGATGTTATGTACGGGGAAATGCTTGAATTCCCTGAAGGCGTTTACGGTATGGCACTTAACCTGGAGCAAGACTCCGTAGGTGCTGTGATTCTGGGTGATTACCTGAATCTGGCCGAAGGTATGACCGTCAAGTGTACCGGTCGCATCCTGGAAGTACCGGTAGGTCCGGAACTGCTGGGTCGTGTGGTCAACACACTGGGCGCTCCTATCGATGGTAAGGGCGACGTCAACGCCAAAGTCACCGACGCAGTTGAGAAGGTTGCTCCGGGCGTGATCTGGCGTAAGTCAGTTGACCAGCCCATCCAGACTGGCTACAAGGCGGTTGACGCCATGGTGCCGGTTGGACGTGGTCAGCGCGAGCTGATCATCGGTGACCGTCAGACTGGTAAGACCGCGATGGCTATTGACGCGATCATCAACCAGAAAAATTCTGGCGTTAAGTGTGTCTACGTCGCAGTTGGTCAGAAGCAGTCGACTATTGCCAACGTGGTACGCAAGCTGGAAGAGCACGACGCTATGGGTCACACCATCATCGTTGCCGCTTCCGCTTCCGACCCGGCTTCCCTGCAGTTCCTGGCCCCTTACGCCGGCTGCACCATGGGTGAGTACTTCCGTGATCGCGGCGAAGACGCTCTGATCATTTATGACGATCTGTCCAAGCAGGCTGTTGCCTACCGCCAGATCTCCCTGCTGCTGCGTCGTCCACCAGGCCGTGAAGCCTATCCTGGTGACGTGTTCTATCTCCACAGCCGTCTGCTGGAGCGCGCTTCCCGCGTATCCGAAGATTGGGTTGAGAAGTTCACCAACGGTGCAGTAACAGGCAAGACCGGTTCTTTGACGGCTCTGCCGATCATTGAAACCCAAGCTGGTGACGTTTCTGCGTTCGTACCGACCAACGTGATCTCGATCACCGATGGTCAGATCTTCCTGGAATCCAACCTGTTCAACTCCGGCGTTCGCCCGGCGGTTAACGCAGGTGTATCGGTATCCCGGGTAGGTGGTGCAGCACAGACCAAGATCATCAAGAAACTGTCTGGCGGCATTCGTACTGCGCTGGCTCAGTTCCGCGAGCTGGCGGCTTTCGCCCAGTTTGCATCTGATCTGGACGAAGCGACCCGTAAGCAGCTTGAGCACGGTCAGCGTGTTACCGAACTGATGAAGCAGGACCAGTATGCGCCTATGTCCGTCGCAGAGATGGGCGTCAGCCTGTTCGCTGCCGAGAAGGGCTTCCTGGCCGATGTAGAGCAGGCCAAGATCGGTGCTTTCGAGAAAGCCATGATCGCCTACTTCAAATCTGAGCACGCAGAACTGCTTGCCAAGATTAATGAGAAAGGCGATTACAACGACGATATCGAAGCCAGCATCAAATCTGGCATCGAGAAGTTCAAGGCAACCCAAAGCTGGTAAGCCGAAGGCGGGATGTAGCGATGCTGCATCCCGCATCGTGCGATCCGGCCAAGGGCAAACCTGGAAAGGTGTGACATGGCAGGCGCAAAAGAGATTCGCGGTAAAATCGCGAGCATTAAAAGTACGCAGAAGATTACCAGCGCCATGGAGAAGGTGGCGGTCAGCAAAATGCGCAGAGCTCAACAGCGCATGGCTGCCAGCCGTCCCTATGCGGAGCGTATCCAGCAAGTGATTGGTCATTTGGCCAACGCCAACCCGGAGTATCGCCATCCTTTCATGCAAGAGCGTGAAGTAAAACGGGTGGGTTACATCGTGGTGAGCACGGATCGTGGTCTCTGCGGTGGTCTGAACACTAACCTGTTCAAGGCCTTGGTTAATAGCATGAGAGAGTGGCGTGACCGCAACGTTGAAACCGAGTTGTGTGTGATCGGTAGCAAGGGCGCTTCCTTCTTTCGTAGCTACGGCGGAAACGTTGTCGCAGCCATCAGTAACCTGGGTGAAAGACCTGCGTTGAATGATCTGATTGGTAGCGTCAAAGTAATGCTGGATGGCTACAACGAAGGTCGCATCGACCGTCTTTACCTGGTCTCCAACGGCTTCGTTAACACGATGGTTCAGCAACCCAAGGTGGAACAGATGATTCCGCTGGTGCCTTCCGATGACGAAGGTACGCAAAAGGGGACCTGGGACTATCTGTACGAGCCCGATGCCCGGGAACTGCTGGATGGCCTGCTGGTTCGGTATATCGAATCCCAGACTTACCAGGCAGTGGTCGAAAACAACGCCTGTGAGCAAGCCGCGCGGATGATCGCAATGAAAAGTGCGACCGACAACGCCGGTGACATCATTGACAGTCTGCAGCTTATTTATAACAAAGCTCGTCAGTCAGCGATCACACAGGAAATTTCGGAAATCGTCGGCGGCGCCGCCGCGGTTTGACGCGACCCGGTAACACGGGAACGGTTTCAACCATTTAGAGGAACCAACAAATGAGTAGCGGACGTATCGTTCAAATCATCGGCGCCGTCATCGACGTGGAATTCCCACGCGAAGACGTGCCGAAGGTGTATGACGCGCTGCACGTGACTGACAAGGGGCTGACCCTGGAAGTCCAGCAGCAACTAGGTGATGGCATCGTACGTACCATCGCCATGGGTACCACCGAAGGTGTCAAGCGCGGTCTTACCGTGACTAACACCGGTGCCAACATTTCCGTACCGGTTGGGGTCAAGACCCTGGGCCGTATTATGGACGTGCTGGGTAACCCTATTGACGAAGCTGGTCCGATTGGCGAAGAAGAGCGTTGGGCTATTCACCGCCCTGCTCCGAGCTATGACGAGCAGGCTGGTTCCAATGAACTGCTGGAAACTGGCATCAAGGTTATCGACCTGATCTGCCCGTTTGCCAAGGGCGGTAAAGTGGGTCTGTTCGGTGGTGCCGGTGTTGGTAAAACCGTCAACATGATGGAGCTGATCCGTAACATCGCCATCGAGCACAGCGGTTATTCGGTATTTGCCGGTGTTGGTGAGCGTACTCGTGAAGGTAACGACTTCTACCACGAGATGAAAGACTCCAACGTACTGGACAAGGTTGCCCTGGTATACGGTCAGATGAACGAGCCTCCGGGTAACCGTTTGCGCGTAGCTCTGACGGGTCTGACCATGGCTGAGAAGTTCCGCGAGGAAGGTCGTGACGTACTGTTGTTCATCGACAACATCTACCGTTACACCTTGGCCGGTACCGAGGTATCTGCACTGTTGGGCCGTATGCCTTCAGCAGTAGGTTACCAGCCGACTCTGGCTGAAGAGATGGGCGTTCTGCAGGAACGTATCACTTCAACCAAGAAAGGTTCTATCACCTCGATCCAGGCGGTATACGTACCGGCGGACGACTTGACTGACCCGTCTCCGGCTACCACCTTCGCTCACCTTGATGCGACCGTGGTACTGTCTCGTGATATCGCTTCCTTGGGTATTTACCCTGCGGTTGACCCGCTGGACTCCACCTCTCGTCAGCTGGATCCGCTGGTTATCGGTCAAGAGCACTACGATTGTGCCCGTGGCGTACAGTATGTTCTGCAGCGCTACAAAGAGCTAAAGGACATCATCGCGATCCTGGGTATGGACGAACTGTCCGAAGAAGACAAGCAACTGGTAGCCCGCGCTCGTAAGATCCAGCGCTTCCTGTCGCAGCCGTTCTTCGTTGCCGAAGTCTTTACCGGTGCACCTGGCAAGTACGTGTCTTTGAAAGACACTATTCGTGCCTTCCAGGGCATCCTCAATGGTGAGTTTGACCATATGCCTGAACAGGCGTTCTACATGGTCGGCACCATCGACGAAGCAATCGAGAAAGCGAAGAAAATGTAATGGGTGCGTCCCCGTAAGGGGACGCAAAACCGAGGCAAAATAATGGCTATGACAGTGCATTGCGATATCGTAAGCGCGGAAGAAGAGCTGTTTTCAGGCTTGGTTGAGCGCGTGATAGCACACGGTAACTTAGGTGACCTAGGTATCATGCCTGGTCACGCACCGTTGCTGACCGACCTCAAGCCGGGTCCCGTTCGGGTGATCAAACAGGATGGCAGTGAAGAGGTGTTTTACATCTCTGGCGGCTTCCTGGAAGTGCAACCCAACGTGGTCAAAGTGCTTGCCGACACAGCTGTGCGTGCCGGTGACATTGACGAAGCAGCTGCTCTGGAAGCAAAGAAAGCCGCGGAAGCGGCTCTCAACGAGAAAGGCGCCGAGTTCGATTACGGTTCGGCTTCTGTCCGTCTTGCTGAGGCGGCAGCGCAACTGCGTACCGTGCAGGAACTTCGCAAGAGATACGGTGGATCTGCGAGCAATAATCGCTGATTTTTCCGGCAACAAAAAAGGCAGCTTCGGCTGCCTTTTTTGTTTTTAACTGTCCGCCCGACGCTGGAAGCTGCGTCTTTTGCTATCATCTTCCGCACGTTTATCTCCATAACAGGACGTTTCAATGAATCTGCACGTTGTCATTCTCGCCGCCGGCCAAGGCACCCGTATGCGCTCTTCGCTACCCAAGGTCTTGCACCCGGTTGCGGGCAAGCCAATGTTGGGACATGTGATTGATTGCGCCCGCGCACTCTCGCCCCAGCGTATTCACGTTGTGATTGGTCACGGTGCGCAGCGAGTGCAGCAGCAACTGGATGCCGCGGACATTAATTGGGTTATGCAGCATGAGCAGCTCGGCACAGGTCATGCGGTAGCTCAAGCGCTGCCGGCTACTGCTGGGGCAGAGCAGATCCTGGTGCTCTATGGGGACGTACCTTTGTTGCAGGTGGAAACGCTAGCGCAGCTAAGTCGCCAGGCTGGTTCGCAGGCGCTGGGCTTGCTGACAGTGAGTATGCAGGATCCCACCGGCTATGGACGGATAGTGCGTGATGCCGCACAGCGCGTGATGGCTATCGTTGAGCAGAAGGACGCCAGCCCAGAGCAACTGCTGATCAACGAGGGCAACACCGGCATCATGGCGCTGCCTGGCAGCCGCGCGTCTGACTGGCTGGGCAGTCTGTCGAATCAGAACGCACAGGGCGAATATTATCTGACCGACGTGGTTGCATTGGCAGTTGCTGAGGCGGTGCCAGTCGAGGTTGCCCAGCCGGAAACCGAAAACGAAGTCATGGGCGCCAATAACCGTATGCAACTGGCGGTGCTGGAGCGCGAATATCAGGCGCGTCAGGCGCTGCGTTTGATGACCGCAGGCGTCACGCTGGCTGATCCGCAGCGCGTCGATGTGCGGGGTGAATTGACCGTGGGCCGGGATATCAGCGTTGATATCAACGTGGTGTTTGAGGGCAAGGTCAGTATTGCCGATAACGTGATCATTGAGGCCAACTGCGTCATCCGTGATTCGTCTATTGCTGCGGGTAGCCATATCAAGGCGTTCAGTCATCTGGAGCAGGCTGTTGTGGGCGAAGACTGTGATGTCGGCCCCTACGCGCGCCTGCGTCCGGGCACGCGGCTTGCCAAGGGCGCCAAGATAGGCAATTTTGTGGAAACCAAGAATGCCGTTATCGGTGAGGGCTCCAAGGTCAATCATCTGTCGTATATTGGGGATGCAGAGGTCGGCAGTGACGCGAACATCGGCGCTGGCACCATCACCTGCAACTATGACGGCGCCAACAAGCACAAAACCGTCATCGAAGATGGCGCTTTTATCGGTACTAACACTGCACTAGTTGCACCCGTGACCGTGGGTGCTAGGGCAACTACCGCAGCGGGCTCCACCATCACCACGGATGTCCCAGCCGACAGTCTGGCAGTGAGCCGTGCGCGGCAGCGCAACATTAGCGGCTGGAAACGTCCGCAGAAGAGTTAAAGCCGTCGGGTGTAGCTCAGCAGTAAACCGGCAATAGAAGTATCGTTCGCAGCGCACAGACAACATCTATCGATAGCTGTTCTATATTGATAGATGTTTTGGCCTGGCCGGAGAGGTACTCACGCATGCTTGCACAACTCTCTACATCGCTGAGTTCGCTTAAACTGCCGCTGCGCATCAGTCTCGCTAACGGCGTGTCCTATGATCTTGGCCCTGATCCAAAGGTCATCCTAGAAATACAGGATCCTTCACTGCTGCAGGAGCTATCCAGCCCAACGTTGGATAAGCTCGGTGAGGCTTTTATTCAGCAACGCATGAACATTCATGGCGCTATTATGGATGTGATCGCGGTAGCTGATCACCTAAGCAAATCCCTGCTTGGCGATACCTCGGAAAACGCGCGACCTCGCACTGCCCATGATAAGCAGATGGATGCGGAGGCAATCGCATACCATTATGACCTCTCTAACGACTTTTACGCGCTCTGGCTGGACCCTGAGATGGTCTACTCGTGTGGCTACTTCCATACCGACACTGACTCCTTGGCCAGAGCGCAAATCCAAAAGCTCGATCATCTGTGTCGTAAACTGCGACTTGAGGCGGGTGAGCGATTGCTGGACGTGGGCTGCGGTTGGGGTGGATTGGCGCGACACGCGGCTCGTGAATATGGCGTTAGCGTGTATGGAATTACCCTGAGTCAAGCGCAGTTGTCGTTAGCGCGGGAGCGTGTGGCGGTGCAGGGGCTGAGTAAACAAGTACAGCTGGAGTTGCAGGACTATCGGGACCTAAAGGGGCGGGAACAATTCGACAAGGTAGTTAGTGTAGGTATGTTCGAGCACGTGGGCCACGCCAATCTGGATCGATACTTCGCCATATTGCACGAGCAGGTAAAACCTGGCGGATTGGTAATGAATCACGGCATCACCGCCAAGTACACAGATGGCCGGCAGGTTGGGCGGGGCGCTGGGGAGTTTATCGGACGTTATGTATTCCCGCATGGCGAGTTGCCGCATTTGTCCGTGGCCATTGGCAGCATGAGTGAACAAGGTTTTGAGGTGGTCGATGTGGAAAGCCTGCGGTTGCACTATGCACGCACGCTGGAGTATTGGAGCGCTAATCTGGAAGCGCATTTGGAAAAAGCCAGTCAGTATGTGGATGATCGCGCACTACGCATCTGGCGAATCTATCTGGCCGGATGCGCTTATGGTTTTGCCAAGAACTGGATGAATATTCACCAAATACTGGCGGTTAAGCCGTTCGAAAGTGGTCATCTTGGGTTGCCATGGACGCGCGCTGATCTTTATCGTTGAGATAGCCTGAGGCCATTAACACTGCTACATTGATACGCAGATTTTTTGTCTCTTATCGGAGCGATTGTGTGTCGTTGATAGCCTTAGTTGAGGAAGATATTCCGCTGGGTAAGGCCCTGCCGTGGAATGTTGTGGATGCGGACGGTAAGGTGCTGTTCCCGCATGGTCATGTGATCGACAACAAGCCGTTATTAGGCCAGCTACTCAAGCTAGGCCTTTTTCGGTCGGCCCCGCAACCGGAGCGTGAAGCCCCAGCTGCCGCGCCCTCGGTGGATGCTCACATATCCAGTTTAGCCCAGGTGCAACTGGCGCCTGGAGATCTTGTTCAGTTACAAACTTTGCATCCGACTCACGCAGAGCGTTATCAGGTACGCATGATCGGTTTCCATGCGCCTGTCAGCTTACTGGTGAGCGCGCCTATGCAGCAGGGCAAGCTGGTTTTTGTGAAGGAAGGCCAGCAGTTTCTGGTGCGCGGCTTTGTTGGTAAAGACGCTGTGGCCTATAAAACCCGTGTCCTGAAGTCCAACCTGTCGCCCTATCCCTATTTGCACCTCGCTTATCCCGACAGCGTGCAGTCTATGCGCATCCGTAGCTCTGCGAGAGTCTCTGTGGATCTGGTGACCGCTGTCCATCGCGCCGATGGTAGTCAAGCCGCCGCTAAGATGACTGATATGAGCGTGGGGGGCGCGCGCATGTTATCGCCCAAGCCGTTTGCTCAGAAAGAAGAAGAACTTAAGCTGTCCTTCCGTATTAATCCGGCGGGGCTGGATGTTTACCTGACGATCAATGCGCGGGTGCGTGCAGTAAGTAGCGACGAGACCCAGCAGAGTCAGGTTGCAACAGGCGTTGAGTTTGTTGATCTGAGCGAGCAGGACCGCTTGTATTTGACCAACATGGTTTATCAAAACCTGTTGAAGGAAAATCTGTGATCTTAAGCAGGCTGCTGTTGGTACTGGTGTTCTGCGGGCCGCTGAGCTTATTGGCGCAACCGCAGCAGCAGTTGATGCTCGGCAATCAGCTGTTCAGTTTTGACGTGGCGGCCGACCCAGACAGCCGTCGCGAAGGCCTGATGGGGCGCGAGTTGGCTGCGCATACGGGTATGCTGTTCGATTTTCCGGCAGGCACCCGACCAGCGATCTGGATGCATAATATGCAGATTAGCCTCGATCTGCTGTTTGTTAGTACTGATGGCCGTATTCAGCATGTTTTCGCCGCGGTACCTCCTTGCCAACAGACCCCCTGCAGTATCTATCAGGCGACCCAGCCATTGCGCTACGTGTTGGAACTGCCAGCGGGCACGGCGCAGGCTCTGGACCTGAAGGTAGGTGACCAGTTGGATATGACTGGCCTACCTAAGTCGCCGCCGAAGCTTTAGGTCTTTAATGGCCTGCCCACTCCTATTCTGCTGAAGTTGGTTTTCGCCACTCGCCCTTGCTGATCTTCTCGCAATAAGCTTGCAAAACCGGAGCGTCGTCCGCGTCGCTATAGTAGAAAATCGACTGCTGATACCCCACACCCGCTGTGTGCGATCCCTCACAGATACCATAGGCGCCCTCTGGGCAAGCATCGACCATGCTGACAGAAAAAGTGCGGTCAGGTATTTGCGGGTGGCAAAAGTTCTCTGAAAACAGATGCTTGGGAATAGTTATGTTGCTCTGACATAGTCGAATTGGAACCTGTTGATCCGTGGACTCGATCAGGCAGGCTTGCGCCAAAACGTGTGAGCTGCCGAGCAGCAGCAGGCCAAACAGCGGTATAGAAAATCGGATCATGTAAGCCAGAATCAATAAATAAAGGGTTACATTACTGGGCCAGTACAGTAGCCCGCAAGCCTTGTTCTATTGCCCCAGCATCCATGGTTCCATCAGCGGTAATCAGCTCCACCCGGTTGTCCTGTCGCCAGGCACTGTCTCGCCATGTAAGTGGGGAGTCAGGCAGCAAATTGAAAGCTTTCCAGCCCTGCTTGGTATGCATAACTCCCTTGGCCCTTAGCCAATCGGTAGATTCGAGCCAGTGTAGTAGCTGAACGAGACTGAACACTTGCTGAGGCGACATGCGCCAACCAAGGGAGAAGGGCGCTTGCTGCAGTTGATGAGCCCTGCGCCAGTCTGCTGGGTTGATCCATAGTTCAGGCAAGGCTTTAGCGCCTGTCGGCTCAGGCAAGCTGGTTGTGGTTTGGCCGACGCTCAACTGGGGCAGGACCAGCCAGTCCAGCTCACCATGCTGAGTAAATATCAGCGATTGTTGGCTGAACCGCTGCTGCAGGGCCTGTTTAGCCTGGGTGTCCAGCTGATCTGCCTTGTTACAGATCAACAACCCCGCTAATGGCAGTGCTTGCTCTTGGCTGTCTGCCAGAGGTTTTCCCGCAGCCAGTGCAGCCCCGTCCAGCACCATGACCAGTGGCTGCAGTGCCAGAACGCCCTGCCAAGGCGGTTGGGTTAACTGCTCCAACAGTGCTGCTGGATGACCCAGGCCAGAAGCCTCGATGAACAGGCGGTCTGGCTTGGCCTTGCGTAGCAGCCTGCCAAGGCCAACTTGAAAAGGTAGACCGTTAACGCAGCACAGACAGCCACCCGGTATTTCGCTCAGGCTAACTCCCTCCGATCTTTCCTCGCCCAGCAACGCCATGTCCAACCCTACTTGACCAAATTCGTTGATGAGTAGCGCCCAACGCTCCTTGCTAGGCCGTTGACGCAGCAGGCTTTGCAGCGTGGAGGTTTTGCCTGCGCCAAGGGGGCCGGCGATCAGGTGTGTAGGGATTTGTGTCAGCATGGGAAAGATTCAGGGAGCGGATTGAAAGGGTTCCACGTGGAACAAATTTTGCTTCGTGTAAGTTCAACTATTTGATAAATAAGGAATTAGTGTATTCGGTGTATGGTGGCGCTGTGCTGATCCTGTGGTTCAGGGTTTGGTGCTTCACCTGGGAAGGGGTGTGGCGCCATTTCTAGCTGTAGCTGCTGCTGACCATGCAGGTCGATATAGCCATCGTAGCGATGTTCGCCAGTTACCGTGAACTCAAAAGCATAACGGCGCACCAGGCCGGGCCGCCCACGTCGATTGCGCGCAATCCGCATACCGGTGAGGGCGATGCTTTCATCCAACAGCTGCACATCGCTGCGCTGACAATGATTGCGTACCAGCCGCATGGCTCGGTCGCGTAGTCCCAGATTGCGTAATAGCCACCAACCGATCAGCGTAAGCAACATCAGCAGGGCTACATGACCTAAATTGAACACCGCAAGATTCCCTCAAAGTAAAAATCTAAGCCAGAGTATGCCATGTATCTGTGGTTCTGGGCTGCGTGCTATGGGTTGCTTTGCCAAGCCTGTACGTGGTTACGACCGGCCGCTTTGGCGGCATACAGTGCCTGGTCGGCGCGCTTGAGAAGACTGTCAGGTGTGTCATCAGCTGTCTGCTCAGCTAGCCCGGTGCTGAAGTGCAGCTGGTAACCTTGCTCCTGATAACGGTGCTGTTGACTGGATGCCTCGCTATGCAGGCGCTCGAGCACGCGCAGTGCTTCCGGTAACGCTGTTTGTGGCATTAGTAGCACGAATTCCTCACCACCAAATCGGGCAAATATATCGGTGCGTCGGGCTTGTTCCTGAAAGTACCAGGCGAACTGCTGCAGGGCATGATCGCCGCCTTGATGGCCCAAGCGGTCGTTGAGTTGTTTGAAGTGATCCAAATCCAGCATGGCCAAACACAGTGGGGTGCCGTAGCGCTGCGAGCGGGCCATTTCGTGCACTAGGTGCTCATGAAAAGCACGCCGGTTAAGTATGCAGGTCAACGAATCGCGGGTGGCCAGTTCCTGCAGTTGCTCGGCAAGTTGCCGGCTGCGTGCTAGCACTCGCTGGGTGGTCATCAATGTGCAGCCGACAAAGCCCATGACTAGTGCCGGAATGGCAAAGTTGTACGGCAGCAGGTAGCTGAACGATTGGTATGGCTGGATATAAGGTTGATCATGCCACCAGTCGTGGTAGCCAAGATAACCGCGTAGCAAGGTGACGGCGGAATAGATGAGCAGACTCACGCCGACTAGTAGTTGGGCGGGGCGGGTCTGGGCGTCGTGTTTTTCGCGCAGCAGCAGCCAAATAGCCTGCACCGGCAGTAGACCCGCGATAGTGGAATACACGCCCATGAGAAAATCGGAGTTACCGTCGAACAACCAGTAATGGGTATTGACCAGGGCTATCAGGCCAGCGCTGGTAGGCACTGTCCACCACGGCAGAGGTCGGCCCATAAAGCGAAAAATACCCAATAAAAACAATGCTTCACCGGCCAGCTGCGCGGCGTTTCCGAGCACGTTTAGTACTGGGCTTTTGGTGATAATGAAGCCGATAAACAGGCCTATGCCACTGATCAGCGACCAACTGCCGGCCATCCAGAAGCTTGGGCCTTGCTCGTTGGGGACCATGAAGCGCAATGCCGTAGCACTGACTGCAATGGCGAGCAGCAGAAAGATGCCCAATAACATGGGTGAAAAGTACAACACATCCATAGTGATGCCACGTTCCGTTTGGCGTGTAGCTGGAAGTATATCTGCTATGGAGGAGGAGTGGTGGGCATCAAGCCAGAGGGTTGGCGAGCTGGATATCGATGACGCGGATGGAATCAGGGTTGGGGTAATGCCAACGTACGTTTAGATCCCAGAAGCGGGCGCCATACTCGCGAGTAGGCGCGGGTTGTTGATAAGCGGGTTTGGGGTCTTGCGCCAGGCATTGTTCGATCAGGCTCAATAGGTCGCTGTGCAGTCGCGCGCCCTGTTGTTCAGCCTGCGTGCGGGCAAGTGGCGACCACGTCACGGCAATGGGCGCCGGAGGTGCTGGAGCAAGGTCATTTCGCGCATGGGGCAAGGAATCTGCATAGGGCACGTAGGGCTTGATATCCAACACGGGTGTGCCGTCCAAGAGGTCAATACCGGACAGCAAGAGTTTGCCGTCAACAATGCTCTCCAGCTTTACAACAGATTGGCCCAGCGGATTGGGGCGATGGGTAGCTCGACTAGCAAACACGCCAATACGCTGATTCCCCCCGAGCCGCGGTGGTCTGACGCGTAAATGCTTGGGACCGCTCTCAGCCGCGTGGAAGATGAACAACAACCACAGGTGGCTTACTTGCTCGAGTCCGGCTAGCGCTTCGGGTTGGTTATAGGGTGCAAACAGTTCTAGCGTGCCTGTTGCTGCGGGAGCCAATTGAGGTTGGCGCGGGATGGCAAATTTCTCACTGAAACAAGAATGCACCACGCCTATAGGCTCTAATGAGTAGTTCATGTCACAGGCCAGGCAGGGGTGGAATACTATCGGGTCTATCCGCAGTGATCAGGTGGCTGCAGCCTTCAACCTCGATGATCTGCAGGCTTTCGGCCTGCTGTGCGCTCTGCAGCATAGCGCTGGCATTCAGAATGAGGTCGTGCGAGGGGACTAGAATGGCGCCGAATTTAACGTGCTGATAGATGTCTGTTCCGGTGCTGTCCATCCAATCTGCCAAGTCTTTGATGTTATTAACAAAGGTTCTACCGTAGCGTGGGTTGAAGGGTAGCGCCATGATCAGCTCGCGTTTACGCGGGTTATCCAGTGGGCCAAAAACTTTGGCATTGGCCGGGCTGATGGGCTGTTGTTGCCAGGCGAATAAGTAGAAAGGTGCGAACCAGCGCGCCAATGGTGAGACGGCCTTGTAAGGCTTGCCCTGTGGCAATACCGGGGCTTCGAGTATCACCTCGACCCGTGCAAATAGGTCTGGCCGCTGGCGTGCTGCCTCCAGCGTCACCGCACCGCCGCGCGAATGACCGTGCACGCGTATCTGCGTGCCGGTGGCCAGATGCTCCAATGCCTGATTTAACACCGCGGCGTCGTAGGCAATGGTGCCGGGGCGTTGGCCCGGAATCTTGATCCAGTCCGCTTTAGTGAAACGCGGTTGGTTAACCGGCAAATGATAGTCGGCACTGGTCAGCATGATTAACTGGATATCGGGGTCGGCGTAGTGTTCCGTGAAATAGAGAAAGTTTTCTACAAAGCCGTGCATCACGATCACGCTGCCGGCGGGGGCATCTGCGCGGCTGCGTGCAATAACCGCAGAGCCGACTTGATAGAGCTCTCCATGGAAGTCGACAGCCTGTTTCTGCGGTGACTCGCGGCGCAGTAACCAGCGGCGCAGGCTGGTGACAATGAGCAACAGCAGACCGATCAGGCCAAGCAGAAATTGCATTGAATTCAACTCCATTGAAAATGATGACAGTTCGACAGCATAGCGGATTGCTTCTGTGGATTGGGCCACCCAGCTGGGCGATTGTGTTGCGGCCGTTTGATGTGAGCGCTGATCTCTGCGCTAAGGCCCGTCATAGAGGCCTACATCCTCTGCATCGAGCTGATAGCTGGCATCCGCTAACGCATTGCTACTTTGTGCTACGCGCAACAAACCCTGCACCCATAGTGGTTGGTAAATATCGGAAATATCCATGCCGGCTGGGTAGTCGACCAGAATGATCTGGTTTGGCGGCGGCGGTGGTACGTGGATACAGGCGCCTGCGTATGGCACCAGAAAAAACTGGGTATACCGCCCCTTGGCATCGGTTTCGATTGGTACAGGGTAACCACCAATGCGCAGCTGCTGCTGATCCATTTCCGCTACCACGCGGGTGGAATACATGACTTCCGGCAGATTCTTGTTTTCCTGACGCAGACTGTTAGTAAAGTCTCCATTGGCGTCGGGACCGTTGCCGTGATCCAGGTCAGGCATATCGAGCATGGCTTGATAATCCTCGGCAGGCAGCAGGTCCAGCCAATCGATCTCGCGCACCTCATCGGCGCTGAGCAGCGAGGGAGCAATGAACAAACACAGCAGAAGCAGGCGGAACAGAGGCATACAAAAGCATCCTGTAAGCGGGATCAACACTGAGACCCGCGCAGTTTGCGGCGGTTCCTGCGTTGGCACAAGGGTATTACATGGCTGGCACTGGGCTACCTGATGGGTATGGCGTTTAGGGTTGCATCACTCTGTATGGGCAACCTCGGCACCACTATGAGCACCGCTCAGCAGTTGCTGCCAATGGGTTCGAATGGCTTTCAGTGATTGCTCACCACCCAGCTGCCCACGGAACAGCAACACGCTGCCGAGTACGGTGGAATATTGGATCAGTGCCATGGCGCGTGCGGTGCCTGCTGCAACCAAGGGCTCCAGCAGCTGTGCCGTCTGATCTACCCGGGCGCTGTCCACCGCCGCGACTATGTTGCGGGCGTAGTCATCGCGTTGTGCGAAGTCGCGGATGGCAAACTCTACCTTCATACGTTTGAACTCGACCGCTGGCCCCTCGAACATCAGCGTTAGCACCCGGTCAACTTCCTGCTCGGGCGTCAGCTCAGGGTCTTTTCCAGGCTGCCAGTAACGCAAGCCCTTGATGCGCAACGCCTGCCATTGGTCGAGAAACAGGTGGATAAAGCTGCCAAGGTCATCGAAATGCCAATAGAAGCTGCCGCGCGTCACCTTCAAGCGTTTGGCCAGAGGCAGTACCCGTAGCTTATCGAAGCCGCCCTCAAGGATGGCTTCGGTCGCCGCATTGAACCAATCCTGCTGACTGAGCACCGCCCGACCGGTCGGGCGGCCGCGTGGTGTGGGTTTAGCGGTGGCGGGCATGGCAACAATCTCGATGATAAAACAGGCCGGGCATTATAAGTCAGACGAAGGCCGCGTCATATCGGTTTCCATACACAATTGACAATACACCTGTGTATTGAGATTTTGATTGTCAGGACGCCACTGGCAGCTCGTTTTCAACAGACTGCTATGAGCGAATGCGAACCGAGTCAGGAGTTAAACCATGTACCAGCAAACCGAACGGGGCCTGGATCTGCAAAAACGCGTATCGGCCTTTATGGACGAGCACATCTTCCCTAACGAGCAGGCCTACGAAGAAGAAATTCGCGCCAACGAGAAGGCCGGCAACGCGTACACCACGGTCAAATTGATGGAAGAGCTCAAGGCCAAGTCACGTGCTGCGGGCTTATGGAACCTGTTCCTGCCGGAGGCCGAGCATGGCCCGGGGCTGACCAACATGGAATACGCGCCCTTGGCTGAGCTGATGGGCCGTGTGCCGGGCATGTGGGCGTCTGAAGTGTTCAACTGCGGTGCGCCGGATACCGGCAACATGGAAGTGCTGGCGCGTTACGGCAACAAAGAGCATCAGCAGCGCTGGTTGACGCCGTTGCTTAATGGCGAAATTCGCTCGGCCTTCGCCATGACCGAACCCTTGGTAGCTTCCTCTGACGCCACCAATATCGAAACGCGCATTGAACGTGATGGCGACGAGTATGTGATTAACGGCCGCAAGTGGTACATCTCTGGTGCCGCCAACGATCGTTGCGAAATCATGATCGTGATGGGCAAGAGCGACCCTGAAAACCCCAATCGCCATCAGCAGCAGTCGATGATTCTGGTACCCAAAAACACCCCTGGCGTGACCATTTTGCGCGATATGGGCTGCTACGGTTATATGGACCCACCCTACGGCCATCCGGAAATCGTTTTCGACAACGTACGCGTGCCTGCTAGCAACATGCTGCTGGGCGAAGGTCGCGGCTTTGAAATTGCTCAAGGTCGACTCGGGCCGGGCCGTATCCACCACTGCATGCGGGTTATCGGTCAGGCCGAGCGGGCACTGGCACTGATGTGCGGACGCTTGAGTCAGCGAGTGGCCTTTCATAAGCCGCTGTCTGAGCAGGGCGTGTGGCGTGAGCGCATTGCCGAATCGCGGATCATGATCGATCAAGCACGCTTTCTGGTGATGAACGCGGCGTATCTGATGGATACCGTCGGCAATAAAGTCGCCGCCAAACAGATTGCGATGATCAAGGTGGCGGCGCCTAACATGGCCTGTCAGGTAATCGATTGGGCAATCCAGGCGCACGGCGCCGGTGGCTTCTCGTCCGACTTCCCGTTGGCGCAGCTATATGTTTACGCGCGTCACCTGCGTATGGCTGATGGCCCGGATGAAGTGCACCGCAATGCGGTTGCCAAGGCAGAGCTGAAAGCCTACCAATAGGGGCTGTGATTGAGCGCCTGCCGTGAATCTCTGGATGCACGGCAGGCGTTTTGGTTTCAGAATCATCCAGGTCAAAACAAGAATAATGCTGAGGTGAGTATGTTGGGTCGTTCTATTGAGTATTGGCCGGGGCTCGCCCTGGCAGCGTTGTTGGTGTCGGCTCCGGTAATGGCCGAGGCGGCGTCAGAGCAAGTGTTGGTTAAGCGCGATATCGTGTACGGGCAAGGGCTGATCGACGCGGATAGTCAGCCGCGCGAACGCGATCTGCTGATGGATTGGTATCAGCCTGCTGCTGTTTCCGATGAGCCACGCCCGGCGGTCATCATGGCTTTCGGTGGCTCTTTTTTGCGTGGCAGCAAGGGCGATGAGCATTTCCATGAAAACGGCTCCCAGGACTCTTCGATGGCAGAGTACTGCCTGGCCTTTGCTCGGCGTGGATACAACTGCTTCTCCATTGAATATCGTTTGATGCAGGAAAATCCGGCGCTGGCAGAAGCGATTCCGGTAGATAAATTAATGCCGGAGAACCTGGCGATTACCCCGCAAACCACCGCACGTATCGATTTTGCCCGTCAGGCTCAGGGGCTCGAGCCGATGGACGACAAGCTGCGTGCGCAGTTCTGGCAGGCGTTGCTCAGTGCCAGCGAAGACATGGCCTCGGCGGTGGCGCATGTGCGCAGCCAGAGCGATAAGTACAGTGTGGACCCGGAGCGCATCGCGATTGGTGGGTTCTCTGCGGGTGCGATAACCGCGATCAATGCCGCCTACGGGCGTCAGCTGCCGGTCAAGGCGGTGTTATCCATGTCGGGCAGCACCTGGGGTTATCTGCTGCCTGGGCATGTTGGTAACTCGGCTCCACCATTACTGCAGTTTGTTGGTCAGGAAGATTTGCCCGGTGTGGTGCGCGGTAGCGCGGCGGTGGCGGCGGCGCTGGATGATGTTGGTGTTGAGCGCCAGATGGCGTGGGTGCCGGGGTTTGGGCATTTTTATCCGATGGGCGCGGTCAGTCTGGCTGCTGACTTCAGCAAGTTGTCGGTTGAGCAGCGGGCGGTTGAGTTTTTGCAGCGGCAGTTGATGACGCAGTGAGTCTGTTGCTCGACTTTTTACGTTCTCACTGCAGACTTGGCGTTGTTTTCGAGTCATCTTTTCGCCTTATTGGCGAGCTAAGGGGGCCCGGGCAAGCGGCCCCCTTTGGCTCGCCGGCAGGGCGAAAGGCTGACCATGTAAAAACTGCAAAGCTTCGTCTGAACACTTGCGTACAAGCATGAACAAAAAAAGGCGCAACACTCGCATGCTGCGCCTTTCTCAATGCCAGGTTGATCAGCCCTTGATCAGCGCCTCAACCTCAGCAATCCGACCCTTCAACGTAGCCATATCTGCACTACGCAGCGTCGCGTGCCCGACCTTGCGGCCCGCCTTGAACGCTTTTCCGTAATGGTGCAGGTGGCATTGTTCGATGGCGGTGACTTTAGCGACGTCCGGCACTTCGCCGATGAAGTTGAGCATCGCGGCTTCGCCCAACGTGGCGGTGGAGCCCAGCGGCAATCCGGCGATGGCGCGCAGGTGGTTCTCGAACTGGCTGCACTCGCTGCCCTCGATAGTCCAGTGGCCGGAGTTGTGTACGCGCGGGGCGATCTCGTTGGCTTTCAGGCCGCCATCAACCTCGAAGAACTCGAAAGCCATCACGCCGACGTATTCCAGCTGATTGAGCACCTTGCTCACGTAGCCTTCGGCCAACGCCTGCAGCGGGTGTGCGGTGCTGGCGACCGAGAGCTTGAGAATGCCGTTTTCGTGGTTATTGTGCACCAACGGATAGAAGCGGGTTTCACCGTCGCGGGCGCGTACCGCAATCAGCGAGACTTCACCCGTGAAGGGTACAAAGCCCTCCAGAATGCAGGGCACGCTACCTAGCTCGGCGAAGGCGCCGGTGACGTCTTCGGGTTGCCGCAGCACTTTCTGGCCTTTGCCGTCATAACCCAGGGTGCGGGTTTTCATCACCGCTGGCAGGCCGATGCTAGCGGCTGCTGTGTCGAGATCAGACTGGGACTGGATGTCGGCGAATTCTGGTGTCGGGATGCCAAGGTCCTGGAACATCGATTTCTCGAACCAGCGGTCACGGGCAATGCGTAGCGACTCTGCATTCGGGTAGACCGGCACGAACTGCGACAGGAAGGCGACGGTTTCTGCCGGTACGCTTTCGAACTCGAAGGTCACCACGTCGACCTCTTCGGCCAATTGGCGCAGGTGATCCTGGTCGTTGTAATCCGCGTGGATATGTTCGCCGAGCGCTTGCGCACAGGCATCCGGGGCTGGGTCGAGAAAGACGAACTGCTGTCCCAGTGGGGTGCCGGCTAGAGCCAGCATGCGCCCAAGCTGTCCACCACCGATTACGCCAATCTTCATAGTCGATTCCTCAGGCCAGACGGGGGTCTGCGTTGTTCAACACATTTTCAGTCTGCTGGGCGCGGAAGTCTTGCAGCGCCTGGCTGAATTCAGGGTGCTTGCCACCCAGAATGCTGGCGGACAGCAACGCCGCGTTGATTGCGCCGGCTTTGCCGATAGCTAGAGTGGCAACGGGCACACCCGCAGGCATCTGCACAATGGAGAGTAGCGAGTCGACACCGGAGAGCATGGATGACTGTACTGGCACGCCGAGCACCGGCAGGTGGGTCTTGGCCGCGCACATGCCGGGCAGATGGGCTGCACCGCCTGCGCCAGCGATGATCACTTCAATACCCTTGCCGGCCGCTTCTTCAGCGTACTGAAACAGCAGGTCAGGGGTGCGGTGAGCAGACACCACTTTTACTTCGTAGGGGATGCCCAGTTGATCCAGCATATCGGCCGTATGGCTCAAGGTGGACCAGTCGGACTTGGAGCCCATGATCACGCCAACCAGTGCGCTCATCTGTTTTGTGCCTCGCTCAGTGTTGCCGTCCGCAGACGGTAAAAACCAACAAGCCACGGCAGAGAACTGTCGTGGCTTGGAGAACACAGATCGGCCGCGAAGGAGAGCGGGCCAGTCTGCAAAAGAGAATCAAGCGGCGCAGTATACCCGTATTGCGGTCAATACAGAATGTTGGCCGACGAAACTCAATCTTTGCTGTAGCGCGCGCGTGGCGTGGCCATTGGCAGTGGGCCTTCGCCGATCTGGCGGAACTGGCCGGTATTGGCATCAAAAGCGCGGATATGCGCGGTTTCGATGTCGTATACCCAGCCGTGGATAAACAGCTCACCACGGGCCAGACGCGAGGCGACTGAGGGGTGCGTGGCCAGATGTTGCAGCTGGGCCAGCACGTTTTCCTCGGTCATCATGCCGAGCTTGTCGGCTTCGCAGTTGCAGTTATCCTCAACCACAATTTTGGCGACTTCTGCGTGGCGCAGCCAGGCTTTGACCGTGGGCAGCGAGTCTAGCGTGGCCGGGTTGAGTACGGCTTTCATCGCACCGCAATCGGAGTGACCACAAATAATGATGTGGTGGACGTTGAGCGCCAGTACGGCAAACTCGATAGCGGTGGATACGCCACCCATCATTTGGCCGTAGGGCGGCACCACGTTACCGACGTTGCGCGAAACAAAAAGGTCGCCTGGCGCGCTTTGGGTGATTAGCTCGGGGGCAACCCGCGAATCTGCGCAGGTAATGAACATGGCGCGTGGCGTTTGTTCATGGGCGAGTTTTTTGAACAGCTCTTGCTGCTCAGGGTAGACCTCGTTACGAAAACGGTTGAAGCCATCGACAATCTGTTTGAGAGCCTCGTCGGCCGTTTCATTAGGTTTAGAGTTGTTATCCATTGTGCAGTCTCAATCATCAGGTTGGGCTGTAGGGTTAGACGATCACTGTCTCATACACGACACCGGCGCCTTGAGGCGCCGGTGCAGTTATTTGTTAGCCGGTGTTGCCACCGGCTGCACGGCGCAGTTCAGGCTTCGATTTCGATCAAAATCTCGCCCGGGTTAACCCGGTCACCCTTGGCGACGTTGACTGCTTTCACGGTGCCGCCGATACCGGCCTGGATCTCGCTTTCCATCTTCATGGCTTCGCTAACCAGTACCGCTTGGCCGGCTTTCACGCTGTCACCCACGGCGACCAGCACATCGACTACGTTGCCCGGCATACTGGTGGTTACGTGGCCGGGTTCGCTGGCCTGTTTGCGCTTGCTGCCGCCTTCGCCAACAAAGGCATTGAGTGGCTCGAATACGGCTTCTTCCGGCATACCATCCAGGCTCAGGTAGAAGTGACGCTTGCCGTCGCCCTTGACGCTCACGCCGGTGATATCAACGCGATAGGACTCGCCATGTACGTCGATGATGAACTCGGTCGGTACGCCTTCGCTGCTGGCAGCGGGCGCACCTTCGCCTGGCAGCGGCAACAGGACCTCTGGTTTAAGAGTGCCGGCTTCGCGCTCTTCGAGGAACTTACGCCCGATATCCGGGAACATAGCGTAAGTCAGCACGTCTTCTTCGGTCTTCGCCAACGCGCCCACTTCGCCGCGTAGACGATCCATTTCCGGCTTTAGTAGATCAGCGGGTCGTACGTCGATGATCTCTTCATTGCCAATTGCCTGGCGCTGCAGTTTCTCATTGATCGTGCCTGGCGCTTGACCGTATCCGCCTTGTAAATACAGCTTCACCTCGTTGGTGATGGTCTTGTACCGCTCACCTGCCATTACGTTGAACACCGCCTGGGTGCCGACGATTTGCGAAGTAGGTGTGACCAGCGGCGGAAAGCCGAGGTCTTCACGCACCCGCGGGATTTCTGCGAATACGTCTTGAATGCGATCCAGCGCACCCTGTTCCTTCAACTGATTAGCGAGGTTGGACATCATGCCGCCCGGCACCTGATTGACCTGCACGCGGGTATCCACACCGGTGAACTCGCTCTCGTACTGGTGGTACTTTTTGCGTACGGCGTGGAAGTACATACCGATTTCCTGCAGCAGCTCCAGGTCCAGGCCAGTATCGAACTCAGTGCCCTTAAGCGCCGCGACCATGGATTCGGTGCCCGGATGACTGGTGCCCCAAGCCATGGAGGAGATGGCGGTGTCGATGTGATCGGCGCCGTTCTCAATCGCTTTGAGCTGACACATCGCGGCCAGGCCAGCGGTGTCGTGCGAGTGAATAAACACAGGCAGATCCAGCTCGGCTTTCAGCGCTTTGACCAGTTCGCCGGTAGCGAACGGCGTCAGCAGGCCGGCCATGTCCTTGATGGCGATGGAATCAACGCCCATCTCGGCCATCGCTTTGGCTTGCTTCACAAAGGCTTCGACCGTGTGCACAGGGCTGGTGGTGTAGGCGATGGTGCCTTGCGCATGCTTGCCGGCCGCCTTAACAGCCTCGATGGAAACCTTAAGGTTACGCACATCGTTCATGGCATCGAAAATACGGAATACGTCGATGCCGTTTTCGGCGGCCTTGGCCACGAAGGCGCGAACCACGTCATCGCTGTAGTGGCGGTAGCCGAGCAAGTTCTGGCCGCGCAGCAGCATCTGTAGGCGGGTGTTCGGCAGAGCAGCGCGCAGCTGACGCAGGCGCTCCCAAGGATCTTCCTTAAGGAAGCGGACGCAGGCGTCAAAGGTAGCGCCGCCCCAAACTTCCAGCGACCAGTAGCCAACCTGATCCAGCTTGCCGCAGATGGGCAGCATGTCTTCGGTGCGCAGACGGGTGGCCAACAGCGACTGGTGGGCGTCGCGCAGAACGGTATCGGTTACGGTAATTTTGCGTGTAGTGCTCATTATCTGTTCCTCATCAGCTGCAAGCTTCAAGCGTCAGGCTTGCCGCTATGGTCATAGTCCGGCGTGCGCAGCAATCGCGGTGGCGATGGCCAGGGCCAATTCTTCGGGTTTGCGTTTTACTGAATAGTTCAGCAATTCCGGGTGCGCTTCTACGAAGCTGGTGTTGAACACGCCGCTACGGAATTCGGCATTGCGTAAAATTTCCTGATAGTAAGGCGTGGTGGTTTTCACACCCTGCAGGCGCATGTCGTCGAGTGCGCGCAGGCCACGATCCAATGCCTCTTCCCAGGTAGGTGCCCAAACAATCAGTTTCAAACACATGGAGTCGAAGTTCGGCGGAATGGTGTAACCCGTGTAGATCGCCGTATCCACGCGCACACCGGGGCCGCCGGGGGCGTAGTAACGGGTGATCTTGCCGAACGACGGGAAGAAGTTGTTCTTCGGATCCTCAGCGTTGATGCGGAACTGAATCGCAAAGCCCTGGTGATGAATGTCTTCCTGCTTCATCGACAGCGGCAGACCGGAGGCGATGCGGATCTGTTCGCGGACTACGTCGATGCCGGTGATCTGCTCGGTAATGGTGTGCTCGACTTGAACCCGGGTATTCATTTCCATGAAATACACTTCGCCCTCGGCCAGCAAGAACTCCACGGTACCGGCGTTCTCGTAACCCACTGCCTGCGCTGCTTTCACTGCGAGGTCGCCGATATAGGCGCGCTGTTCGGGTGTCAGCTGCGGGCTAGGGGCAATTTCGATCAGCTTCTGATTACGCCGCTGGATCGAGCAGTCGCGCTCGAACAGGTGCACGGTGTTGCCGTGACTGTCAGCCAGAATTTGCGCTTCGATGTGCTTGGGATTAACGATGCACTTCTCAAGGAAGATGTCCGCCGAGCCAAAGGCCTTGGTGGCCTCGGAGATAACCCGTGGCCAGGACTGTTCCAGCTCGGCCTTATCGTTACAGCGGCGAATACCGCGACCGCCGCCACCGGAGGTGGCCTTGAGCATCACCGGGTAACCCACCCGCTCGGCTTCGCGCATGGCTTCCGCCATGTCGGCGAGGTTGTCTTCGGTGCCGGGGGTGACCGGTACGCCAGCGGCAATCATGCTGCGTCGCGCTTGGGTTTTGTCGCCCATGCGAGTAATTACATCGCCGGACGGACCGATAAACTTAATCCCGCGCTCAGCGCAGATATGCGCCAGCTCAGCATTTTCAGATAGGAAGCCATAACCGGGATGCAACGCATCACAACCGGTTTCGACCGCAAGATTAACCAGTTGACGTGCGTTCAGGTAACCCGCCAGCGGATCGCTGCCGACGTTGTAGGATTCGTCAGCGCGCTTGACGTGCAGGGCATAGCGATCGGCGTCGGTATAAACCGCAACCGAGGTGATGCCCATCTCTGCACAGGCGCGGATGATGCGAACCGCAATCTCTCCACGGTTGGCAATCAGGATTTTCTTGATCACGTACGCGTTCCTCGTGGTGGTGATCGAGTGGATGCTCGAAAACGTTTGCGTATCACCGCGCCGGTGCGTGGCCGGCGGGTAATACATTGCAAAATATTTCTCTGTGTACCCTAGGCGTGTCGCTACCACATGTGAAATGAATAATATTTGGCTTATCTATAAGTAATTGCTTATACATGGGCTTTACGTCATCATTTTAGGGCTTTAGGCGGGTTTCTGAGCTTCTTCTCTGTCCTCTCATCAGGTTAGACCATCATGCGAAAATCCCTACTGCGAATGACATTGCGCCAGTTGCAGGTATTCCGCGCGGTCTGTGAAAACCGCTCCTATAGTCGCGCGGCTGAGGACATGTCACTCACCCAGCCGGCAGTCAGTTTGCAGATTCGTCAATTGGAAGAGCAGGTTGGCCTACCGCTGTTCGAGTACGTGGGGCGCAAGCTGTACTTGACCGAAGCGGCGGAATCGCTGATTAGCGCCAGTGACGACATATTTGATCGGCTGGACAGCCTCGATATGAATTTATCTAGCCTGCAGGGCAGTTTGAAGGGCGAGTTGCGTTTGGCGGCCGCGAGCAGCATTCAATACGTTCTGCCGCACCTGTTAGCTGCCTTTCGGCAGCGCTTCCCGGAAATTAGTTTTCGCGTTGAGGTGGCTAGCCGTTCGCAGATTATTCAACGGCTCGCGGATAACCGTGATGATCTGGTGGTTATGGGGCTGGTGCCGGCGGACCGTGCGCTGGAGTTTTTCCCCTTCCTGAATAATCCGATTGTGGCGGTTGCCGCGCCGGATCATCCGTTGGCCGGTCAACAAGAGCTACCATTGTCTATGCTGGAAGCAGAGATGGTGCTGCAGCGCGAAGCGGGCTCGGGTATTCGCAAGGCGTGCGATGAGTTTTTGCAGCTCAAGCGGGTGCATTTGCAGCAAGTGATGCAGTTGGGTTCGACCGAGTCGCTGGTACAGGGCGCGATTGCCGGGCTGGGTATAGCGCTGGTGCCTGGGCATGCGGCTGCTCCCTATATTCGCCACGGGGAACTTGTCTGCCTGAATATCACCGAGTTGCCGCTGATGCGCAGCTGGTGTGCGGTACACGCCAGAGGCAAGCGTTTGAGTCCGGTAGCGGAGGCGTTTTTGGGTTTTCTGCGTGAGGAGCGGGCGCTGATTCGCCAGTTGGCGGAGCCCTTTGAGCCATAGTTCTTGCAGGCGTTGGTCGGGCGCCCTGCCTAGTTGTTAACCGGCAGGGCTTGAGCAGGCTAGTAGCGTGGTTGCGACCTGTGGTGGTCGGTCTGGCCGAGCAACTCAGGGAAGTCGCAGAAGGTGGCCTGCAGGCTTTGGCTTTCGCGGTAATCTTCGATGGCGCGGCGATAGGACATGCGTCGTTTGTCTTCCTGGCGCCGCCGTTCGCGGCGCAGGTCGTTGCTTGAGGTACTTGAGCTGTTGTCACTAAGGTAATCTGGATCAAAGGCCATGGGGCTATCTCCCGGGTCAGTGAGTATTTGGCGACCGGGTCATCATGACGGTGAGGGTATGACGGGCTGATGACAGGAGGCAGCCGCCTGTCGGGTTAGGCGCTAAAATACAACAGAGCTGCAGGGCTTAATGAGGAGTAGCGGATGTTTGAGCTGGACCGGCACCTGGCGCAGGACATTGTTGATCGTGCCATGGCGATCCTGCCTTATAACGTCAATGTGATGGACCGGCAGGGCTTGATTATCGGTAGCGGTGACAGTGAACGCATCGATACTCGCCACGAGGGCGCGCAACTGGTGCTCGCCAATCAGCGCGTGGTTGCCTTGGATGAGCAGGCTGCCGCTTGTTTGCAGGGGGTTAAGCCCGGCATCAACCTACCTTTGCTGCATGCCGGACGGTTGGTAGGCGTGCTGGGCATTACCGGCGATCCGGATCAGGTTCGCCCCTTTGCCGAGCTGCTACGCATGACCGCTGAGATGCTGGTCGAGCAGCGAGTATTGCAGGCCGAGCAGCATTGGCGCGGTCAGCAGCAGGAGGCCTGGTTGGCCAATCTGCTGGATCGTCACTACCTGGTGAGTAACTTGGCAGACGACGCTGAGCGTATGCGCTTGCGCTGGGCCTGGCCGCTACAGCCTTGCCTTATATGTCTCTCCCCTGAAACTGATCATCAACACGCGCAGGGGCAGCTGGTCACTCAAATGCGCGCCCGCCACCCAGCCGATATCGTGCTGCCGTTGGGCCTGCACGACGTGCTCTGGCTGCGCAGTGGTAAATCCCATGCCCCCAAGCTGAGTTGGCTGGAGCAAGTTGATAAACGTGACTGGCCGGTGGGCCGCCTATTGATAGCTGAAGCGGTAGGCACTTTGAATGACCTGCGTGAGGCTACCGAGGCGCTGCTTAACCTGCGTGAGTATGTTCACGATTTGCGTCTGTCCGAGCGCTTGATCCGCCTGTCCGATTACCGGCTGGCAGTATTGCTACATCACCTGCAGCCATCCTGGACAGTGCATCAACTACTGGCGCCCTTAGAGCCACTGCGCCAAGCCGATGGCAATGGCCAGCTGTTGCTGACCTTACGCGTCTGGTTGGCCCACAACGGCCACGCGCAAAGCTGCGCTGCGGCGCTGGGGATTCATCGCAATAGCTTGCGCTACCGGCTGGAGCGGATTACCGAGATTACCGGGCTGGACCTTGATCAGATGACCCACCGAGTACTGTTGAGTATCGGTTTATCGTTGTTGCCGGAACAATAGCGCAAAAAGACTTGGGCATCTGCACATATTAGAGCTGCTAATTAGTGCCATTTGTTGTGCGCATGCATAGGGTAATTATAAGGCGACTGGGCAACAATAAGCGCTTAGCTGCACCCTATGCGGTTCGCAGCCTTTTCACCCATACCGGCATACACAATAAAAAGGAGTTCAGTCATGGGTCTGGTCCTGATTTTGGTCGCCCTGATCGCGTTTATCGTACTGGCGACTGCTCGCGCTAAGTTACATCCCTTTCTTGCTTTGCTTGCAGCTGCGCTGCTGGCGGGCTTTGCCTATCAAGTGCCGACAATGGAGATCGTTAAAACGATCACCTCGGGCTTTGGCGGCATCCTCGGCTATATCGGCATCGTGATCGTGTTGGGCACTATCATCGGCGTTATTCTCGAGCGCAGCGGTGCGGCCATTACCATGGCGGAAACTGTGATCAAGCTGCTCGGTGAGCGCTTCCCCACGTTAACTATGTCGATCATCGGCTATCTGGTGTCGATCCCGGTGTTCTGCGATTCTGGATATGTGATTCTCAACTCGCTGAAGAACGCGCTGGCGGCGCGCATGAAGATTTCTGTGATCGCCATGAGCGTGGCGCTGGCGACCGGCCTTTATGCGTCGCACACCTTTGTACCGCCCACTCCCGGTCCGATTGCCGCGGCCGGTAATCTCGGGCTGGAGAACAATCTCGGGCTGGTGATTTTAGTCGGTCTGGTGGTTTCCATGGTCACAGCGCTCGCGGGTATGCTCTGGGCTAACCGTTTCATCGGTAAGGATATCGAGCTGGTCGACAACGGCACCCACGTGATGGACAACGAAGACTATGAGCAGATTCGCGCTAAATACGGCGTGCTGCCCAGTGCAACCAAGGCCTTCGCGCCTATCTTCCTGCCGATTGGCCTGATCTGTTTGGGTACCTTGGCTAACCTGCCGGCCAAGCCGGTTGGCGAAGGCTTCATCTATACGGTCTTGGCCTTCCTCGGTCAGCCAGTGGTTGCCCTGGCGGTTGGCCTGGGCTTGGCATGCACGCTGCTGCGCTCGGACAGTAAGCGCGAAGAGTTTCATGAGCGCGTGGTGGAAGGCATTCAAGCGGCGGCGCCCATTCTGCTGATCACCGGTGCGGGTGGTGCTTTTGGCGCCATGCTGAAAATTACCCCGTTGGGCGATTATCTGGGCGCGACCCTGTCTGGGCTCGGCATTGGTCTTTTCATGCCCTTTATCGTCGCTGCAGCGCTAAAGTCGGCGCAAGGCTCTACTACAGTCGCGCTGGTGACTACTTCGGCGTTGGTCGCACCGCTGTTGGATCAGCTGGGGCTCGACAGTGAAATGGGTCGTGTGTTGTGCGTCATGGCGATCGGTGCGGGTTCGATGACCGTATCGCATGCCAACGACAGCTTCTTCTGGGTCGTTACCCAATTCAGCCGCATGAGCGTGAGCACTGCTTATAAAGCGCAGACCATGGGCACATTGGTGCAGGGCGTTGCCGGCATTATCACCGTGTGGCTGCTGAGTCTGGTGCTGCTCTGATGAAACTGGTTATTGCCCCTGACTCGTTCAAGGAAAGTTTGTCGGCCAGTGCGGTAGCTGAAGCTATTGCTACTGGCTGGGCGCGGGTTTTTCCTGACGCTGAATTGCTCTGTTGCCCGATGGCAGACGGCGGCGAAGGCACCGTAGATGCTGTACTGGCCGTGGTTGCCGGTGAGCGGCGTGAATGCACAGTGCAGGGCCCCTTGGGCGCAGCAGTGCAGGCACACTGGGGTTGGCTGCCTGGTCAGCAGGCGATGATCGAAATGGCGTCTGCCAGTGGTCTGCATCTGGTTCCGGCAGCTGAGCGTGATGTGCGCCTGGCAAGCAGTTACGGCACCGGCGAGCTGATTCGCGCTGCGCTGGATGCGGGCGCTCGGCGTATTGTGCTGGGCCTTGGCGGCAGCGCCACCAATGATGCTGGCGCCGGTCTTCTGCAGGCGCTGGGTGTGCGTTTTCTTGGTATTGACGGTAACGAGTTAGCGCCCGGCGGCGCCGCGCTCCAGCAGCTGCAACACATTGATCTAACTGGCCTGGACACTCGCCTGGCACAGGTTGAGGTAATGGTCGCCGCAGATGTGGATAACCCCCTGTGTGGCCCCAAAGGCGCCTCGGCGGTATTCGGTCCGCAAAAGGGCGCCAACCCAGTACAGGTCGCGCAGCTGGATAGCGCGCTGGGGCATTTCGCTGATGTGATGGCGGCAACTCTGGGTGACGATGTGCGCTACCAGCCGGGTGTGGGTGCCGCGGGTGGTTTGGGCTTTGCCGCCAAGGCGGTGCTCAAAGCGCAATTTCGCCCCGGCGTGGAACTGGTGGCCGAGCTGTGTGGGCTGGCGGAAATGCTGCAAGGCGCTGATCTGGTGATTACCGGTGAAGGGCGTCTGGATGGCCAAAGCCTGCACGGCAAAACGCCAGTGGGTGTAGCGCGTTTGGCACGCAGCGCCGGGGTTCCCGTGATTGCGCTGGCCGGTAGCTTGGGCGATGGCTATCAACGCTTGTATGCCGAGGGCATAGGCGCGGCGTTTAGTTTAGCCCCTGGGCCGCTGACGCTAGAGCAGGCCATGCAGGACGCTGGCGCACAACTTACCGCACGAGCTTCGGATCTGGCCCGTCTGTGGCAGATCGCGGGTACGGCTGGTACAGCGGGCAATAGCTGAAGCGCCACCCGACCTGGCAGAATAACCCTGCCGGGCGGCGCTGGTACTTAGCTGGTTAACATCTGATAGATGGACGTCACACCGTTGTTGCCTACCCGGTCAGCAGAGTCCAGCGGTGACCAATTGCGGTTGGAGCCCATGAAGGAGCGGTGGTCCAGCTCCAACAAGCCGATGATCACCTCGGCTACCAGTCGTGCTCCGACGGGTCCCAAGCCTTCGCCCTTGCTGAAACTCTTCTCGCCATCCATGCGACCGATGACCCGACCTTCGGCTAGAATGTAGAGCCACAGCGGTGTGGCTTTGGGCAGCCCCAACTTGGCACCCGCCTCACGCACTTTGGCAATATCGCTCGCGCTGATTTCATCGGCCCCACTGGCGGCCATACATTCGGCTACCTGCTCTCCCGAGGGCACTAGGAAACTCTGCGCGCGTAACAGGTTACGCACCGCCAACGAGCGCTCAAAGGCCGGTGCACTGGGTGGCATAAAGGGCAGGTCGAGCAACGCGGCGGCCAGCTTGGTGTCTACTTGGCCAGCACGCTCGTAGTTACCGTTGCCACTGTCGAACAGGCTCTCCCAATCGACCACGCCGTCGGTGCTGCCGACCGGCGTAAAGCCACGACCCAGTGCCGAGCTGGGGCTGAACAGCACATGCTGAATGCCGCCAGGCTGTACACGCATTTTCTGCGGAATCATGGTGTGGCCATAGCGGTAGGCGGCGGTGGCAAACTCGATGGGAATATAGGCGTTGTGGCTACCGCCGCATTCCGGCCGATAAATTTTGCGGCCATTGGCGAGTATGTCATCCACCACCCAGTCGCCGCAGATGGTGCGCAGATACTCGTTTATCACCAGCCACTGGTAGTGCCAGGTGGTAACGCGGCGGGCCTCCTCCCATTCGCTATGTACCTCGTCATAGACCCGGTTGTGAAAGCGCAGCATGGCCAATTGCAGCTGGGAAATAACGCGGTTCTCGTCATTGCGCGGGTCGCCGATGATGGCGGTGCCCTTGGGGGTGCGCGGCAAATCGTGGTGACGCAGATCGTTGGCGTCGCTGGCGTAGTCGCTGCCGGTCAGCATTTTGTCACCATCGTACAGATAGGGGTGCGCCTCCGGTCCGTCGCCGTAGAGGCAGTCCAGATCCAGCGAGGGCGTGCGTACGTTGGTAATCTCGTTCGGCTCGTTGTTGTTGCGCAGCGAGGAGCTGGCATCCAGGGTGATGTCGTGATCGACGAATTGACCGAAGAAAATCAGCCCGGCAGCGACATTTTTGGTCAGATTGGGTAATCCGGTATCCTCCATCACGCCGCCGGATTTGCCGATTTCATGGAGCAGGGTGGGGTTGAGGTACAGCGGGGGGAGTTGCTGGAACAGGCGACCAAAACGATCGGCCTGGTTTTCACCAAACAGGCAGAGATGACTCATACCTTTGAACGGCACGGTGCCGTGATGCTTAACAGCCAAAGCGCTATCTCCTTTAGTGCGTTGGGCTTTGTTTTTCTGCGCGGCTAAACACAGGCTCGCGACACGCAACTCCACTCTGCGCATCGGACAGCAGCGCTTTTCAATCTAGGCCTGTGATGTGGTTAACACAAGTTATTGATTTTTAATGCCTATTTAACATCAAAGAGACACTATTCACTGATGGCTCGATTGTTTGTGTCCTGGCTTGCGATCATCCGCGTGGTATAAAGCGCCGGTAGTTAATGGCCGAGGCTGGAGGCAATACCCATGGAAGCGCGTGGCAAGCTGATCAACTGGAACGATGACAAGGGTTTCGGTTTCATTCAGCCCGACGAGGGTGGCGAACGGTTGTTTGTGCATATCTCGGCGGTGCGCGGTGATGCACGGCCCGAGACTGGCAGTGTGGTGTACTACGTTCTTGGTCAGGATGAGCACGGCAGGCCGCGCGCAGAGCATATGCGCGGCGAAGGGTTGAGCATTGATCGTGCTGCGATTCGCCGCAAACCTCGGGCAAACGCCGTTAAAAGAGTTGGCAAGGTCAAGCCCGCAAGCGCACCAAGGCCGGTTGTTAAACCACCTGCGCGACGCCCGCGCAGAGAGACGGCTGGCATTCACCGGTTACCGTTGAAGGTACTGCTCTTTGCGGTGCTCTGCCTGCTGCCGTTGCTTGGCGGTATCAGCATGCTAAGCCAGCAGGCGACGCTTTGGCCGTTGCTGGCTTACTTGCTGATGAGTATCGCGAGTTTTATCCAATACGCCATCGATAAGGGTCGCGCGGAGCGGGGGCAATGGCGCACGCCGGAAAACACCCTGCACATTACTGAGTTTGTGGGCGGCTGGCCGGGAGCGTTGATCGCGCAACAGGTGTTTCGTCACAAAACCCGCAAGGTCTCGTTTCAGGTGGTGCTTTGGCTGATTGTGGCGCTGCACGAGGTGTTTTGGTTTGATCGACTGCTGTTGGGCAGCCAACTGATGAGGACGTTAGTGACGGGCTAATAACACGCGCCGTCGGCCTGGCCGACGGCGCGGAAGTTAACAGATGATTAAAACACCACGCCTTGGCTGCGCAGATAATCGTCGTAGGTGCCGCTGAAGTCGGTCACGCCGTCTTCTTTCAGCTCGATGATACGGGTGGCCAGTGAGCTGACGAACTCGCGGTCGTGGCTGACAAACACCAAGGTGCCTGGGAAGTTTTCCAATGCCAGGTTCAGCGCCTCAATAGATTCCATATCAAGGTGGTTGGTCGGCTCGTCCATCAGCATTACGTTGGCTCTTTTCAGGATCATCTTGCCGAACAGCATGCGCCCCTGCTCACCACCGGAAATGACCTTTACCGATTTGAGGATATCGTCGTTGGAGAACAGCATGCGGCCCAGTGTGCCACGCACCATTTGCTCGCCGGCTTGAGTCCACTGCCCCATCCACTCGAACAGGGTGTAGTCGTCTTTAAAGTCATCGGCGTGATCCTGCGCGAAGTAGCCAATATCGGCACTTTCCGCCCATTTAACTTCGCCTTTCATGGGGGCCATTTCACCTACCAGCGTGCGTAGCAGCGTGGTTTTGCCAATGCCGTTGGGGCCGATAATGGCAACGCGCTCGCCTGCTTCGATCTGCAAGCCGAGGTTTTTGAAAAGGACTTCGCCGTCGTAGCCCTGGCTGACGTTTTCCAGCTTCACGGCTTGGCGGTGCAGCTTCTTGTCCTGATCAAAGCGAATGAACGGACTGATACGGCTGGACGGCTTGACCTCGTCGAGCTGGATCTTGTCGATCTGCTTGGCTCGACTGGTTGCCTGCTTGGCCTTGGAGGCGTTGGCTGAGAAGCGGCTGACGAAGGTCTGTAGTTCGGCAATCTGCGCCTTCTTCTTGGCGTTGTCGGATAGCAGTTGTTCACGTGATTGCGTCGCGGCGGTCATGTATTCGTCGTAAGTGCCGGGGAACAGGCGCAGTTCCCGATAGTCCAGGTCCGCCATATGCGTGCACACGCTATTGAGGAAGTGGCGATCGTGGGAAATGATGATCATGGTGCTGTTACGCGCCGTGAGAATACCTTCCAACCAGCGGATAGTGTTGATGTCCAGGTGGTTGGTGGGTTCGTCGAGCAACAGGAGATCCGGATCAGAAAACAGCGCCTGGGCCAGCAGCACGCGCAGCTTCCAGCCGGGAGCCACTTCGCTCATGGGGCCGAAGTGCTGGTCCATGGGAATGCCAAGACCCAGCAACAGCTCACCGGCGCGTGATTCCGCGGTATAACCGTCCATTTCAGCGAACTCGGTTTCCAGCTCCGCAACGGCCATGCCGTCATCTTCGCTCATCTCCGGCAGCGAGTAGATGCGGTCGCGCTCAGCTTTCACTTTCCACAACTCTTCGTGACCCATGATGACGGTGTCGATCACGCTGAATTCTTCGTAGGCGAACTGATCCTGCCGCAGCTTACCCATGCGCACATTGGGTTCCAGCATCACCTGGCCGCCGGACGGCTCCAGTTCGCCGCCGAGAATTTTCATAAACGTCGACTTACCGCTGCCGTTGGCACCGATCAGGCCGTAACGTCGGCCACTGCCGAATTTGACGGAAACGTTCTCGAACAGCGGCTTGGCGCCGAACTGCATGGTGATATTGGCGGTGGAGATCAAGGGACAGTCCTGCCGGAGATAAAAGATGAATGAGCGCGCCAGAGATGGCGGGCGGCGCATTGTACTGGCTATGGGGCAGGAGTGACAGGGCAGGGCGCTTACCACAGACAGGCGGATGGACAAAGCTCATGGCCGCCGTCACTATATAATGATTCTCATTTGTATCATGTGGTCCATTTATGCTCGCGCACAACGCACATTCGATTCTGACGATCGAAGACGATCCGGTATTAGGCGCGCACCTCAAAACGTCGCTGGAAAGCCAGGGCTTCGAGGTTACGCTCGCTACCGATGGCAATCTTGGCCTGTCGCTGGCTCGTGGCGGGCAGTTCGACCTGATACTTCTCGACGTCATGCTGCCGGGTCTTGGCGGCCTGGAGGTACTGACTTCGCTGCGCCATCAGCGCCGTACGCCGGTGCTGATGATGTCGGCGCTGGGTGATGAGGGAAGCCGGATTCAGGGCTTTGATTGCGGTGCCGATGATTACTTGCCAAAGCCCTTCAGTTTTGCCGAGCTGCAGGTGCGCATGGTCGCCATTCTGCGCCGCGTAGCCTACGAGCAGCGCGGCCAACCGGCGCCGCAAGATCCATTGCATGGCTTTGACGACAACCGCAGCGATCTGCAGCACGACGGCCGGTGGATGGAGCTTACGCCTTCGGAATACCGTCTGCTGAAGCTGTTGCACGACAACGTGGGCGAGGTACAGAGCAAACCTTTCCTGTATCAGCAAGTGCTGCACCGCGGGTATTCCCAGCACGATCGTGGCCTGGATATGCACGTCAGCAATATTCGCCGCAAGTTGGCTCGGGGCGAAGTGACCTGCTGGCGGTTGGAATCGGTGTGGGGCCAAGGCTACGTGTTACGCGAGCAGCTCAATTGATGCCGCGCCGTCACTCCCTGTTCTGGCGGCTGGTGCTGCTGGTCGCCGGTTTCTGCACCTTGCTGATTGCTGCCAGTGATTACCTTGGCGCACGCATCGATCGCGAGACCTCTTTCCTGTCTGATGAGGCGGTGCAGGTATTGAGCGGTTACGGCGAGCAGGCGCAGCGTGCATTGCAGAAGGGTCCGGCGGCGTTGGATGCCTGGCGTGCGGCGCTGGCTGAGCGTGAAACCATCTGGCTGGTGGTGGTGGACGCCGACTTGCAACCACTGGGCAACCAGCAATTGAGTGTTGAACAGCAGAGCCAGCTGACCTTCGTACGTCATTTCAAATGGCCGATGAGTCTGCGCAGCCAGCAATTACCTCTGGTGGCGATACCTTTGGCGGCTGATGGCGCGCAGCTGATCCTGCGTCTTCCGGAGCAGTTTCGTCCTTGGCAGAACCGGGCATTGCTTAACGCGCTGGTGATGTACGCCCTGCCGATACTGCTGTCGGTGCTGTTCTGTGGCCTGCTGTACTGGCTGTTGATTTCGCCACTGGAGCAACTGCGGCGTCAGGCCAATGCGCTGCGTGCTAACCCGTTGGAGGCACTGTTGCCGGAATCCATGGCGCAGCGGCGTGATGAGCTCGGCGAGCTGGGTCGTTCCTTGGAGTACCTGACCCAGCGTTTGCGTGATTCGGTGACGCAACAACGGCAACTGTTACGTGATCTCTCGCACGAGCTACGTACGCCGCTGAGTCGCCTGCGGGTTGCCAGTGAAAGCGAACTCTCGCTGAGCGATCTGCGTGACCGTCTGGAACGCGAAACCGGCGTTATGCAAACACTGGTGGACAGCACTCTGGAACTGGCCTGG
Organism: Halopseudomonas sabulinigri; assembly: GCA_011053055.1. Classification (GTDB taxonomy): domain Bacteria; phylum Pseudomonadota; class Gammaproteobacteria; order Pseudomonadales; family Pseudomonadaceae; genus Halopseudomonas; species Halopseudomonas sabulinigri_A. Next base: position 37,872 of record DRHT01000047.1, on the reverse strand, counting down.
CTCGACAGTGAGCAACCGCAGCAGGACTGCGAGCAGGTAGATATTGCCGCGCTTTGGGATGTATTGCGCGAGGACGCTCTGTTCGAATCGGGTTGGCCAGCGGAGCGTATCACCGCGACCGTGCCATCTGACTGCGCCGTGCAGGGCAACCTCAACGCACTGGCTCAGGCGATGGAAAACATCCTGCGCAATGCCATTCGTTATTCGCCACCCGAGGCTGTGGTCAACCTAAGTGCGCAAGCCGAGCCGGAGCATTGGTGTTTGTGTATCGCGGATCAGGGCCCAGGTGTACCGGAAAGCGAGCTGGAGGTGATCTTCCGGCCCTTTGCGCGATTGTGTCAGGCGCGCCCTGGCGGCAGCGGCTTTGGCCTGGGCTTGGCGATCGCCGAGGGCATGGTGCGCCTGCAGGGCGGACGCATCTGGGCGGAGAATGCTGCGCCCGGGCTGCGTGTAAAAATCCGCTTGGCAGCTGTATAGATTGTAAATGAGCTTTACTATTGAATGAGAATGATTAGCATCTGCGCACGACTTGGCGAGTAATTGCTCGCCCCTTTGTGTGTGGCGACCTAGATCGCGCCGCTCACCTGATGGATTTCTGCCAGAACGGGGAGTACTTGAGTATGGGAAATTTCAAGCGCAGCAGCTTAGCGTATGCGGTCAGTGTTGGCCTGGTGAGCATGACGGGTTTGGCCCACGGCCAAGAGAACGAGGCGTCGGCGGTAGAGCTGCAGCCGATCACGGTGGTCAGTGCCGCCGGTTACGAGCAGAACATTGCTGATGCGCCAGCCAGCATCTCGGTAGTCACCCGGGAAGAGCTGGAAAAGCAGTCCTATACCGATATCGTTGATGCAGTTAAAAACATCCCCGGCGTCTATGTCACCGGTGGCGGCAACTCGCAGGACGTTAGCATTCGCGGTATGTCCGACGCTTACACCTTGTTTTTGGTTGATGGTCGCCCGATCTCGGCGGGTCGCTCGGTCAATACCAACGGCTCTGACGGCGGCAAGCAGATCGGCCTGCCGCCCTTATCCATGGTTGAGCGCATCGAAGTCATCCGCGGGCCTATGTCATCGTTGTATGGCTCTGAGGCCATGGGCGGCGTGATTAATATCATTACCCGCCGCTCCGGTAACGAGTGGGCAGGTACTATTTCCACTGAATACACCCACGCGTTGAACGACGTCAGCAGTGATGGTGAGCTGGGTAACTTCTACGTGGGTGGCCCGCTCATTGACGGCCTGCTTGGCGTGCAGCTGAACGGCCAATATCTGGCCACCGATGAAAGCGATTTTGAAGGTGGCGACGACAACGCCGAAAGCATGCCGGAAAGCACCCGCAAGCAGGGCGGCGTCGAGTTCTACTTAACCCCGGATGACCGCAACCGCTTTTCCGTTGGCTACGATCATTCCGAGCTGGAATACACCCACACGCCGGGCAGAAGCGTAGCTGTCACAGCTGACGAGTCGACCTATCGCTACGAAAAAGACATCTACGTGCTTGCTCACGATGGCCGTTACGACAACCTGATCGTCTCCAGCTACCTGCAGCACGATGTGTCTGACAAGGTGCAGGCCGACACCAAGCGCGAGAAAATCAGCCTGTTTAATTCGCAAGCCAGTTATTTTTGGGGCAACCACGTGGTTACCTTTGGCGGCCAGTACAAGCAGGAAGAGTTTGTAGACGAAACCAACGGCCTGCTGACCTCCAACGTGGCGGGCGCAGTGTCTGAGGTGGATCGCTGGATCGGCGCCCTTTACACCGAGGTGGATTGGGCCATTACTCCCGACCTGTCGGTCACCACCGGCCTGCGTTACAACGACGACGAGCTGTTTGGCGGTCATCTATCACCGCGCCTGTACGGCGTGTATCACTACACCCCCAACCTGGTTATCAAGGGTGGCGTGTCCACTGGTTACAAACAGCCGAGCTTGTCTGCCGCGACGGCTGGCTTTGGTCGCGGCACGGGTGGCGGTGGCTCCCCGGCACCGCATCCGCGTGCCCTGATTATTGGTAACCCGGATCTGGATCCGGAAACCAGTACCAGCTATGAAGTTGGTTATGTTTACGACAATGCCAATCTGGGTCTGAACACCAGCCTGATGCTGTTCCACACCATCTACAAAGATAAAATCTCTGAAGATCGCCTGTGCGAAAGCCCTAACGCTGACCGCAATGATCCGGCCACCTGGACCTGCGCATTTGGCGGCAACAACTACTCCTTCCTGAGCACCAACAAGAACGTCGACGAAGCCATCATGCAGGGCGTGGAAGTGACACTGGATTACATGATTCAGCCATCGCTCGACTTCATGACCAGTTACACCTACACCGAGTCCGAGCAGAAAACGGGCGAGTTCAAGGGTGACCCCCTCAACAAGCAGCCCAAGCACATGGCCAATGCGCTGTTTGACTGGACGCTAACCCCGCGTTTGAGCGCGTGGCTGCAGGGCAACTATCGCAGTGAAACCTCCGACTACCTGAGTCGTACCTCAGTCGATGACGGCACCCCCGGTTATGGTTTTGTGGATCTGGGTGGCGTGTTTCGGGTAACCGACAATCTGGATTTGAAAGCGGGCCTGTATAACGTCGCAAACAAGGAAGTGACCAACGAAGACTACGGCGTAGTGCTGGATGGCCGCCGTCTGACCGTGGGTCTTACGCTGGACTTCTAAATCGCCTGTTCGTCAGGCATAGCGCTGACGGTAAACAAAGGCATTGTGGGGGCGTCTGTTCGGCTTGGCCGGCGGGCGCCATTTGCGTATAAGCGCATCATTGGGTGCGCGAGAGAGCTAGACATGAGTAGAGTAGCAACACCAGCGGCGCGGCTCTGGCCTGCCGCGCTCGCACGTACACTGCTGGCGGTGGTGGGTGGATACGCCTTCACCTACAGCGCGGTCGCTGCTTTGGCGCGCCTGTTGCCCGGTGAGCCGGTTGATGTGGTGATCAGCGCCACCCTCGTCTCGTTCCTGATCTACACGCTGTATGTGCTGTGGGCCTTCGCGGTGCCCCTGCGCCGAGCATTGCTCAGCCTGCTGGTGATTCCCCCGCTGGCGTTAATCGGCTTCTGGCCGAACCTGTTCGCAGGAGCGGCGTGATGGCTAAACAAGCTTCCGTAACGCAATCCATGTCTGGGCTGCACACCTGGGCGGGTCTGATCGTCGGCTGGCTGCTTTTCGCGATATTTCTGACCGGTACCTTGGCGGTCTTCGACAAGGAACTGAACTGGTGGATGCAGCCGGAACTGCATGACACCGGCCTGGATCAGGTCAGCGCAGTGCGTGTAGCCGAGAGCTGGCTACGTGAACGTAACCCGGACGCCAGCGCTTGGAATATCGGCCTGCCAACCGAGCGCGGGCCGAGTCTGAGTGTGTCCTCCGGTGAACAGCGACGCGGCCAGCGTACCCAGCTGGATGCCGACAGCGGCGAGGTAGTGGTGCCGCGCGAGACTCTAGGGGGAAATTTCTTTTTCCATTTTCATTACACCCTGCACATGCCACGCAGCATTGGCATTTGGGTGGTGGGTTTCGCCGCCATGGCGATGTTGGTGGCCATCATTAGCGGCGTCATCATCCACAAGAAAATCTTCAAGGACTTCTTTACTTTCCGCCCCGCGAAAGGGCAGCGCAGCTGGCTGGATGGCCACAACGCCAGCGCGGTGCTGTTATTGCCGTTCCACTTGATGATTACCTACACGGGTCTGGCTATCTTTTTTCTGATCTACATGCCGGCGGCGACCGACGTGCTTTACGGTGGTGACCGCGAGGCTTTGTTTAGCGAGCTGAGGCCGGGTAATGAGCAGCAGGTCGAGCGTGCTGGTCGAGCAGGTGAGGGGGGGCGGGCGCCGCGAGCCGAAGTCCCGGCGGCGCAGATGTTGCCGCTGGAGCAGTTCATAGGTCGTGGTGAGGCTTATTATGGTGAGGACATGCTGGGCTCGTTGTCGGTCAGTAATCCGGACCGGGCGAACGCAAGAGTCGAGGTACGGCCGGTGATGGGTACCCGCCTGGAGTTAACCAAGGGTGAGTCACTGGTCTTTAATGCGATCACCGGAGAGGTAGTTGGCGCACCTCAGCCAACGCGCACCACCCTGCTCACTCAGAAGGTCATGGCAGGTCTGCACTTCGCCCAGTTCGGTGGCTACGCCATGCGCTGGATCTACTTTCTTTGTGGCCTGATCAGCTGCGCCATGATCGCCAGTGGCTTGGTGCTGTACACCGTCAAGCGGCGGCGGCAGGTAAAGAGTGATACCCGCTGGCTGCGGCAGGCCGAGTGGCTCAACGTAGCGGTGATCGGCGGGCTGATGTTTGCCTGTACCGCCTTGCTGTGGGGCAACCGGATGCTGCCCGCCAACATGGCGGAGCGCGAGCTATGGGAGCTGCGCGTGTTTTTTGGTGGTTGGCTGCTGGCGCTTGTGCACGCCCGCCTGCGCGCGCCATTACGGGCTTGGGCAGAACAATTGACGTTGATAGCACTGTTGCTATTGGCAATGCCGGTGCTGGATATGCTGCTGGCACCCAAGGCGTTGGATGGCCTGCGTCTGAGTGTAGATGCCAGCGCTGCGGCAATGGGGCTGATTCTCGGTTGGGCCGCATGGCGGGTGGTCTGTCAGCCGCAGGCGGTGAAGAAAACGGCGGGGGAGACTAAAAAGATCAGAACGTCACGCACAGGCGTTACGTCATGAGTGTGAGCTTATTCGTAGCCGTTTTTGTGGTCGCTTACAGCGGAATGCTGGCGTGCTGCCTGGGGATGGAGCGGCACTGGAAAAAACGGGCCTCAAGACTGCCAACCAGCTGGCGCCGGTACTGTCGTCCGCTGGGGGTGCTGCTGCTGGCGCTGGCTGCTTATCTGGCAATGCAGCTGTGGCCGTTGGCCATGGCCTGGGTGGCTTGGCTAGGGTTGATCTCGCTGAGCGGTTTGGGGCTACTGTTTCTACTGCCTTATGCCCCGCGCCTAGCGCTCTCGTTGCCGGTACTCGCGGTTGTGTTGCTGGTGATAGGGGCGATCTGGGTGTGACAGCGGTGTGATTAGCTGTCTTGGCTGTCAGTACGCTCTTGGACTTTCTGTGGTGAGCTGAGTCTTGGCGTTGGTGTCGGAGAGCAGACCGCCGAATCCGCAGGAGTACAACCAGGGCAATGGTGTTTCTTGGTTGATGCTGGCCCGTTGCTATTGGGCTACTGGTGTTTAGGTTTTCTGTATGTATAATGCGAATCGTTTTCATTATTAACAATTCGCTGATGTTCGGTTCGATGTTTGTCGAGCCTGCACGCATTTCAGAGAGCTGCCGCTGCCATGACTTCCCCAATGCTGTTCAAGCGCACCGCGCTGTCGCTTGCCCTTTCCTCCCCTTTTATCGCCATGGTTGCGCAAGCCCAGGAAGCCGCTGAACCCGCAGCGGATGCGGTAGAGCTGCCGTCCATGACCATTAGTGCTAGCGCTGACGCCTCGGCTGACGGCTTGCCGCCAGCCTACGCCGGCGGTCAGGTGGCCAGCGGTTCGCGGGTGGGGATTCTGGGTAACCAGGACTACATGGAAACGCCTTTCACCACCACTAGCTACACCCAGACGCTGATTCAGGATCAACAGGCTGCCAGCATCGGTGATGTACTGATGAACGACTCGGCGGTTCGTACCGCCCGCGGATTTGGCAACTTCCAGCAGGTGTACCTGGTACGGGGGCTGCCGATATTCTCGGACGACATCGCTTATAACGGCCTCTACGGTCTGCTGCCACGTCAGTACATGGGTACCGAATTTGTCGAGCGGGTAGAAGTGCTGCGCGGCGCCAACGCGTTTCTTAATGGCGCGGCACCGGGTGGTAGCGGCTTGGGTGGCGCGATCAACATAGTGCCCAAGCGCGCACCAAACGAAGACCTGAATCAGGTTACTGCCGGTGTACGCTCCGGTGGTCAGGCCTATATGGCTGGCGATTTTGCACGCCGTTCCGCCGATGATCGCATTGGTTTACGCCTGAACATGGCGCGTCGTGATGGCGATTCCGTAGTGGATGGCGAGACTGGCGAATTGGGTCTGCTGTCGCTCGGTGCCGATTATCGTGGCGATAACCTGCGTATCTCTGCGGATATGGGCTACCAGAATCACGAGATAGACGCGGCGCAACCGAACATTACGATCGGCGCTGGCGTTCCGGTTATTTCTCCGCCGGATGCAGACAAGAGCGTGGCTCAGAGCTGGAGCTATTCCTACGCCAAAGATACCTTTGGCACGTTGCGCGCCGAGTATGACTTTAACGACGTCTTCACCGGTTGGGTCGCGGGGGGCATGCGCACCAGCGAAGAAAAAGGCAACTTTGCCAACCCTACTGTCATCAATACTGCGGGTGATACCACCGCCTACCGCTTTGCCAACGTGCGTGAAGATGAGGTGGTTACCGGTGACATTGGCCTGCGTGCCCAGTTTGATACCGGTGTGGTCAGCCACAACATGACGCTCTCTGCTTCTAGCTACGAGATGAAGTCCGCCAACGCTTATGGCTTTTCTAATTTCGCCGGATTTGCCAGCAACCTATATAAGCCAGCAGATGTCGCGCAACCGCCAACTACCGCGTTGGCAGCGGGCTCGTTTTCGGATCCAGAGGTTACCGAGCGCACCAAAACCGGCAGCTATGCGCTCGCCGATACACTGGGTTTCATGGATGATCGCTTGCTGATCACCCTGGGTGCGCGGCACCAGAATATTGCTACTTACACCTATTCGTACGCCGACGGCAGCCGCGGCGACTCCTACGAGGAGAGCGCCGTAACGCCGATTGCCGGTGCGGTCTACCGCTTCACACCGGACCTCTCCGGTTACGTGAATTACATCGAAGGTCTAGTCAAAGGTGATGTGGCGCCGGCTAACTCTGGCGGCACGCCGGTCACCAATGCTGGCGAGGCGCTAGAACCCTACGTAACTCGCCAGACCGAGCTGGGTCTGAAGTACGACGGCGGCCGTTTGGGCGGTAGCCTAGGCGTATTCCAGAGCCGCAAGCCGGTTGCCGGCGTGGATAACGGTGTATATGGCGTCGTGGGCAAGCAGCGCTACCGGGGGCTGGAAATCAATGCTTTCGGTCAAGCGACCAACGATCTATCGGTGCTGGGCGGGGTGAGCCTGCTGGATACCGATCTGGACGGTAATGACGGCATTGGTGCACCCAAGGTGCAAGCTAACGCTGGTCTCGATTACCTAGTGCCCGGCGTGGATGGTTTGGCGTTTGACGGCCGCATCATCTACACCGCCGAGCAGTACATCGATACCGACAACAGCCGCGAAATTCCTTCCTGGACCCGAGTTGATCTGGGCGCGCGTTATAGCATGCTGATCAATGATGCACAGGAGCTGACCCTGCGTGCCCGCGTCGAGAACGTGGCTGATCGTAATTACTGGGCCTCTGCTGGCGGTTATCCTGGATACGGTTATCTGACCGTAGGGGCGCCGCGTACGCTGATCTTCTCCACCACGCTGGATTTCTAAGCGTCCTTCGGAGACAGCTGCAATGCCGAGTGCTAAGTCACTGCGAATCTGGTCTTGGTTGCATACCTGGACCAGCCTGATCTGCACCCTGTTCATGTTGCTGCTGTGCCTGACCGGGCTGCCGCTGATTTTTCATCACGAGATTGGGCACTTGCTCGGCACAGAAGCCGAGCCGGTGGAAATGCCGGCGGATACGCCGCGCATCAACCTGGACCGAGTCATCGAAATTGGCGAGCAGCGCAACCCGGATCTAACCGGAGTGTTTCTATCACAGGATATCGACGACGATCGAGTCTGGTATCTCTCGATGGCACCCACCACTGCTTCGCAAACTGGCTTCAAGCAGGTGGCGGTAGATGCCCGCAGCGGCGAGGTTTTGGCTGAGCCGCAGCTAGAAAGCGGCTTCATGTATATCGTTTTCTCGCTGCATGTCGACCTGTTCGCCGGTCTGCCGGGCATGCTTTTTCTGGGTTTGATGGGCGTTTTATTGCTGATCTCATTGGTCTCGGGCGCGCTCTTGTACGGGCCGTTCATGCGCAAGCTGGAGTTCGGTGAAGTTCGCCGCGAGCGTAGCAAGCGCCTCAAGTGGCTCGATCTGCATAACGTGCTCGGCATAGTCACGCTGGTGTGGTTTTTGGTCGTCGGCGCTACCGGGGTAATCAACGCCTGGGGCGATTTGCTGGTCAAGCTGTGGCAAAACAACGAGCTAAGCGAGATGTTGGCGCCTTACCAGGGCCAACCGGCGCCGGCGAGCCACGGCTCTGTGCATGCAGCAGTAGAATCAGCGCTGCAGTATGAACCTGAGATGGAAGTGCTCTTTGTTGCCTTCCCCGGGTCTAGTTTTTCCAGTCCATACCATTACGCCGTATTTATGCACGGCGATCAGCCGCTAACCTCGCGCATGGCCAAGCCGGTATTGGTGGACAGCGTTAGCGCGCAGGTTACTGATGCGCGCGAGCTGCCCTGGTATCTTAAGGCGCTGCAAATCTCCCAACCGCTGCACTTTGGTGACTACGGCGGACGCGGCCTGCAATTGCTCTGGGCGCTGCTCGATGTGATCACCATTGTGGTGTTGGGCAGTGGGTTGTATCTGTGGGTTGCCAAGCGCCGTCGGCCGGCCAGCAAGGAAACGCTGGGCCGCAGTCCTGGAACAGAGGAGGTGCAATGATCAAGCAAACAGGCATCTGGTTCTGGCCGCTGGTCATGGCGGTACTGAGCGCAGCCGGGTTGCTGTCGGCATTGCTGGCAGATGGTGTTTGGGATTGGGTGTCGGTACTGACGCTGGGTGCAGTCAGTGCTACGGCGCTGTATTTTTCCCTAGGCAGGTCGCGCCCGCGCAGGGCGTGACCCGGTCGGGTGACAGTCGGGCCTTAGCCCAACTGTCACTGTCACGCCTCAGTAGCGCTCAAGCCAATGGGCGTAGGGCGCAGGCAGCACCCAGGAGGGCTTGTCGAGCTTCAGTTCACGCGCGGCGTGGTAGGTCCAATGCGGGTTGGCCAGATGCGCCTTGCCGACCATGACCAGATCCAACTGACCATCCTGCACCGCTTTGTCGGCGATGTGCGGCTCACCAAAGCCCCACGCGGATGACACCGGAACACCTGCCTCGTCACGTACACGCTTGGCAATCGGGCCCATAAAGGCCGGCGCCCAAGGGATGTTCGCCTTGGGCGTATCGAAGCCCATGCTCACACTCATCATATCCATGCCCGCGGCCTTGAACTGACGTGTCAGCTCGATCGACTCGTTCAGCGTTTGCTCGTCGCGACCGTCAAATTCAATAACACCAAAGCGGATAGTCAGGGGCAGGTTTTCTGGCCAGACCTCACGCACGGCGGCCAAGGTTTCCAACAGAAAACGACAGCGATTCTCGAAACTACCGCCGTAGGCATCGGTACGCTGGTTGGCGTGCTCAGAGAAAAAGCTCTGCGCCAGATAGCCGTGGGCGAAGTGCAATTCCAGCCACTCAAAGCCGACAGCCAGGGCACGCTTGGCGGCGGCAACAAAATCCGCTTTAACGCGGGCAATGTCGTCCAGCGTCATGGCTTCGGGCACCTTGGGCAGGTTGGCACCGAAGGCCAACGCGGATGGGGCAATCGTTTGCCAGGCGCGTGGGTCATCGTTGCTGATGTGATCATCACCTTCCCAGGGGCGATTGGCGCTTGCCTTGCGGCCAGCGTGGGCAATCTGGATACCGGGCACTGCGCCGTTGGCTTTGATGCCACGAACAATGGGTGCAAAAGCGTCGGCCAGCTGGTCATTCCAGATGCCGGTGCAACCGGGAGTAATGCGGCCTTCCGGCGAGACGGCCGTTGCCTCGACGATCACTAGTCCAGCGCCGCCGCGTGCCATGCCGGTGTAGTTGGCGGTATGCCATTCATTGACCAGGCCATCGGTAGCCGAGTATTGGCACATGGGTGGCACAGCAATGCGGTTACGCAGGGTGACGTCTTTCAGGCTGAAGGGTTGGAACAGTGCAGACATGGTAGCTCCGAGAGTGAGCGAAGAGTGAATTGCTTGGTTCAGTTGTTCGATAATATTGGAACTATGGATCATAAGTAAAGCCTTGTGTATGATTCCGACCATGCGACCTTTCAAACATCCCCCCGTTAATGACTTTAGCCTCGAGCGCTTGCTCTATGCTTTGAGCGACCCGGTTCGGCTGGAAGTTGTGCAGCGCCTGGCTGAAGTCGAAGAGGCCAGCTGTGGTGAGCTGGATGGCGGCCGGCCCAAGTCGAGCATGTCCCATCACTTTCGGGTGCTACGCGACGCTGGACTGGTGTGCACCAAGGGCGTAGGTACCACGCATATGAATTCTCTGCGCCGCGCTGAGCTGGAAGAGCGTTTTCCTGGTTTGCTCACGGCCATTCTGGCGCAACACTCACTGCAGAAATAAGATACGATTATTCTGCTGATAAAGCTTTACGGCCGCGAGAAGGCGGTCTATCGTTCCTTCTCTGATGGCAGGACGCCACTGTAGAGGAACCATGGATGGCTCAGAGTCGACGCACTTCCTCCTATACTGATCTGTTGATCATCCTTGGGCGCATGCCCTGGTGGATAAACCTGGCCATTGCCTTGGTGAGTTGGATACTGCTGCACGAGTATTCTGCCAGCTCGATATCGACGTTCAGTGAGCACAGAGCCGGTGGCGTGTTGACCGCCCCCTTGTTTCGTCATCTGGCGATGTATGCGCAATACCTGTTGCCGCTCGGGTTTCTCTGTGCGGCGGCGGTAGCGGCGCTCAATCGCCTCGCTCTACGTCGCCAGAGTCGCCTATTCCTTATGCAAGATCCTGCCGCATTGTTAAGTGCCATGGGGTGGCCTGCGTTTGTGCAGTTGCTGGAGCAAACATATAAGCATAAAGGCTATCGCGTGCTCGGCAGCTCACTAGCAGATGGGGATGGTAGCTGCGATCTATTGCTGCAACGGTCGGGCGAGCGTTATCTGGTGTACTGTCGGCATTGGCGAGCGAGCCGCTTGGGCGTTGCGCCTCTGCGCGAATTTTTCACCCGCATTGTCGCTGAGGGTGCCGCTGGAGGTTTCGTGATAATCACTGGTGAGTTCTGTGCAGAAGCTCGAGCGTTCGCAGCAGAACGACAGCTAGAACTTGTTGACGGCGCCAGACTGCAACGCTGGATATTGGCTGGCCGGCGTTTCATTTAAGTTTTGCGCCGCATCCGATGCAACTCGATGACGCGAAATTAATTCAGCAAAGCGACCGATTTGATCTGCGCCCACACTGATTGCCCAGGCCGCAGGCCAAGCTGCTCGCTGGAGTAGCGGGTGATGCGCGCTAGCAGCGGCGTGCCCTGCATATCCAACCTCACCAACAAATGGGCGGGATTATCCGCCACTGCCAATTCGACGATGGTGGCCGCCAGCAGATTGAGAATGCTGCTGTGTTGCGGCTGTTGCAGACTCAGGCTGACATCCCGCGCTTGCACCCGCAGGCGCAGTTGTTGGCCGATAGCAACGGGCTGGTGCGCCACGCGGATGCATTGCTCGGTATGCGGCAACCGTAAGCTGAGTAGTTGGTAATCAACGTCATAACTGGCCACCACGCCATCGATGACTACGCTGGCGTTGTCACCCAGGGCCAATGGCAGGTCGAGGCGCGGCAATAGCCCATTGATGTTGCCACTGGCCAGCGCCTTACCGTCTTCCAGCAGCACCATATGATCGGCCAGCCTAGCGACCTCATCGAATGCGTGACTGACATACAGAATAGGTATCTCCAACTCTGCATTCAGGCGCTCCAGATAGGGCAGGATCTCGGCTTTACGCTGGGCATCCAGTGCGCTCAAAGGCTCGTCCATCAACAGCAGGCGCGGGCTGGTCAGCAGTGCGCGGGCAATGCCAACGCGCTGTCGCTCGCCCCCCGATAGATGCTGCGGCTGGCGCGCCAATAGCGGCGCGATGCCCAACAACTCCACCGCCTGGCTGAAGCTGATACGACGCTCTGCTGCCGATATTCTCCGATAACCGAAGCGCAAGTTGCCTTCTACGCTCAGGTGATCAAACAGGCTGGATTCCTGAAACACATAGCCGATGGCCCGTTGATGGGTTGGCACAAAAATGCCTCGTTGGCTGTCTTGCCAGCATTCGCCGTTGAACAGTAATCGTCCCGCGGGCGCGTGCTCCAGCCCGGCGATGCAGCGCAGCAGGCTGGTCTTGCCGGAGCCCGAGGGGCCGAATAAAGCGGTTACGCCTTGGGCCGGTAGCTGCAGATCGACGTCCAGCGTGAAGTTGTTCAGCGGCAAGTTGAATTGGACATCGAGCATGGGCTTCCTCAGCTGATCGCGCGGGCGCCAACCCGGCCGCGCCGTTGCAGGGTGAGCAATATGGCAAAGGAAAACACCAGCATGCCAGCGGCCAGCCAGTGCGCCTGGGCGTACTCCATGGCTTCCACGTGATTGAAAATCTGCACCGAGACTACCCGCGTCTGATCAGGAATATTACCGCCAATCATTAGCACCACGCCGAATTCGCCGATGGTGTGCGCAAAGCCTAAAACGCTGGCCGTCACCAGGCCGGGTCGGGCGAGGGGCAGCGCGACGTGAAAGAACCGATCAAACCGCCCAGCGCGTAGCGTTGCCGCCACTTCGAGTGGCCGCGTGCCGATTGCCTCAAAGGCGTTCTGGATCGGTTGCACCACAAATGGCAGGGAGTAGAACAGCGAGCCGATAACTAAACCGGTAAAGGTGAATGACAACGTACCCAAGCCCAGGCTTTGCGTCAGTGCGCCGACCGGCCCTTGTGGGCCCATGGCGACCAGCAGGTAAAAACCGATGACCGTCGGTGGCAGTACCAGCGGTAGTGCGACCACTGCACCTATCGGCGCTTTTAACCAGCTGCGAGTGCGCGCCAACCACCAGGCTAGCGGGGTGCCCAGGAGTAACAGCAGCACTGTGGTTATGCTGGCCAGTTGCAGGGTTAGCCATATGGCGGCGAGGTCGGAGCTGGAGAGCGGCATTCAGGCGGCGCTCTACAACTGATAGCCAAAGGAGCGAATGATTCCAGCGGCGCGTTCACCGTGCAGGTAGTTCATCAGTGCCTGCGCGGCGGGATTATGTGCTGCTTTGCGCAGAATCACGGCGTCCTGATGGATGGGGTCGTGCAGTTCAGCTGGAACCAGCCAGGCCGAGCCGCCGCTCAGTTTACCGTCGCGGTACACCTGCGACAGCGCGACGAAGCCCAGTTCCGCATTGCCGCTGGCGACAAACTGGTAGGCCTGGCCGATGCTCTGACCCTCCACCAACCGTGGCGTGAGCTGTTCCAGCAGATCTTGCGCCGCCATAACTTGAGTGGCCGCCAGCCCGTAGGGTGCGATTTTTGGGTTGGCGATGGCCAGATGCTTGAAGCTACCGCTGCGCAGCACAGCGCCCGCGTCGTCGACCAGATTGGGCTGCGCAGACCAGAGTGCCAAGGCGCCGGTGGCATAGGTAAAGCGCGAACCTTCGACGGTCTCGCCCTCGCTTTCGAGTTTCGCCGGGGTGCTGTCATCAGCGGCCAAAAACACATCGAAAGGCGCGCCGTGGGTTATCTGCGCATACAGCTGGCCAGTTGAACCAAAAGACGCTTTCAGCTGATGGCCAGTGTCCTGCTCGAATGCCTCGGCAATCACTTGCATGGGCGCGGTGAAATTGGCGGCTACTGCGACTTTTACTTCATCCGCCAGCGCACCGGCGCTGGGCAGCAGCAAACATAACAACATGGCTGAGAAGGAAAGACGCATGATGGCTCCGGCGAGCAGGATAAGGTGGCTTGGCTAACCGCTATATTATTGGTTATATAACGAATGGCAAGTTCTGATCGGGCGTCAGCCTGTATATCCTTGCTCATCCAGGCCACAACAAGGCGGCGTGATAGATGAAACTTGAAGGACAACTCTGGTTTGCTCACCAGGGCCGCAACCTGGCCGGAGAAGGGCGCATCGACTTGCTGCAACAGATTGCGGACACCGGCTCCATCAGCAAAGCGGCCAAGGCCGCCGGCATGAGCTACAAGACCGCCTGGGATGCGGTGGATGCGATGAATAAGGCGACCGGCTCACCGCTGGTTGAGCGCTCGGTGGGTGGCAAGGGCGGTGGCGGCACGCGCTTGACCGCTAAGGGTGAGGAGTTGGTCGCCGCGTTTCAGCGCTATCAGCAAGAGCATCAAGTGTTTCTGGCGCGGCTGGCCGAGGACAGCAGTCTGGAGCCGTACCTGCAAATCATGAATCGACTGCGCCTGCGCACCAGCGCGCGCAATCAGCTGTATGCGCGGGTAGCGCAGATCGAATCGCAGGATATGAACGACTGCATCACCCTGCAGCTAGATGGCGGCCAGCAGCTGGTGGCGCTGATTACCCATGCCAGTACGCAGCGGTTGAGTCTCTGCGAGGGTGCCGAGGTGTTTGCGCTGGTCAAAGCACCTTGGGTGCGTCTAACGGCGCTTCAACCAAACCATAACCGGCTGACTGGCGAAGTTGTGCAGGCGGAGCAGAGTAGCCATAGCGCGGAGTTGCACGTGCAGTTGCCTGAGGGTCCGCTGCTGGTAGCCTCCTTGGGGGAGGATCAAGCGTTGCCGAGCGTCGGCGAGTCAGTCAATCTGTGGGTTGAGCCGGAGCAGATCATTCTCTGCGCTGTTTAGCTCGCTCGTAATTCCGTCCATGAGGTGCGCTGCATGTCATCGAATACCCCTGCTTCAGAGCCAACCAAGACCGCTGCCAATCATCTGCGTTTTCATCGCGCTAGCCTGCATCTAGGTTCGGTTTTTGGTGACGGCTGGTTCGCGCAAAAGGCAGAAGCTTTTGCGCGCTTTTTTGGCACACCGGTTTTTCTGATCGCACAAACGCTGATTGTGGCGTTGTGGATTGGCGTTAACGCGAGTGGGCTGGTGCACTTTGATTTGTATCCTTTCATTTTGCTCAATCTGGCGTTCAGCCTGCAGGCGGCTTATGCGGCGCCGTTGATTTTGCTGGCGCAGACACGTCAGGCAGATCGGGACAAGGCGCTGGCACAAGCCGATGCGCTGCACCGTGAAACGCTGGCTGAGGCGGCGCAGCAGCGCGCGGAACAGGCGGCCCAGCAGACGGGCGCTTTGTTAACGCTGATGGAGCAAAATACCCGGTTGACCGAACTGACCCACCAGCTTAGCGAGCGCATAGAAGCGCTCACGTTAGAAGTGCACAACCGGGTTGTCAGTGCGCCAAAACCCGAAGCGTGAACGGATTGTTCGCACTGAGTGCGGCTAGGCGCGCCGCCCCGCCAGCTGCAGCACCAGCATGCCGAGTACCAGCCCCCAAAACGCACTGCCAATACCCAGCAACGATAGCCCTGAAGCTGTGACCAGAAAGGTCAAGAACGCAGCTTCGCGCTGACTTTCGTTGTGCAGGGCAGTGGCCAGACTGTTGCCAATGGTACCGAGCAGCGCAAGCCCGGCGATGGCCATGATCAGCGCTTGAGGGAAGGCTGCAAACAGGCTGGCGACAGTGGCGCCAAAGAGCCCGGTGAGTAGATAAAAAAGCCCACCCCAGATAGTCGCGCGATAGCGCTGAGCGGGATCAGGATCTGCATCTTTTCCGGCACAGATAGCGGCACTGATGGCGGCAAGGTTGAAGGTATACCCGCCAAATGGGGCCAGCAGCAGGCCGGTAATACCGGTGGTGGTCATCAAGGGTGAGGCCGGTACCTGATAACCATTGGCGCGTAATACGGCCATGCCCGGTACGTTCTGTGAAGCCATGGTGACGATAAACATCGGAATGCCGACGCCGATCAAGGCGGTTAGCGAGAATGCCGGGGCGGTCCATACCGGTTGGGCCAGCGTCCAGTCGAGCGCGTCCATATGCAGCTGATCGCCCAAGGCTGCGATCAATACACCGACCAGTAGGGCGAGTGGTACTACGTAGCGGGGTAGGAACTGGCGGCCGAGCAGATAGGTGATCAGCATGGCGCCCACCATCAAGGTCTGCTGCTCCAGCGCTACGAACAAGTGCAAACCAAAAGGCAGCAGCACGCCGGCCAGCATAGCGCCGGCCAGGGATGCGGGAATCAGCCGCATGATGCGATCAAACCAGCCAAACAAGCCGCAGAGCGTGATCAGTGCGGCGTTGAATAGAAACACGCCAATGGCTTCATTCAGGCTGAATCCCGGCAAACCGGTTGCCAGTAGCGCGCCACCTGGCGTGCTCCAGGCAATCAGGATCGGCGAACGGTAACGCAGCGACAGACCGATACTGGTGATGCCCATACCGATACCCAGCGCCCAGAGCCAGGAGCTGATTTCATCCGGTGATGCGCCAGCGGCTTCGGCTGCTTGGAAGATGATTACCGCAGAGCTGGTGTAGCCGACGAGCACCGCAATGAAGCCGGCGACGATATGCGAGGGGTTAAACAATGAGCGTGAGAAAAAGGCCCTTAACACGCGACATCTCCAGAAATAATGTGTCGGTTGTGCGTTATAGCGCACGGTTGGACAATGTAGCACTCGTGCGCTATAACGCACAGAAATAATCATAGGCCAACCATGCACTCACTCGGCGACCATCTCGGGCAAACCCTTAAGCAGCTGCGCAACGACCGCAGCTGGAGTCTCGACCGCGCGGCGCAAGCCTGCGGGGTGAGTAAGGCAATGCTGGGGCAGATTGAGCGCGGCGAGTCGAGCCCAACGCTGGCCACGCTCTGGAAGATAGCCGACGGCTTTAAGGTGTCGCTATCGGCTTTTATCGCTGCGCCGCCGGATGCGCTGGATGTGCGCCATGCAGAGCAGTTACGACAACGCCCGACCAGCGACGATATGCTGGTCGCACCGTTATTCCCCTTTGATCCCCAGTACGGCTTTGAGCTTTTCGAATTGACGCTGCCTGCGGGTTACCAGCGGTTATCAGAGCCGCACCAAGCGGGTGTGACTGAGCACGTTACCGTCATTCGTGGAGTGATGGAGCTGTTGGTCAACGGTCAGTGGCAGACCTTGAGGGAGGGGGCAGCGGTGCGCTTTGCCGCAGACCGGCCGCACGGCTATCGCAACAGTGGTGGACAGCCGGCGGTATTTCACAACCTGATCTGGTATCCGGCACCTTAATTAGTCGCGGTAAAACACCTGCACCAAGTGATAGCCAAACTGGGTTTTTACCGGACCATGCACCACCTTCAGTGGCTTTTTAAAGATGATCTGGTCAATCGCTTTGACCATCTGCCCGGGCCTGACTTCACCTAAATCGCCGCCGCGTTTTTTCGACGGGCAGGTGGAATGTTTCTTCGCCAGCACATCAAAAGCTTCGCCGGCAGCAATGCGCTGCTTGAGCGCAGCGGCTTCGGTTTCGGTTTTGACCAGAATATGGCGGGCCATGGCGACGGGCATGGGGCTGTCCTCATTAGTAAATAGCGCTCAGTGTATCAGGGTCCTGGTGACTAGCTCTGCAGGCGCGTTTATCGGCGTGTCACAAAATATACACTTTCCCATATATGCGAGTTCCGTTATATTCGGTAAACCGTATATTCAAAAAGTGACCGCATGACCGCAGACACATTGACCCCAACCGCGCTTTTCAAGGCGTTGGCTGACGACACCCGCGTTCGAGTATGCCTATTGCTGACGCGGTTTCCCGAGTTGTGCGTGTGCGAGCTGACTGAGGCACTGCAGCTGTCACAGCCCAAAATATCCCGTCATTTGGCGTTGCTGCGAAATCAGGGTTTGTTGGCTGACCGACGCCAAGGACAATGGATTTACTACCGGTTACATCCGGCGCTGCCGGATTGGGCGCGGAACGTTGTGCAGCAGGCCATCATCGGACAGCCGGATGATCTGGCTGATGAATGCCGGCGTTTGCGGGATATACAGAGGGCAGGTGCGGAGCCTATGTGCCCATGAGTAAATCGCCAGAGGAGGCTGTCATGCCATCTATCGAAACCCCAGCCCTTGACCCAACACTCTTACCGATACCTGATGCTAAGGCGCTGGGTATCCCAGAGAGCTGGACGCATGCGCCGCGAATACTGTTGTTGTATGGCTCAACCCGAGAGTGCTCTTACAGTCGTTTCATGGTTGAAGAGGCCGCTCGCTTGTTGGAGCACTTGGGCGCAGAGGCACGGATATTCGACCCGTCGGGGTTGCCTTTGCCAGACGATGCCCCGGTCGATCATCCCAAAGTTGCTGAGCTGCGTGAGCTGATGCAGTGGTCTGAGGGGCAGGTGTGGTGTTCGCCAGAACGGCACGGCGCAATGACCGGGGTATTCAAGGCGCAGATCGACTGGGTGCCGCTGGCCATGGGTGCCGTGCGACCCACGCAAGGCAAAACTCTTGCGGTGATGCAGGTGTGCGGCGGCTCGCAATCGTTCAACGTGGTTAATCAGCTGCGAGTGCTAGGGCGCTGGATGCGCATGGTCACTATTCCTAATCAGTCGTCTGTGCCTAAGGCGCACCTGGAGTTTGATGAGGCTGGCCGCATGCGCGCCTCGCCCTTGTATGACCGAGTGGTGGATGTCATGGAAGAACTGGTCAAGTTCACACTGTTGTTACGTGAGCGCAGTGACTATCTGGTTGATCGCTATTCAGAGCGCCGGGAGTCGGCGGCGGAGCTATCCAAGCGGGTCAATCAGCGCAGTATCTAAACCACGCCGCCGTTGTGCTGGCGCCATAGACACTGGAGATAAAGATGAGCATCAAGGTAGGCATCAACGGCTTTGGCCGCATCGGTAAGCTGGCGCTACGTGCTGCGTGGGACTGGCCTGAACTGGAATTCGTGCAGATTAATGATCCGGTTGGCGACGTAGCCACTCACGCACATCTACTCAATTTCGATTCCGTACATGGTCGCTGGCAATACGAGGCCCGTGGCGCAGATGATGCGCTGGTGATTGGCAATCGGCATGTGCCACTGACCGCTAATCGCGCGATTGCTGACACCGATTGGTCCGGTTGTGATTTGGTGATTGAAGCCAGCGGTGTAAACAAGACCAGCGCTGCGCTGCAGGGTTATCTGGACCAAGGCGTGAAGCGAGTTGTGGTCAGCGCGCCGGTGAAAGAGAAAGGCGTGTTGAATGTGGTGTTGGGGGTCAACGATCAGCTGTTTGATCCGCAGGTTCACCGCATTGTCACGGCGGCCTCCTGCACGACCAACTGCCTGGCGCCGGTGGTCAAGGTGATCCACGAAGCCCTGGGCATCAAGCATGGCTCTATTACGACCATTCATGACCTGACCAACACCCAAAGCATTCTCGATCAGCCGCATAAGGATCTGCGTCGGGCACGGGCATGTGGCATGAGCCTGATTCCTACCAGCACCGGTTCGGCGACAGCGATTGCCGAGATATTCCCAGAGCTGCGCGGCAAGCTGAATGGCCACGCGGTACGAGTGCCGCTGGCCAACGCCTCGCTTACCGACTGCGTCTTTGAGGTCGAGCGAGAAACGACAGTCGAAGAGGTCAATCAGCTGTTCAAGGCCGCAGCGGCAAGCTCCATGCAGGGCATTCTCGGTTACGAGGAGCGTCCGTTGGTATCCATTGATTACCGTACCGACCCGCGCTCATCGATTATCGACGCGCTGAGCACCATGGTGATTAACGGTACGCAGGTAAAAATCTACAGTTGGTACGACAACGAGTGGGGCTACAGCAATCGGCTGGTTGAGCTGGCGCGGCTGGTTGGGCAGGCTGGTTGATGATGCGTTTGTCGCAGCTGTCCGCTGAGGTACGTCAGTATTTGGTGGTGACGGGTAATTATTGGGCCTTCACGCTCACTGATGGCGCGCTGCGCATGTTGGTGGTACTGCACTTTCATCAACTGGGATACAGCCCGCTGGAAGTCGCGGGGCTGTTTCTGTTTTATGAAATCTTTGGCGTGGTGACCAATTTGCTCGGCGGCTGGTTAGGCGCGCGCTTCGGGCTGAATCGCACCATGAATATCGGCTTGCTACTGCAAGTGGGCGCGCTTTTGATGCTCACGGTGCCGTCCGCCGCGCTCAGTGTGGTGTGGGTCATGGCCGCGCAGGCGCTGTCGGGCATCGCCAAAGACCTGAACAAGATGAGTGCGAAAAGCAGCATCAAGCTGCTGTTACCCGACGATCAGCAGGGCGCGCTCTACCGTTGGGTAGCGTTGCTGACGGGGTCGAAAAATGCCCTCAAGGGGCTGGGTTTCTTTCTCGGTGGTGTGCTGCTGACTACTTTGGGGTTTCGTGGTGCAGTACTGCTCATGGCAGTCCTGCTGGCGCTGGTTTGGTTGCTGAGTCGACGTTTGCTCAAGCGTGATTTGGGCCGGGCTAGCGGCAAGCCCAAGTTTCGCGAAATGCTCTCCAAAAGCCGCGCGATTAATCTGCTGTCGGCCGCTCGGCTGTTTTTGTTCGCCGCGCGCGATGTGTGGTTTGTCATCGCGCTACCGGTCTATTTGAGCAGCGTGTTTGGTTGGGACTTTTGGCAAGTAGGCGGCTTTATGGCCTGCTGGGTCATTGGCTACGGTCTGGTACAAACCCAGGCGCCGAGATTTACGGGGCGTCGCGGTGGCAAGCTGCCGGACGGGCGTGCGGCTGCGTACTGGGTATTAGCGTTGAGTTTATTACCAGCGCTGATCGCCATTGGCTTGCAGTGGCAAGGCCCGAACGCATGGGTGCTGCTGGGTGGCTTGCTGGTGTTTGGCGCCGTGTTTGCTGTTAATTCATCGTTGCACAGCTACTTGATAGTGGCGGGCGCGCAGCGTGATGGCGTGTCATTGGATGTGGGCTTTTACTATATGTCGAACGCGCTGGGGCGGCTGCTGGGTACTTTACTATCCGGCTGGGTATATCAAAGTGCCGGGTTGGTGGCCTGTTTGTGGTGGTCTACCGGGCTGCTGGTGGTCGCGACGCTGATTTCGCTAGGCTTGCCGCGTAGCGCCGTTACTCGCTGACGTCGGTACGCGTCTTGTTTGACAGGCGCAGGCCGCGCAGGCTGCGTTTTACGCTTTTCAGGTGATTGACCAGTTCTGGGCCACGGCGCATGGCCATACCCATTGCCAGCACGTCGATTACCACCAGATGGGCAATCCGTGAGGACAATGGGGTGTAAATGTCGGTGTCTTCCGGCACATCAATCGGGATATGGATGCGGCCTAGCTCGGCCAGCGGAGTGCGGCTCGGGCAAAGGCTGATCAATGTCGCGCCGGTTTCTACCACTAGATTGGCGGAGTGCAGCAGATCTTTGGTGCGACCGGTCTGGGAGATCGCTACGGCAACATCTTCGGGGCCAAGGGTCACAGCCGACATCGCCTGCATGTGCGGGTCTGAATAGGCAGCTGTCGATACCTGCAAACGAAAGAACTTGTGCTGCGCGTCGCTGGCCACCGCGCCCGAGGCACCAAAGCCATAGAACTCGACTCGGCGTGCTTGGGTCAGCGCGTCTATTGCATGCTCAATCGCTTGCGGATCGAGGCGCTCACGCACGTCCATCAGGGTGGCCAAGGTGGTATCGAAAATCTTGTGCGACAGGGTATCGACGCTGTCGTCTTCGTTGATCGAGAACTGCCCAAAGCTCGCGCCGGCAGCAAGGCTCTGCGCTAGCTTGAGCTTCAAATCCTGAAAGCCGCTGCAGCCGATAGCACGACAGAAGCGTACTATGGTTGGCTCGCTGACGCCGACCTGTTGCGACAGGTCAGCCATTGATGAATGCATTACTTGCGCGGCCTGCGCCAACACGTAGTCAGCCACCTTCAGCTCAGACTTTCTGAGCAGCTCGCGGCTGGCGGCGATGTGTTGGAGTAGATTCACGATGGCTTCATGGTAGGCTGCGGATGAGTGGCTGCATTGGTGTAGTTCAACGTCTGTTTCTAGCGCCCGTTAGGCGACCGAGCTTGTAGTTATACTACAAAAACGGCCTGGGCGCTGTTTTCCGGGAGAGTGGTGTGGCGGCGCAAGACGGTATCAGCTGTGACATGGTGGTGTTTGGCGGCACCGGTGATCTGGCGATGCGCAAGCTGCTGCCGGCACTCTATTACCTGCATCGCGACGGTCACTTGCACTCTGGCACGCGTATTTACGCACTGGCGCGCGCGCAGCATTCGGCAGAGAGCTATCGCAAACTGGCGAAGCGTCATGTCAGCCAGCACGTGGCGCGTAGCGACTTTGAGCAGAGCACTTGGGAAAGCTTCGCGGCACGCATGGAATATTTGTCGCTGGATGTCAGCCAGCGGGTCGAATTTCCCAAGCTGACCAAGCTGTTGAAGAAAAACAGCGGCCGGGTGCGCGTTTTCTATCTCGCCACCTTACCGAGCCTGTTTGCCCCCACGGTTAAGCATTTGGCCTCGGTCGGTCTGACCGACGAGAACTCACGTGTGGTGCTGGAGAAGCCACTGGGCGAAAGCTTGCAGACCGCGAATCAGATCAACGACCAGATTGGCGCCGTCTTTGATGAAGCGCGGGTCTTCCGTATCGACCATTATCTCGGCAAAGAGGCGGTGCAAAATCTACTCGCGCTGCGCTTCGGCAACGCCTTGTTCGAGCCGCTGTGGCGTAATGCGCACATTGATCACGTGCAGATTAGCGTGTTGGAAAGCGTTGGCGTGGAAAATCGCGGTGACTATTACGATCACGCCGGTGCCATGCGCGATATGGTACAGAACCACTTGCTTCAACTACTCTGCCTGGTAGCAATGGAAGCGCCGGTGCATTTTGAGCCTGAGGCGGTGCGCAACGAGAAACTGAAGATACTTGAGGCGCTGCGACCCATCACCGGCATGGATGTGCAGGACCGCACCGTGCGTGGCCAGTACGCCGCCGGTGAACACGCCGGCGAGCGCCTGCCAGCTTATTACTTTGAAAAGCGCGTCGATCATGACAGTAATACCGAAACTTTCGTCGCGCTGAAAACCGAGATCGATAACTGGCGCTGGGCCGGCGTACCCTTCTACCTGCGCACCGGTAAGAGCATGGCGCAGCGCAAGTCGGAGATCGTTATCCAGTTCAAGCCGGTGCCTTACCGGCTATTTCCGCGTAGCGGCGACAACCCGGAAAACAACCGATTGATCATCAGTTTGCAGCCAGACGAAGGTATCCGCCTGTCGCTGATGGCCAAGTCACCGGGGCGCGGTATGGGGCTGCAAAATGTCGATCTGGATCTGGATTTTGCCGACGCCTTCAAGCGTCGCCGCTGGGATGCCTACGAACGCCTTTTGCTGGATGTGATTCAAGGTGATGCGACCTTGTTTATGCGGCGCGACGAGATTGCCGCGGCCTGGCGCTGGGTTGATCCCATTATCGAAGGGTGGCAAGACTGCTATCGCTCACCTAAGCCCTATCCGGCGGGAAGTTGGGGCCCTGATGCAGCGGATAGTTTGCTAGAGCGCCAAGGGCACGCCTGGTTGGATGAGCGCAGCTAGCCGCCAGCTGGCTCAGCGGCGGTTGCGCAAGATCGGCATATCGCCGCTGCTGGCCAGCAGCTTGGTAAACTCGTCAGCCGGAATCGGTTTGCTAATTAAATAGCCTTGCACTTCATCGCAGCCGTTGGCTTTGAGAAAGTCCAGCTGGTTTTCTTGCTCTACGCCCTCGGCCACTACGCTCAAAGACAGGCTGTGGGCCATTGCGATAATGGCACGGATAATAGCGTCGTCATTGTGCTCTTCATCCAGCTCGGCAATGAAGGCGCGATCGATCTTTAATGTGCTGATCGGGAAGCGCTTGAGATAAGCCAAGGATGAGTAGCCGGTGCCGAAATCGTCCACCGATAGGAGTACTCCCAGCTCTTTCAGGGCATCTATATTGCTCGATACTGTGGGGCTGTGTTCCAGCAACATGCTTTCGGTCAGCTCCAGCTCCAGCAACCGCGCCGGTAAGCGGCTGGTCTTCAGAATCTGTGCAACATCCTCGGCAAAGCCTTCCTGACGTAACTGTTGAACGGATAAGTTGACCGAGACTGCCACTGCCTCAGGGCCCTTCTGATACCACTCGCTCGCCTGCTTGCAGGCCTGGCGCAACACGGTATCGCCTAAGGCGCCGATCATGCCGGACTCTTCAGCAATATTGATAAACTCGCCAGGCATAACCAGTCCGCGTTCCGGGTGCTGCCAGCGCACCAGCGCCTCGGCGCTGCGGATACGGTCACTGGCCAGATGCAACTTGGGTTGGTAGTAGACGATTAGCTGATCGTCCTCCAACGCCTTGCGCAGCTGGTTCTCCAGTTGCAGCCGGTCGAGGCTATAGGCGCGCAGCTCATGGGTGAAGAACTGCGCATTGTTGCCACCCAGCTGTTTAGCGTGCTGCATCGCTTGATGTGCTTGGGTGATGAGTAGCAGGCTGTCCTGAGCGTTCGCTGGAAACAGACTGATGCCGATGGAGGCGGTCATCACCAGTTCTTGTTCGCCAATCAGCATAGGTGCGCGTAGTTTTTCGAGCACTGCATTGGCCATCACCGCCAGCGCCTTGTTGTTTTCTGGTTGTTCGACAATCAGCACAAATTCATCAGCAGACAGCCGTGCCAGCAGGTCTTGTGGTTGTACCGTTGCGCGTAAGCGCTTGGCTACTTCCTGCAGCAGTTTGTCGGCCATTGAATGCCCGAGAGTGACGTTGATCTGCTTAAAGCGGTCCATATCAATGTGCAGCAGCGCGACCTGGTGGTCATGCTGGCGAGCTCGGCTGGTCGCGTCCTGCAAACGTTCGTTGAATAGATTACGGTTAGCCAGCTGAGTCAGAGCGTCGTAATTGGTCAGGTACTGCAGTTGCTCTTCGGTCTGACGATGGGTGGTGAGGTCGGCAAAAAAGCCCACGTAGTGAGAGATATCCCCACCGCTATCGCGCACTACCGCCAACTGCAACCAAATAGGGAAGGGCTCGCCGGTACGCCGCCTGGCAGTTAGTTCGCCCTGCCAGCGGTCTTGATTGCTGAGCAACTGGCGGAGGTAAATAAAGTGCTCACGAATTTCACCTTCGCCACTCAGATCAAGAATGTTGCGACTCACAGCGTCGGTGCTAGCCAGTCCGGTGATGACGCTGTAGGCCTGATTGACCGCCAGTATGTTCAGCTGAGGATCAAGAATGAAAATGCCTTCGGAGGTAGCCTCGAAAACCGTAGAGGCCAGCTGCGCCTGCTCGTTTTGATATCTGCGCGCGGTAATATCGCGGCGGGTGCCGATCATCCGCGTAGCGTGACCATCGGAATTGCGATCAACCACGCGACCGGCATCTTCTACCCAAACCCATTGGCCGTCTTGATGACGCACCCGGTATTCCATGCGATAGGCCTCGGTCTCGCCTTTCATGTGGCGCACCAGGGTCTTGCGTACCATGGCCGCGTCGGCTGGATGCAGGCGTGGCTTGAGGTCGAGCAGCATACTCATGCCCTCATCCGGGGCAATGCCGAAAATAGTATCTAATTGAGAGTGGAATACCTGATCGGTTACCAGGTCCCAATCCCAGAGGCCTAGTTGGCTGGCATCCATGGCCAGACTCAATTGAGTTTGGCTGGCCTGTAAAGCTTGGCTGGCACGTTCCAGTTCAGCGGTGCGATCGCTGACGCGGGCTTCCAGCTCGTTGTGACTGTCGCGTAATAACTGCTCAGCGCTGCGGCGTTGGGTGATCTCACGGGTTAATTGATGGTTCAGCTCTTCGCTACGCTGCTGGGTGTCGCTCAGATTGCTGACCAGTGCTTCGTTGCGCAAATTACTGATCAGCGCCTCCAGCACCGAGCGGTGAATAAAAGCAGCGCACATCAAAATACAGATAAACAGAATGATGCCCATCAGAGCCCAGGAGTGGCTGATCTCGTCGCTCTGCATAAACAGATAGAGCACTGGCGGTAGCCAAGCGGGAATGATAAAGGAGGTAAAGGCTGGGAAGCGGCTGGCGTAAATAACCCCCACACACAAAGCCACCCCGCCGGCCAGACTGTATACCGGCGCCTGTAGACTGAAATTGCCCACCGGAGTCAAGCCGACGTATACCCACGCCAAACACAGGCCGGAAGCGATATTCCCGAGATGGAAAAAGAAGCGCCAGCGGGCGCGCAGACGATCCTTTGCTGGGCAAGCATAGTAACGGTTGACGAGCCGTTGACGCAGTAAAGCGAGCAGGCCGATTAGCGCGAGCCAGCTTAGCAAGAGGCTGGCGCTGGTGTGTTGCCATAGCAGCGGGACGATCAGTAGTGCAACACCCAGCATGAGCCATTGTGGCAGGCGCGAGTAGGCATACAGCTGATTCATTTGCTGTAGGCGCAAATCGACTGCAGAAATAGGGGTATGGCTGGAGCGCAGTATCGTCATGCCGACGTGGGTTTCCCGGAACGCTGTGCGTTTCTTTTTATCATTAACAACTCTTATAGCTAACAGCGGGCTTTATCCGACCAACCTTACACCAGCACTTCGCTTGGGCACAGCCCTGTTCATCTAAAAAGCTCCAGTGCACGCCTCTGGCGCGGGATATACAGCCACCGCTTTCGAGCATTGAGCAGTCGCTGGTAGAATACGCCGATGGATATATCCCACCTGCTTAATTCTTTAAATGACGCCCAGCGCCAGGCGGTCTCCGCCAGCCTCGGTCAACAGTTGGTGCTGGCTGGTGCCGGCTCCGGTAAAACCCGCGTGCTGGTGCACCGCATTGCCTGGTTGGTGGAGGTCGAAAAGGCCTCGCCCTGGAGCATTCTCTCGGTCACCTTCACCAACAAGGCCGCCTACGAAATGCGCGGGCGTATTGAGCAAATGCTCGGTATTTCGCCGCAGGGCATGTGGGTGGGTACCTTTCACGGGTTAGCGCACCGACTGTTGCGCGCACACTGGCGCGAGGCCGGGTTGGCCCAGCAGTTTCAAATTCTTGATAGCGACGATCAGCTGCGGCTGGTCAAGCGAGTCATTCGTGAAATGGCGCTGGATGAAAACCAATGGGCGCCCAAACAGGCGCAGTGGTGGATTAACGGCCAGAAAGATGAAGGCCTGCGCCCGCAGAATATTCAGCCCGCGGGTGATCTTTACCTAACCACCATGGTGCGTATTTATACGGCTTATGAGCAGGCCTGCGCCCGCGCTGGTGCGGTGGACTTTGCCGAGCTGCTGCTGCGCTCGCTCGAGCTGTGGCGCGACAATCAGCCTCTGCGTGAGCAGTATCAGGCGCGTTTCAAGCACATGCTGGTCGATGAGTTTCAGGATACTAACGCCGTGCAATACGCCTGGCTGCGGCACCTGGCGGGTAAGAGCCCGAGTTTAATGGTGGTGGGTGATGATGACCAGTCGATCTATGGCTGGCGCGGCGCGCGGATTGAAAACATCCAGCAGTTCGAGACCGATTACCCGAATGCCGAGATGATTCGTTTGGAGCAAAACTACCGTTCTACCGCGACCATACTTAAGGCCGCGAACGCACTGATCGACAACAACGCCGGACGCCTCGGCAAGCAACTGTGGACCGACGGCAACGACGGCGAGCCAATCTCCCTATACGCCGGCTTTAATGAGCAGGATGAGGCGCGCTTTATTGTTGAGCGTATTGAGCAGGCGGTGCGGGACGGCATGAGCCGCAGCGAAATGGCTATTCTTTACCGTTCCAACGCTCAGTCACGTGCGCTGGAAGAGGCCCTGTTGCGTAGCGGTGTGCCCTATCGCATCTACGGTGGCCAGCGGTTCTTCGAGCGTGCCGAAATCAAGAATGCCATGGCCTACCTGCGGCTGATCGGCAATCGCGGCGATGACGGCGCACTGGAGCGCATCATCAACGTACCAGCCCGTGGTATCGGCGACAAAACGGTTGAAGCGCTGCGCCAGCACGCACGCGAGCAGGATGTCTCCATGTGGCAATCGGCATGCGATTTGCTCGACAACAAAGGCCTGCCCGGTCGTGCCGCTAACGCGGTACAAGCCTTTATGGTGTTGATCGAAGAACTGACCGAGCGCGCCGAGGGCGTGCCGCTTTACAGTAAAGCGCAGATCGCTATGGAAAACAGCGGTCTGCTGCGCTTCCACGAGCAGGAGAAGGGCGAGAAAGCGCAGGCACGGGTCGAAAACCTGGAAGAACTGGTCTCCGCTGCCCGCGCTTTTGAGAACGATATGGCCGACGAAGACGAAGAGGGCGACGTACTGCTCGCCTTCCTCGCTCACGCCTCATTGGAAGCGGGGGAAACACAGGCCGACCGTTTTGAAGACAGCGTTCAGCTAATGACCCTGCACAGTGCCAAGGGTTTGGAGTTTCCGCTGGTCTTCATGGCCGGAGTGGAAGAAGGCTTGTTCCCGCATAAGATGAGTTTGGAAGATCCCGGCCGGCTGGAAGAAGAGCGCCGGCTGGCTTACGTTGGCATCACTCGCGCTATGCAGCAGTTGGTGATCACCTGGGCCGAAACCCGCCGTCTGTATGGCAGTGAGACCTTCAACAAACTGTCGCGTTTTGTTCGCGAAATCCCCGTCGAGCTGATTCAAGAAGTCCGTTTGGGCAACCAGGTCAGCCGGCCTTTTGGTCCGGGCAAGACCGGACTATTTGCTGCTGAAGCGAGCGAAAGCACCGGGTTTTCCCTAGGTCAGCGGGTCATGCATGCGTTGTTTGGCGAAGGCGTGGTACTTAATTACGAAGGCCAAGGCGCGCAGGCGCGTATCCAGGTGAATTTTGACGACGAAGGTAGCAAATGGCTGATGGTAGCTTATGCCAAGCTTGAGCCGCTTTAGGCGGCTCGAACGCGTAGCGGCAAGCCGCAAACTATGCGCGCCTTGTGGATGCTTGAGATTGAGCGATACACCCTGCGAATACGGCAGACAACAAGAATATTTATAACCAGTGCTGCAACGGCGTCTAGTCGCCTGCGGCTTTAAGCTTGGAGCTGGCTCTATGGAACGACGTAAATTACTGACCGCAGCAGGTCTTGGTCTGGGTGCCGCTGCTTTGGCGGGTTGCAAGGAAGAGCCAGCATCTGTCTCAGGCGCTGCGGCTAGCACGCAGGCTGAGCAGCGTTTTCGTTGGAAGATGGTCACCTCCTGGCCAGAGAATTTTCCCGGTTTAGGGACTACCGCGCAGCATTTCGCTGATAGTGTCGAGCGTATGTCCAATGGCCGTTTGAGTATTCAGGTATTCGCCGCTGGCGCCTTGGTGCCGGCGCTGGAAGTCTTTGATGCCGTCTCTAACGGTACCGCTGAGCTTGGCCACAGCGCCGCTTATTATTGGAAAGGTAAGAGCGCCACAGCGCCCTTTTTTACCGCTGTGCCCTTTGGTCTCAACGCGCAGGAAATGAACGCCTGGTTGTATCAAGGTGGCGGGCTTGAGTTGTGGCAGCGTGCTTATGAGTCCTTTGGCGTATTGCCTTTGCCTTGCGGCAACACGGGCGTGCAGATGGCTGGCTGGTTCAACAAAGAGATCAACAGTCTCGACGATTTGCAGGGTCTGAAGATCCGCATGCCAGGCTTTGGCGGCGAGGTGCTGTCGCGCGCGGGCGCCACCACGGTCAACCTGCCCGGCAGCGAAATCTTCACCTCGCTGCAGACCGGTGTGATTGATGCGACCGATTGGGTAAGCCCTTATAACGATCTGGCCTTCGGTCTCTATCAAGCCGCCAAGTATTACTACTACCCCGGCTGGCAAGAACCTTGCGCGGTGCTGGAACTGACCATCAACCAGCAAAAATTAGCCGGGCTGCCGGCGGACCTGCAAGACATCGTCAAGCAAGCCGCGCGCGCAACCAACCAAGCCATGCTGGATGAGTACACCAAGCGCAACGCTGACGCGCTGGATACCCTGATCAATGAGCACGGCGTAGAGTTACGTCGTTTACCGGACTCGGTACTGGAGCGCCTGCGCGACATCAGCATGGATGTGTTGGAAGAAACTGCCGCTGCCAACCCGCTCAATCGCGAAGTGTGGGATTCCATGCAGGCGTTCCGCGAGAAGGTGAATGCCTGGCACGCGATCAGCGAAAAGGCTATGTACGATCTGCGTGGTAAGTAAAGCGTTGGGTAACGGAGCTGTAACCTGCCAGCCGCCTACGTTGCTGGCAGCAGGTTACAGTGAGAAGTTAAGGGCTATCTCAAGCAATTTGCATCAAGGAAGCCAAAATGAAAAAAGGATTTTTGCTACTGCCGCTTTGCCTCGCGGCTTGTACATCGATTACGGTCCAGCCTGTCGATCCCGGCGTTGGCATCGTTTATGTATGTGTTCAGGATAACCCCAAGGTCATCGTCAGCGACTTTGTGCCAGTGGTGCGCGCCGGTTTTGATCGGCATGGCATCTCGACCGAGGTGTTTTCCGGGAGTTTGCCGGAGAAGTGCGAATATGTGCTCACCTATACGGCGTTGCGCTCCTGGGATATGGCGCCGTATTTGTCGCATGCGGAGTTGTGGCTCGACCGCCGCGGACGCCGTGTGGCATCGGCGGAATATCATCTGAACGGTAAAGGTGGTTTTTCGCTGATGAAGTGGCAAGGTACTCAAACGAAGATGGACCCGGTAATAGATGAGTTGCTGGGCGGTGCACCTCGCTGATGGCCAAAAAGCCGCATTGCACCTGAAGGGCGTACACTGAGCGTAGACATCACCGGCCCCGGTATGAACATGACAGCACTCTCGCCAGATCCCCGCATCATCCTCTTCGATGGCGTCTGCAAGCTCTGCAACGCCTGGGCAAACTTCATCATCACCCACGACCACAAACACCTGTATCAGCTCTGCAGCGTGCAGTCCGAGCCTGGTGCGCAGCTGCTGCGGCAGTTTGGTTATCCAACCGACACCTTCGAGACCATGCTGGCGGTGGAGCAAGGGCGCTGCTTTGAGAAAAGCGAGGCTTTTTTTCGAGTGATGGCTGGGATCGGCTGGCCGTGGCGTGGGATGTGTGTGTTTCGGCTTATTCCTCGGCCGCTGCGTGACTGGTTGTATGACCGCATTGCGCTTAATCGTTACCAGCTGTTTGGTCAGTACGCCTATTGCCGTTTGCCCACACCTGACCACGCGGAGCGCTTTGTTGATGGCCAGTAATATGTTGAGTCAGGCGGCATTTCTCTGCCGTTTGGGCCTGGGTTTTCTGTTTATTTACCATGGCCTGTTGCCAAAGATTTTGTTTCTCAGCCCGATTGAGATCAGCTTGGTGGAAGCCAGCGGCGCGGGTGTGCCGGCGAATATCGCCTCGCCACTGGCTGGCGTGTTGGAAATTGTACTCGGGCTGCTGATTGCGCTGCGCCTGGGTGGCAAGCCGCCGGTGTATTTGGCCGCATTTGCGCTAATAATCTTGCTAATTTACGTTGCGCTGCTCAGCCCGGCGCTCTTGGTAGAGGCCTTTAACCCGGTAACCACCAACCTCCTGGGGTTGTTGCTGTGTTATTTGATCCTGCGGTTGGAATCGCCAGCCTTGCAGCCGGATGCTACGGGGAGCTGAATCTACTCAGCCTGCTGTGGTCACAGCTAAAGCCTGTGTAGGCGATCACCAAGGAGTTTTTTTGACCACTGCCAGCCCGCCCAAAATCTGGATCGCCGTGCTGCTGGGCATCTTCCTGCAGCCTTTTGTCTTTCTGTATGTAAACCGTCCGCGACTGTTTTGGCCCTATCTGTTGGTGGGGCTGGTGGTCGCCGCGGTGGACTGGTATCTGGTGCTGGGCATCCATCTATTGTTCAGCGTGATTTGCCCGCTGCATGCCTGTTGGATCATTCGCCGTTACGATCCTAGCCAACCGCGGCGCTGGTATAGCCGTGTGTGGGTGTTGATCGGCCTCTACCTTGGTTTGATGCTGAGTGTGCTGCTGGTACGCACTTTTCTCTACGAACCTTACGCGGTGCCTTCGGCTTCGATGCACCCGACGCTGGTTGAGGGTGATGTGGTGATCGTACAGAAGTGGGGTTTTGCGCAGTCTGCGCTATTTGGTTATGCGTTACCGGGTGAGGAGACTGTGGCACCTGAGCGAATGCAGCGCGGCAAGGTATACGTGTTTTATCCGCCGGATCACGATGTACTTTATGTGAAGCGCCTGATGGCTTTGCCGGGTGATGTGATCGCGTTGACCGAGCAGGGCGTGGTGGTCAATGGTAAGACTTTATCCAGCGATCTGGTGAGCGAAACCGACGGATTTAACCGCTTTGCGGAAAGTGCTGGCAGCGAGCAGTACCAGATTCAATACCTCAAGGACGCTCCACCCGGCGCAATCCGTACCTTCAGGGTGCCTGAGGGGCATTACTTCTTTCTGGGTGATAATCGCGATAACTCTGACGACAGCCGCCACTGGGGTAGCGTGCTGGCGCAACGCGTTGTTGGTGAAGTGGTCGGCGTTGTGCCCAAGTAGACTGCGGGCGCTATGAGCTTAGCGCCCCATCAGCCCCGGCAGCCAGGTCACCAGTCCTGGCCAGCAGGCGGCGATGATCAGCATTAGTATCTGGATGGCAATGAAAGGCAGCACCCCGCGATAGATCGCCGAGGTCGGTACGCTGGCCGGCGTCACGCCGCGCAGGTAGAACAACGAAAAGCCGAACGGCGGCGTCAGGAAAGAAGTCTGCAGGTTTAGCGCAATCATCACGCCGAGCCACACTGGGTCAAGTCCCATGCTCAGCAACACCGGCCCAACAATCGGCACCACCACAAAGGTGATCTCGATGAAGTCGAGAATAAAGCCGAGGAAGAAAATCACCAGCATGACTACCAGGGTGGCGGTAAAAACGCCGCCGGGTAGTTGGTCAAACAGGTGGTGAATCAAGTCGTCGCCGCCATAGCCACGAAAGACCAGTGAGAAGATAGAAGCACCGAGCAGAATCATGAATACCATAGCGCTGATCTCGGTGGTCGCTTGTGCCACTTCACGCAGCTTGCCGATCCCGAGCTGGCGCTTCGCCAATGCCAGCAAGGTTGCGCCGAGTGCGCCGACGGCGGCGGCTTCGGTTGGCGTGGCGATACCGGCGAGGATCGACCCGAGTACCGACATGATCAAGAGCAGCGGCGGTAGCAAGCTCATCAACACGCCGCGCCAAGATACCTCGGCGCGTTCCTCGCGCGATAGCGCCGGTAGCTTGTGCGGTTGCCAGATAGCAACGCCGACTAAGTACAGCAGGTATAAACCGACGAGCATCAGCCCGGGCACCAGCGAGCCAATAAACAAGTCGCTGACGGTCACGGTTTTCGGCGAAAAGATGCCCATGCGGGTTTGCGCTTGCTGGTAGGCATTGGACAGCACATCTCCTAGCAGCACCAAAATGATCGACGGTGGGATGATTTGCCCGAGGGTGCCGGTCGCGGCGAGCGTGCCGGTGGCGATCGAGGGGTCGTAGCCACGGCGCAGCATGGTCGGTAACGCCAGTAGCCCGAGGGTTACCACGGTAGCGCCGACAATCCCGGTGCTGGCCGCCAAGAGTGCGCCAACAATACACACGGAAAACGCTAACCCGCCTCGCAAGCCGCCGAATAAACGCGACATGGCATCCAGCAGGTCTTCGGCGATGCGCGACTTCTCCAGCATCACACCCATAAACACAAACAGCGGCACGGCTAGCAAGGTCTGGTTGTTCATGGTGCCAAACAGTCGGCTAGGCAGGGCACCGAGGAAGCTTGGGTCGAATAAATTGAGGGCGATGCCGCCCCCGGCAAACAGCAGGGACATGCCACCCAGAGTAAAGGCAACCGGATAGCCTGCCATCAATGCCAGACAGATACAGATGAACAATGCCACCGCCATGTATTCAACACCCATTACAGATGCTCCTCATGGCTGGCGGGAAGGTGACTTGGCAGAACGTCGAATATAACGGCAGCGGTTTTGATTAGCTGCGATATCGCCTGCAACAACAGACTGGCCACCAGCAGTAAAATGAAGCTTTTCTGGATATACACCCACTGCAGGCCGCCGGCATCGGCTGATCGCTCTTGTCGTTGCCAAGCCACGCTGACGTAGTCCCAACAGTTCCAGGCGAGAAATAGGCACACGGGCAGCAGAAATAGCAGGGTGCCGGAGAAGTCGATCAGGGCTTTGCCACGGGAAGAGAAGCGCCGGAAGAAGATGTCGACGCGTACGTGGGCGTCGCGTTGCAGAGCCCAGGCGGCAGCGCCCATGAACGCGAGCGAATGGCCGTACATGACCAACTCTTGAGTGGCGGTAGCGCCAATATCGAAACCGTAGCGCAGTAGCACTATCAGGCAGGTCAACAGCACCATTAATACGCTCAGCCAGGCGACGCTGCGGCCAAGCAGGTTGTTGGCGGAATCAATGGTACGCGCCAGCGTAAGGCTGGCGGTGAGCAGCGGACGAAGCATATCAGCGAGCACTCGGTCGGGGTGGCGGCGCTGTTACTCCGGCCCAAAGACGATCAGGACGGTATAACGCGAGTCCGGCCACGGTCATCAATGGCAACGAAGACGAAGGTGGCTTCGGTTACCTTGCGGCTTTCGTCATGGGCCAGATCTTCGCTCCAGACTTCAACCAGCATCTTTATTGAGCTGCGGCCGATATCCAGTACGTCGCAATGAAAGGCCAGCTGCGCGCCTACCGGTACCGGAACCATGAACCCCATGCGGTCGATGGCGACGGTAGCGACACGGCCACGTGCGATACGCGCCGAGGTGCTGGTGCCCGCCACGTCCATCTGGGCTACTAGCCACCCTCCGTAAATATCGCCAAAGCTGTTGCAGTCGCGGGGCAGGGTGGTGATTTTAAGCGCCAGTTCACCCTGCGGAACCGGGTCCATATCTAAGTCGTGCATTGAACACTCGAGTAGTGGTCTATTTGTATTTGTTGTGTTCACCGGTGGTAAAGCGTCGATAAAATCCGGCTAAGCCTTCTATGGTAAGGGATAGCGGCCGGTGTCTCAATCATTCTCTGCCAGCAAATGCCAGAGTTGGGCGCTGGTTAGTGCGTTTCACACAATTGTCATAATTCGTGAATAGAGTTGTCACATCACGCTTTGATACTGAGTCGCGTGTTGCAAACACTACCTCATCTAGGAGAATGACATGAAACTCAAGCGTATGTTCGCTGCTGTGACCTTCGCTGCTACCGGCGTAGCCGCCAGCTCAGCCTTTGCTGCCGTTGATCAGAGTCTGGAAGATTACCAGCGCGCTGGTGGTGTATCCGGCAATATCTCCAGCGTTGGCTCTGACACATTGGCTAACATGATGACGCTGTGGGCCGAAGAGTTTAAGCGCATGTACCCGAACGTCAACATTCAGATTCAGGCTGCAGGTTCTTCCACTGCGCCACCGGCTCTGACTGAAGGTACATCTAACCTCGCTCCCATGAGTCGCATGATGAAAGACAGCGAAATTCAGGCGTTCGAAGAGCGTTACGGCTATAAGCCTACCGCTGTGCCTGTTGCTATCGATGCCTTGGCTGTTTTCGCTCACAAGGATAACCCGATCAAAGGCCTGACCATGGCCCAGGTAGACGGTATCTTCTCTTCTACTCACCTGTGTGGCGGCGAAGAGCTGAACACCTGGGGTCAGCTGGGTTTGACTGGTCAGTGGGTTGACCGTGATATTCAGCTGTACGGCCGTAACTCGGTATCCGGCACTTACGGTTACTTCAAGGAAAACGCACTGTGCAAGGGCGACTTCCGCAGCGGCGTGAATGAGCAGCCTGGCTCGGCATCTGTTGTTCAGTCTGTCAGCCAGTCTCTGAACGCAGTAGGTTACTCCGGACTGGGTTACAAGACCTCCAGCGTTCGCGCAGTTCCGTTGGCCAAGGCTGAAGGTGAAGAGTTCATCGAAGCCAACGAAGCCAACGCCATCGCCGGTACTTACCCGCTGTCACGCTTCCTTTATGTTTACGTGAACAAAGCACCGAATGGCGAGCTGGCTCCACTGGAGCGTGAGTTCGTTAAGATGATGCTGTCCAAGCAGGGTCAGGAGATCGTCTTCAAAGACGGTTACGTGCCTATGCCCAAGCGCGCTGTAGACAAGGTTCACTCCGAACTGGGCTTCTAAGCCAGTCTTGGTTGGGCAAGGATGCCTGAGTGATAAGGGGGTGTGTCGATGACACACCCCTTTTTACCGTCATATCTTTGTAACCATTTCGTCACATTGACCCTGTAGGGTGTGCGCCATGACTATGCAATCATCACCCAAGACGTCCCGCGTCGACTTCAATACGCCTGCGATGCAACGCCATCGAGCCATGCGTCACTTCAAGGATCACTTCACTCGCTGGTACGTTGCGATTGGTGGCCTGGGTGTGATCGTTGCCGTGTTGCTGATCTTTCTTTATTTGCTGTCGGAAGTACTGCCGTTGTTTGGCGGTGCAGATATAGAACAGCATGAACGCTATTCCACCACCTGGCTGGAAGCGAGCGATCCGCCGTTAATGCTGGCTATGGAAGAGCAGGGCGAGGTGGCTATTCGTGTCTCCGCTGCCGGGCATGTGAACTTCTTCAAGACGGCAGATGGCGGGTTGATTTCCGATCAACAGTTGCCGATTCCTGAAGGCGTAACGGTCTCCAGCTTTAGCGTAGAGAGTCCGAACACACGTCAGTTCGTCGTTGGCCTGAGTAACGGTCAGGTGATCATCGGCAAACATAACTACAAGGTGACCTACCCGAACGATGTTCGGTTGATTACCCCCGAATTGAAATTTCCCTACGGTGAAGAGCCGATCGACCTGGACAAACAAGGCCGTGCGCTTGAGCACGTGGCCATGACGGGTAATGACAGCGGGCTAACGCTGGCGGCTAACGTAGGGCGCGAGTTGTTGGTAACCACCATCAGCCGCCAAGAAAACATCATGACCGGTGAAGTGACCACCTCGCAAAGCGAGCTGTCACTCAGCCCGGCGCAGGGCGATGTGGATAACATCCTGATCGACCCGTTGCGCCAGTGGATGTACGTAGTAAATGGTGATCAGTACGTTGATGTGCTGTCGCTGCGTGATCGCGGGGAGCTTAACGGTCACTATAAAGTGGTCTCCGCCAATGGCGGGCGCGTGACGGCCAGCAATTTGATGCTCGGCGGTATCTCGCTGATCATCGGTGATAGCAACGGTGGTTTGCAGCAGTGGTTCATGGTGCGCGGCAACGGCAAACCGACGCTCACCCCGGTGCGCAGCTTTGATCAGCAAGCCGGTGAAGCCATTCAGATGATTCAGCCGGAGGAACGCCGCAAGGTATTCCTGACTACCGATGCTGAAGGTCAGTTGGGTATTTACAACTCCACGGCCCACAACAACCTGCTGGTGGAGCCGCTGGATAAGCAAGCGGTACGCGCCTTTGCTATCGGCCCGCGCGCCGACCATTTGCTGGTAGAGCACGACAATGGCGAGCTGAGCTACTGGGACGTCGAGAACGAGCACCCGGAAATCTCCTGGTCTTCGTTGTGGGGCAAGGTCTGGTACGAAAGCTACCCTGAGCCCGATTACGTGTGGCAGTCCACCTCGGCTACCTCCGAGTTCGAGCCGAAATTGAGTTTGGCTCCGCTGACCTTCGGTACTTTGAAGGCCGCTTTCTACGCGATGATTCTGGCTACACCCATTGCCATCGCAGCCGCTGTATATACCGCCTACTTCATGGCACCGGGCATGCGCCGCAAGGTCAAGCCGGTGATCGAATTGATGGAAGCGCTACCGACAGTGATCCTCGGTTTCCTGGCAGGCTTGTGGTTGGCACCGCTGCTGGAGGACAACCTGCCGGGCATTGTCTCGTTGCTGATTCTCTTGCCCATTGTATTCATCGGCTTTGCCTATTCCTGGAGCCTGCTGCCTGAGCGCGTGCGCCTGGCGATTCCTGATGGCTGGGAAGCCGCGTTGTTGATTCCCGTTACGCTGCTGTTGGGCTTGGCCTGCTTTGAAGCCAGCGTGTATATCGAGGCCTGGTTCTTCGGGGGCGATATGCGCGTCTACCTGACCCGCGATCTGGGTATCGACTTTGATCAGCGCAACTCTCTGGTGGTGGGTTTGGCCATGGGCTTTGCGGTGATTCCCACGATTTTCTCGATTGCTGAAGACGCGGTCTTCAGTGTGCCGCGCCACCTCACGCAAGGTTCGCTGGCGCTGGGTGCTACGCCTTGGCAAACGATGAGTCGCGTGGTGATTCTGACAGCTAGTCCGGGCA
>DRHT01000046.1 GCA_011053055.1 Halopseudomonas sabulinigri | reverse complement strand
GTCATCAGTTCGACCGCTAGCCAGTTGCCGATCCTTGGCAAAGGCGCGGTGGAGCGCGCGCTCAAGCAGCGTAAGCACAAGCCCATGTTCATGGTCGATATAGCGGTACAATAGCCCGCCCACAATCAACAACACTGGCGACCGGGTAAACAAAGCCTTCATAGACACTCTCATACGCTACGGTGGGGGAGCTGCACCGCTAAGGGCTGGTTGCTGCGACCCTCTTTGGCTGGCGGCCAAGCTGACTTCATCATGCCACAGGATCTGACGCAAACCCACACCCCGCAAGGCGCGTGGGTTAAAAGTACTGAGGGCGCGGCGAATTGCCACCCCCTCTGTTGGGGCCGGAAGCCAAGCGGCAATTGATTGGCGTGGGGTATCATAGGA
Organism: Halopseudomonas sabulinigri; assembly: GCA_011053055.1. Lineage (GTDB taxonomy): Bacteria > Pseudomonadota > Gammaproteobacteria > Pseudomonadales > Pseudomonadaceae > Halopseudomonas > Halopseudomonas sabulinigri_A. The sequence continues at coordinate 40,708 of DRHT01000046.1, read as the reverse complement.
CAATTAGTCGTTTTAGCAGTCGTTTCGTTCCGGCATCATGAGGCACCATGGGCTTTATTGCATTGGGCATCAATCACAAGACCGCAGGCGTGGAGGTGCGCGAGCGCCTGGCATTTGCACCAGAGCAGCTGCCGGATGCACTGCAACGTCTACGCGAGGAAACCGCGACTCAGGAAGTGGCGATCCTCTCTACCTGTAATCGCACCGAGCTGTATTGTGCGCAGGATCAGCTGGACGCCGAAAGCCTGGTTGCCTGGGTGGCGGCCTTTCACGGCATGACTGCCGATGAGGTGCGCCGTTGTAGTTATCTGCATCAGGATGCTGGTGCGGTCAATCACATGATGCGGGTGGCGGCGGGACTGGACTCCATGGTGCTGGGCGAGCCGCAGATTCTCGGGCAAATGAAAGATGCCTGGCAGGCGGCGCGCACGGCGGGCACTCTCGGGCCTTATCTCGACCGCTTGTTTCAAAGCACATTCAATATGGCCAAGCAGGTGCGCACGGATACGCGCATTGGCGAGAACCCGGTGTCTGTGGCGTTTGCGGCGGTTAGTCTGGCCAAACAAATCTTCTCTGACTTACGCCGTAGCACCGCCTTGTTGATCGGCGCTGGTGAAACCATAGGCTTGGTGGCTCGCCATTTACACGATCAGGGGGTCGGCAAAATCATCGTTGCTAACCGCACGCTCGAGCGTGCTGAGATGTTGGCCGAGCCGCTGGGCGGACAGTCGATCTTACTGAGCCAGATTTCGGATGTACTTGGGGAATGTGACGTGGTCATCAGTTCGACCGCTAGCCAGTTGCCGATCCTTGGCAAAGGCGCGGTGGAGCGCGCGCTCAAGCAGCGTAAGCACAAGCCCATGTTCATGGTCGATATAGCGGTACCCCGCGATATCGAACCGGAAGTCGGCGATCTGGCTGACGTGTATCTATACAGCGTTGACGACCTGCATCAGGTGATCGAAGAAAATATGCGCTCGCGTCAGGGTGCAGCGAATGCTGCCGAACGCCTGATTGAGGTCGGTACTGACGATTTCATGCAGCGGCTGCGTGCCTTGGCTGCCGTGGACGTGTTGCGCGACTATCGAACCAAAGCCGAAATGCTGCGCGATCAAGAGTTGCTCAAAGCGCAACAGAAATTAGAGCGCGGTATGGACCCATCGCAGGTACTGGCCGAGATGGCCCGTGGCCTAACCAACAAATTGCTGCACGATCCCAGCGTACAGCTGAAACAGATGAGTGCGCAGGGGCGTGTCGAGGCGCTGGCGTTGGCGCAGGAACTGTTTGCGCTGGGTAGTCCGGCCGCAGGCGCTACTGCAGTGCAGGCTGACACTCCTTTACGTGATGCCGCGCCGGTACGCAGTACACCAGGCGCGGTGCACACTCTCTTACAAGGCAAACAATGAAAGCATCTCTGCTGAACCGACTGGACACCCTGAGTGAACGCTTCGAGGAGCTTTCGGCGTTGCTCAGTGATGCCGAGGTAATCAGCGATCAGAATCGGTTCCGCGCCTACTCCAAAGAATATGCTGAGCTCGAGGCCACGGTAACCTGTTACGGATCCTGGTGCGACGTACAGAGCGATCTGCAAGAAGCGCGTAGCTTACTTAAAGACAGCGACCCTGATCTGCGTGACATGGCCGAAGAAGAGGTGGGCGTCAATGAGGCTCAGCTGTCCGAGCTGGAAAAAGAGCTTAACCACCTGTTGCTGCCCAAAGATCCGAACGACGAGCGTAACGTTTTCCTTGAGGTACGCGCCGGCACTGGCGGCGATGAGGCGGCGATTTTTGCTGGGGATCTGTTTCGCATGTACAGCCGTTTTGCCGAGCGTCAGGGCTGGCGGATTGAGATCCTCTCAGAAAACCATGGCGAGCATGGTGGCTACAAAGAGGTAATCGCTAGGGTTGAAGGTCAGAGCGTCTACGCCAAATTAAAATTTGAATCCGGCGCGCATCGTGTTCAGCGTGTACCGGAAACCGAATCCCAGGGTCGGGTGCATACCTCGGCTTGCACGGTAGCCGTTCTACCGGAAATGGATGCCCAGGCAGCGATTGAGATCAATACCAATGATCTGCGGGTGGATACGTACCGCGCCTCAGGCGCAGGCGGTCAGCACATTAACAAGACAGATTCGGCGGTTCGCCTGACCCACCTGCCTACAGGCATGGTTGTCGAATGTCAGGATGAGCGTTCGCAGCACAAGAACCGCGCCCGCGCCATGAGCCTGTTGCAGGCCAAGCTGGTGAACCAGCAGCGCGAAGCGCAAGACAAGGAAATCTCCGATACGCGGCGATCACTGGTTGGCTCCGGTGACCGTTCCGAACGCATTCGTACTTACAACTTTCCTCAGGGTCGGGTCACCGATCACCGCATTAACTTGACTATGTACAGTCTCGATGAAGTGATTCAGGGCGCTCTGGATGGTGTGATTGAGCCGCTGCGGCGTGAGTATCAGGCCGACCAGTTGGCTGCCCTGGAAGACGCATGACTCTGACGGTTGCAGCGTTGCTGGCGCAGGCCGAGCTGGCTGATTCAGACAGCCCCAAGCTGGATGCAGAACTGTTGTTGTGTCATGTGCTAGGCAAGGGGCGTAGTTATTTGCGCAGTTGGCCTGAAGCGCTGCCGAGTGTAGAACAAGTCGCCACTTTTCAAGCGCTTATAGCGCGCCGCCGTGCCGGTGAGCCAGTAGCGTATTTGCTGGGTGAGCGCGGCTTCTGGAGCCTTGATCTACACGTTAGTTCTGCCACCTTGATACCACGCCCCGATACCGAGCGTTTGGTGGAGCTGGGCCTGGAAATGGGTCCGAGGGGGGCAGCTAATGTTCTCGATCTGGGTACCGGCAGTGGCGCGATCGCGCTGGCCTTGGCTGCGGAGCGCCCTGACTGGCAGCTGACCGGCAGTGACCGTGTGTCTGAAGCCGTTTTGCTGGCGCAAGCTAACGCCGAGCGACTGCAGCTGGTTAACGCCGTTTTTTTGCTGAGCCACTGGTTTGCTGAGCTACAGGGTCGACGCTTTGATTTAATCCTTTCCAACCCGCCTTATATTGCCGCCGACGATCCGCATTTGCTGCAAGGCGATGTGCGTTTTGAGCCGCGCAGTGCGCTGGTCAGTGGCGCTGACGGTTTGGATGATATTCGGCTACTGGTTGAGGAAGCACCGGATCACCTTCAGCCCGGTGGTTGGTTATTGCTAGAACATGGTTGGCAGCAGGCAGAAGCAGTAATGACGCTTCTGAGGGCGCGCGGCTTTATGGTCGTTAATAATTGGACTGATTTGGCAGGTAACCCGCGGGTCAGTGGAGGATGCTGGCGTGGATGACAACGCACTGCTGCGCTACAGCCGTCAGATCCTGCTGCCGCAGATCGATATAGACGGCCAGCAGAAACTGCTCGACAGCAGTGTGCTGATCGTAGGTCTTGGTGGCCTGGGTGCGCCGGTGGCGTTGTATCTGGCGGCTGCCGGCGTTGGCACTTTGGTGCTGGCGGATCACGATGAGGTTGATCTAACAAACTTGCAGCGCCAGATTATTCACCACACTGGCAGCGTTGGGCAGCTCAAGGTTGATTCCGCCGCAGAGCGATTGCAAGCGCTAAACCCCGAGGTGAAATCTTTGCAGCTGCCAGAAGCCTTGGCTGGTGAAGCATTGCGCGTTGCCGTCGCTAACGTCGATCTTGTGCTGGATTGTTCCGACAACTTTACTACTCGCCAAGCGGTTAACGCCGCGTGTGTTGCGCTAAGCAAACCGCTGGTGTCGGGTGCGGCTATTCGGTTGGAGGGCCAGCTCAGTGTGTTTGATCCGCGTGACCCAACCAGCCCATGCTATCAATGCCTTTATGGCGAAGGTGAAGACTCCGCGTTGAGCTGCAGCGAAGCTGGCGTGCTTGGCCCGCTGGTGGGATTGGTGGGTAGCCTGCAGGCGTTGGAAGCACTCAAGCTGTTGGTCGGTTTCGGCACGCCACTGGTGGGACGGTTGCTGTTGATCGATGCTCTGGATAGCCGCTTTAGAGAAATGCGCGTTCGTCGGGATCCTGCTTGCAGTTGCTGCGCTGCGAGGCCAGGAGCATGAATGCCCCAATTGGCGTATTCGACTCTGGCGTAGGCGGGCTGTCAGTGCTGCGCGAAATTCAGCAGCAGCTGCCAGCTGAGTCATTACTTTATGTCGCTGACAGTGCCTATGTGCCCTACGGCGAAAAGCCTCCGGAGCAGATTCGGGAACGCAGTCGGCTAATCGCCAAATTTCTAATTGAGCGGGGCGCCAAAGCGCTGGTGCTGGCCTGTAATACCGCCACTGCAGCGGCGATCAATGACTTGCGCGGCGAATTCGATATGCCAATTATCGGTATGGAGCCGGCGGTCAAGCCTGCTGCTTTGGCTACCCGTAATGGCGTGGTGGGTGTGCTGGCCACGACCGGCACCTTGCAGAGCGCCAAATTCGCTGCGCTGCTTGACCGTTTTGCGCGCTCAGTGCAAGTGATTACCCAGCCATGCCCTGGTTTGGTGGAGTGCGTTGAGCGCGGAGAATTGACCGGTCCCGAGGTAGAAGCCTTGCTGCAGCGTTATACCGCGCCGTTATTGGCCGCTGGTTGTGACACCGTGATTCTCGGCTGTACTCATTACCCCTTTCTGCGTCCTATCTTGCAGCGCTTTTTACCTGCCCATGTACAGGTAGTGGATACCGGCGCTGCGGTCGCTCGACAATTGCAGGTAAAACTGGCCGAGAGTAGGCAGTTGAGCCAGCAGACGGCAGTCGCAACTCAGTTCTGGAGCAGTGGTGATCCGCACAGGATGTCCTCGATATTGCCGACGTTGCTGGGTTCATCTAGCCCAGTGGAGTTGTTGCCCGTTTGAGAACTTTTTGCCGAAATAAAGTCTATATAGTGTGTTCTAACGAAAAACTAAGGATAGAAGTATGAGAAAAAGCGGCTTGATGTTGAGTAGTATGTTGTCAGTCATGGCGTTCAGCTCTTCTGCTTGGGCACTGGATGGGTTGACCTTCGAGGTTGGCGAAACGAATGAATCCACAGACGCTTACCGAATCGCAGCGCAGTTCGATTTTGCCAGCCCCTTATGGCGCAGCGATGGCGGTGCGGTGGCTCTGGGCGGCTATTGGGACGCGGGCTTTACCCATTGGGGTGGGCTGGATACCGACAGCATCTCCCTGACACCCATGTTTCGTCTGGATTTCTATCCGGATAACGGCGGTATGACTCCGTTCCTGGAAGCGGGGATTGGCGCAGCGGTGTTCAGCGAGACTGACCTGAATGATCGCCGCGACATAGGTTCGAATTTTCAGTTTGAAGATCGCATCGGCGCTGGCTTGCGCTTTGCTTCTGGCTCGGAGCTGGGTTTGCGTTATTACCACTACTCCAACGCAGGCATCAAACAGCCTAATCAAGGCATCAACAAGACGGCGCTCTACTATCGTCTCGGCTTTTGATTGGGACCTGGCGGCGCAGGCTTAATTGAAGTCTAGCGCCGTCGGGACATTTCCAGAAGGCGAAATTGCTCGCGATAGAGGTGAGCAAAACCGTGCAACAAGGGCAGTGTTATTGCCCAGATCGGCGCCAAAATAAACCATGTATACAGCTGGCCCAGCGGCAGCCCCACGCCGGCCAAAGCGCTTCCGGCGAAATAAGATAATGGTCCACTGATCGCACCGAGAATGCCCGCCAGCCAGATCGGCTTGGCGCTCCAGGCCAGACAATGGTTCAGTGTAGTGGCGAGCAAAGCCCAGAGCAGAACTAGCCAAACGGGCGCTAGCGTTTCGGTACTAGCGAAATCAAAAACCCCTAGCTGCAGCAGGAACGAGTCAAGCGCTGCACCTATCAACGTCACGCTGACCACCAGTTTGCCCTCTGCTGCCCAGCAACTCACCCAGCTGAAATGAATCACCAGTGCGGTCAGCGGCACCAGCAGCCACCATCCGGTACCACCCAGCACGCAAGCGAACCAGCTAGCTTGAAACAGCAGTGCGTTGGCAATCAGCCGGATTGGCATAGTTAGTCCCCTAGGGCGTAAAGATCCAGTTTAGGTCTAGCGTCTGGTTTGCTTAGCAATACCTGCGCAGTGCCTATCGAGCGCTCGATAAAGCCGCCCTCGCAGTAACAGAGGTAAAATTCCCAGAGCCGAAAAAAGGCGTCATCATACCCGAGATGTTGCAGCTCGCCACGGGCTGCTGTGAGGTTGTGGTGCCAGTGACGTAGGGTGCGAGCGTAGTGGCTGCCAATGTCTTCCAAATGCAGCATCGCCAAATCAGTGTGGTTGCGGGTTAGCTCGGCAATCAGGCTAACCGAGGGTAGCGAGCCACCCGGAAAGATATAGCGTTGAATAAAGTCAACGCCGCGCCGCGCCTGATCGTAGCGCTGATCACGTATGGTAATTGCCTGCAGCAGCATTAAACCGTGCGGCTTGAGACGAGCCGCACAGGTCTCAAAATAGTTGCGAAAATATTCGTGGCCGACGGCTTCGATCATCTCAATGGAGACCAGTTTGTCGTATTCGCCTTCCAGCTCACGGTAGTCCTTGAGCAGCAGAGTAATGCGATCTTGTAAGCCCAGCTCTTCGATGCGCTGGGCGGTAAAGGCGTACTGCTCATCCGATAAGGTAGTAGTGGTGACACGGCAGCCGTAATGGGTTGCTGCATAGATAGCCATGCTGCCCCAGCCGGTACCGATCTCCAGCAGGTGATCGTCGGCGCTAAGTTCCAGTTTGGTGCAGATGCGCTTGAGTTTGTTCCATTGCGCCTGCTCCAGGTTGTCTTCGCTGGGCGGAAAAATCGCGGCTGAGTACATCATGCTGGGGTCGAGGAAGTTCTCGAACAGCGCATTGCCCAGATCATAGTGTGCTTGAATATTGCGCCGGGAGCCGTCTTTGGTATTGCGGTTGAGCCAGTGTAGCCACTTTAGTGCGGGTGCGCCGAGGCGCGCTAAGCCGGTTTCCATTGCATCCAGCACGTCCAGATTGCGCACGAAGAGGCGGGTTACCGAGGTCAGGTCCGGGGTCGACCAGTAGCCATGGATATAGGCTTCGCCGGAACCTACGCTGCCATTGCTGGCAATCATGGAATAGGCAGCGGCGTCTTGCACATGAATCTCTGCGTGCAAGCCGTCACTGTCGGCCTGACCAAAATGCAGAACTACGCCATTTTCGTGCACGCTGATGGTGCCGCGATTGATCGCGCCGAGTTGGCGCAGCACCGCCCGCCGGCTAAGGCGCGTCAGCCAGCTGTCGTAGCCTGAACGGTTGCTGGCTGGGCGCAGTGCTGCGGGGTGGTTGCGTGGGTTCGGCAAGGTCTGGTCATCAGACGCGACGACCTCATCAGGACTGGTGTTTTTCATCAGGCTGTTCCTTGACGGTATTGGCGGAGGAGGTTTGGTAGGACTTGTCGGCACTGCGATGGTCGAACAGCGGCGTGCGTTTGATCAGTAGCCTTACGGCTTCCCAGTAGATCGCTGCTGTGGTTTTCAGCACCATGAAGGGGAATGACAGCGCCTCTTTGCGCAACAGGGCGGCGCTTAGTTCACGGCGCTTTAGCGTCAACGTGGCATCGAATAAGCGTTGTTTGCCTTGCCAGTCTTCCATGTGCACCCGCAGTTGCTCGGCGGGCAAGCTGAAGCGCATGCGGTAGTCTAGATTTTGGGGTAAGAAAGGCGAGACGTGGAATGCCTTACGGGTTTCTACCTGCTGCTCTGTGCTGTTTGGGTCTGCTTTGATCAGGTAGCAGAAGCGCTCTTTCCAAGGGGTATTCGTAACTTCGGCGATGATCGCCACTAGTTTCTCTTGTTGGTCATAGCAATACAGAAAAGACACTGGATTGAATATCAAACCAAAACTGCGCACTTGCGTTAGCAAGCGCACGGGCCCATCGGGGCGCAGGCCCAGCTGTTCCGTTATCAAGCGCTGCGCGCAGTCTTTCAGCGGCTCCTTCGCGGCACGCTCATTGCGCAGATAATCTTCCTCGCGAAAGTTCATCGGCGAGTACCAGCGCCCTGACCATAGATGGCTGAGCTTGAATACGGCCGATTGCTCATCAAGGTCTAGCAGCAACAGGCTGGTGCGGTAGCTGAATGCGTGTCGTCGCGGCGCATGCCGACGATGACGTACAACGCCACTGTAGAGTGCGCTGTTTAACGCCACTAGAGCGTTTCCCCAAAGGCTTCGGCCACCCGCAGCGCGCTGACTACGCCGTCTTCGTGAAAGCCGTTGGCCCAGTAGGCACCACAGTAGAACGTGTGCTGTTTACCCAAAAGCTCGCGCCAGCGGGCCTGCGCATTCGCGGCTGCGATGCTGAACTGAGGGTGCGCGTAACGAAAGCGTCGCAGGATTTTATTTGGATCAATCTGTGCTGTCTGATTGAGGCTGACGCAGAAGGTTTCTGGCGCTTCAATGCCCTGCAGTATGTTCATGTTGTAGGTCAGCGCCGCCGCGTGCTCTTTTGTCTTATCTAAGCGGTAATTCCAGCTTGCCCAGGCGCGCTTGCGGCGTGGTAGAACGCGTGTATCGGTATGCAGCACTACATCGTTTTCGGCATAACCTATGGCGCCCAAAATCTCCTGTTCGGTTACGCTGGGGTCGGCTAGTAGCGCCAGCGCCTGATCGCTGTGGCAGGCGAACACGACTTGGTCGAAACGTTCTTCTCCGGATGCAGTGAATACCGAGACGTCCTTTTCATGGCGCTCCACTCGCAGTACCGGAGTGGAGAGGCGAATTTGTTCCTTGAAGGGTTCTATCAAGGGTGCGAGATAACTGCGCGAACCACCGCACACCACTCGCCACTGGGGCCGGTCCTTAATCGCGAGGAGCCCGTGATTGCGAAAGAAACGCACAAAAAACTCCAGCGGAAAGTCGAACATTTGTTCTGTCGGCATCGACCAGATTGCCGCACCCATAGGTACGATGTAGTGCTCGATGAAGCGCTTGCCATAGCGGCGCTCGCGCAAGTATTCGCCCAAGGTTGCATGCTGGTTTAACGTGCCATCGCGTAGGCCTTCCTGTGCTTCGCGGTTGAAGCGCAGAATATCGCGCAACATCAGCAGGAAACCGGGTGAAACCAGGTGGCGGCGGCGAGCAAACAGGGTTCTTAGTGTATTGCCGTTGTACTCCATGTCACTTTTTGGCTCGCTCACAGAGAAACTCATCTCGGTGGGCTGAGAGGCGACTCCGAGCTGTTTAAGCAACTCAATGAAATTAGGATAGGTCCAGTCGTTGAATACAATAAATCCCGTATCCAAGGCGTAAGCGCGCTCGCCGATCTTAACGTCAACTGTGTGGGTATGGCCGCCGATCCATTCTGAGGCTTCAAACACGGTCACTTCATGACGACGTGACAACAGGCGGGCACAAACCAAGCCTGATATACCTGAACCAATTATCGCAACCCGCATTAGTAGCTATCCTCTGAATTGTTAGAGCGTGCCAGACGGCTCGTTAATAAGTAGCGCAGTCCGGCCGGGAGGCTGCCAATCAACCGCAGCAGGGCAATGAACACGCCGGGAAAGCGTATTTCGCGCTTGCCGCGCTCGATGCCTTGCAGAATCGCGCGCGCTGCTTTTTCGCTGCTGACCTGCATCGGCATCGGGAAATCATTGTTTTCAGTCAGTGGCGTTTTTACAAAGCCGGGGCTAACCAAGCTGACCTTGATCCCGTATTGGGCTAAATCCAGTTCCAGTGATTGAAACAGATAACGGACGGCCGCTTTGGATGCGCCGTAGGCTTCAGCACGTGGCAGCGGTACAAAAGTGACGCTACTGCCAACCCCTACCAGGCGTGGCTTTTCGCCTTTGCGCAGTAACGGCAGAGCCGCTTCGATGCAATGTGCTGTGCCCTGTACGTTCACCTGCATGACCCGCGCAAATAGCGCTGAATCAAAGCTCGGCAGGTCCATGTATTCGCAGGTGCCGGCGTTGAGAATCGCTAGGTCCAGCGCTCCCCAGGCCGCGCCAATTTGTTCGCCAGCGGCTTGCACTGCCCCGGCGTCGGTTAGATCAGCAGTGATAACCAATATTTGACCGGGGTAACGTTCAGCCAGCTCCAACAGCGGCTTTGCGCTGCGCGCGGTGAGGGCCAGCTTGTGGCCTTGAGCCGCCAGTTGATTGGCCATCTCCAGTCCCATGCCGCTGGAGGCACCGGTCAGCCAGATACGCTTTTGTGTGCTCATGCCAATCTCCTTTTGAGCCAGGCGATCACCTGCCCGAGCAGTGGGATATGTTCGTATAGCAGGGCGCCCGCATCGTAGTAATCGACATGCCGGTAGACCCTGCAATCGCGAAAACTGATTACGCTACAACCGGGTACGCAGATACTCTCGCCGCCGGCCAACCGAGGGTGGCGATAACGCATATTCCAACGTAATAGAGCTTGTTCGTTATCGATGCCGCTGCACTGCAGGAACTCAAATTGCAGTTCGCTGACATTGGCGTATAGGTTCTCGCAGTAGGCGCGCAGTGGCTCTAACCCGTGCACGTCGTGCAACGGATCGGTGAAATGAATTTGCGGGTCATACAGCTCGGCCAAGCGCTCAAGATTGTGCTTATTGAGTGCCGCGAAGCCTTCGGCAAATTGCTCGGCGAACTGGCTACTGTTCAAACGGGTTCTCCCAGATGGCGAAAAGCATTGATTGCCCGCTGACGGCTGCTTTTCAGGTCGACTATCGGTGCGGGGTAGTCGATCGGGTTCAGCAGATCAGCCCTGGGCGGATTATGAATCTGGCGTAGCGATAGCTCAGCCAATGCGGGTAGCCAAGTACGTATGAAGCTGCCGTCCGGATCGCATTTTAGTGACTGGTTGAGCGGGTTGAATACACGGAAATAGGGTGCGGAATCGGTGCCAGTTGAAGCGCTCCATTGCCAGCCACCGTTGTTGGCGGCGAGGTCACCATCAATCAGATGCTGCATAAACCAGCGCTCACCTTCGCGCCAATCAATCAGCAGATTTTTGCTAAGAAACATCGCGCTGATCATGCGCAGGCGGTTGTGCATCCAGCCGGTCTGCAGTAATTGCTGCATGGCTGCGTCCACTATGGGTATACCCGTTTGACCCTGCTTCCAGGCGTTTAGTGCCTGCGAATCATCCCGCCAAGCCACCGCTTCAGTGTTGGGGCGAAACGCTCGGTGCCGCGAAACTCGCGGGTAGCACACCAATATGTGCTTGTAGAACTCGCGCCAGAGTAGCTCGTTGATCCAGCTGATAGCGCCCGGATTGCCGCTGTCGAACTCGCCATTGTTGACCTGTAGTGCTGCGTGCAAGCTTTGGCGTGGTGACAATACGCCGGCGGCGAGATAGGGCGACAGACGACTGGTGCCGTCGAGGTCAGAGCGGTCGCGATCAATTTCATAGTCTTCCAGCAGTTGCTCGCAAAAATACTGCATGCGTGCTTGCGCAGCGTCTTCACCCGCAGGCCACAGGCGTTGCTGCGCCTCGCTAGCTGCTGGGTAGCCAGCAAAGTGGGCAGGTAGGGCGTTACTCTGGATTCCCGTGTCCACTTGCGCAGCGGGTGGTGGCAAGCGCGATGGTAGCTGTCGGTGCAAGGCCTCGTAGGCCCTGCGTCTGAACTGGCTGTAGACCTTGAACATGCCACCCGCTTGGGTTTTCAGGCTGCCGGGAATGAACAGCAGCTGGTCGGTGAAGCGCTCACATAGATACCCTTGGCTTTGCCAGGCTGAGGTTACTGCCTCATCTCTCGCCTGTTCATGCAGCCCATATTCATTGTTGAAAAACAGTGCTTCAGCACCGACTTCCTGTGCGCAGTCGAGCAATAATTCGGGGCATTCTGACCAGCTTCCCGCTTCCAGTATTAGCATCGGAATATTGAGTTTTTGCAGCTCACTACTCAGGGCGTGCAGGTTGCGCAGCCAAAAATCCACCTTGATGGGCGCGTCATCATGTTCTTTCCATGTGGAGGGCGTGGCGATGAATACAGCCACCACGGGGCCGCGTTCAGCAGCGTGGAAGAGCGCGCGGTTGTCGCTCACACGCAGGTCTGCGCGCAGCCAGCAAAGTGACAGTGGGGGTTGAGTCATAGCTGTGCACCTTGGCTAACCAGATGTGGGCCGTTGAGTCGTTTATGCAGCTGCTCGAAACTCTGCGCCGGGCTGCTGCTGAGTAATTTAATGCCGCTGCTACTTAGTTCGCTGCTATGCATCTGGATAATCGGGCCAGCGGCAAATAGCTGGCAATCAGTCTGCGTGCTGAGCTTGGGCAATTCACGCTCCAGCTGTATGGATTCCATTCGGTGGCTTCCAACCAGCACTATTGCGGCTAGGGGGCGACGTTCGTGTAGCAGCGTAAGCTCGCTCGCGGGTAGGTTGCCTTCCAGTAGTACCAACGAATAGCCGGCGCTACTCAACAGGAGCGATAAAAGATTCTGGCGCGGCTCAGGGCTATTTATCGAGAGGTTTGCCAAAACCAATTGAGGGCCCTGGTTTTGCTCCTGTTCGCTTGCGAGACGTGAGGCCAAACAACTGTGCAGCCAGGATTGTAAGAACTGTTTTTCCAACTGGTTTCCGTATTGGCTGGTCGAGCGCTGTTCCAGCTCGGCAAGCACCGGCTCAAACAACTGCGCGCAGACTAGCTGTGACGGGTAGAGCGACATCAACTCGCGGTACTGGCTGACCAGTTGGCGAGAGTCAAAACGCGCCAGACTAAATAGAAATCGCTCGATCTGATGCTGCCAAAGTAAGGGCTCCGGCGCACTGGGTTCTGGCTGCTCATGCAGTAGGGTAGCTACTTGGCTGATCGCGACACCGCGCTCTAGCCAAGTGAGTATTTGCTGTATCTGCTGCAGTTGATCTGCCGAGTACAACCGGTGACCTTTCGCGGTGCGATGCGGTTTAACCAGGCCGTATCGCCGTTCCCACGCGCGCAGGGTTACTGGGTTTACGCCTGTCGCACGAGCCGCATCACGAATCGGTAGCATGTTAGGTTCAGTGGTATTCATGGCGGGTTAAATGGCGTTGCGCAGGCTGAGTTCAGCCGGGTGCGGTTGCAGGTACGCCTGCTTGCCCAGATAGGCGTCCGGATGATTCAACAAGTGATGCTTGAGTAGCGTGATGGGTACCACCAAAGGCACGGTGCCTCGGCGGTAATCATCAATCAATTGACCTAGCTCCTGTTTCTCTTCGGGTTTGAGCACCCGTTTGAAATGGCCGGCCAGATGCTGCAACGCGTTGGAATGCCCACTGCGCTTCGCGGGTGTTTTCAGGCATTGCATGAGCAGTGTGAAGTAGCGCTCTGCGGTGCTCTGTAGGTCGGCCTGCCGCAGGTTTGCTAGCAGCGGCCCAAGTTGGCGGTATAGCTCCTGATTATGCGCCATTGCTAAGTACTTGTGACGGGCATGGAACGCCAGCAGACGCGCTGCTGTTACGCCATCGCGAAGCAATGCCTGCCATTGCGAGTAAACGATCACGCGGGTAACAAAGTTTTCGCACAGCACGGGGTCATGCAGGCGTCCTTCTTCTTCCACAGGTAGTAGCGGGTTTCGCTGCATCAGCCGCGCCGCAAAGGCTCCGGAGCCAGTGCCTTCAGCGGGGTGGCCGTTGTCGCGGTATACCTTCACTCGCTCCATACCGCAGCTAGGGGACTTCTGCATAAGAATAAATCCGCATAGTTGCGGGTTGGCCTGGCTAACTTGCTCAGCGTAATGCTGCAGCGGCACGGTCAGATCTTGGCTGGGATCTTTAGTGCCAAGCACCCTAGGGGCTGCTGCCTCTCCTACCAAGCGTATGGGCGCACGCGGCGTGCTCATACCGATGGCGACCTCTGGGCAAAAGGGCTTTAGTGCAAACAGGCTGCCTAGATGTTCGGTACATAGGCGCGAGTGCTTGTGGCTGGCATTGAAGCGCACAGCCGCGCCTGTCAGGCATTGACTGATGCCAACGGGAATGGGCTGCTCAATAGCTACCTGCATGTTGCACCTCCGCTTGGATCAACAAAGGTTGTACCTCTGCCGTATTGCCTTGTACGAATGTATCGTCTCTGTATAAGAATAAGTGTACAGAAGATACATAGTTGTACAAGTGGGCTGCAAGAAATACTTCCAAATAGGCTATTTCCAGCCTTGGAGCCAAGCCTCGCTGTCGCGCAGCTGGCGCCATTCCAGCGGATAGCAATTGCCTGTCAGCACGGCCTGCAGTTCTATGCTTAGCAGCTCAGTCTCGTCGTCGTTCCAATGGCAGGCGGTAACCATGAAATGCTTTTCGCGTTTTTGTGGCGCACGTGCAGTCCATTTCGAATGCAGCAGCTTGCGTGGGTTGAAACGGGTTGGGTCGGCTGTCATGGCGTGTTGATCAAGGCTTTTGCTGCGCGTTGTCCGCTTAACCAGGCGGCTTCAAGCCGTCCACCTAAACACCAATCGCCACACACGAAGAGCCCCTGCTCGGAAGCTTTCATTGCCCCCAAGTCGCTTGCGACTGTCGGTCGGGCATAAAGCCAACGGTGAGCGTGTTGAAAGACCGGTGTGGGTATTGCCAAACCCAGAACCTTGCTCGCGGCGGCAGTGAGAGCGTTTGCTACCTGTTGCGGGTCATCATCAAGATGCTCGCGAGCCCAGCTGGGGGTTGATTGGAGGACCCAGTTTTCAGTGGCATCTCGCCCCGGTTTACTTGCGTCGCGGGCGATCCAGTCAAGCGGACCACTGCGCACGAATACTGCTTCGGCAGCGGTATCAAGCGCATGCGGCAAGCTAAGCGCTACTGCCCAACCGGGCTCCATATCGCTAGTACGAGCGGGGTCGGCAAGATGACTGGCGCTGCCAAGCAGAGGCACTGCTTGAGCGGGTGGTACGGCCACTATAATGTGATCAAAAGGGCCATGAGAGACACCATCGCTATCGGTCAGTTGCCATTGTTGATCGCGGCGTTGCAGCTGCTCAATACGCGTGCTGCTGTGCAAAGGAAGGCTGCCTAGCAGGCCCCGGCTAAGCGCAGTCATCCGCGGGCTACCGACAAAACGTTGTTGGCGGTCGTCGGAAGGTTGTAAGCCCTGTTCATCGTACCGAAACAAGCGTGGTTGCCAGGCGGCAACCCAGCCAGCGGCAACCCATTCAGCCACGGCAGCGGCAAATGCGGGGTCGCGTGCGGTGAAATACTGAGTACCCATGTCGAAAGTGCCGGCGGTGGTGCGCTTGCTGCTCAAGCGTCCGCCACTGCCGCGGCTTTTGTCGAATAAGGTAACTTTTAGACCGGCTTGTTGCAGCAGCGTCGCTGCGCTTAAGCCTGACATACCAGCGCCGATAACAGCGACTTCGCGAGCTTGGCTCATGTGTGTCCTCAAAAGATGTTTAAATCAAAACGATACGTTAAAATTATACATAAATTTTGTTTTGTATAAGATGTTCTCTTTAGTTGCAGGATGTTGTTGTCGTGCAACAGCTTGAATTGTGAACGGGGTAGCTCAGAGCGCATTGATGGCGTCTCGTTCAGGTGTTTAATTACCCTATTTACCGACAGGGGATAGAAATGAATTTATTGCTTACCGGCGGCACTGGCTTGATCGGTCGAGCCTTGTGCAAGCGTCTTCTGGCTGAGGGCTATCGGATAACTGTCTGGAGTCGGCGTCCCAATGAAGTACCTGCTCTCTGTGGTGAAGCGGTCCGCGGGGTTGCCGATCTCAGCGAGTTGGATGGCGATACCTTCGATGCTGTAGTCAATCTCGCAGGCGCCCCCATCGCTGACAAGCCTTGGACTACCAAGCGCAAGGCCGAGCTATGGGCTAGCCGGGTCTCGCTGACCGAGCAGTTGGTACAATGGCTGGGCGCTCAGAGTCATAAGCCTGCGGTGATGGTCAGCGGTTCGGCAGTTGGCTGGTACGGCGATGGAGGCGGTGCTGAGATGACTGAACGAAGCCCGGCCAAAGCAGAGTACACACACACGTTGTGCGATGCCTGGGAGGCTGCGGCGAAGCGCGTCAACTCATACGGCGTGCGGTTATGTATCATGCGCACCGGCTTGGTGGTAGCGGCTGAGGGTGGTTTCCTGGCGCGCCTCAAACCTATGTATAAGCTGGGACTGGGCGGCCCAATTGGTGGCGGCGAACACTACATGCCGTGGGTCCATCTTGATGATGTGGTGAGCCTGGTTGTGTGGTTACTGCAAACACCGGACTGTCGCGGGGCCTACAATGCCAGCGCGCCTAATCCGGTTACTAACCGCGAGTTCGCTCGCGCACTGGGCGGGGCATTGAACCGCCCGGCAGTCATGCCGCTGCCGGGATTTGTACTTAAGTTGGCACTTGGTGAAATGTCGCGCCTGCTGCTCACCGGTCAGCGCGCGTTACCCGCTAAAGCGGAGGCTGAAGGCTTCACCTTCACGTATCAGTACCTGGACAAAGCACTGGCGGCCGCCGTCCAATCAAAATGAATTGTCATATTGCAGGAGTATTCGATGTCTGAGCGTGGGGTGTTATTAGTTAATCTGGGGTCGCCCAAAAGCACGCAGGTAGGCGATGTACGCCGTTATCTGAACCAGTTCCTGATGGACCCCTATGTGGTGGACATACCCTGGCCGCTTAGACGTCTGTTGGTTGGACTGATATTGCTGACGCGTCCCAAGGCATCGGCGCATGCCTACGCTTCTATCTGGTGGGAGGAGGGGTCGCCGCTGGTGGTAATCAGTCGCCGTGTTCAGCAAGCGCTGCAGGCGCGTTTGTCTATGCCGGTTGAGTTGGCCATGCGGTACGGCGAGCCATCAATTGAGCAAGGTCTGCTTAAGCTCGCGGCGCAGCCCGGCGTTAAAGAAGTACTGTTCATGCCGCAATATCCGCAGTTTGCCGATAGCACCATTACTACGTCTATCGTTGAAGCTAAGCGTGTGATCAAGGCGCACGGCTTGCAGATTAAACTAAACGTGTTGCCGCCCTTTTACGATCGGCCCGAGTATCTGGATGCTCTCACGCGAAGCACACAACCGCACCTCCAGCAGGGCTTTGATTTTCTGCTGCTGAGTTACCACGGCCTACCTGAGCGGCACTTGCGTAAAGCCGATCCGACGGGCAGTCATTGTTTGGCCACAGCAGATTGCTGTAGTCGACCCTCGCCGGCGCACCGGAGCTGCTATCGCGCGCAGTGTACCTACGTCAGTCAGGCGCTGGCGCAGCGATTGGGTTTACGTGACGATCAATGGTCACAATCGTTTCAGTCGCGTTTGGGGCGGGACAAATGGATTGAGCCTTACACCGAAGCGCGTATTGACGAATTGGCGGCGCAAGGCGTCAAGCGCCTGCTGGTTGCTTGCCCGGCCTTTGTTGCCGATTGCATCGAAACCCTGGAGGAGATAGGTGATCGGGCTCGCGAGCAGTTCATTGCGGCTGGCGGTGAAGAATTGGTATTGGTGCCCTGCTTGAACGATGACGCCCACTGGGTCGACGTGCTTCAAGGCTGGAGTGAAAACACACCCGTTCAGGCCTGAACGGGTGGCAGAAAAGCGCGAAATAAAGTGCGGCTTAGCCGCGCTTGAACCACTGAGAAAGCGCTAAATGCAGGCCCAGTCCAATCAATACCGTACCCATCAAACGATCAAACCAGTGCCCCATACGGTTGAAACTCCGGCGTACTGAATCGCGGCTGAACAGCAATGCCACCAGGCAGAACCAAGCGCCGGTAGCGATCGCTAGATATAAGCCATAGCCCGCTTGAATGAGCAGCGGCGTGTCATGGCTGATTACCACGGTGAACAACGACAAGAAAAACAGCGTGGCTTTGGGATTCAGGCCGTTGGTTATAAATCCCTGCGTTAGGGCCTGGCGTGCGCCCATGTTTTGGGGGACGGCGACCTTGGCGGCCTGCTCACTGCTCTGTGGCTTGGCTTGTAGTGCACGAATACCGATGTACAGCAGATAGGCTGCCGCCAACAGCTTCATCAGATTGAACAGCCAGACCGACTGCGACACAATCAAACCGATCCCCAACAGCGAGTAGGCGACATGCACAAATATGCCGCCACCCACACCTACAGCAGTAAACAGGCCAGCACGACGGCCACCGCTGACACTGTTGCGGATCACCACGGCAAAGTCAGGGCCGGGGCTGATCACCGCTAGTAGATGCACTAGCGCGACCAGCATGAACTCGTTCCAATACATTTCAACGCTCCTCTCTAGAGAGCGTATTCTAACTGCGCAACGCTTAGACAGACAGGTACAGCCAGCATGCAAACTCCCTTTTCTATCGTCTTTCTGGACCAATCCACTCTGGATCAGGGTGATCTGGACATGCGCCCATTAACCGAACTTGGCGTGCGCTATCAGAGTCACGCCGTCACCTCGCCTGAGCGGTGCATTGAGCGCATGCAGGGTTATGAGGTGGTTGTCACTAATAAAGTGCTGATTGATGCGCAGGCAATGGATGCCTGCCCGGAGCTTAAATTGATCCTGCTCAGCGCGACCGGCACCAACAATGTTGATCTGCCGGCAGCGCGAGCGCGCGGGATAGTGGTGTGTAATTGTCAGGGTTATGGCACCCCTGCGGTGGCGCAACATACGCTGATGTTAATGCTGGTGTTGATCACTCGCTTTGAGTCTTACCGGCAGGCGGTGCGTGACGGCGCTTGGCAGCGCAGCACGCAATTCTGCCTGCTGGACTATCCGATCGGCGAGCTGAGTGGCCGCACGCTGGGTATCCTCGGCTACGGAGAATTGGGTCAGGCGGTGGGGCGCCTGGCTGAGGCCTTCGGTATGCATGTGGTGGTTGGCGCGCTGCCGGGGCGCGAGCGCGCAGGTAGGCCAGAGTTGCATGCATTGCTTGAACAGGTGGATGTGCTTAGCCTGCACTGCCCGCTGACTGAGAAAACGCGCAATCTAATTGGCGCAGACGAGCTGGCGCGCATGCGCCCAGGCAGCCTTTTGATCAACGCGGGCCGTGGCGGCTTGGTCGATGAGCAAGCGCTGGCTGTCAGTTTGCGCGACGATCATTTGGGAGGCGCAGCCTGCGATGTGTTGACCACCGAACCGCCGCGCGAGGGTAACCCGCTGCTTGCGGCGGACATACCCAACCTGCTGATTACGCCGCACAGTGCTTGGGGTAGCCGTGAAGCGCGCCAACGTATTGTGGGCCAGTTGGCTGACAATCTGCAGGCTTTTGTGCACGGAAAAGAGCTACGCCGGGTTAATTGATCCGGTCGGCAGGCGAATGCGATCAGGTGCTCAGATTATTGCTGGCGCTAACCCAAATGGGTGGCGAGCGCGCGAGTTCCAGCCATTAGGGTGTTTTCTAGTCAATGAATGACTCCCGCCGTGGTTCAGCTGTCCCGGCCAACTCCCAAGGACTCGGGACCGCTGAACATGTCTGCTGCGTACTCAACACCTGCCACTTCTGGTGGGTTTTCTCTACTCGAAGTGCTGATTGCCGTACTGATTCTCGCGCTAGGTATTCTCGGTGCAGCTTCGCTGCAACTCAGTGCGCTGCGCTACCACGCCGGTTCTCTGCATGCGACCCAGGCCAGCTTGCTGGCGCAGGACCTGTTTGAACGCTTACGCGCTAATCCCGAGCAGCTAGCCGCCTATAGCCTGACGGTGGACCAGCGCTGCGCTGCTGCCACTGCCGATCTGCTTACCGTTGTTGCGCAGAGCATTGCTGAACAGGACAAAATCGACTTTGCCCGCGCGGTAGCCTGTGAGCTACCTGAAGGACGCGCGCGTTTGTCAGTCAGCGACGGCATAGCGACTATTAGCCTGCGCTGGTCTGAGGCAAGGCAGTTTGTTGGGGCGGGGGAGGCGGAGATGGAAGTCTCCGCCTTGATCCGTGGTGGACCATGAGGCGGGGTGGGTTGTTGCCCGGTAAAGGCTTTAGCTTGGTGGAGCTGCTCATAGCCATGGCGCTAGGGCTGATTCTCACGGTCGGCGTATTGCAGGTGTTTCTTGCTAGCAAAGAGAGTTTTGTGTTGCAGCAGCGCTCGGCTGCCATGCAGGAAAATGCGCGGTTTTTGCTTGGCCGCCTGGCGCAAGATATTCGCCAGGCTGGACAGTTCGGTTGTCTTGATCTGCGGCGTTTGCCTGCGTCCTCAAGGGCAACGGTGCCAGCAGAGCTGGCTGTACCGGTTTCCTATCAGAATGGTGTCTTGCGGATGATCAGTGCGCTGCCGGTCTCCGCAGATGTGTCGGTGCCGGGCGGTGTGTTTTCCGCGGCAGATTTCGCTGCACGTTGGCTGGTGGTGACTAACTGCCTGGATAGCCTGCAAGTGAGCGAGGCTGATACCCCGCTGACCGTCCAATCCGGGGATGTGCTGATACCGCTGCGCCTGCTGGAGTATCGCCACCGGGATCAGCGGATTCAGGTGCGCAGCAACGGCAAGGGCAACTTTGAAACCCTGATCGAAGGCGTCGCAGATTTTACTCTGGCCTTTGGTTTAGCTGCGGACACGCAAGCGCATGGTGTGACGGGTGCCTATCAAACCAGCCTCGCAGTAGCCGATGCCCCACGCATTCGCAGTATTCGTCTTGCCTTGCTGCTCAGCGAGCAACCCGCCGCTAAGAGTCAGGATGGCATGCAGACTCAAGGTTACGTGCAGGTGACCGCCGTGCGTAACCGTCTAGATTGAACAACAGGGAGAGTTGTAATGAGTAACCGGAGTGAGCGGAGACAGCGTGGAGCTGCGCTGTTGGTCAGCTTGGTGTTCTTGTTATTGATGTCACTAGCGGCGGTGGCGGGCGTGCGCTCGGCTACCAGCCAGGAGCGCATGGTGGCGAACCTGCAACAGCGCAATCTGGGCTTTCAGTCAGCTGAAGCTGGCCTGCGTTGGCTTGAGCAGCAGATTCGCCAGAACGCGTTGCGGTTGCCGGCCAAACGCTGTGAGCAACCTATCTGTGTTGCAGCGACGGGGCATGCACTCAGCGTTGGTTGGAAAGCGTTGCCAGCCATCGCACCAGAGCAACTGCACAACGGCAATGTGCAGCTTTGGTATCGAATCGAGCGGATCGGTACCAGCACAATACCGAGGCGCGTGGCGGTGAGCTCACCCAGCACTTTGTATCGGTTGTCGGTGCTGAGCCTCAACGGTAATAGTCGCACTGTACTGGAGGCGACTTATGCGCATACTCGACTTTAGCCGCGAGCTGCCGCGTCTGATCATGCTGGCACTAGGTGCCTTGACGGTATTCAGCGCCCAAGCCTTTACGCCTCTCAGCGGTCCCGTCACAGGCGCAGTGCAAGTCCCGCCCAATGTGGTGTTGGTGTTGGATGGCTCTTCCAGCATGGTAATGAATCAGGTTGGTAATGAGACCCGGCTGGATGTCGCGCGGCGCACTGCCCGTGAGGTGATGGCAGAGCACCGACATGTACGTTTCGGTTTGTTTTCTTTTCGGGCTACCGAGGGGCACGGCGATAGCGGCCGTGATGCACCCGGCGGTGAGCTGTTGGTGCCAGTCGATAGCATTGCTGCAGAGTCTCCGGCTGGGCAGCGGCATCTGCGGCGATTGCACTCGGCATTGGATGATTTGGACCCACGAGCCGGCGACGACCGCGATGCCTGGACCTGGACACCGCTGGCGGAAACCTACTACGAAGTAACCCGTTATCTGCGTGGGCTTCGGGCGTTTTATCCGCAGTCACGTGGGGAGCTGGAGCGCCAGCAGTTTTCCAGCCCAATAGAGTACCGGTGCCAGCGCAATGCTGGGCTGATATTGACCGATGGCCTACCGACGTACGATCGCGAGTTTCCGCTTAACTTGGCACAAGATCCTGATGGTCGCCGTGCGCAATCCACCACGGGATTTGATCTGCCGAATTGGGACCAGGATCATGCGGGTGATCTGGATGGCGGCGCGCCCATGGCCGAGGGCAGCAGCTTCTACCTGGATGACATAGCTGCATTTGGCAACGAGATCGATCTGCGCCCCAGCGGTCGTGGATCCCTGACGGATGCGGCGGGTCAAAGTTGGGATGACCCCGCCTTTGTACGCCAGCATTTGCAGACCTACATTCTCGGCTTCAGCCTGGATGATCCGCGCTTAAGCTCCGCGGCGCTCGCCGGTGGTGGTCGCTACTTTTCGGTCAATGAGGCTGCCGGGTTGCGCGACGCGCTGGCCAGCGCGCTGGTTGATATCAGTTCCACGCCCGGTTCGGGTGGCGGCGCCGTGGTTGCTGATGGCGTATTGCAGGCGGGTACTAGTCGTTACTATCAAACCCAGTACGA
Organism: Halopseudomonas sabulinigri; assembly: GCA_011053055.1. Classification (GTDB taxonomy): domain Bacteria; phylum Pseudomonadota; class Gammaproteobacteria; order Pseudomonadales; family Pseudomonadaceae; genus Halopseudomonas; species Halopseudomonas sabulinigri_A. Next base: position 18,590 of record DRHT01000046.1, on the reverse strand, counting down.
TCCAGCGGATTGGAGTGGCAGTCTGCGGGCTTTTGTTCTGGACGCGCAGGGCGTTCCCGCACGGCAATTATGGAGCACCGACCAAACTCTACCGCCGGGCCAGGTAGCCGGACGGCTCGAGAGCTGGCGCTGGGGTGATACACAGAACGCCGGAATGCCGTTGGCTTTGAATGGTAACGCCTACACCAGGCTTTCTGCCAACCAACAGCAACAGCTGGACGCCGCTGCGGTAAATGCTGGACTGCAAGGCGCCGCTGGCCAGCAGTTACTCGACTGGGCGCGAGGTCAACGGGTTGAAGGTCTGCGGCAACGCCGCCACCTGTTGGGCGACGTGCTCAACGCGACGCCCGTGCTCTTGTCGGCAGTGCCTGCAACCGGCATGACCGACGACGCCTATTTACTCCACGTGAGCAAGCGCATGACCCTGCCGGAGCTGTTGTTGGTGGGCGCCAACGATGGCTTTTTGCGGGTCTTTGATAACTCGGGGCGGCAAGTCTACGGTTATCTGCCGGCCACCCTGCAAGCGCGCTTAGGAGATTGGGCACGCCCCGACTATGCTCGCGGCGGTCGTCATCTGAGTGGTGTAGATGGGCGTATAGGACTGGCAGATGTGGCGTTTCCGGAAGGCTGGGCTACCTTGGCGGCCAGTGGCCTTGGAGCCGGCGGCAAAGCCTTGTTCGCGCTGCAGATGCTTGCGCCCGGAGCTTCGTACGCCGAACCGCAAGTACTCTGGGAGGTCAACGCGGAACAGCCGGGCTGGCAGAATCTTGGGCATGTGTACGCCGAACCGCACATGCTCACAGCACAGGGCCAAACACTTTTATTGACCGGCAATGGCTACGGCAGCGCGCGGGGTGTGGCAGCTCTGCTGGTGCTGGAGGCGACGAGTGGGCGCCTGCTGCACAGCATTGAAGTGAGTGCCCGCGCAGGCATGACCGACAGCAATGCGCTGGCTGGACTGACGTTGCAGCGTGACGAGCAGGGTGAACTGATTGCTGCTTTCGCTGGGGACCAGCATGGCCAGCTATGGAAGTTTGATCTGAGTGATAGCGATTACCATAATTGGGCGGTGGCGCACGGCGGGTCGCCTTTGTTCGCTACCGCGCCCGGCCAACCGATCAGTGTCGCGCCACTGCTGCATCCTAGCGCTGCCGCGCGGGGCGATTTGCTGTTGTTCGGCACCGGCCAGTTTCTGCAACCAGAAGACCTTACCAACACCAGCACACAAGCGTTCTACGCGGTGCTGGATACAGCCACCCCACCGAACGGCGGGCTGACACCGGCTCACCTCCAGCAACAAAGGGTTCTGGGTGAACAAACGGATGCCGCGTCCGGCCGCACCATTCGTTTAGCCAGTGCCACGCCGGTAGATTGGACGCGGCAATATGGTTGGCAGATGAGCTTGCCAGATAAAGGCGAAAAGGTCAGTCGAGCCGCGCGAATCAAAGACTCTCGAGTGCTGTTCAACAGCGGGTCAATTATTGGCGAGAACACCGATCCCTGTGTAACTCAAGCCGGAGGCTGGCTGATGTCGCTGGCGCTTGATAGCGGCGCCATGTTGCCGGTGGCCACCATGGATAGCAACGCGGATGGCCGCGTCAGCAGTCTGGACCAGCCCGCTGCCGGGATCAGGCTAGACATTGGCTTGCCGGGTGAACTGAGCGCTTTGGACGTGCCAATCGGCGTTGATAGTGAGGCGCAAACGGACTGTAGTCCTGAAATTTACCTGCTGCAGGGTTCGGTGGGGCCAACGGCCGTTCAAGGTCAGGCACATTGCCGATTCCAGCGGATTCTGTGGCGGCAATTGTTATGAGGTTTCTAGCGCTGCACAAACTGCGGGGCTTTACGCTGATTGAGCTGCTGATAACCGTGGTTATCGTTGGGATTCTCTCGGCGGTTGCTTACCCTTCCTATCTGGAGCATGTACGCAAAGCGCATCGCGCAGAGGTGACTGGGTTGTTATTGCAAAATGCGCACCGTTTGGAGCGACACTTCGCGCGGCAGGGCAGTTACCTTGAGGGCGACATCGTGGGTCTGGAGCAGCAAAGTCCGGCCCAGGGTGCGCCGGTTTACCGTTTGCAGCTGTCGAGAGAGGAGCAGGGTTACGACTTGCAAGCCACTGCGGTGGCTGGCGGGCCTATGGAAGGCGATCCATGCGCCAGTTACAGCCTTAATCAGGTAGGGCAACGGACGCCAGCAGATATGCGCTGCTGGCGCCGTTGAGCTGCTTTACTCGGCGAGCGCTGATTCGCTCTTGTCTTGCGGTAGTAACAGATTAAGCAGGATGGCTACCACGCCGCACAGGCTGATGCCTTGCAGGCTGAAACTGTCGTTGCCAATGACCATCCCGCCAATACCGAATACCAGCGTGACCGACACGATGCACAGATTGCGTGCCTGTGACAGGTCGATCTGATGGCGGATCAGGGTGTTCATGCCAACCACCGCGATGGAGCCGAACAGCAGACACAAAATGCCGCCCATGACGGGAACCGGCATGCCCAGCAGGATTGCGCCGAACTTGTCGACAAAAGCGAGACCAATAGCAAACACCGCCGCCCAGATCATTACGTTGGGATTGAAGTTGCGAGTCAGCATCACGGCCCCGGTAACTTCCGAGTAAGTTGTATTGGGCGGGCCGCCAAAGAGTGCGGCAGCTGAGGTAGCCAGCCCGTCACCGAGTAGCGTGTTCTGCAGGCCTGGCTTTTTCAGATAGTCTTTGCCGGTTACGCCGCCAATCGCCAATACATCGCCGATATGTTCGATAGCGGGGGCAATGGCGACAGGGATCATAAAGAGTATCGCTGCCAGCTTGAACTCGGGTGTAACAAACTGCGGAATGGCGAGCCAAGGCGCTGCGCCAACGCTGTCGAAGCTGACCACTCCGAGTGACCAGGATAGACCGTAGCCCACCAGTACACCGGAGAGAATAGGCACCAAACGGAATATACCCTTGGCAAATACCGCCACAATAATGGTGGTAATCAGCGATGCCATGGAAATGATCAGTGCGATATTGGTGTCGACCAGTTGTGCACTGCCATCACCGGCTTGACCGGTTGCCATGTTAACGGCAACCGAAGCCAGCCCAAGGCCGATTACCATGATCACCGGGCCTACCACTACCGGAGGCAACAGCCGCTGAATAAAACCGGGGCCGCGCCAGCGAATCACCAGACTCAGTAGTATGTAAATCAGGCCCGCTGCGAGTAGGCCGCCGAGCGTAGCGGGTAGCCCCCAAGTCTGGTTGCTGTACAGGATGGGTGCGATAAAGGCGAAGCTGGACGCCAAGAAAATCGGAATCTGCCGGCGGGTAGTGAACTGAAATATCAAAGTCCCGATACCCGCGGTAAACAGCGCGACGCTAGGGTCCATACCGGTGATTAGCGGCATTAACACCAAAGCGCCGAAAGCCACAAAGAGCATTTGCGAGCCGGCCAGCGCGGTGCGCCATCCGTGGGTCTGAACACCTTCCATCAAACGATATCCTTCTGTTTGGTACCGAAGATTTTATCGCCGGCGTCACCCAGGCCAGGAATAATATAGCCTTGCTCGTTCAGGCATTGATCCACCGAAGCGGTATAGATCTGTACTTCAGGGTGAGCGGCGTTGACTCTGGCGATACCCTCGGGTGCTGCCACCAGTACTAGCGCCCGAATTTCGCGCGCGCCGGCTCTTTTCAACATGTCTATAGTCGCGACCATGGAGCCCCCAGTGGCTAGCATGGGGTCGATGATCAAAGCGGTACGCTGATTTAGCTCGCCAACCAGCTTTTCCAGGTAAGTATCGGCTTCGAGTGTTTCTTCGTTGCGGGCCAAGCCGATCACACTGACCTTGGCGCTCGGGATCAGACTGAGCACGCCGTCTAGCATGCCGAGTCCGGCACGCAGGATGGGTACTACTGTGATCTTTTTGCCGCTCAGTTTTTCAACTTCAACATCCCCGCACCACCCTTGAATGGTGTGGGTTTCGACCAGCATGTCTTGGGTGGCTTCGTAGGTCAGCAACGCGGCAACTTCCTGCGCTAGCTCGCGAAAATTCTTGGTGCTGATCTCGTCACGGCGCATTAGGCCTATTTTGTGACGGATTAACGGGTGACGGATTTCTTTGACATTCATTGAGGGCTCTCTCATGCGGTCGTCATGCGGGCGCGTAAAAATACTGCTATAGCCTAAACCAATGTGAACAAGCGGTCATCTGCCGTAAAGCTCCGTTATACTTGCGCATCTGACGCAACATCAGTATTTTGCGCCCCCTTCATTCCCATCCGCCGCTGGAGGTTCTGCATGTCGGCAGATCTGCAACACATCAAACAGGTCATGACCGAAGCCGATTGCCTGTTCACTGAAGCCGAAGTTGAAGCTGCGCTGGATACTTTAGCCAGCGCCATCTGCGAGAAGTTGGTCGACAGTAACCCGATTGTTTACAGCGTCATGAACGGCGGCCTGATCATCACCGGAAAGCTGCTGCCGAAACTGCCGTTTCCGATGGAAGTCAGTTATCTGCACGCTACCCGCTATCGCAACAAATTGTCTGGTGGTGAGTTATTTTGGAAAGCCCGTGCCGAGCATTCGTTGGTGGGTCGCACAGTGTTAATTGTTGATGACATTCTGGATGAAGGTCACACCTTGGCAGCGATCGTCGAGTATTGCCGCGACGCTGGAGCTGACAAGGTCTATACCGCTGTGCTGCTGGACAAACAGCATGATCGTAAAGCTTATGAAGGTATGCGCGCGGACTTTACCGGGCTGGATGTCGAGGACCGCTATATCTTTGGTTACGGGCTCGACTACAAGGGCTACTGGCGCAACGCTGCCGGTATCTTTGCGCTCAAGGGGCATTAACCCTATGCGTCTTGGCGGGCTTGTCGTGCTGCTGTTCAGCGTGTCTGCGTTTGCGTCGCCTGTGACGCTGCCGCACGACGAATACATGCCTGCGGACATCTACGGGCAACGTCAGGATAAGCCGGAGCAAATACTCTTCCAGATTGAGCAGTACCGATTGATGTTTGCCAGTGAGCAGCGCCCGGGTCCGACGTCCTCTGTGCCCGAGACAGGCAGTGTGTTGTTTGTGCAGGGCCGTTCGCTGTTGCCTGGCAATCCGGTTGTGCGGGCTGAAGTCCGCTTTATTCCGCAAGGCAGCACCCTGCGCCCGGCACGTTTGGATGGACGCAGTCAGACGCTGATGCTGGTGTATCCCGAGTCAATGTTGCCGGTGTTGCTACGGCAGCTGGAAACGCCTGGCGCGGAATATGTGCAGGCCCGGTTTTACGGCAACGGGCTGATTTGGGGCGATATCCATTCTGCGCCAAGCAGCCCTAAACCCTAAGACGGCGGCGCTGGTGAGCGTCGACCTGGATGGTTACAATGCCGGCTTTTCAGCCTGCCAATGAGGGATTTTCATGCGTAAAGATAAAGAGAAGGTAGTTGGCGAGCCGATGACCGACGAGCAGGTCGCGGTGTTTTTGCAGGCTCGTCCCTACGCGGACGAATCGGTGGATCTACATTTGTTGGTGCGCGCCTACCGGGGTTTACGCGCCGAAGATTTTGCGCGTTTTCTAGTGATGTTTAAGCGCGAAGGTTTTGATCTCAATGCCACTGACGAACAGGGCAGTACTTTTTTGCAGACGGTCAAAACCCACGCGCAGGGCGAAGATTACGTCAATGTGTTGGAAGCGGCCGGAGCACGCTAATCTCAGGCATGCTGCAGACGCCAGCGGCCCGCGCTGGCGCGCTGTTGGTTAGGCACCACTGCGTGGCTCGGCAGCGCGCTACCAATCCAACGCGAATTCAGCTCGATAACGCAAACCCAGTTGCCTTCGGTAGGCGGTTGGTGCATCTCCCAAAGTGCCACGCAGTGGCCCTGCTGGTCGAGTTGTGCATAGCATTTGCGTTGACGAGATTGAAACAGGCGTAGAGCAAACATGGCGCCGTCCTCCGCTGAAGGTTTGCCGCGAGTCTAGATCGCTGCTGTTGCAGCTTGATGACAGCGGCTCCTGCTGTTGCCGTCTGTGGAACCGGCGTATGCTGCGCCTGTCGAAGGTTGCATGTATCTTTCTCAATATCCTTTTTGAATTGACGGCAGGAGTCAGGCGTTATGCTCAAGCGTGCAGGTATGTTTATGTTGGCGATGGTCGCTATTGGCTTGGTGGGTTGTGCGCATAGCCCGCAGCAGCTCAATGTGCAGCCGCAGATCAATAAGCCGCTAAATCCCGTGGCCCGGCAGCAGCCGGTGGTGGTAACGGTGCAGGACGTGCGCCAATCAAAGATTCTGGGCACTCGTGGCGGCATCTACCCGGACTCCAGCAGCATTACGTTGAGTGACAACACCATTAATGCGGTAAGGCAGCAGGTCGAGCAGGGCATGCGCCAGCTGGGCTTCACGGTAGTACCTGAAGGTACACCTAACGCCAACCGTCTGACTGTTGGCCTGAGCGACATGAGTTATCAGTCACCCAAGAGCAGCAGCTATGTTACTCAGGCTGATCTTAGCGCCACCTTTACCGCAGAGGCGCGCAACATGAATAAGAACTATCAGGGTCGTTACAGCTCTTCATTGCAGCAACGCTTTGGTTACGCGCCTAACCAGGCAACCAATACCAAAATGGTGACCGAGGTAATGAGTGATGCCTTGACCCGTGTTTTCCAGGATCCGCAGTTGATGCAAATTCTGCAGCAGTAAACAGACTGTTAGGCACAAAAAAACCAGCGCGTAGCTGGTTTTTTTTTGCCTGAATTAATCTCAACTGGTAGGGGTTGGCGGCTCGTCGTGCAGCATCTCGTCGTGCTCTGCCATGTTCCAGGGTAATACGCCTGGGGATATATGCAGGAAGTGCAGGTACTTCTCGAAGTGATCGAGAATGTCGCCAATGATCTCCTGCTCGTCATAACCGTAAACGTCGTAGGTCTGTCCGCCTCGGCGCAGAAACACCTCGGCCCGGTAATAGTGTTCCTCTTCGTTATCCGCTCGCTGCGTTTGCGCATAGGCGAAATTCGGGCGACTGTATTCGCGTAAACGCACCTCGTAAATGAAGTCCAGCTGATCCGGTTTGTTGATCTCCAGATAGGCGCGCCCATGCTCGTTGTCGAGTTTAGCCTCTGCTGGCCAGCCCTGTTCAATCAGGTTCTGACTCAAGCGTTGCATGCCCGGCATCACGGTTTTGTTGATGAAGCCCTCAACATCACTGCGGTTTGGAAAGTTGACGATTCCCGCCAGACGCTTCTTCCAATTGGCGGCCAGACTATCGTCGCTGTAGCGACTGACCTGCATGTGGTGCAGTAGGCTGACATCGCGATGCCCCTCAATGACCAAGGCTCGCCACATACCGAGCATGGCGACGATCATGATGATCGCAAAAGGTAGCGCGGTGGCAATGGTCATGGTCTGCAATGCCCCCAAGCCGCCGGCTATTAGCAGCGCAGCGGCGACCACACCCTCAAGAATCGCCCAGAAAGCGCGCTGCCAGGCTGGCGTGACCATAACTCCGCCAGACGCCAGCGAATCGATCACCAGAGAGCCGGAGTCGGAAGAGGTGACGAAGAAGGTGACAATCAAAATCACTGTAATGAAAGAGACAATTGAGCTGAGCGGCAGATGCTCAAGTAGCTTGAACAGAGCAATGGCCTTGTCGTTCTGTACTTCGGTAATCAGCGAGGTGTAACCCTCGTTCATGATCAGATGCAAGGCTGTGTCGCCGAAGACCGAAAACCACAGGAAGGTAAATATGGTGGGTACCAGCATGACGCCGAAAACGAATTGGCGGATGGTGCGACCTCGGCTGATCTTGGCAATAAACAGCCCAACAAAGGGCGCCCACGCAATAGTCCAGCCGAAGATGAATAGCGTCCAGTTGCCAATCCAGTCGCTGTGGGTGTAAGCCTGTAGGTTGAAGGTACGCTCCACAATATTATTCAGATAGCTGCCGGTGTTCTGCAAAAATGCTTCGAGAATAAAGATCGAAGGCCCAACAAAGAACACGAATAGCATCAAGGCTACGGCCAGTACCATATTGAGAATCGACAGATTCTTAACGCCTTTATCCATCCCCGCGACGACCGAAATAAGTGCCAAACTAGTAACTACGGCAATGGCGATCACTTGCACCGTGGTACTCACCGGAATATTCGGCCAGAGGTAATGTAAGCCAGCATTGATCTGGGCCACCGAGAGCCCAAGGGTGGTAGCGATGCCGAACAGCGTGCCAAGAATGGCAACGACGTCTACGGTGTGGCCAATGGGGCCGTGAATTTTATCCCCGATTAGCGGGTATAGCGCCGAGCGCATCGAGAGTGGCAAGCCATGGCGGAAAGAGAAATACGCCAGCACCAGACCGACCAGGCCGTAGATAGCCCAGATATGAAAGCCCCAATGAAAGAAGGCGATTTGCATGGCCTGCTTGGCAGCGTTCAATGTCTCTGGTGCACCCACTGGTGGGTTGGCGAAGTGCGTTACCGGTTCGGCCACACCAAAAAACAGCAGCGCGATGCCGTAACCGGCGGAAAACAGCATGGCAAACCAGGCTGGGAAGCTGTATTGCGGCTCGGAATGGTCCGGGCCGAGTTTGATATTGCCCCAGTTACTGCATGCAACAATGACAATGAATAGCAGGAAACTGGCGACTGCCAGCATGTAGAACCAACCAAAGGTTTCAGTGATGTAGGCGAGGGTGCTGGAGAAGACTTCGCCGGCCAGTTCTGGATTGCTGATGGTACCCACTACGAGTAGTAGCGTGACTATCACTGCTGGTGCGAAGACCGGGACCAGAATGGTCGATCGCCAACCGGATTTGGCTTCTGTCATGCGGGACTCCTTCTGTGGATTCGGGCTGCCTATCCTCCGCGGCGGCCGGGTCGGCTATTGCCGATGGTGCTCTTAGTATAGTGATACGCAAGGTTCCGTCATTCCCGAGTGGAAATAAGCGCAGGGTCAGTCTTCTGTTTCCTCCTCCTCTTCGGCGAAGTATTCGACTCGAACTCGCACGCTGCCGGCGCGGATCATGCCGAGTTGTTCGGCGGCTATTTGCGACACGTCAATCACGCGATGACCCACAAAGGGCCCTCGGTCATTTACACGTAACACGACGCTGCGGTCGTTGTATAAGTTGGTGACTTTGATCAAGGTGCCGAATGGCAGGGTAGGGTGGGCTGCCGTTAACGCGGTTTCGTCGTAGGGCTCGCCGCTGGCCGTTCGGCGGCCGTGCAGGCGCGATGAGTAGTAAGAGGCTTTGCCGACCTGCGTCCACTGCTCCCCCTCCTGGCTTTGCAGGTGGTCGGCATAAGCAAAGGCCGGGCCGCCGATCGACGACAACAATAGCAGTGTGGCGATCCAAATCGCTGCTCGACGCATGGCTGGGTCCTCGAAGTGTCGGGGGGCTAAAGATCTGTGACCTTGTCGCCCCGGGATCGGTTCAGCTATCCAGTTTTTTGCGCAGCAATTCATTGACCTGCTGCGGGTTTGCCTTGCCTTTAGATGCCTTCATCGCCTGTCCAACGAAGAAGCCGAACATCTTGCCGCGCTTGGCTTCTTCGGCCGCACGATACTGTTCGACCTGTTCGGCGTTCGCTGCCAGCACCTCGTCGAGCATCGTTTCGATGGCGCCGCTGTCAGTGACCTGCTTGAGACCTTTGGCTTCAATGACCGCATCGGCGCTGTCGCCTTCACCGTTGGCCAGCGCTTCAAACACCATTTTAGCGATCTTGCCGGAAATGGTGTTGTCTTTAATGCGCTGGATCATGCCGCCCAGCTGAGCTGCGCTGACAGGAGACTGCTCGATGTCCAGGTCAGCCTTGTTCAGCAGGCTGGATAGCTCGCCCATCACCCAGTTAGCAGCCAGCTTCGCGTCATCGCATACGCGTTGCACTTCTTCAAAGTAGTCTGCCAGCTCACGTTGCGCCGAAAGTACGCTGGCATCGTAGGTGGATAGACCAAACTGGCTGACGAAACGCTCACGTTTTTGTTGAGGGAGTTCGGGCAGCTCTGCACGCACTTCCTCAAGGAAGGCGGGTTCGAGCACGACTGGCAGCAGATCAGGGCAGGGGAAGTAACGGTAGTCGTTGGCTTCTTCCTTGCTGCGCATGGAACGGGTTTCGTCCTTGTTCGGGTCGTACAGGCGGGTTTCCTGTACTACCTTGCCGCCGTCTTCGATCAATTCGATCTGACGCTGCACTTCGGTATTGATCGCCTTTTCGATAAAACGGAAAGAGTTGACGTTCTTGATCTCGCAGCGAGTGCCGAACTCGGCTTGGCCCTTGGGGCGAATCGATACGTTGCAGTCACAGCGTAGCGAACCTTCGGCCATGTTGCCGTCACAGATGCCGAGATAGCGCACCAGTGAGTGAACCGTTTTGGCATACGCCACCGCTTCTTTTGCGCTGCGCATGTCAGGCTCGGAGACGATTTCCAGCAGCGGTGTGCCGGCGCGGTTGAGGTCGATGCCGCTCATACCCTGAAAATCCTCGTGCAAGCTTTTGCCTGCGTCTTCTTCAAGGTGCGCGCGGGTCACGCCAACGCGTTTGACGGTGCCGTCATCCAGGGTGATATCCAAAAAGCCTTTGCCTACCACAGGGTGGTCCATTTGACTGGTCTGGTAACCCTTGGGCAGGTCTGGGTAGAAGTAATTTTTGCGAGCGAAGACGTTAGTCATGCCAATCTCGGCATCAATCGCCAGACCAAACTTGACTGCCTTGCGCACGGCTTGAGCGTTGAGCACCGGCAAGGTGCCGGGCATACCCAAGTCGATCAGGCTGGCTTGGGTGTTGGGCTCAGCGCCGAAGGTGGTAGCGCTGCCGGAGAAGATCTTCGACGCGGTGGTGAGCTGGGCGTGGATTTCCAGCCCGATGACGATTTCCCATTGCATAGCTGTCAATCCTCTCAGTAACCGGCCGGAGCGCGTTGATGCCAGTCAGTGACCTGTTGGTACTGATGCGCAATATTGAGCAAGCGGGCTTCGCTGAAGTAAGGCCCAAGTAATTGCATGCCCAGCGGCAGACCATTGGCAAACCCGGCGGGCAGGGCGATACCCGGAACACCGGCGAGGTTGGCGGTAATGGTATAAATGTCGGTCAAATAAAGGCTGACCGGGTCGTCGATCTTTTCGCCGATCTTGAATGCCGGTGTTGGCGAGGTCGGGCAGAGAATCACATCGACCTGCTCGTAGGCAGCCATAAAGTCATTCTTGATCAGGCGGCGAATCTTCTGTGCCTGCAGATAGTAGGCGTCGTAATAGCCAGCAGAGAGCGCGTATGCACCCACCATGATGCGGCGTTTCACTTCTGGGCCAAAGCCTTCGCCCCGTGAGCGTTTATACAGATCGGTTAGGTCGGCCGGATCGTTGCAACGGTAGCCGAAGCGCACGCCATCAAAGCGTGACAGGTTTGAAGAAGCTTCGGCCGGAGCAATGACGTAATAGGCGGGGATTGCCAGTTCGGCGTTCGGCAGGCTGATTTCCTTTACCTCGGCGCCGAGCGCCTGGAACTGCTTTACCGCAGCATCAATAGCATCAGCGGTAGCGGCGTCCAGGCCGCCAGCGAAATACTCCTTTGGCAGACCGATGCGCAGGCCCGTGAGTGAGTCGTTCAGGCTGGCGCTGTAGTTATCGACAGGTTGATCGACGCTGGTTGAGTCTTTGTCGTCAAAACCGGCCATGGCTTGCAGCATCAGTGCACAGTCCTCGGCGGTGCGCGCCATCGGGCCGCCTTGATCCAGGCTGGAGGCGTAAGCAATCATGCCCCAGCGCGAAACCCGTCCGTAAGTGGGTTTCAGGCCGGTCAGCGCGGTAAAACCGGCTGGCTGGCGAATCGAGCCACCGGTATCGGTGCCAGTAGCGGCAGCGCATAGGCGGGCTGCAACGGCAGCTGCAGAGCCGCCGGAGGATCCGCCGGGTACGCGCTCTGTGTCCCAAGGATTGCGGGTTGGACCATAGAAGCTGGATTCGGTGGATGAGCCCATGGCGAACTCATCCAGATTGGTTTTACCCAGCGTGACCGCGCCAGCATCGATAAAGCGCTGAGTGACGGTTGATTCATAAGGCGCGATAAAATTGTCGAGCATTTTCGAGCCACAACTGGTGCGCAAGCCTTGGGTGCAAAATAAGTCCTTGTGCGCCAGCGGGATGCCGGTGAGCGCCGTAGCCGTGCCCGCAGCGATACGCTCATCGGCGGCCTTGGCCTGATTCAGTGCTAGATCCGGTGATACCGTGATGTAGCTGTTCAATTTTCCATCGAACGTCTCAATGCGCTTGAGGTAGTGTTGTGTCAGCTCAACGCTGGACAGGGTCTTGCTCTGCAGGGCCTGGGATAGTTCGGCCAGGGTTTTCTCATGCATGGGGTAATCTCTTGTCGGGGCGCGGCGAATTATTCGATGACCTTGGGAACCAGATACAAACCGGCCTCGGTGGCCGGGGCAATCGCCTGATAGGCATCACGCTGGTTGCTTTCGGTAACCGTGTCGGGGCGCAGGCGCTGAGTCGTTTCCAGCGGGTGCGCCAACGGAGTTACGCCGCGGGTATCGACTGCCTGCATCTTGTCGATGAGGCCAAGAATGCCTGACAGTTTGGCCGTGGTAGCAGGTATTTCGTCATCGGTGAGAGCGATACGTGCTAAATGAGCGATCTTTTCCACATCTGTGCGGTCAAAAGACATTGTGTAGGGCTCCATTAAGCCGGTGTATAGTCAGAGGTTAGGCTGAGCGCCGCATAGTATTAGCAGCTTCCAGTCGGAATTCCGGACAAAGGCGCGAATTTACCACAGTCTCGCCTTGCCCAAAAACCCCGCCGTTGTTAGAGTTGCGACACTTTCAGAAGTACCGATCAGTTCCCTGTTTGACCCGGTTTGATGGGCCATTCATTAAGGCCTTTTGCCGCTATTCTCATTTTTGCGGCGCTGCGGGCAGGCAACTTATCAGTGTTTCCCATACATTAACCCACGCGTCCTCGGGGTATATTCAACGCATGTTCAAAAAAATTCGTGGCATGTTTTCCAGTGATTTGTCCATCGACCTGGGCACTGCCAATACACTTATTTACGTTCGGGATCGCGGTATTGTACTGGACGAACCCTCTGTTGTGGCAATTCGCACCACTGCCGGTAATCAGAAAAGCGTCGTAGCCGTCGGTACTGACGCTAAGCGCATGCTGGGTCGTACGCCTGGCAATATTCAGGCTATCCGTCCGATGAAGGATGGCGTCATTGCTGACTTCAGTGTTTGCGAAAAAATGCTGCAATACTTCATCAATAAAGTGCACGAAAATAGCTTCATTCAGCCCAGCCCGCGGGTGCTTATCTGTGTGCCTTGCAAGTCTACTCAAGTGGAGCGTCGCGCCATTCGTGAGTCGGCCTTGGGTGCTGGCGCACGTGAGGTTTATCTGATTGAAGAGCCCATGGCTGCTGCCATCGGTGCTGGCTTGCCGGTAGAAGAAGCACGCGGCTCAATGGTTGTGGATATCGGTGGTGGTACCACTGAAATCGCGCTGATCTCGCTGAATGGCGTGGTTTATGCCGAATCCGTGCGGGTCGGCGGCGATCGCTTTGACGAAGCCATTATGACTTACGTGCGTCGCAACTACGGTAGCCTGATCGGTGAATCCACTGCTGAGCGCATCAAACAAGAGATTGGCGTGGCTTTCCCTGGTGGTGAAATCCTGGAAGTGGATGTACGTGGCCGCAATCTCGCGGAAGGCGTGCCACGTGCCTTTACGCTGAACTCCAATGAAGTGTTGGAAGCACTGCAGGAGTCGCTGGCGACCATCGTACAAGCGGTTAAAAGCGCGCTGGAGCAATCCCCACCCGAATTGGCCTCGGATATTGCCGAGCGCGGCCTGATTCTGACTGGTGGCGGCGCGCTGTTGCGCGATCTTGATAAGTTGCTGGCGCAGGAAACCGGCTTGCCGGTCATCGTCGCTGAAGAGCCGCTGACCTGTGTGGCCCGTGGTGGCGGCAAGGCGCTAGAGATGATGGATCAGCACACCATGGACCTGCTGTCGACCGAATAAGTCGCCTGCGGCAGGCGGGCTCTTTGCGCCGGGATTCCTGGCATCGTCCGGCTTGCCGCTAACCGCATCAAGCTTGTGGCTGCGAGGAATTCGCCATCAAACCGCTATTTATCAAAGGCCCTTCGCTGGGCGTACGTTTTATCGTATTGACGGTGTTGTCCATCGCCTTAATGGTGGTAGATGCCCGTTTTGATGCGCTGAAACCTATGCGCTCTCAGCTGGGTCTGTTTGTCTCTCCTCTGTATTACGTGGCTGAGCTGCCAGTGCGCGCCTGGGACACGGCGACAGAACTGACCTCCAGCCGGGTCCAGCTGATCACCGATAACGAACGACTCCGTGCCGAAGCACTGCTCACACAGCGTAAGCTGCAGAAGCTAGCTACGTTGACGGAGCAAAACGTGCGCCTGCGCGAGCTGCTCAACTCGTCCTCTTTGGTGGATGAGCGAGTGTTGGTCGCTGAACTTATCGGTGTCGACCCCAATCCTTTTACCCAACGTATTTTGATTGATAAAGGCGAGCGTGACGGCGTTTTCCTCGGTCAGCCGATACTGGACGCCACCGGATTGATGGGCCAGGTGGTAGAAGTGCTCCCTTATTCTGCCCGCGTACTGATGATTACCGACGCTTCTCACAGCCTGCCTGTGCAGGTCAATCGCAATGGTTTACGTGCGATTGCCAGCGGTACCGGTCGCAACGAATGGCTGGAATTGCGCTACGTTGGCGATACTGCCGATATCCGCGAGGGTGACATTGTGGTCAGCTCAGGGCTCGGTCAGCGTTTCCCTGCGGGTTATCCGGTGGGGCGAGTGCAATCGGTGGTGCGCCACCCAAGCCAATCTTTTGCCGAGGTACGAGTCGCGCCTTCTGCGCAGTTGAATCGTAGTCGCTATCTGTTGCTGGTGTTCAGCCCGGAAAGTGGTTACGGCGACGTCTTGCCAGCGTTAGACCTAACGCCTGATGCCAATATCCCGCCAGCCGATGCTGCGGCAGCCGACGCTGCGGCAGAACCCACGGATAATGCCGCTCCGGCCGCAGCAGCTGAGGAGGGCGCCAGCGATGCGCAGTAGCCTGGTTATCATCTTCACTATCGTGGTTGCGTTGCTGCTCAGCGTGATGCCAATGCCTGAGCCATTTAACTTGGGCCGCCCTATGTGGTTGGCGCTGGTATTGTCTTTCTGGGTCATGACATTGCCACACCGGGTTGGGCTACTCACCGCCTGGTTGGCGGGTTTGGTTACCGATGTGCTGTTTGGCCAGTTGTTTGGCCAGCACGCACTGGTGATGACCCTGGTGGTGTGGCAGCTGTTGTTGCTGCACCAACGAATTCGGCGTTTTCCCTTGTGGCAGCAAAGCCTGGTCATGTTGCCCGTCTTCGGTATCGCGCAGATGGTGCTGCTGTGGCTCAACAGTCTGAGCGGTAACCGTCCGCCGACCTTGTTGTTCCTGCTTCCGGCGCTGGTCAGCGCGATTCTTTGGCCGTGGGTTTTCACTCTTCTGCAGGGCATCAAGCGACGGTTCCGTGTTATCTGAGCCGCGCTTGCTGCTGGCCTCGGCTTCGCCGCGACGTCGTGAATTGCTCGCGCAAATTGGTGTGCCGACGACGCGACTGGTGTGCCAGGTTGACGAGCAGGTCGAGCCTGGCGAGGTGCCGTCGGTTTACGTCGAGCGTGTAACGCGTGACAAAGTGTGCGCCGGCGTTGCCGCGGCTCCGTCGGGCGCCGTAGTACTGGCAGCAGATACCGCTGTAGTGCTGAATCAACAAATTCTCGGTAAACCGCGTGATCGAGCGCATGCGCTGGCAATGCTAGCGGCGCTGTCAGGTCGCGAACATCAGGTTCTGACCGCAGTGGCGGTTGCCTGCGAAGAGCGGGTAGAGGTTCAGCTGGTTGTTACGCAGGTGCGCTTTCGCATCATTACGCCCGCCGAGAGTGAAGCCTACTGGGCTAGTGGCGAGCCAGCCGACAAGGCCGGTGCGTACGGCATTCAAGGGTTGGGCGCGATCTTTGTGGAACACATCAACGGCAGTTACAGCGCCGTGGTTGGACTACCTTTGGCGGAAACAGCGGCATTACTCGATAGATTTGGCATTTCCTGCTGGCAGCCTGCCTAACTCAGCTGTCATGGGGCCCGCAACACCGGTATTGTGTTGCCAAGACTTGAATGGAAGAGCCCATGAGCGAAGAAATCCTGATCAATATTACCCCGATGGAAACCCGCGTAGCGCTGGTCGAGAACGGCGTACTGCAGGAGGTGCATATCGAACGCACCCTGCGCCGTGGCATCGTCGGCAACATCTACAAAGGCAAGGTGGTACGCGTACTGCCTGGCATGCAGGCGGCGTTTGTTGATATTGGCCTGGAGCGCGCCGCGTTTATTCACGCCTCAGAGATATCCGATCGCGAAGGGGCCGCGGTCGAAACCATCAGCGCACTGGTGCATGAAGGCAAAGCGCTGGTGGTGCAAGTGACCAAGGACCCGATAGGCACCAAGGGCGCCCGCTTGACCACCCACCTATCGATCCCTTCACGCTATTTGGTTTACATGCCGCGCACCCCGCATGTAGGCATTTCGTTGAAAATTGAGGATGAAGTTGAGCGCGATCGCCTCAAACAAGTGGTTGCTGGTTGCGTGGAGCAGGAAGGCATCGATGAAGCCGGCGGCTTTATTCTGCGTACTGCAGCCGAGGGTGCTCGCGCTGAGGATATTCTGGTAGATATTCTTTATGTACGCCGCCTGTGGCTGCAGATTACCCAGCAAATGGGCGCGGCTCCAGCGCCGTCGGTTATTTACGAAGACCTGCCGTTGGCTTTGCGCACCTTGCGCGATTTGGCTAACCCTCGGTTGGAAAAAGTGCGTATCGATTCGCGGGAAACCTTCCAGAAGGTCGAGCAGTTTGTGCAGGAGCTGATGCCCGGTGTGGAAGAGCTGCTGGAGCATTACCCGGGCGAACGTCCGATTTTTGATCTGTATAGCGTGGAAGACGAAATTCAGAAGGCGATGGAGCGCAAGGTCATGCTCAAGTCCGGCGGCCATTTGGTGATCGACCAGACCGAAGCCATGACTACCATCGACGTTAACACCGGGGCGTTTGTCGGCCATCGGAATCTCGAAGAAACCATCTTCAAAACTAATCTGGAAGCGGCTACCTCTATTGCTCGGCAGCTGCGCCTGCGTAACCTTGGCGGCATCATCATCATCGACTTTATCGACATGGAAGATGAAGAGCATCAGCGCCAGGTGCAGCGCACGCTAGAAAAGCAGCTAGAGCGTGATCATTCCAAAACCAACATCATTGGCATCACCGAGTTGGGTTTGATTCAGATGACCCGCAAGCGCACGCGCGAAAGCCTTGAGCAGGTACTTTGTGAGCCTTGCCCTTGCTGCCAGGGTCGAGGCATTCAAAAAACGCCGGAGACCATTTGCTACGAAATTTTCCGCGAAATTTTGCGCGAGGCTAGAGCCTATCAAGCGGGTGCTTATATGGTGTTGGGTTCGCAGTCGGTGATCGACCGTCTGCTGGACGAAGAATCGGGCAACGTAGCGGATTTGGAGCTCTTTATCGAACGTCCGATCAAGTTTCAGGTGGAGACCATGTACACCCAGGAACAATACGACGTGGTGTTGATGTGATGGGCTGGTGAAGCGGGTGCAGTGGCAACGCTGGCTTAAACAAGGGCTTAATGGCCTGATTCTGCTACTGGTCGCCTGGCTTTTGCTGGCAGCAGCCTATGTCAGCTTGGGCCGTCAGTTCGTGCCAGCGATTGCCAACTATCAAGCTGAGTTGGTCGCGAAGGCGGAGTCCATCACGGGCAGACATATCCGTCTTGATAGTTTGAGTGCTCAGATGCAAGGCGCGCAGCCGGTATTCCGCCTGCGTGGCTTGGAAGTGCACGCGGACACTGATCCGGGTAGCCCCATGTTGTTTGCTCTGGACAATGTCACCGCTCGCTTGGACCTATGGCAAAGCCTGTGGCGTCAAAGTCTGGTTATGGACGCGCTGCAAATTGAAGGCTTATCACTGTCGATCAGTGAAGATGCTGAGGGTCACTGGCATCTGCGCGGCCTCGGTCAGCAGACGCAGTCGCTCGGCGGAATGGAGCAAGCACTTAAGGTGCTGCGCGAACAGCACCGTATCACCTTGCTGGAGACTCAAGTCGCGGTCAGCCCCTATGACGAGCCGCGCTGGCAGTTTGAGCGCGGCGAGCTGACATTGATTAACGGCGCTGGCTGGCAGCGCCTGGACGGCCGCCTGCGGCTGCCCGACGGCGAGCTTGTTCGCTGGCAGGTGAGTGGATTACTCGACAGCGATAACCTGGACGACTTGTCGCTAGGCTTTTTTCTTGAGCTGCCGGCCAGCGATTGGAGTCGCTGGTTACCGCAAGATTGGCTGGAACGCAGCCACCTGCAAAAATTGGTGGCTGGCGGGCGTTTCTGGGGTAGCTGGCAAAATCAGCGCTTGCAGCGCTTGCAGGGTACGCTGGTAGCGCCCGAGATCAGCTTCGATCATAAAGACTCACCGCCGCTGCAGGTCGATATCAATCGGCTCGGCGCTGTTGTCCGGTAGGTGAATATCACCTGCTACATCCGCCTGAGTCAGCGCCAG
>DRHT01000045.1 GCA_011053055.1 Halopseudomonas sabulinigri | reverse complement strand
CCACTGGTTTCGATGACCAAGCCATTGGCGAAAGACTCTTTACAGATGGCTGATGCAATTTCGCCATCCGGGCAGCTGATGCCGATCATCATGCCGCGACCTTTGACGAACAAAGAGTCTGGACCGTGCTTGCTTACAATCTTCTGCATACGATCTTTGATGACCTTACCTTTGGCCTGCACACTTTTAGCAAACTCATCGGTGGTCCAGAAGTGTTCCAGCGCGGCAGCGGCCGTTACGAACG
This sequence comes from Halopseudomonas sabulinigri, assembly GCA_011053055.1. Classification (GTDB taxonomy): domain Bacteria; phylum Pseudomonadota; class Gammaproteobacteria; order Pseudomonadales; family Pseudomonadaceae; genus Halopseudomonas; species Halopseudomonas sabulinigri_A. Next base: position 25,343 of record DRHT01000045.1, on the reverse strand, counting down.
CGTGGTTGTTGCCACGGAATGTACCGTTGTGCTCGCCTGGCTCCCACTGGTCCAGCTCGTTGCGCATAATCACGATAGCGAAGGGTAAGCCGTAACCGCTCAGTGACTTCGACATGGTGATGATGTCTGGCTTGATGCCCATCTCTTCAAAGCTAAAGAAGGTACCTGTGCGCCCACAGCCAGCTTGTATATCGTCGGCAATCAGCAGCATTTCGTGCTTGCGGCAGAGCTTTTCCAGCTTACGCATCCAGTCAGCAGAAGCAGTGTTCAGGCCACCTTCACCTTGAACGACTTCGACAATAACGGCTGCTGGCTTATCGATACCGCTGCTAGGGTCGCTCAACAGCTTGTCCATCATAGAGATGGTATTTACCTTGTCGCCAAAGTAGTTGGCATAGGGCATACGGCTGACGTCGGTCAGAGGTACGCCTGCAGCGCCTCGATGGTGGCCGTTGCCAGTTACTGCCAACGCACCGATGGTGCAGCCATGGAAGCCGTTGGTGAAGCTGATTACGTTGCTGCGACCGGTAATTTTTCGGGCCAGCTTGAGTGCGGCCTCAACTGAGTTGGCACCGGTAGGGCCGCTGAACTGGATTTTGTAGTCTGAGAAGCCGCGTGGCTCCAGGATTACCCGGTTAAAGGTTTCAAGAAAGCGTTCTTTAGCGGCTGAGTACATGTCCAGGCCGTGGGTGATACCGTCTTCCTCCAGATACTGAATCAGTGCTTTTTTCAGTACTGGGTGGTTGTGACCGTAGTTCAGCGTGCCAGCACCGGCGAGAAAGTCGATGTAGCGCTTGCCTTCAGTGGTAACCAATTCGGCACCCTGAGCTTGATTAAACATGACCGGGAACGAGCGGCAATAGCTGCGAATGTCGGATTCGTTTTTTTCGAACTGTTCAAAATTGTTCATGATATCTCCTGGTCTCAAGCGTTAGCTGATTGAGAAACTGATTGAGTAAAGGGTCCAGCACGGTAGATGACTTCATCGTCGTGCTGTCCGTTGAAATGCTTCTCGCGAGAGAACAGCACTTCAGTGGTGTATTCGGCGCCCAACAGGCGGAAGGCTTTTTTAAACAGCGCCTCGGATGCGTCGTTGCCGGGGGAAATGGTCGTCTCCAATCGGGTGACGCCAGCAGCGCGAGTACGCTCAACTAAAGCGAGCAGCATCTTTAGCGCTAAACCCTGGCCGCGCATGCGGCTGTCTACTGCGACCTGCCAAACAAACAAGGTGTCGGGGCGGGCCGGCGGGCGATAGCCGGAAATGAATCCGACCAAATCGCCGTCTTCTGTCTCGGCGGCAATCGCCGTATCGGCAAAGTCTTCACATTGCAGCAAATTGCAGTACACCGAATTGGTGTCCAGTGGCTGACAGCGTGCGACTAGTTGATTCAGCGCAAAGCCATCCGTGCCTGTAGGCTTGCGGAGTGTTGCGTTTTTAGAAGGCAAAATTAAGTACCTGAATGTTTATGCTTGAATTCTTTTTCCATAATAAACATATCTAGAAAATTATCTCAACCCGCTGTTAATGCAGCTTACAGGCCAGTTTTTTTGTTCATCAAATATTTATAGCTGTTAAATATCTCTGCCATATTTGCGGTGATTTATTTGTGAATACAACGTCTAGCCCTTGCTGTTAAAGGGCTGGCAGGAATGCAGGAGAGAGGCCGTTAGGGTGGCTGCGGGCGTGCGAAAAGGGCTACAAAAAAGCGCATTTCTCTGCTGTTTTCTGGTGCTAAATTATTTTCAAGCGTCAGAGTTGTGCGTGGTGCAGTCTGGGGTTGCACCAAAAAAGGACGTTGAGTGTTGTGAGCAGATGCCGCTGGTTAGAAGGGGGTCGGCGCCTGAGGCGGCGCCGAGCAAAAGTGAATGGGTGGCCTACAGAGTGAAGCCGCCATCAATCGGGATAATGTTGCCGGTCATGTAAGCGCCGCCGGCACTCGCCAGCATGATTGCCAGTGCAGACATTTCTTCTTCACGGCCCCAGCGCTTCATTGGGATGTGCTGGCAGTCTTCGGCCATGGCCTCAGCATCGCTATGGATGTGCTGGGTCATCTTGCTGGGGAAACGGCCTGGGGCGATCACGTTAACGTTGATGTGATCACTGACCAGCTCGCGGGCCAGGTTGCGCGACAGTTGGTGCACGGCCGCTTTACTGGGGCCGTAAGAATAAGCTTCTTCGCCGAACGAGCTGATACCAGCAACCGAGCCAATGTTGATCACGCGAGTAGGGTTCTCGGCGCTGGCGTTCTTGCGCAGCATGGGCAGCAGTTGCTGAATGCAGCTGAACACGGAAACAACATTGAGCTGCATAACCTTCTCCCAGCCGGACACCGGGAAGTCTTCTAATGGGGCGCCCCAGCTAGTGCCAGCGTTATTTACCAGAATGTCGAGATGGTCGGTGTGTTGTGCTACGTCGGCGGCCAACTGCTTGGCGCCAGCCTCGGTGGACAGGTCTGCGCCTATGGCAATGCACTCGCCGTACTGGCTAAGCTCTTCTGCTGTTTGCTTACCTTCGGCCAACTTGCGGCAGCAAATGATGACCTTGGCGCCGGCTTCCAGATACCCCTGTGCAATCATGCGGCCGATGCCGCGGCTGCCGCCGGTAACCAGTGCTGTGCGGCCGGCGAGGCTGAAGTAGTGCTGCATGTGAAAACTCCTTGTTGTTGGTATGAAAAGCCGCTTCGGCTGTTGCCCCTACCTTAATATGCGCAACGGCTGCCCCCAAGCAAAGCGGAGGTTTATCCAGAGTGCAAATGCTGGACTATGCGCAGCGCGTGACCGGGCGTAGCTGGCGCTTTTGCTTTATCCTATTGTCATCAAGCCACTACGACGCCCGGTGAATGAACTGTTTGCCCGGCGGTGTATCTCAGTGGCAGCACAATCATTTTGTAAGCGAGGTGGTCATGGGCCCAGTAAGGCGTTCACGCAAGGAAGATGCATCAGCCTGGACGGTGGCAGACAGCCGCAGCGTCTACGGTATCCGGCATTGGGGCGCAGGCTATTTCAACGTCAGTGATGCTGGGCATGTTGAAGTCATGCCGCGCGGCGCTGATGCGGGCAGTATTGATTTGCATGAGCTGGTTGGCCAGCTGCGTGACAGCGGCCTGGACTTACCTCTGCTGGTGCGTTTCCCGGATATTTTGCAATCGCGGGTCAAGCAGCTCACCGGCGCTTTTGATCAAAGCATCGCAGCGCTGGATTATCAAAGCGGCTACACCGCGCTTTATCCGATTAAGGTGAACCAGCAGGAAACCGTGGTTGAGAATATTATCGCCACAGAAAACGTCTCTATCGGGCTTGAAGCGGGCTCCAAGCCCGAGTTGATGGCGGTACTGGCGCTGGCGCCAAAAGGCGGCACCATCGTCTGTAATGGCTATAAAGATCGTGAATTCATTCATCTGGCGTTGATTGGCCAGAAACTGGGACACAAGGTCTTTATCGTCATTGAGAAAGAATCCGAGGTTCGCCTCGTGATTGAAGAGGCGGAAAAGCTTGGTGTGACGCCGCAGGTGGGTCTGCGTGTGCGGCTGTCTTCATTGGCTTCCAGTAAATGGGCTGATACGGGCGGTGAAAAGTCTAAATTCGGTTTGTCGGCGGCGCAGTTACTGCGGGTGGTCGACGCTTTTACTGCCGCTGGTCTGCAAGAGGGTGTGCGCTTGCTGCACTTCCACATGGGCTCGCAGATCGCCAACCTGGCTGATTATCAGCACGGCTTCCGAGAGGCTATTCGCTATTTCGGCGAGCTACGTGCGCTGGGCTTGCAGGTCGATCATATTGATGTGGGCGGCGGTCTGGGCGTGGATTACGACGGCACCCACTCGCGCAACGCTAGCTCTATTAACTACGACGTAAATGAGTATGCGCAGACGATCGTCGGCATGCTCAAGGATTTCTGCGAAGAGCAAGATTTACCGCATCCGCATATTTTTTCCGAGAGCGGTCGTGCGATGACTGCTCACCATGCGGTCTTGGTTGTGCAAGTGACAGACGTCGAGCGTTATAACGACGTTCTGCCGGAAATCGATAACCTTGATGAGTTGCCGCAGGTAGTGCGCAACTTGGTTGGCCTGCAGGATCAGCATGATATCGAGATGGTCACCGAAACCTATTGGCGCGCAACGCACTACATGGCCGATGTGGCTGCACAGTACGCTGAGGGCAAGCTGACGCTGTCGCAGAAGGCCTTGGCCGAGCAATGCTACTTTGCGCTTTGTAATCGCCTGCATACCCAGCTTAAAGCGCGCCAGCGTTCGCACCGTCAGGTGCTGGATGAGCTGAACGACAAGATGGCCGACAAGTACATCTGTAATTTTTCGGTATTCCAGAGCCTGCCGGACACCTGGGCGATAGATCAGGTGTTGCCGATTGTGCCGCTGGATCGTCTTGAAGAAGAGCCCTTGCGCCGCGCCGTGCTGCAGGATCTGACCTGTGACTCAGACGGCAAGATTCGCCACTACGTAGATGAGCAGAGCATTGAAAACAGCCTGCCGGTACATGAACTGCGCGAAGGTGAAGATTATCTGCTGGGTATTTTCCTGGTTGGCGCGTATCAAGAAATTCTTGGCGATATGCACAACCTCTTTGGTGATACCGATTCGGTTAACGTCTATCTGCGACCCGATGGCAAGGTGGTGCACGGCGGTATCGAAACCCACGACACCATCGAAGACATGCTGCGCTACGTGCACTTTGCGCCCGATGAGCTAGTCACTCGCTATCGTGACAAGGTGGCGGGTGCCAAGTTGAGCCCTGCAGAGCGCACCCGTTTTGTGGATGCGCTGCGCTTGGGGCTGACTCGATCTTCCTACCTTAACGCGGAATAAACCTCAGGCTGCGGCGACCTGGAGACTGATCCAGGTTGCTTCGGCCCAGGCTACTGCTTGGCCTTGCTGGTTGTAGAGCGCGGTGCCGGTAAAGTGTTTGCGTCCTTCGTGGCGCAACGCCCAGCCGGCCACCACCAGCTGTTCGCCAGCGCGTACGGGCTGTTCGATATGCGCAGCAAAGCGGCCGAGTAACGCCACGCCCGCCTGGTCGCGTACTGCGAAATAACCCGGGCAGTCCAACGCGGCCCAAAGATACTCACTAGCAACCAAGCCATCTTCGCCGGTTAGGGTTTCGTCCGGGGTCCAGAGTGCGGCTACCTGTTCCTCCATCTGCTCTGTGGGGCCGGCAAAAATACGCAAGCCGTCCAGTGGTTCGCGGTTCGTGCCGCAGACAAAACAGCAGGGCAGGTTGTGCTGCTCAAATCCTTTAAAGCGTTCTTGTGCCTGTGCGGCATTTGCTGGGGTGATAGCGTCTGGTACACCAAGCTCAAAGCTGTAGGGTTTGGCGCTGCCGAGCAGTTGCTCGCCCAAGCGCAATTGCGCGCCATCGTCGTTGACGATCAGTTGCAGTGGCGTATCCAGCGGCGGCGGCGCGTGCAGGGTGACCTGAGCGGGCGCGCCCAGCGCGTTGGCCAGCAGGCCGCAAACGTATCCGCCATTGCCGCTGTTAGGTGGCCCGCAAAAGCGTGAGTTGATGGTGATGAGCTGTTCTTTATGCTGCATTCGTTGGTTCCTGAATGGATTGAGTCTCAGTGGCTCCAGCCACCGCATACTGGGAATATCTGACCGACAAAACAGTTGGCCGCGTCGCTGCATAGATAAGCCGCAAAACTGGCGTCTTCTTCGGCGGAAACCAGTCGCCCTAGCGGGACTTCACGTTGGAGGCGGGCCTGAAACGCCGGGTTAGCCTGGATGTCGGTGGGGAAATAAGTCGGGTTGTCGACGAAGTTTTGCGCTATGGCGTTCACTTGAATGCCTTTGTTCGCCATTTCTGCGCCTACTGCCTGCACCCAAGCCAGTTGCGCACCGCGGGCAGCGCTGTAGCTGGAGGCGCGCTTCATACCGCGCAGCGCAGATGCGCTGCCCATCAGCAAAATCTTGCCGCGCTGACGTTCAATCATGCCGGGCAGCAGTGCGCGCGCGAAGCGCGGTAGCGGGTCGACCATGTGACGAAATAGCAGCCCCCATTCATCGTCCTCTACCTCGCTGGCGGGGGTGCTGGGTGCGGGTATCCCGAGGTTGAGCAACAACACGTCTATTTCACCCGCTTCTTTGATCAGTTGGCCGGGTGCCCTGGGATCAAGGAAGTCCCGATTATCGGCGATCACTTCGGCGCCGCAGGCCTGCAACATGCTCTGCAAGGATGGGCCCATAAAAGCGTTGGCCTGAGTCAAGAGAATACGTTTTCCGCTAAGGTCGCAGAGTGCCATGGCGCGTCTCCTATTTCAGTTACTGATGCTCAGTGAGCTGGGAAGTGGGTGGCCAGAAAAGGGAGTAATTGGGCATTCACTTCATTCGGTTTCTCAGCCTGAATCCAGTGTCCACAATCGGCTATTACGTGCTGTTCGACCTTGGGGATAACAGTAGGCATTTTTTTGATGGTGTAGGCCTCCAGCGTGCCGACCGGATCGCGATCACCGATCAGGAAGAGCGCGGGCTGTTCGATCTGTTTACCGGCGAGCGTCTCGGTGCGCTCCCAGTTGCGCTCAAAATTGCGATACCAATTGATCGGTCCGTGGAAGCCGCTCTGCTCAAAAGTGTTTACGTAAACCGCAAATGCCTCGTCCGAGCACCATGACGGCGGGCTACCCGGGTCGGTGTAGTCCTCGAGCCAAGCGGCGTCGGCGGGCTTGTCCTGCACTAGCGAGTTGCCACCTTCGCTGCTGGAGAGTCCGTGCATCATCAAGCGCATAGTGCGCGGAATGTCGGCGGCCATCTCGGCCTCAGCAAGACCCGGTTTTTGAAAGTAGACGATGTAGTGAAAACGGTCTTTGTAGGCCTCACGCATCATGTTGATCGCCGGCTGACGCGGCCGGCCGCCGAATGGCACGGACATGCCACACACTGCTTTCACCCGCGCTGGCTCCAGCATCGCTAGATGCCAGGCGATGGGGGCGCCCCAATCGTGACCAATCATCGCAACCTGCTCATGGCCCAGATGGTTCATGGCTCCCTGGATGTCGGCGCAGATGGTGATTAGATCGTAGGCTTCGACATCTTTTGGGGCGCTGCTGGCGCCGTAACCGCGCATCTCCGGCGCATGCACGCGGTAACCCTGTGCTGCCAGCGCTTTGATCTGATGCCGCCAGGAATGCCAGCATTCAGGAAATCCATGCAGTAGCCATACCGGCCTGCCGCTCTTGGGGCCAGCGGTGTAGAGGCTTAGTTCGATGTTATTGGTGGGTACCAGTTGGTGTTCAAACTGATCCATGGGGTGCTCCCTATTTGTGTGCTACCGACACTATGGCAAAAGCGCGCGCAATTGGCCCGCGCCTTGCTTAGCCTATTCATCAGGCGAAGTTAGCGCTATCCGTGTAGTGGATGTGCCGGGCCTATTTTTCGCGGGTATCCCGTCTGTATCGGAAAGCTCAACTACTCTCAATATCAATAACATGAGTGCTACGACACGGAGTGCAAGGCAGCATGAAGAAAACGAGGGCTGGGGTCGGCTTGCAATGGTTGGTGGCGAGTTCGATCGTGTTGTGCCTTTTGGTGATGATGAGTATCACTGTATGGCAGGGTTATCGTAGCTCGAGCGCCCTGTTGATAGCCGCAGCCAATGACTCTGCGCAGCAGTTGGGTGTGCTTTTAAATGAAAGGGCCGAGCGTCTGCTTGACCCTGCAGAGGGCGCACTGCGGATACTGAGCTTTGACCCGCTGGTGCAAGCGCAGACGCTGGAGCAACGTCTGGAGCGCTTGCCGGTGATGACGGAGACGCTGCGCAGTAACCGTACGCTAAGCGCTGTTTACGCAGGCTATGCCAATGGCGACTTCTTTTTGTTGCGCCGCACGCGTGAGGGGGCGCAACTAGGTGAGCGGGTAATGCCGGAGGCCGTGGCGTTTTTGGTGCAGTCGGTGGAGCAGGGGGTGGCAGAGGGCGAAGTCGCGGGGCGCTGGCTGATTTATGACGCCGAAGGCAAGCAACTAGAGAATTGGCCACAGCCCGACTATCAATTCAATCCGCGTACGCGGCCCTGGTATCAGGATGCGATTGCCAGGCCGGGGCTTATTCTCACCGACCCTTACGTGTTCTTTACCACTAACGAGGTGGGTATCAGCATGGCTACCCACGGCGCGCAGGGGGGCGTGATAGGTCTTGACGCTTCGGTGAATGACCTGGGTGGTGAAGTGAGTGATCTGCGGCTCACGCCGGGGACGGAAATCGCCCTGCTGAGTGGCAAGGACGAAGTGATCGCCTACACCGATCTGCAAAAAGTTTTCCGCCGTGACGTAGATGGCGTAAGTCTGGCTAGCCTGGGCGAGCTGGATGTGCCGATCTTGGAGCAAGTAAGGAAGCTACCCGAGCCGCCGCGTAAGCCACAACTGCTTAGTTACCAAGGCGAAGATTGGTATGTGTTGAACCTGTCACTTGGGAAGATCGGCGAAAGCGAGGGCTATATTCTGATCGCCATGCCAGCTGCCGAATTGCTGGCCGGTGTGCGGGATACTTTGCGTAAGCAAACGCGCTGGGTGCTCGTACTCACGGCAGTTCTACTGCTGATTGGCTGGGCACTAGGGCAGCGTCTTGGGCGGCCCTTGAAACTGTTGGCCGATCAGGTAGAGCAGTTGGCGAGCTTCGACTTTACGACGCCAATCGGCGTGCACTCGCGTATTTCTGAGGTTAATGACCTGAGTAAGGTAGTGGCCCGTATGGCCAAAGCCATTGGTAACTTCCAAACCATCACTATTACGCTGAGTCAGGAAAGACAGCTGGAACGCATGCTGGATGTGGTGCTTGAGCAGTTGATCAAGATAGCGGGCGGTCGTGGTGGCGCGGTTTATCTGTGTGACGAAGATGCAGGCATCTTGCGCCGTGCTGGTGTTTCCCACTCGGAACATTATCCAGAGAATATGCCGCTGACCGATGATTTGCGTGAAGCGCCGGCGCGCAGTCTGGCAGCCTTGCTGGATGATGAACATCGCTATTTGACGCTGGCTTTGCGTGATCGTCAGGAGGTCTTGTTGGGCGTGCTGGCAGTGGAGGTGTCGCCGTTGTTGCCGAATGAATCGGTGCGCAGCCTGCGTCGCTTTTTGGGCAGTCTGGCAGGCACCCTTGCGGTGGCCATTGAAACGCGTCAGCTGTTTGCCGATCAGCAGGTGTTGCTGGAATCCATCATTCGCCTGCTGGCGGCGGCTATTGATGCCAAATCACCCTATACCGGTGGCCACTGTGATCGGGTGCCACAATTGGCAGAAATGCTCTTGGAGCAGGCGCAGGCCACAGAGCAGGGGCCGCTGGCGGATTTTCAGCTAACCGATGAAGAGCGCTACGCCTTTCGAATTGCCGCCTGGTTGCATGATTGCGGCAAGATAACCAGCCCTGAATATATCGTTGATAAAGCCACTAAGCTGGAGAATTATACAACCGAATTCACGAGATACGTACCCGTTTTGAAGTGCTTTGGCGCGATGCTGATGTGCGTTACTGGCAGGGGCTGGCAGCAGGTGAGGAGGCTGATGAACTAATGCGCCATCGCCAAGCGGAACAAAACCGGTTGCGTGACGAATTCGCCCTGGTGGCCCAGGCCAATACCGGTGGTGAGTTTATGGCTGACGAAGATGTCAAACGGCTGGAGGCTATCGCCGAGCAAACCTGGCTGCGGCATTTTGATAACCGCTTGGGCTTGTCCGGCGATGAGCAACGACAGCTGACCGATGTGCCGGAAGTAGCGCCCCCGGTCGAGGAGCGGCTATTGGCAGATCGCCCCGAGCATCTATTTGCCTGGGGAGAGCGCAAGCCGCCGGTGGTGCGAGACGATCCGGCGAATCGCTGGGGCTTTGATATGGAGCTGCCAGAATACAGTAATAATATGGGCGAGCTGTATAACCTGCGCATCGCACGCGGCACCCTCACTACGGAGGAGCGCTTCAAGATCAATGAGCACATAGTGCAAACCTTGATCATGCTCTCCACTTTGCCGTTTCCCAAGTCGTTGGCTCAGGTTCCACTGCTGGCGGCCACCCATCATGAGAAACTCGACGGCAGCGGCTATCCGCGTCGGTTAACGGCTGAGCAGCTGACGGTGGAAGATCGGGTGCTGGCCATAGCTGACATATTTGAAGCGCTCACGGCTGCGGATCGGCCTTACAAGCAGGCTAAGACCTTGTCGGAGTCGGTGAAGATCATGCTGTTCATGGCGCGTGATGAACACTTGGATGCGAACTTGCTGGCGCTGTTTCTGCGCACCGGTGTGCACCGGGAGTACGCTAAGCGCTTTCTGGCTGCTGAGCAGTTGGATGAGGTTGATGTTGAGGGCAGCATTGCGCAGTTGCGGCAGTGGGGCTTGCTGACAGACTAGGGTCGCTGCGCCCTGGGTTGAACCGGGCGAGCAGATGATGCTCAGTCAGGCGTCAGTGCTAGATGAAACTGGGCGCCTTCTGTCTCAAGGGGAGCAAGAGCCTGATTGCAATACTGCAGCTCGTTTAACAGGCTGGCTTGCTCTGCGCTGTTGCCGAACTCGCGCTGCAGATGCTGTTCCAGTGCTTCCAGGGTGCTCATGCCAGCGGCAATAGGCTGCCAACTCATATCCTCGATACCGTAGGCTAGTCCGGTCTCTGGATCGCTTGCGGGCTCTGCGGCGGGGACGGCATCGTCATCGATGAGCGTGACCGCCTGTTGCAGTTCTACTGCTGTTGCATCGATGAAATGGCTTAGCGCCGTTACTCCCAGCGTTTTACATAGTCCATCGAGCACGTCCAGTTCGGCGCAGATCGCCTCCAGGCAGCGGTCGCCGGGCTGAAAGGTGCGGTCGAGCAAAGTATTGAGCCGTAACACGCGTGACACTGGTTTCTCCTGGTCGGGTTTGGCTGGGGCAATGACTAGCTTACCGCACAGCTGACTGGCCGTGTATGCGTCGTCTTACTCAATCCAACGGTATAGCGTGCGCCGAGTAATGCCGAGAATGTCGGCGGCTTTGCGCTTGTTACCGCCGGCGGCCTCTAGCACCTGATGAATATAACGACGTTGCACATTTTCCAGGCTGGGTAATTGTTCCAGCACTGGCGTGCCGGTGAGACTGCTCAGCGGGTCGCTCAGCGGCGAGTTGGCGTTTTCACTGTTAGCGCTCTGCATGCGCTCTGGCAGGTTCTGCAATTCGATGAATGCGCCTTCAGAGAAGGTGGCGGCGCGCTCGACTGCATTCTGTAATTCGCGCACGTTGCCAGGGAACGGGTAGTGCAGCAGGGCTTGTAATGCGGCATCGCTGAAGCCCTTGAGCTGACGTTGCTGGCGGGCGTTGAACCGGGCCAGAAAGAAGTCGGCTAGATAACGAATGTCGTCAGCGCGTTCACGCAGCGGCGGCACTTGCAGATTAAAGGTCTCCAGGCGGTAGAACAGGTCCTCTCGGAAGCTGCCCTGCTCGACACACTCGGTCAGGTTGCGGTTAGTTGCAGCTATTACCCTTACATCGAGCTGGATCTCATGGTCGCTGCCGACGGGGCGCACGTTACCGTCTTGCAGTGCACGAAGTAATTTCGCCTGCAACGCCAATGGCATCTCACCAATCTCATCCAGCATCAGGGTGCCGCCCTCGGCCTGCTGAAATAGTCCGGCGCGGGCCTTGCGTGCACCGGTATAGGCGCCGGCGGCGTGGCCAAAAAATTCGCTTTCCATCAATTCGGCAGGAATGCCGCCACAGTTCACCACCATATAAGGTTTACCGCTGCGTACGCTTTCTTCATGTACGGCGCGGGCGACCAGTTCTTTGCCGGTGCCGCTTTCACCCTGCACCAATACTGGGCCATCGGCACTGGCCATCTGGCGAATGTGCTGGAAGAGCCTACGCATGCCGCTGCTCTGGCCGATAATGCCGTGAAATTGCTCAACCGCCATGATGGAGCGGTAGCGTTGTACTTCACGGCGCAAGCGTCGATTTTCCAGCAGGCGCTTGACCGTGAGCAGAAAGTGGTCAATTTCCAGCGGCTTGGTAAGGAAGTCGTCAGCGCCATTCTGTAGTGCGTTGACGGCCTGCTGTACCGAGCCGAAGGCAGTGATGATCAATACTGCTGGTGCGGGGGACAAAGCCTGCGCCGGCGGCAGCAGGCTGAAGCCGTCAGCGCCCGGCAAACGCAGGTCGCTTATCAGCAGATCTATCTCGGCTTGTTGTAATGGTGCCAGAGCGTCTTCTGCGCTGGCACAGGCAGTGACCTGATAACCCTCGGCTTCCAGTTCTTCCTGCAGTAACTCGCGCAGGCCGCTGTCATCTTCAACCAGCAGCAGGTGCTCTGTGTGGCTCATGCGTTCGTCTCCTTGTGTGCCGGCAGCTGCATGCAAACCTGACAACCACCTTCGGGTCGGTTGCTCAGTAGTAGCTCGCCTCCATGTTCTTCGACGATGGTCTGCACGATGGCCAACCCCAAGCCTGTGCCTTCACCCGGCGCTTTGGTGGTGTAGAAGGGTTCTACGAGTTGCGCACGGTTGGTTTCCGGTAGCCCTGGGCCGTCATCACTGATGCGTATTAACAGATGGTGTTCGTTGTAGCTCAGGTTGATATCCACCTGGTTTTTTGCTGCCTGCAGGGCATTGCGTAGTAAGTTGAGCAGGGCCAACTCGAGTCTGGCGGGGGCGCCATATAGTGCTGGTAAGTCCGCTTGGTAGTGGCTGTTTAATTGAATCTGGGTTTGCTCGAACTCGGGCTTGATAGCATCCAATGCGCTGTCGACCAACTGCACTGGATCGGTTTTGCGCAGCGTCGAAGCAGCTGGTCGGCTGTAGTCGAGCAGTTGTTTTACTGTGCTGGTCAGGCGCGCGACCTGGGCGCGTATGGCGCTGAACTCACGTTGTTGTGGGGAGTCTTCTGCGCTACTGCGCTGCAGACGGCGGGCGCGGCCGTCGATCACACTGAGCGGCGCGCCTAACTCATGCGCAACGCCACGTGCCATGCCGCCGATGGCTGCCATTTTCTCGTTATCCTTGAGCTGCGCAAGCAGCGCGGTCTCGGCTGCACGGTGGCCATCAACCTCCTTGCGCGCCTGTTCGATGCTGTCGAGCATATGATTCAGACCTTCGGCGAGCGCTGCTACTTCTGAGGGGCCTTCCTGCGCGGCGCGGTGGGAGTGATCGCCCTGCGCCACTTGCTGCATGTGGGCTAGCAGCTTGTCTACGTGGCGACCAACGCCGCCGTAGTGCCCAAGCATGACCGCGCAGATGATGGTCAGCCCCAGCAGCGCCCAAGCCGCCCAGGCAATAATGGTGAGTTGATCAAGTGCCCGACCAAAGTCACTGGCGCGCCGGGTAATTTGAATCAAACCCTGAATGTTGCCGCCCACATCAAACAACGGCATGAAATGCGAGAACAGGTGGCGGCCGCCAACCTGGCTGAAGCCTTGCTGAGATTCGCCAGTGGCCACAATTAGGTCGGGAATGGGTGTGCGGGTTAGGTCGCTTTCGGTAACGCCGGCCGACGCTAAGCGCACACCGTTGACGTCAAACACCGAAGCACCATAGACCTCACCCAGTACAAAGACGGAGCCTAATGCCAGCTCAATCGCTTGGCGATCATTTTCGCCCAACGCTGTACCAATCGGAATGCTGATGGCACGGCCGATCAGCTCCAGGTCGTTTTTCAGGCGTTGTTGTTGAAACTGGTTAGCTTGTTCCAGACCGAAGCGAATGCCGAGTGCAGTCAGTAACAGCAATGGCAGTACTACAAACAACAGCAGGGTGCGTTGCAAGCCGCTGAGGCTAGGAAGTGCCCAACGCTGAGTAAGTGTGCCAAATCTGAACGGGTATTTTTTGCTCATGTTTAAAAAAGATACAGTTAATGGGCGGTATTGCAAGTCGAATTTCCCGCGGCTTTACCATTTATTAATACTATTTCCGTTGTAAATCAGATAGTTGAAAATTTTTCGGCAAAGTTGGCACGCTCCGTGTAATACCTTTAGTGAGTTCAACCGAAGGAGATACTCATGATGAACATTAAAAAATTCAGTGCTGCTCTGATCATTGCCACCATGACCGCCGGTGTACCTGTTGCCATGGCTCAGTCAATGGACGGTGCCACCCAGCAGCAGTTTGGCGAGCCACAAGGTGCGGCCCAGGCTTCTGCACCCGTGAGCGAGACCGATCTGGAAAAGTTCGTCGGTGCTGAAAAGAAAGTGAACGAGATTCGTGAGGATCTGACCAAAGAGCTGAGTAGTGCCGGTGACCAGCAAGAGGCACAGAAACTGCAAATGGGCGCTCAAAAAGAAATGGTTGAGGCCATTCAGGATCAAGAGCTCGATATTCCGCGCTACAACGAGATCGCTTCGCGTATGCAAACTGATATGGAGCTGCGTGAACGCGCCCAACAGTTCAATTAACAGCGAGTCTGCTTAGGTAGAAAAAAGGGGCTTCGGCCCCTTTTTGCTGTGCGTCTTATAGGCTCAATCAGGATTCTGGTGCGGTGCTGTTGTATTCCGCGCGCTGCGCTAAGCCCAGTTTCAGATAGTCGACTAGTTGTCGGACTTTAGGTGAAAGGTGGCGTTGTTGGGGGTAGAGCGCCCAAACGGCAGTGTGTGGTGGTTGATGTTGTGGCAAGAGCGCGCGCAACGCCCCGCTGCGTAGATGCTCGCGCACATAGTAGTCCGGCAGCTGACACAGGCCGAAGCCGCGTAAGGCCGCTTCCAACACAGCTTGGCCACTGTTGCAGCGCCAATTACCCTGCACGCGCACAGGTACTTCCTTGCCGCGCTGTTGAAAGCTCCATACATCGCTGCTGCCGATCAGGCAGTTATGCCTTGGCAGCTCCGATAGGCTATGCGGGGCGCCATGGTGTGCGAGGTAAGTCGGTGCTGCGCATAGATACATGTGGCGAGGCGCGATTCGCGTGGCGATCATGCTGGAGTCTTGCAGTCGACCCAGGCGAATGGCCAGGTCGTAGCTGCCGTGCAGCAGATCAAGCGTCTGGTTGGTCAACGTCATTTCTACCCGTAGCTGCGGGTGACGCTGCATAAAGTCGTCCACCAGCGGCATGATAAAGCTCTCGCCATAGGCCACGGCGCAGGTCATGCGCAGCAGGCCCTTGGGTTCGCTGCCGAGATCAGTGATGGCTTGCAACGCTTCGTCGCGGGCGTCTTGCAAGCGCTGGCAATGCTGTAGAAACGTTTGGCCGGCTTCGGTCAGGCTGACCTTACGGGTGCTGCGATAGAACAGGCGCGTCTGCAGGCGATCCTCAAGACGCGCGATCTGACGGCTGACATGGGAAGAAGATAATCCCAAGCGGGTAGCCGCGCCGCTGAAGTGTCCCAGCTCGGCCACGCAGACAAATTCGTCAATCCCTTCCCACTGATTCATTGATTATCCCTGCATGGCAATAATGTTTTGCTGTGCGGGCTATTATCCACAAAACATAGGTCTACTACACTGCATGGCATCGTAAACACCCCTGAGGAGAATTCCCATGATCAAATCCCGTGCCGCCGTTGCTTTTGCTCCTGGCAAGCCGTTGGAAATCGTTGAAGTAGATGTGGCGCCGCCACAGAAAGGCGAAGTGCTGGTGCGTATCGTCGCCAGCGGCGTGTGTCACACGGATGCTTTCACCCTGTCTGGCGATGATCCGGAAGGCATTTTTCCGGCCATTCTCGGTCACGAAGGTGGTGGTATTGTTGAGGCACTCGGCGAGGGCGTAACGTCGCTGGAAGTGGGTGACCACGTGATCCCGCTGTACACCGCGGAGTGTCGCACCTGTAAGTTCTGTACTTCTGGGAAAACCAATCTATGTCAGGCGGTACGCGGCACGCAGGGCAAAGGTGTGATGCCCGACGGCACCTCGCGCTTTTCTTACAAAGGTGAGCCGATCTATCACTACATGGGTACCTCGACCTTCTCTGAATACACCGTAGTACCAGAGATCTCGCTGGCCAAAATCCCCAAGGAAGCGCCGCTGGAAAAAGTCTGCCTGCTGGGTTGCGGCGTGACCACTGGCATCGGTGCAGTGCTGAATACGGCCAAGGTGACCGAAGGTTCAACCGTTGCGATCTTTGGTCTGGGCGGCATTGGTTTGGCTGCGATCATCGGCGCGACTATGGCCAAGGCCAGCCGTATTATTGCGGTTGATATCAATCCTTCCAAGTTTGATATCGCCCGAGAACTGGGCGCTACTGACTTTGTTAACCCTAAGGACCACGATAAGCCGATTCAGGAAGTCATTGTTGAGATGACCGACGGCGGTGTGGATTTCTCCTTCGAGTGCGTTGGCAATGTGCAGCTGATGCGCGCCGCGCTGGAATGCGCGCACAAGGGCTGGGGCGAATCCATCATCATCGGTGTGGCCGGTGCCGGTCAGGAAATCAGCACCCGTCCGTTCCAGCTGGTGACCGGTCGAGTCTGGCGTGGCAGCGCCTTTGGTGGCGTAAAAGGCCGTACCGAGCTGCCGGGTTATGTTGCGAAGGCGCAGGCGGGCGAGATCCCGCTGGATACCTTTATCACCCACACCATGGGCCTGGAAGATATCAATAAAGCCTTTGACCTGATGCACGAAGGCAAGAGCATTCGTACCGTCATTCATTTTTAAGTGACAGCGGGAAGCCTGAGGCGTTACGCCAACCGGCTTCCCGCGTGAGAGGTTTTAATGGATTCGATACTTGAATTGGTTTCTGCCAACAAGAGCTTCGGTGGCTGGCAGAAGCGTTACAAGCACCACTCCAAAACACTGCGCTGTGACATGGTGTTTGGTATTTATCTGCCGCCCCAAGCGGATCAAGGCAAGCCATTGCCGGTGTTGTACTGGCTGTCCGGGCTTACCTGTAATGATGAGAACTTCAGCCAGAAGACCGGCGCCCAGCGTCTCGCCGCTGAGTTGGGCATGGTATTAGTGATGCCAGATACCAGCCCGCGTGGTGAGGGTGTGCCGGACGATGCTGACGGTGCCTACGATTTCGGTCTGGGCGCGGGTTTTTATGTGAATGCTACAGAGCAGCCTTGGGCAGAGCATTACCGCATGTACGACTATGTGGTGGATGAGCTGCCTGCACTGGTAGAAGAGCATTTTCCGGTCAGTGATCAGCGCAGTATCAGTGGCCACTCGATGGGCGGGCATGGCGCGCTGGTGTGTGCATTGCGCAACCCCGGTCGCTATCGCTCGGTGTCTGCCTTCGCACCCATCACTCATCCGCTTGACTGTCCGTGGGGGCACAAAGCGTTGGGTAGCTATCTTGGCAATGACCGTGAAAGTTGGAAGCAGTGGGATGCTTGTGAGTTGATCGCCAATGCGCAGGAGCGCTTGCCGCTGCTGGTTGATCAGGGTGAAGCGGATAACTTCGTGGTTGAGCAACTCAAGCCGGAAGCGCTGGAAGCTGCTGCACACGCTGCTGGGCACCCGTTGACGCTCCGCCGTCAGCCGGGTTATGACCACAGCTACTTCTTTATCGCTAGTTTTATTGACGATCATCTGCGCCATCACGGCAAGGCCTTGGGGCTGATCTAGCCTGTCCCTTGGTGTGCCAAGGCGGTAGAATCCTTGGCACATTTGATTGGGTAAGGTGGCAGCATGCGCATTGGTCATGGCTATGACGTTCATCGTTTCACCGAGGGTGATTTTGTCACTCTCGGGGGCGTCAGGATTCCCCATCGTTTTGGCCTGTTGGCGCACTCAGACGGCGATGTGGTGCTGCACGCGTTGAGTGATGCGCTGCTCGGCGCTGCTGCGCTGGGTGATATCGGCCAGCACTTTCCCGATACCGACGCCAATTACGCCGGTGCAGATAGCCGAGTGCTGCTACGTCATGTGGTCGGCCTAGTGCAGGGCAAAGGCTGGAAGGTCGGTAATGTCGATGCCACCATCGTTGCCCAGGCGCCCAAAATGGCGCCGCATATTGCCCGCATGCGAGAGCTGATCGCCGAAGATCTGCAGATCACGCTCGATCAGGTTAACGTTAAAGCCACCACCACTGAAAAACTGGGCTTTACTGGCCGCGAAGAAGGTATTGCGGTGCATGCCGTTGCCCTGTTGATCGCCCATGTTTGAGGCTGAGTTGCTTGGGCCGCGTGCTTGGGGTGAGCCCTGTGGCGCCGCTGTACTGAAAGCCGCGCCGGAAGATTTCCGCGTCACTGAAGTGTTGGATATCGAGCTCTCAGGTGAGGGCGAGCATCTTTGGCTGCTGATCGAAAAGCGTGGCCTGAATACCGAAGAAGTAGCGCGCAAGCTGGCAAGAGCTAGCGGCGTCTCACTGCGTGACATTAGCTACGCCGGTCTCAAGGATCGTGTGGCGGTGACCCAGCAGTGGTTTAGCCTTCAGCTTCCGGGGAAAGCAGACCCCGATTTGTCGTCACTTTGGGGTGACAATCTTAGTTGCCTGCAGCAGGTGCGGCACAAGCGTAAACTGCAGCGCGGCGCCCACAGCGCCAATCGGTTTCTGATACGTTTGACCGAACTGCAAGCGGAGAAGCCACCGCTCGAAGCGCGTCTCAAGATGCTGGCTGAGCAGGGCGTGCCTAATTATTTTGGGCCGCAGCGCTTTGGTTATGCGGGCGGTAATCTGGAAGATGCCCGTAACTGGGCGCAGCGCTGCGCTTATCCGCCAGCGCGAGGCACTCGCTCGCGGTTACTGTCTACGGCGCGTAGTTATTTGTTCAATCAGATGCTAGCCGAGCGTGTGGCTGCCGGTAACTGGAATTCCGTATTGCCCGGAGATTGTCTGGCCTTTACACAAAGTCGCAGCCAATTTCCGGCTTCGGAGCTGGCTGCTGATGATCAGCGTGTTGCGCAGCTCGACCTGCATCCTACTGCCGCGCTGTGGGGCGCGGGCGAACTGGCCAGTAGTGGCGCGCAGGCGGAAATGGAACAGAAGGTGGCAGCACAGCAGCCTGATCTGGCAGAGTGGTTGGCGCAAGCCGGGATGGATCAGGCGCGGCGCATTTTACGCCTCCCCATTGCCGGTCTGACGTGGCATTATCCGTCCTCGGATTGTCTCGAACTTGAATTCACCTTGCCCACCGGCTGCTTCGCGACGGCGGTTCTGCGCGAGCTGGTAGAACTGGTCAGCCAGGCTGGCGGTGGGATAGAAAGCGAAAACTGATGCGTATTCTGATTGCCAATGACGACGGTGTGCTGGCGCCAGGGATCAAAGCCCTGCACGGCGCATTAGCGGATTATGCCGACTGTGTTGTAGTCGCCCCTGAAGAAGACCGCAGCGGCGCGAGCAGCGCCTTGAGCCTTGACCGCCCGCTGCGACCTTTCGTACACGAGAACGGATTTATTGGCCTCAATGGCACGCCGACCGATTGCGTACATCTGGGCTTGAACGCGTTCTTTGAAGACACTGTGGATATGGTGGTTTCCGGCATCAACCTCGGCGCCAACCTGGGTGACGATGTGCTCTATTCGGGCACAGTGGCGGCCGCCCTTGAGGGTCGTTTTCTCGCCCGCCCGGCCATGGCGTTCTCGCTGGTGGGGCGACAGACCGATAACCTACCGGTCGCTGCGGCCATCGCGCGGCAGATGGTTGAAGCCCACGATAAGCTGGATTTGCCACCGCGCACGGTATTAAGTGTGAATATTCCCAATCTGCCAATGGCGCAGATCAAAGGAATTCGCTTGACGCGTTTGGGGCATAGGTCGCGTGCGGCTAAGCCGATCAAGTGGACTGACCCGCGCGGTAAGGAAGGCTACTGGATCTCAGTGGCAGGTGATGCCGAAGACGGCGGTGAAGGGACCGATTTTCACGCCGTGCTGCAGGGCTATGTTTCGGTCACACCACTGCGGGTCGATAAGACCCATTACGAGGTGTTTGATCACCTGCAGGACTGGCTGGGTAATCTAGGTTGAGTATGGCGCGCGACGAACATTATAAGAACGGTATTGGCATGACTTCCCAGCGGACCCGCGAGCGCTTGCTCGAGCGGCTGTTCGAGGAAGGGATTCGTAATCTGCACGTGCTGGAAGCTATCCGCCGTACACCCCGGCATCTATTTGTGGATGAAGCTCTGGCGCACCGCGCTTACGAAGATACGGCGCTGCCTATCGGGCATAATCAAACGCTGTCCCAGCCATACATAGTCGCGCGCATGACCGAACTATTGCTGGGTGGTGGCCCGCTCGACAAGGTAATGGAAGTAGGCACAGGCTCGGGTTACCAAACCGCCATTCTGGCGCAGGTGGTAGAGCGCATTTTTAGTGTGGAGCGCATCTATCCGCTGCAGGAGCGCGCCAAGGTCGTACTAAAAGACATCAATATCCGTAATGTGGTGTTCCGCCACGCCGATGGCAACTGGGGCTGGCCGCAATACGGACCCTACGATGCCATTCTGGTTACCGCTGCACCGGCTGAAGTGCCTCGCGAGTTGCTCAGTCAGTTGGCTGACGGCGGCCGTATGGTGATACCCGTGGGTGAGCAGGATCAGCATTTGATGTTGGTAGTACGCAACGGCGAAGAATTCATTTATCAGCAGGTAGAACCGGTTCGCTTTGTGCCTTTACTGGCGGGCGCGATCCGCTCCTGAGTTACTCGAAGGGAAAGTGCAGTTGAGGGAATACATTCTAATTTTTCTGCGTGGCATCGCCATGGGTGCAGCTGACGTGGTGCCTGGCGTTTCCGGCGGTACCATCGCGTTTATTTCCGGTATTTATGATCGTTTGCTGGCGTCGATTGCCGCCTGCACGCCAGACAAGTTGCTGTGGTTAGCGCGCGGTCGTTTTAACGACACCTGGAAGGCCATCGACGGTGGTTTTCTGTTTACGTTATTGGCAGGCATCCTCTGTAGTATCGCCACACTGGCCCGTGTGATCAGCTACCTGCTTGCCGAACACGGCTTGCTGGTATGGTCCTTCTTCTTCGGCCTTATTCTGATCTCGGTCTATTTGGTTGGCCGCGAGATTGAGCGTTGGAGCCCCTGGACAATTCTGGCAGCGATCGCCGGCTGTGGTTTTGCTTATCTGATCACGGTGGCGTCACCCATGACATTGAGTGTGACGCCGCTCACGCTATTTTTCGGCGGCAGTATCGCCATTTGCGCGATGATACTGCCGGGCATATCTGGCAGCTTTATACTGCTGCTGTTGGGGCTCTACAGCGGAGTTCTACACGCCGTGAAGACCTTCGATCTGGTGTTGTTGGGCTGTTTTATGTTGGGCTGCGTGATCGGTATCCTTAGTTTCTCGCGGTTGTTGTCGTGGCTGCTGGGGCATGCCCGCAATATCACGTTGGCCTTTCTTACCGGGTTGTTGATTGGCTCGCTGAATAAGGTTTGGCCCTGGAAGGAAACCCTCAGCTGGCGTACCAATAGCCACGGCGAACAGGTGCCCGTGTTGCAGAATAACCTGCTGCCAGCGCAGTATCAGAGCATCAGCGGTGAGCCTTCACTCTGGCAAAGCGGGTTGGCATTGATGGCCTTGGCCGTGGTATTAGTGTTGTTATTGGATTGGTGGGGACGGCGTTCAGCGGCCTGAATCCAGAATGGTATTTGCAGTAACAGGCTGTTGAGGAGAGCGTTTTCTACGGCTTGGTAGAGAAAGAACTGGAGCCAACCTGGGAATGGGTTGGTGTATGCGTTACAGGCTACAGGCGGGTGTGAAAATCAAACAGCTTGGTGTGTTTTTATTGGCTACGCTGCTGGTTGCCTGCGCAGGGCCGTCCGGTACAGTCCCCATTGATGAACGTGGACGTGGTGGGCAGCGGGCTGACACGGTTACATCTGGTTACCACACAGTTCAGCGTGGCGAAACGCTTTATCAAATTGCCTTCCGTTATGGTTGGGACTGGAAAGCGCTTGCCCGCAACAATCGCATGCCCGCGCCCTATACCATCTATCCTGGGCAACGCATTAATCTGAATTCCGGGACTGCATCACGCGCTCCCGCCGCTAGACCTTCGTCTAATGCGCCACGCAGTGCCACACCTATTCCGGCCACGGTGCGCACGCCTGTGGTGTCCAGACCCACCACTGCACCCAAGCCTGGCCTCACGACCACCACTACCCGACCACCTGCTGCGCCTGCGTCTCCGGCCGCTACGCCTGCTTCACAGCCCGCACTTCCTGCTACTGTCGCGGGTTGGAACTGGCCCGCACGTGGCACTTTGCTGGCACGTTTTCAGTCAAACGGCAGTTTGAATAAAGGGATTGATATTGCCGGGCAATTGGGCGAGCCTGTGAAAGCGGCAGCCAACGGCGCGGTGGTATATGCGGGTCGTGGGTTGATTGGCTATGGCGAGATGATCATCATCAAACACGATGAGACTTACTTGAGTGCCTATGCGCACAACAGTCGCTTGTTGGTTAAAGAGGGTGATCAGGTCAAGGTAGGGCAGACCATCGCAGAGATGGGCAGCAGCGGCACTGATCGGGTGAAATTGCATTTCGAGATCAGACGAAAAGGCCAACCTGTAGACCCGTTGGCGTATTTGCCTAAATCTTGATGCTAAGGTGTTGGGGCGGACACATAATTGTCATGCCTTACAGGCACGCTGCCTGCACAAGCAGAGATGTTTGCACAGGTATGGATGTTGGGCGGCCCGATCGATGCCTGCATGTCGATTGGTGGTAGGCCGCTGCTGAAGTAGTGTTCATACCGCGTTTTGACTGGAAATGGGGCGTGTATATGGCAGTTAAAAATAAGAAACAGTCAGGGCAGACCATGTTAGATCAGCCCACGCTTGCTGAGCGTGGTGTCAAGGATGATGAGGAGAGCGCAATGCCTGCATCGATCACTGCCGTAAAAAGAGCGACGCCGCGTAACCACAAGCGCGAAAATGCGTTCGAGTTCACCAAACAGCTGGATGCAACTCAGCTGTATCTCAACGAAATCGGTTTTTCTCCTCTGTTAACACCCGAAGAAGAAGTCCATTTTGCGCGTCTCGCGCAGAAGGGTGACCCGGCGGGTCGTAAGCGCATGATCGAAAGTAATCTGCGCTTGGTAGTGAAAATTGCTCGACGTTACGTTAACCGTGGTTTGACGCTGCTCGACCTGATCGAGGAGGGCAATCTCGGTTTGATTCGTGCGGTAGAGAAGTTCGATCCAGAGCGTGGCTTCCGCTTTTCGACTTACGCTACCTGGTGGATCAGGCAAACTATTGAGCGCGCAATCATGAACCAGACGCGCACTATTCGTCTGCCGATTCATGTGGTGAAAGAACTCAATATTTATCTGCGTGCGGCGCGCGAGTTAACGCAAAAATTGGATCATGAGCCTTCTCCAGAAGAGATCGCACTGTTGCTCGACAAGCCAGTAGCAGATGTTAAGCGCATGCTGGGTTTGAACGAGCGGGTTGCCTCGGTTGATATGTCGCTGGGGCCGGATTCGGATAAGACGTTGCTCGATACCTTGACCGATGAGCAAGGCAGCGACCCCTGTGATCAGCTACAACACGACGACCTGAATACCAGTATCGACAGCTGGCTTTCAGAGCTTACCGAGAAACAGCGTGAAGTAGTCACTCGCCGTTTTGGTCTGCGCGGGCATGAGAGCAGTACCCTGGAGGAGGTTGGCCGTGAGATTGGCCTCACCCGAGAGCGCGTGAGGCAGATTCAGGTCGAGGCGTTGAAGCGGTTACGCGACATCCTCGAGCAGCACGGCCTCTCCAGCGAGTCGCTTTTTCAGTAAGTTGAACCAGCCCAAGACCCCACCGCCTTTCGGCGGTGGCGCGTCGAGCATTCCTTGCTCGCCGTTTACCGCATATTCTGCTTTCCCCTTAGGCGAAAAGGCCATGCCTGTTCGTGCTTTCTGCCGTTATAGTAACGGCACCCTGCCGCTGTTTGGTGAAACCCCAGGGCGATATGATTTATCTGCGCTGGTGTAACTCGAGAGGATTTGACTCAATGGAATTGATAACCCTGCTTGTTCTTGTGATTCTGGCGGTAACGCTGATTTACGCCATCATGCTTTACAACCAGCTGGTGAGCGTGAAGCACGCCGTCAGCCAAGCCTGGTCCAATATTGATGTGCTCTTGCGTCAGCGCCACGACGAGCTTCCCAAACTGGTTGAGGCTTGTCGACGTTATATGCAGTACGAAGGCGAGACGCTTGAGCGAGTGATAACGGCTCGCAGCGCCGTCGCCAGCGCCCGTCAGCAGAGTGACGTGAAGGCTGTGGGCGTTGCGGAAACCGCTTTGCGTAGCGGATTAGGTCAGCTTTTTGCTTTGGCGGAGAGTTATCCTGAGCTCAAGGCCAGCGAGTCCTTTCAGCACCTGCAGCAACGTATCACCGGTCTGGAGAACGGCATAGCTGATCGTCGCGAGCTTTACAACGCTGCAGTTAATATCAATAACGTGCGTATAGAACAGTTCCCTGAAGTGTTGCTGGCGCGGCTGTTTGCGTTCAAATCGGCTGATTTACTGCAATTTACTGCGCAGGAGACAGCTGACGTAAACATGCGAGCCCTGTTTTCATGATCGATGTACATGGGGTTATGTGGTTGTCTTACCCGCATTATTATCTTTTCTCCGGTCTGGCGACCCTCGCCGCACTGGCTTGCCTCTGTTTCATGCTGACGCGTTTGCAGCGCGCACGCTGGATTGAAGATACCCCCACCTCGCGTGTTCGCTCAGCAGCCCAGGGGTTGGTTGAACTCAACGGTATGCTGGATGCGGGTGGTCACGAGCCTTTGCTCTCGCCGCTGGGGAAAAAGCCTTGTCTGTGGTATCGGTTTCGCGTGGAAGAGCATCGCGGTCGTTCTGATAGGGACAATCAATGGCGCACGGTAGAGCAGGGTGTTTCTGAGCGCCCTTTTCTGCTTCGCGACCCCACTGGTGCCTGCTGGATCAACCCGCTGGGTGCGCAAGTGCACCCAAAGTATCGACGGCGTTGGGAAGGTACTCAACGTTGGCCAGCAACGGCTTCGGTATCCAAAGGGCTGCTCGGTAGCCTGTTGCGCAAGCGTTACCGCTACACCGAGGAATGGTTTTTGGCCGAGGAACCCCTTTATGCGATTGGCTGGTTTGAGAGCCGTGGCGGTGGGCGTGAGGCTGTTGACCTAAATGCGATTTCACGCCAGGTTATCAGCAATTGGAAGGCGGACTATCCGAGCCTTCTGGCGCGCTTTGATCGTAACGGTGATGGCAAGATTGATATGCAGGAATGGGAGCGAGTGCGGCGGGCGGCTAATCAGACAGCTGAGCAGCAAGCCCGCATTGCAGGGCAGGCACCGGTAGTGCATGCCCTGAGTAAGCCTGCGCGCCGCGGGTTGCCCTTTGTACTGTCGGATCATCACCAGGATGATCTCAGTCGGCGTTTACGCCACAGTAGCTGGTGGAGCCTATTAGGGCTGGTTTCCAGCAGCCTATTGGCCTGTTGGTTATGGTTGGCTTGAAGCGCTAGGCTTTCTTAATGGGTAGCGGCGTTAGCTGGAACTGTTTTCAGAGCTGTTGAGCGCGGTTTTGGCCTTTGCCTG
>DRHT01000044.1 GCA_011053055.1 Halopseudomonas sabulinigri | reverse complement strand
TACAGTGGCCTGGATGGCCGAAAAGGGGCTGCAACGCGCTGAAAACGCGACTGAGGGCGATGAAATCGTTCCTGAAATGTTTTTTTTGTGAGCCGAGGTCATAATCGCCGCCCATATGGCCGGTATTTCAGACCTTCCCTAGCGGGATGATCAGTCCTAATTCTTCTGCTAATGGAATAAATTCGGCTGGCGACATTCGTATGCCGTCCGACCTGATCCACCGTACTAAAGCCTCAGCGCCGTATATAAGTCCAGCCTCAGCATCGACCTTCGCCTGATAATGGACCTCAAAGGCGCCATCGTTTATTGCTTGGCGCATGCTCTGTTCCAGCTCATGCCGGCTGCGCGCGCTTTCTTCTACGTCACGCGAAAAAAAGCGATAACGATTTTTCCCTTCTTGTTTGGCTTGATACATTGCCGAATCTGCGTGGCGATATAGATCTTCAATATCTCTACTATCATCGGGGTACAGGCTGATGCCGACACTGGTGGTGAGCGAGTAGGACTCTCCTGCTATTCGAAACTCTGCGGCTATCAGGTTGCGCAACTTATTCGCAGTATTAACTACGTAATCCACGTTGTTTACTTCCGGGAGCAAGATGATGAATTCATCTCCCCCTTGGCGGCTAACCGTATCTACTGAACGGCAAGAGTCACGAAGCCGCTGAGCTGCCTGAACGAGCAACTCATCGCCGACTCTATGGCCCAGGGTGTCGTTGATCATTTTGAAGTTGTCGATATCAAACAGCAGCATGGCAACCCGCTGGCCTTGCCGCTTCGCATGCTGCAACGCTTGCTCTGACCTGTCTTGCAGCAGCATTCGGTTCGGCAAGTTGGTTAAAGCGTCGTGGTTGGCCAGGTGCGTCATTTTTATCGCCATGGCCCGCGCTTCACTTACATCGTGGAACACCACTATTGCGCCGGTTATGTTGCCGCTTTCATCACGGATTGGCGCGGCGGAGTCCTCAACTTCCAATGCATGGCCGCCCTGCTGGATGAGTTTGCAGTTGAGAGCCATGCCGACCACGCGTTCTTGCTCGAGCGCGAGATATATCGGGTTTCGCAGCTCTCTACCGTCGCCACCATCTTGGAGCGGCATTACTTCTTCAATAGGTTTACCTAATGCATTCTCTGCGCGCCACTCGGTTAGCGTTTCTGCAATTGGGTTCATAAAGGTGATAACGCCCTGATCATCGGTGGCAATAACCGCGTCGCCAATAGAGTTCAAGGTAACGCGAATGCGTTCTTTTTCCGCGAAAAGCTGTTTTTCAGCGGTTCTACGTTCAGTCACGTCCGCTAGCAGCATCAGGCAGCCGATGTAATCACCCGCTTCAAAACGCGGCACAAGAGATACCTGACTATAACGGCGGGTTGGACGACCGGTATTTACCTCAAGGTCCAATGACTGCGCCATGCCGGTTTTCTCTGCAGCCTTCATATATGGCTCGACGCTTGCGTAACAGGCTTGCCCCATTAGCTCTTCGAGGGACATGCCGACCGCGGCGTCAGCGGTGATACCGAACCATGCTCCGACTCTGTCATTGCAGAGCTGGTTTCGCCAATTCTTATCCCAATAGGCTATGAAGGCGGGAAGATTGTGGATTACGTCTTCTAGATCTCGGTGTGCTAGCGCGCGCTGTTTCGCTTCATATCGCAACGCTAGGTGAGTTTTTACTCGCGCTCGTACGACGGGAACGTTCAGTGGCTTCTGAACGAAGTCGACCCCCCCAAAGGAGAGAGCTTGGAGTTCATGCTCTGCTCGTTCATGCGCTGTAACGAAGATGATGGCTGATTCCGCTAGAGCGGGCAGGCTTTTGATTTCGCTGCAAACGGCGTAGCCGTCCATGCCGGGCATTTCAATGTCCAGCAGAATAAGGTCTGGCAATATTTCTTTTGCCAGACGGATTGCAGCAGGCCCAGATGTCGCGAAGTGGATGCTTCCAAGGTCTTTCACGGCTTCTCTCAGCACGCGAATGTTGCTCGGCTGATCGTCCACGATCAGTACCACTGGCGGCGTATCATCAGTCGTTAACCGCATGTCTATCATCCTTTTTGTCTGTCCTAGACTCTAGAGCAGCATACAACCAAGTGTAGTGGCATATCATCCATTCTGATCTTGCCGTTAGTCTCGAATAGCTTGTTATAGGTGCTCCTGATGGAAACGCCTAGCTGATGCTCGCTTTAGACATGACGACCCCCCGTATTACAGGAGGCGTGGTATGGATAAATTCACTGGCGGCTGCCTTTGCGGCAAGGTGCGCATCACTGCGTTGGGCTTGCCGTCCCGGGTTGGCGTTTGTCATTGCCTCGATTGCCGCAAGCATCATGGAGCATTGTTCTATGCAGCGGCGGTATTCCCTGAGGAAGCGGTGAGCATTGAGGGTGAGACGCACGATTACGCGGGACGGTTTTTCTGTCCTCGTTGTGGTTCGTCGGTTTTTGCTCGCAGTGCAGACGAAATAGAGGTGCATTTGGGAGCTCTAGATGCGCCTGATCAATTGATGCCTACTTATGAGAGCTGGACAGTTCGGCGTGAGGGATGGTTGCCTTTGCTGCCTTTGTCAAAGCGTTACGAGCATGACCGTGATAGTGCAGGGCGTTCTGAGGAGTAAGGCGAGGGAGGGTAGTTTGGTGATGCCCGGTAACGATGCTTTTGCTGCATCATTGTTACCGGGCACCATCGTGCTTTTGGCAGCTAATCAGGCCAGCGGTATGCGATCCCACACCCAATACATGCCGGTGCACGCGATAAGGGTAATACCGACGGGCAGTATTACCCGTTGGTAAATCCACTGGCGTCTCAGCAAAAAAATCGCCGGTACAAACACTACAACAATGGCTAGCTGAGCCAACTCGACGCCGATGTTGAAACTGGCGAGGGCGACGGCTAGCGAGCCCGTATTCACCAAAAAGTCAGACAGTACGCTGGCGAAGCCAAAGCCGTGAATCAGGCCGAAGCCAAAACCTAATAAATAGAGCCTTCCACCGAGGAACGGCCAGACGATATTGATCGCCGCTGCAACTATTGATAACGCGATGATGGTCTCGATCCAGGCAATATCGAAGCGCACCCAGCCTAGTGTTGCCATTACGAGCGTGATTGAGTGCGCGAGGGTAAAGGCGGTGACAACCAATGCAACTTCCTTGACCGCGGAGCCCATGCTGTCAACGCTTACCCAGCGACCTTTTTTACGCTTGAGCACCGCAGGCAGCATCAGCGCGAGCAGGAAAAGGATGTGATCGTAGCCGATCCATAGATGCACCATGCCTTCCCAGAGGAAGGTTTTTGCGGTCTGGAGCAGGCCTGGATTGTCTGCCAGCGCCAGACTGCGTTGACCGGGGCTGAGCACAGTGAGTCGCTCGTTGCCGTCCTTGCGCACCATGACCAAGGCTCGGTGTTGTGGGTCTTCGGTAAAGAACAGGTTGTATTGCAGCTGTTGTTCTTCAACGCTTTCAGTCGGGCAGTTGGGCTTTACCTCCATGGCCAAATAATTGCCGTCACTGTGCTGGGTCAATCCTGCCATTCGCCAATCCATTGCGCAGTTTTGCTCGCCGGCGGTCATACTGATGCGGCTTGCAAGGTACTCGGTGATGCCGCTCTGCTGATCTTGCAGCTCACCCCAAGTGACTTGGTTATCGCCATTGCTATCCAGCACCATCACGCCGAGGAGGTCGACCAAGGCGATATCCAGACGCCCCGGTGAGTCCTGGTTTGCGGCATCCCAATATAAAAA
Organism: Halopseudomonas sabulinigri; assembly: GCA_011053055.1. Lineage (GTDB taxonomy): Bacteria > Pseudomonadota > Gammaproteobacteria > Pseudomonadales > Pseudomonadaceae > Halopseudomonas > Halopseudomonas sabulinigri_A. The sequence goes on along the minus strand of DRHT01000044.1, from coordinate 15,479 downwards.
ACTGTCACTGGCTTTGTGTGCGTGTGCTGAGCCGCAGACAAAGAGCACCAGCAGTAAAATCGATACGATGCGCGTCATAAGGCTGCTCCGCTTTCAACGCCTAAACGCTTGAGGTCGTCTTGTTTGCCCGCAGCTATAGCAGCGCGCACTAACAGTTGACGATCCGGGTAGGCTCGCTGGGTCTGCCAGTTTGCCTCGGCCATCTCAAAACCTGCCCGGGCATCACCCTGCACGTCTAACAGAAAACGTGCGTATTCCCATTGATGCAAGAACTCGCCGCGCCAGCTGGCCTCCTGAAAGCGGCGCTGCAGATCTTCGGTCAATGTTTGGCGCTGCGGGTGCTGCAGGTCGGTCATTGCCACCGCTCGTAAAACGGCAAGTGTATCGACTGCTACATAATCACGGGTGAGGGGTAGTACTGCTTTGGCTTGATCGTTTAGAAGCAGCCAGTCGGCAAAGCGGGCTCGCCGATACAAATCATCCGGAGCTTGCAATAGCGCCTCAGCCCAGAGCTTGCCAGCCACGGGCATGTCTAAGCGGCTAGCCATATCGGCCAAGGTTACCAGCGCGTAGTCACGCTCTGATGAATGTGCGTTGCGGCTATTTTGAATGCTTAATTGCAGGTCTTGAAAGGCCTGTTCCGGCGCGTCGCCCATGCTTGCCAACTCTGCCGAGCAACTTTGCGCGACCAAGCCTGGCAGCACTTTCTCAAGCAGACCACAGGCCTGTTCGGCACCCTGAATATCGCCCCGTACCAATGCAATGCTGTAGCGGGTAAGCCAGGCTTGATGATTATCCGGGTCGGCTTGCAATACGCGCTCAAGGTCGGCCTCGGCATCGTCAAAGCGATGCAAGCGTTGCAATACGGTGGCGCGTATCAAATAAACATCGGGCGTCCACTCTGACTCTGGCACCTGAGCGAGCAAGCCTTCGGCCAAGCCAAGCGGCCGAGGGCTTCCGGTTTCTCGCGAACGCTGGATAAGCTCGCGCACCTGCAGCGCAAGTATCGCCGGGGACAGTTCGGGGCTATTGCGCTCGGCCTTTGGAATGACTGGCAAGCTGTTGTCGATGCGTAGCACTACCTCTTCGCGAGACGGTATCTGCACATCAGGACCAATCGGTGCCGCTATGCCCGCGGAAGGCAAAAGCAGCACAGATAAAATGAGGGGGTAGAAGCCGGGGCGAACGCCCCGGCCTCCTTTACTGCTGGCTAAGAAGATCGTTGAAGGCATCCTCGTTATCCTGATCGTCATAGGTGATGTCTAGCGCATTGATATCCACAGGCTCAGCGGTATCACTAGTCTGTGCAAAAATATCCTGCACCAGAGCGGTAAAGGTCGTTGGCTGCATTCCGCCGCCCCCGTCACCGCCACCACCATCTGCGCTGTCATTTCCGCCACCACCGCCGCCGCTGAGGCAGCCGGTAAGCACCAGGCTACTGAGCGCCAACACACCTAAGGTTTTGACTAGGTACATGATGATCCCTCCTTAGTTAGGTGCGCCGGGCAAAGGCGTATTCAGGTAAGGAAAACTAACCATCAGATTCGCTGGATCAACCTGCACACCATCGGTGAACGGTGCGGTATTGTTCGGAGCAACCGTGGCATCGGATATCAAAGCGCCCATGGCGACGCGCAAAGATGCATCTACTACGTCATCAATCGGCCGGCGACCGTTCGGGAATCCGGCGTTATCACCACCAAGCACACCCAGGTCGTTCTGCATACCAAAGGCCGTCACTTCAATGGCCGGGTTCAAGCGCAGCATTTCAGAGCCTGTTACACCCACTGGCATATTGACGCCGGGTACGCCTTCCAGAAAGGCTGTTACCAGGTCGGTGCGGGGGAACATGTTGGGCGCTACAGCGGTACCGGCAAACAGAATTTCCAGTAACTCAGGCAACGTAGGGTTGGTAACGTAAGTAGCAAACTGGCCGTCGTCCATAGGCTGGCTCGCATTGAACGCATCCTTGTCTTTCAGACCGATCACGACTTCGTTAACCAACGGCATACCCAGACGTGATACCTGGGTGTATGCACCGCCGGAAACGCTTGCACCGGTGCCGTCAGCCATAGGCTGCGGATTGAGTACGCGACCCTGACGCAGACTGGCAGTGGTCCACCCGCCAAGCACAGGCTGCCCGGCCGAGTTAGCCGCTACACCCGTCAGGCAGGAAATAGGTACTTCCAGCGCTAGCGAGGTTACGTTCTTGTCTGCCAGATCATTGGTCTCCGCATTGCGCGGCCCCAGCGGATTGGTGTTAACCAAGTCAAATATCTCACCCAGGTTGACCGCAAAGGCTTCCTGGCGCTGGCCGGCGAAAACGCGAACGTCGCCGTTGCAACCGGAAAAAGCCCCTGCATAGATGTGCTCTTCAGCGTAGCCTTGGTAGTCGGAAAAGGACTTACCACCGATGTTGTCCACCGGCTTGATGAAGGTATTGCTGCCATCCAGGGTGTTCATCATTTTTTCTGCGGTGCCGGTGCGTCTGTCGCCTCTGATGACGGAAACTTCATACGTCTGAGTCATCTGAACCGACCCGGTATCGCCTGGCCCTGGGCCAATGCCACCGATGTTTTTCAACGGCACTGAGACTTGCTCGGTAGCGCCCGAGTCGCCTACTGCCAGCTGCAAGTCTTGCTCTACGTCGGTGAATTTGAATTGGAAGGTGATGTCTTCCTGTGCGTTGCCGGAATTGTCGATATGAATTTCGTATATCGCATCCTGGTCCAGATCAAAGTAGTTCGGTCCGCCGTAGGCATCCTGCAGGGGCAGGTAGTTAGCGATCAAAGTCACGGTATTTTCGCGACCAATTTCATAACTGCGGAACATGTAAAAATCAGTTCCGTCTACCTTGGGCGCCTTGGTAATAAAAGGTGCTTCACGGTGGCTTGAAGCAAAACTGACTGCCGAGCCAAGGCATACACCCAGTACAGCGGTTGAGATTAAAGACCGTTGAAAAAGACGGTTCATGGGGAAACTCCTTTTTGATTGTTTTACCGTTACCTCCATGTAGTTACGGACACCAGCAAAAAAAAGATGCACTTGTGGCGTTTTTTTTAATCAGCGGGGAATGTATGCGCGGTGGAACAGGGGGGCTATCAGGAAGTACGAGGCCAGCGGGAGGTGGCTGGCCAGCAGGTATCTGCTGGCCAGCCAATCATCGGTAAGGCTTAAATCTCAGTCAAAGCGCCCTGCGCCACCACCGGCCCAGTGGGCAGTCCAGTAGGCGAGCCGCCAGCTGGTTCCAGCGAGATTGCAAAGACATTGGCCGCCTCAGCCAGTGCGCGCATATCGGCTGGTACACGGACGGCGGTCGGGCGAGCATCTGATAATAATCCCAGGGATAGGGGTTGTGCGTTGCCTGCGATCAACCACAACTGAGCCACCCTGCCATTCAAGTCCACGTCTGCTACAGGTATTACTATCATCGTCTCCCGATTGGCATCGAGCGCGACAGTAAAGGCAGTCTGACCATTTTCCAGGTGCAACGAGACGGCGATAAGCGAGTCGGCGACTGGCTCTTGCGCAAGGTTGTTCCACAGCAACGCGCTTAATACCAAGGTTGCGGCAAGACTGGATGCGGTCAGCCAGCGCCACAGCAGTAGACTCGACCACAAGGTGCCCGGCTGCTGCGCGGCTTGCGGAGCCTGTGTTGGCGCCGACCTTAGTTGAATCTCTTCACGTATCCGAGCCCAGATAAACTCCGGTGGCACGACATCGGATATCTCAGCAAGCATCGGGGCTAACCGCTCCTGCCACTCAGCCAAATGCTGGGCGTACATTGGGTCGCTTTCTACACGCTGCTCTACTGCAGCGCGCTCGTCCGCATCCAGCACGCCTAGCACATACTCGGCCAGGCGGAGGTCGTCACCTTCATCAATATTCATAGTGTTGTTCATTTTTCGAGACAAGCCTTGAGGCTTTGCAAGCCCCGGCGTATCCAGCTCTTCATAGTGCCGAGTGGTACCCCGGTGCGCTTGGCCAAATCGTCATAGGTGCAACCGTCAAAAAACGCGATCTGGATAACCGTTCGATGTTTTTCCTGGAGGGTCGACATGCACGTCTTCAAGCGGCGCTGAACGCCGTCTTGGTCGAGCGTAGCATCCGCATTTAGCGGGTCTTGGTCGTCGAGTTCTACGGGATCAAGGTGGTTATCGAAGCCCCCCGACCTGATCCGGTCAATGCATTTGTTTCTGGCAAGCATCGCCAACCAGGTAATGGGGTTGCCTAGCTGCCCATCGTACTGACCCGCCTTGCGCCAAACCAGGATGTAAATTTCCTGAAGCACATCTTCAGCGTCTTGGCGCCGCGCCAGCATGCGCTTGCAGATGCCAAACAGCTTTGCACTGGTGAGCTGGTACAGCTGTTCAAAGGCATGTTCGTCGGCCCGCCCAACGGCCTCCAGCAACTGACTTAGGCGTTCAATATCGTGCGATGCAGCCATCACTAACTTAATCCGTTATGTATCTGACTCAGCGCGAGCCAAATTGATGCGAATCACGTTAGCAGCAAATTGTTGAAGTAACTATCTTGGCGGCTGCAAAGGTATTCAGTCATACCGAATTCTGTGGCGGACTCGGCTTTTGGGGCGCGCGCAGGTCAGCGGATTTTGTGAAAAAGCAGGCTATCAAGGTATGGCGTGTCGTGTTATTGAGCGACAGGGATGGGTGATGGCCGAGCACGAAAGGGCCTGATAGTTAAGCTTTCGAAAATTGATCTTAAAGGAAATGGTGCACCCGGCCAAGACGCATAAGCCAATACATTTTTCACAGTGTTTTGACGATTTTTTCATGCCCACTTGCTTAGCCTCGTATCCCGTAATGGATACTTAAGGCTAGTAATGTCGCAATACGCCCCTGCCACTCCAGCCCGCTGGACCTTCACTGCCAGCCGCAACAGCCTGACTCTGGCGGTCGCTTTCTGGTTGATGCTGACAATGAACGGCAGCTTCTGGAACACCGTCTGGACCGGTGTCGGTGGCTGGTCGAATGAGAACAAGTGGTTTCTGATCAGCATGCCGCTGTTTGTGCTGTGCTGGCTATTCGGCCTGCTTAGCCTGCTCAGCTGGGGGCGGGCGACCAAAGCCCTACTGACGCTGTTCCTGCTGATTTCGGCAGCGGCCAGCTACTTCATGTACAGCTACGGCATCGTCATTGATTCGACCATGCTGGCCAACACTTTGCAGACTGATCCGGCAGAAGCCACCGAGTTGTTGAGCTGGCGGATGGCGGGCTTGCTGTTGCTGTTTGCCGGACTGCCGATGCTGCTGATGAGTCGTGTGCGTCTGCTGCAGCGTGGCTGGAAGCGCGAATTGTCGGGCAAGCTCGGCGGTATTGCCGTGGCCTTGCTGTGCATCGGCGCTATTGCCGCGACCAGCTATCAATCCTATGCCTCGCTGGTGCGCAACAACCGTGAAATACGCCTGATGCTGGTGCCGTCGAATGTAGTGGCGGCCACCCACAGTTACCTCAAGCACCAATTTGCTACACCCTTGCAACTGGAGGTGGTTGGCGAAGATGCCTACCGTTTGTTGCCGGGTGGCAAGCCGAAGGTGACCGTGGTGGTGGTCGGTGAAACCGCCCGTGCCGCTAACTTTTCGCTGAACGGCTATGCCCGCGAGACCAACCCGGAGCTGGCTGCACGCGGCGTGATCAACTTCGAACAGGCCAGTGCTTGCGGCACTTCCACCGCTGTATCGGTGCCCTGCATGTTCCAGAATGTGGGCAAGGATGGCTACAAGGACAGCATGGCCAAGAGCCGCGAAGGCCTGCTCGATGTGCTGCAGCGAGCCGGGGTAAATGTGCTTTGGCGGGACAATAACTCCGGCTGTAAGGGGGTTTGCGACCGGGTGCCGTACGAAGATGTTTCGCACTTCGATGTGCCGGCCCTGTGCGCTACCGGCGAATGTCATGACGAGGTTCTGCTACAGGGCCTGCAGGCGTATTTTGACAGCCTCACCCATGATGCTGTGATCGTGCTGCATATGAAGGGCAGTCATGGCCCGGCCTACTACAAGCGCTATCCAGCCGCTTTCAAAAAGTTCACCCCTGTGTGCGAGAGCAATCAACTGGATCGTTGCCAGCAGAGCGACATCGTCAATGCCTACGACAACACCCTGCTGTATACCGATCACGTGTTGGCGCAGATCATTGATCTGCTGAAGCGCAATAGTCAGCGCCTCGATACAAGCATGTTGTACATCTCGGATCATGGCGAGTCACTCGGTGAAAGCGGCCTTTATTTGCACGGTTTGCCCTACGCCATGGCACCCAGCGAGCAGACTCATATTCCCATGCTGATGTGGGTTTCCAGCGGCATGGAAAAACGCCAGGGCATTACCGAAAGCTGCCTGGAGGCCAAGGGCAAACAGCCGGTGTCACAGGACAATCTGTTCCACTCGGTATTGGGCCTGATGGATGTGCACACCAATGCCTACCACCCTGATCTCGACCTATTCCGCACTTGCCGTCCGCCAAGCGACGGCAAATACGCCAAGCACCTGCTTCTTCAAGAGCAGGCCAAGGATTGATCACGGCGTAGCCGCAGTCCGCCATTACTCAGAGTGCACAGCATGCTGGTTTATGCCTGATCGAAACGTTGCCGCCCGCAAGTGCTCACGCCGTTTTCCAGCAATAAGCTGCCAAACAAAGCCTCTCAAACAAGGAAGCATCATGCTAAAGCTCGTCCCGCAAGATACGCAGGCCATGCTGAACAAGGTACCGATGGTCACGCTGGTGTTCTGGGTAATCAAAATACTCTCGACTACCGTTGGTGAGACCGGAGCCGATCTGCTGATATACAAGTTGCACTGGGGGCTGGCATTGACCTCGCTGGTCATGTTGCTGCCGCTGCTGGCCATCATCATTGTGCAGTTGCGTGCATCGCGTTATGTGCCGTGGATTTACTGGTCGACGGTGGTAATGATCAGCATTGTAGGCACCCTGATTACCGATAACCTGGTTGACAACCTCGGTGTGTCGCTGGAGGTCACCACTGTTGCTTTCAGCGTGCTGCTAGCGCTGACCTTTTTCATCTGGCATGCCCAGGAAAAGACCCTGTCGATCACCAGTATCGATACGCCGAAACGTGAGCGTTATTACTGGCTGGCCATCCTTTTTACTTTCGCTCTGGGCACTGCTGCTGGCGATCTGGTGGGTGAAAGCATGAATCTGGGCTATGGCGTCTCGGCGCTGATCTTCGCAGGACTGATCGGTGTGGTGGCCATTGCCCATTACGTATTCAAGCTGGGTGTGGTGACCTCTTTCTGGGTGATCTACGTACTGACCCGCCCCTTCGGCGCATCCTGTGGTGACTTGCTGTCAAAGTCGGTGGCCAAGGGTGGGTTTGGCTTCGGTACTGTCGGTACCAGCGAGATATTCTTGGTAATCATCGTTGCATTAGTGGTCTATCTAACCCTGCAAGACAGGCAGCAGCAGGCTATCTCGAAAATCTGAAGCACTGCCTGTTGGTGTGGTTTCACCATTATTTTCTTAGCCGCGATGCTATCTCCGCGCTGCTTCACGGCGATTTGACGAGTGCTCATCAATAATTGCCTGACTGTATCCGGCAATCAAGGACAACAAATGAACGCAGAAGTAAAGCAGGCCTTGAGCAAGGTTCCCGAAGTCACACTGGTCTTCTGGATCATCAAGATATTCGCGACAACTCTTGGCGAGACCGGCGGGGATGCCCTATCCATGTCTATGGGTTTTGGCTACCTGCTCAGCACCGTTATCTTCGGCGCCATTTTCATAGTCGCCGTCACCTTCCAGATGTATTCGAAGAAGTTCCATCCGGTGACCTACTGGGCAACCATCATAGCCACTACCACGGTAGGCACCACCCTTGCCGACTATGCCGACCGCTCGCTGGGTATTGGCTATGCTGGAGGGGCAGCACTGTTGCTAGGACTATTACTGACATCATTGTTCGTCTGGAAGCAGACGATGGGCTCGGTCGCCGTGAGCTCTGTCAGTTCGCCCAAGTCTGAAATTTTCTATTGGGTCACCATCATGTTCTCGCAGACCCTTGGTACTGCTCTCGGTGACTGGGTAGCCGACACCAAGGGGCTAGGTTATCTAGCCAGTGCGCTGATCTTCGGCGGGCTGTTGGCAGCCATTGCACTGGCTTACTACCGAACTAAGATTTCGCATACCGTACTGTTCTGGGCCGCGTTCATTCTGACTCGGCCATTGGGTGCGGTAGTCGGTGATTTTCTCGACAAGCCGATTAGTAGCGGCGGTCTGGAGCTGAGCCGTTACTCAGCCTCTGCAGCGCTAATGCTAGCCATTGTCGTGATGCTCATTGCCTTTAAACAACGCCCGGCAACCACAGCTCATTAATGCTAAAGGAGACTCGCAGGCGGAGGGCCCACTATACGCAGGCCTGGGCCACACACAGATTGAGCAAACCGCAGCGCCCTATTGGGCACAAACTGGGCACTGACGATTTTAAAGGGTTTGCTCGTGATTTGAGCTAGATGTCATGGTATTCATCAGCTGTCTGACTCGAAATTGAGTGTTAGCTGATTGGGGCAGGGATCGGCTTGTGAGTTTGTCGATTTAGAGGGGGTGTAAATTGTTGATTTATAACGAGATGGTGCACCCGACTGGATTCGAACCAGTGACCCCCGCCTTCGGAGGGCGGTACTCTATCCAGCTGAGCTACGGGTGCATATAAGTAATGCGAGGTCATTTTGACCTTTAGCCGCACCGTGGCACAAGAGGGTGAGTATTGCCTTCGGAGGGCAGTGTCGCCTAGCGGCGCTAAGCGTCATTAAGCTGTATAAATTAGTGTAAGTCAAGCATATCAAGGCTTTCAAGCGATTTCACCATTTTCCGATTAGGCACTAACGTAGTCGTTTAATCACATTCTCTGTGGGGAGGTAGCGCGTCATGGGCTCAAGCTCACAGGTCGTTATGATTCATATGTTGAAGAATAATGAGTATCGCCTAAAATGGACCGACCTGAATATTTGATACTTTTCACCTCGGAAATGGCCTTCCGATAAGGGCGAAGCGTTGGGCTCCATCTACTTTTTTCTAGAAGCAATTTGCGCTTGGAAGTCATTGACTCTGCTGTGGCTGGTAGTAAAAACCTCCAATTATTGGCAAGCACAGGCGTTACGAGCGAAGGCTAAGAATTTAAAAATCCACGCTTCAAGCCTGCTTGGAGGTAATCCATTATGGCGTCATATAAAAAGCTACAGTTGAGCCATCTGTACCCCCACTCTGCGATAGTTTCAGCGGTGGAGGCGTCTCTAGAGCTCGATGACCAGATGAATTTAAAGCAGTTCAGCGACGATATGCTGAACACGCTGCAGCAGTTGCAGCCAGCGCATGTCGTGCAGGCAGAGTCAGGGCTGTTAGAGCTGAAGAAGTACCATTTTTTTGCAGGTTGGCATCTGTTTCATGAGTTGCGCAGACGCGGCATGACTACGATTTACGCGGTCGTCCATCAAGCACCCTTAGCTGATATTGAAGAGCGGGCAGTGATGGCTGAATTGGGCATGTCTAGCCTTGTTGGTATTAATGAATGCTACCAAGCAAGCGCTTTCCAGTTGTTAAGAAAGCACGAGTTGCTATGGCCGAAAATTTTCTCTGGTGACCGGCCGCGCACACCGGCTACCGCGCTTGAAAGCCTTTGCGGCATATCGCGATCTGCTGCACAACGCATCGCCGCGCCAATAACTCCTCCGTCAAAACCAAGCTTGCTCGAGGAAATGCTGTCCAAGCAATCTAAGGGCAATAGCTAGTGATAAACGCGCTTTTCACAATAAGGCAAGATCCCACTACCATCGGTGCGCTCGTACAGAGAGCCAACCGAATCCTGATTAAATTCACCGAGAATGCTGACAACGGTACGACGCTGATACATCTCGCGCAGAAACACATTACCGACAAAACAATAGGCGATAGGCCTGCCGAAGATCAAAAGCTGTTACAGACCCTTGAGTCGTTGCGAGGAGATAAGAAAATTTCTGAAGCTCAAGCTGAGGCTTTTTTATGCACACCAGCGGACACGCTCGAGCTGCAAAGTTTTCAGGCTGTAGTGTTACTCGCTGCCCTGGAGCACCACAAGCGTTTCGGTAAACCTGAAAGACCATTGAGAGCCATGATGGTATTTCGCCTGTTGTATGAGGATCGAACAAAATCCCAAAAGCGATTACGTGCCATAGAAGTTGATAAATATCTAGCTGTTGCTTGGCACTCTGTTGAGGAAATCGTGTCGAGAATTGACCTGATTTTCGAAGAGCTGTCCGACGACAGCTTGAGCTATGCTCATCAACGACTGATGCCGGTACGGCGGATCCTTAGAGACCTGATTGCAGAGAGTTTGGAAAACCTCCGCACGTCCAGCTCCAGCAGTGGGGAAGCGGTAATTGATGCGTATAAGTTAGCCGCTGAGCATGAGAAACCGACAGGTTCATTAAGAACGGGAGATACGAATCAGGCTATTGAATCTTACGGCGATTTCGGTAGCTATCCCGACGTCGCATCAGCGGCGGAGCCGGACCAGCTGCATGGCGACGATGTGGCCGAGACAGAGGACACTCCCGCCTATATCGAGCTGTCTGCTCAGCCGATCCTCTCGGATACTACACAAGATCCATCAGAGCGCCGCGCGGACAACCAAACGTCCGGTGTATTTTTGGCGACACAATTTGAAAGAAGCGCCCCAGCCAGCCTACGTAGATCGCACGTCCTGAGTGCTGTGCATGCGAAAACCGTTGCTGGCAGCATTGAAAGGCGTGAAAAACGGCTGATATGCCTTACTAACAGGTTAAGCAAATATGAAACTGAAATACTGATTTCGGAGCTCAAAAGCCGTATGCAGCAGTGCGACGCTTCATACATGCTGTACTTAGCTTTAGCAACGGGTCGAAAGCCTGCGAAACTTCTACAAGCAAGGCCGGTAGCTGTTTACAGGGACTTTCAGGAGGTGGGAAGTGGATACTTTCTCGGGACACAGGAAATTTATTGGCTGTATCGTCAAGCATTGCCAGCCCATCGGCTGCCAAAGAGCCACCGATCGCTGCTTGATCAGCAACAAACCCCTGTAGTACTCCCAGTGCCGTGTAGCGCGGAGGTGATGCGTCACTTCCCTGAAACGGACAGTCAAGAGCTTGAGCTTCAAGCTGAAGCGCTTCTCAAAAAGATCAATAAAGCGAACTCAACCAACCTGTCGATTGGGAAAATCGCTGATCACTTGGCGAATTTTCTGCATCATCAGGGAGTAGACGATGTTCTTATCGCTCTCATTACCGGTAACCCGGACATCCAGGAAGCAGGGCTTTATTACACTCAGTATGACTCCGTTTCCATCTACAAGGCATATCAAAGGTACCGGGAAAAGGAGCTGCGGGCTGAAACTCAGGATCCCATTGAGAGCAAGGTCGCGCTTGGCGGCTCACAGCTTGTAGTCACAGAGAATGCAGTTACTGGTATTTTCGATCATCTACAAAAAAACGTTCAGGCATTACAAGGCCAGGGCTGGGATAAGGTCCATTACGGCTATGTGATGTACGTGCTCCATTTACTTAATTTCACTACCGGTCATCGTCCCGTTCGAGATCCCTTTGATGACATAGAGCACATCGACCTTATCAGTAAAAAAATCTTCATTTCAGATAAAGAGTCGAGATTAACAACCAGCTCTGCACGAACCCTAGTTTTGCCAGATATAGCTGTGACTCAGATCGGACTCTACATAGAGCACCTAGAAAAACTGCATGTACAGATGCAAAGCTTATCTCCTGAATTTGCTCAACAGGTCAGTAGCGTTCTGAATGGCAAGAGCCCGCTTTTCTTCTTGATAGATAGGGGGAGTGCGATTGACGATATCCGAATGGCTCAGCTGTCACCTAAGAGTGTTGTGCATTTCTGGTCCGGTGTTTTAGATCTGCCACCCAACTGGCACCGCCATTTTTTGCGTACCTATTTGTCGCAGCAAAAAATGGTTTCTGGGGAGTCGATTGATACCTGGATGGGGCACGCTAAGCCCGGGCAGGAGGGCCTAACTCGGTATAGCGGTATGAGTATTAAGTCTCTCGAGACGATTGCTCTCAAAATCGAGCAACTTTGTATAAAACTGAAAATCATTCCCCTTACCAGTCAAGGTCGTTCCGATGGGTAGACCTATGTATGGCTCGGCAATGCGGGCTGAAAAAGGTAAATCTAAGTTATCCAGTGCCGAAGCACAGGTGCTGAGCAATATGGCCAGCATGATCGCTGCCCACTTACCTGCACTATCAGAAAAGCCTGTGAATAGTGAGGAGTTTAATACCCAAGTAAAGAGCTTTCAGGGCTTCCTCCGGACGGAGTATCAAGACAGCACAAGACTCCGGATTGCTTACCATGCATTGGCTAGCTACGTAGCAACGGGCAACGAGAAGGGTTGGTGGCAGCTGGACATACCGTCGATGATCGCCAGGATCCCTCGAACCACTAGCAGCCGTAGTCAAAAAAACTTCAAGGCAGGAGTTAATGCAGGGAGGTTCTACGAAAGCTGGCTACAAAAGTTAGCTAATGAAAAACACTCGCCCGACCTTAAAGTCAGGCTTGCAGACGTGCTCATTTCTGCAGTTTTTTACGGTGGTCTGGCGAATCCACGGGCGGTTACCAGTCTTGCAAATCTGCTCGTCAGCGAACCGAAGCCTTTACAGATTGCCGATGGTCATACTGCCTATGTCTGGATAGATTTGGTCTTAAGTGGAGGTAATGACCCTCTGAATGATAGGGTCTCTTCTGAGAGCGGCACGAGTTGGCAAACACTTCAGCGTTTTTATCCAGACAACCGAACACTCGCTCAGCTTTTAAAGCTCCAGCACATAAAGATTCATAAAACTTCAGAAAAACTCGAAGTGCTAGATCAACCGAGCGTCTGGGCGATTATCGAGAGCAGAATGGCTAGCCGCTCTCAAAAAAAGTCAATCATTAGCTTAGGTACCTTTTGCCAAGGGGCCCAAACGATAACAGAGACATTACCTGGTGTTGAGCTTCCACAGGCATTGCTAGAGTGTGCAGCGGGTCGTGTGGGTTCGGTGTCACTACCGCCGAAGTTTGTACAGAATTGGCTTCTGAAAAGCTTCGACGAAAATACCCCGAATACGTTCTCTTTGAGTGATGTACAAATCGTATCGAAAAGTAGCCTAGCAACTGGTGCACCAGAGCGGGTAATACTCAAGCATCCCGAACATGTTGGCGGCATAACGCCCGTGGATGTTGTGATTAAGAAAGCTCGTGAAGCTTTGCAGTCAGAGGTTTCTGGAGAAAAGAACACACCTGCCCGAGCTATAAAGCGGCTGCAGGAACTACGCAATCAGGCACTCCCCTTCAATGCCGCCATTCTGGTTGACTGGCTTCTCGATAGGCTTACATACCGAAAAATCAAGGTCTCTTCAGCGCGGCGTTATTTCTCTGCTCTCGCTCGTCTGTGGCTGTTTCATACAAATGAAGCTGACATCGACGACATGGATGAGAACGAGCTCGAACAAATATATCGGCAGATACTCACGTTCAAGCCTGGGGATGAAGTCTCGTCGCAGAATTACCTTCAGGGTCGTTTGCAAGACTTGCACGGATTTGCATGCCAGTCGGATCAGTACGGCCTACCAGATTTAACAAGTTATTTTGAGTGCGTGGGCGATACACAAAAGCAGTCACAGGTAAGGGCAGGGTTCATCCCGGAACACAATTACCAAGGCATGCTTCAGGGTATTCAGAACCTGACGGGCCTAGATCGAGACACGAAGGAAGGTCTTTCGGTGCTTCTGATCCTGGCATACCGCACCGGAATGCGGAGAGGGGAGTTGCTCAAGCTGAGGCTTTCTGACATTGAAAGGTCTGATGAGCACTGGCTCTACGTTGTGAGCAATCGATACGGAAACAATAAAACAGACTCGGCACGTCGAAGAGTCCCCGTTTATCTGCTGCTACTACCTAGTGAGCTAGAAAGGTTTCGTCATTACGTCTACCAACGCGGCACACAAAATAAGAATCACTTAAGCACGCTGCTTTTTTCAGAATCACATGCGGTGACGGTTCCTCACAGCGGGACCATGGTTTCAGGTCTGACAAAAGCTCTTTTAAGCTTCCAAGGTCTGGACGAACTCTCCTTTCATCACCTCAGGCACAGTACTTTGACAACCCTATTCATTGTAATGGAGGAATCCCCTGACTTGATTGAAGCACTGACCGGATACAGTCTAGAGCAGGCTAAAAGAATACGGTCAGAGTTGTTTTGCTCAAACCCGATGTGTGACCGAGATAAGTACAGTGCGCTTGCTGGTCTTGCCGGGCACCTATCACCCGATACGACCTTTCTGTACTACATCCATGAGACAAGTCTTTTTATCTGGAGGAGGCTTACAAAATACGACCCAGTGCTCGAGAAAGAACATATCTCTAGTCTGAGTGGGCTTTCATCTCAGACGATAAATACTCATTTTAAGGATAGTGGCATCGCCGTCAGGTTGTCAGCCTTGCGCCCCGAAATTCTTAAACGGCTTGCGCCGATGTCCCGAAGATTCCAGTCGAGCGATATAGGCACTATGGCAGCTGAGGCTTTTCAGTACGCATCACCAAAACCGAGGGCTACAGTTCTTGATTGCTACACAGTTCTTCGCGATCTTGAGGGGGGTGACCCTATCTCGACGCTTTGTGTGCGTTATTCCATTGATAAAACGAAAATAAAAGGGTGGCTGGAAGCGGCGACGCAAATACAAAATCTAGTAACCAAAGCTGGGAATCGGCGACATTTTCCAAAGCGCATGAGCTCAACCGCTATCGGGATCCCACTAGCGCCCATAAGGCCTCAAGATAGGGCTACAGCGAAGGAAACTGACAGAGTGATCTCGCTTTTGCGAGACGCATTCGGGAAAGATAAGGGAGCCATTAGGTGGTGTATCGATTACTGGAAAAAAAACACCAGCCAAACGAAGCAGGGCATACGATTTACCTGCTTGGATGATGCAGAAAAATTCATCAACTCACTTGAGAAGGTCATACCTAAAAGGCGCTGGGAATTAAATATTTTGCTTGCGCCAAAGGCGCGCATCGAAGAACTGAATGTTTGGCGTTCGCTCGGAATAAGCACTCATTTGCAAGAAGCTGCGCAAGGCAAGTCGATTCAGGCGTACCTGAGATTGCGGCATGTCAACGAGGATGAAATCGTTGGGAAAAGGAAAAATATAAAACAGTACTCCTCGCAGCTGCTTAACTATGTTTTTCACATGCTTGCGATAATGGTCGACGGAGATAGTATTGAAAAGCCCTAGCGCAGATTCAGGCTGAATTTCTGGCTTGGGCAGCTCAGTAGATGAGAGGAGCGTCCTTAGGGAAGGTCTGAAATACCGGCCATATGGGCGGCGATTATGACCTCGGCTCACAAAAAAAACATTTCAGGAACGATTTCATCGCCCTCAGTCGCGTTTTCAGCGCGTTGCAGCCCCTTTTCGGCCATCCAGGCCACTGTAC